>CALOCX010000016.1:0-78093 GCA_942491995.1 uncultured Gammaproteobacteria bacterium | reverse complement strand
CTATGAGGACGGCATGGCAGCCCGCAAACAGGAACTGCATCTTCTCGGATATGAAGATCTGGCGGAAGAAACGCCAGAGGAAGAATCTGAAGCCGCGGGTTAGGTACTGTTCCGGATCGTCATCAGGCAAGCCTGTATTGAGCACGAGTTAGCCATATCTAACAGGTTATTGCAGCTTGCAGCTTGTATCTGCAATACTGCCGCGCGATGAAACATCAATCCCCTGAAAGGCCGGGCCTGGATCCGCTGCTCGCCGACAGTCTCTTTATTCTGGGTTATGCCCTGCTGTACGTCGGCATGCTGGCCATCCTGCGCGGCATCCTGATCCTCGTCAATCCCGACCTGGCAGGGGGCATCCCGCTCACGGACCTGGCGCGTTCATTTCTGGTCGGTCTGCGTTTCGACCTGATTATTACCTCCATTCTAGCTGCACCGTTATTGCTGGCGCTGTTGCTGCCCAACGGACTGGGAACGCGCAAACTGGCGCTCGTTTGGCTCTGGGACCTGTGCGGCCGTGACACTGTTTGCGGGTGTGGCAGAGCTGGAGTTCTACCGCGAGTTCCATACCCGGTTGAACAGTATCGCTCTGCACTACCTGGTAGAGGACCCGGCCACGGTATCCAGCATGATCTGGCACGGATTCCCCGTGGTGCGCTACCTGCTGTTATGGCTGGCGCTGTGGCTGCTGTATTTTTCCGGCCTGCGGTGGCTCGATCGGCTGACGCCTAAAAAGCCACAGCAAGGTTATCGTGCGGCATCGCGACTGCCTGTTTTTATACTCATGGTGTTCCTGGCCGTCTGGGGCGGACGTGGCACTTTGCGTAGCGGTCCACCACTGCGCTGGGGGGACGCGTTTCACAGCCAGCATCTGTTTGCCAATCACCTGGCACTTAATGGCACCTATACCCTTGTCAAAGGCCGCGATGAATAACCAGCAGGAGCAGGCCAGCAAGTGGTTGACCGCGCTACCGACGGAGTACTGCCGTGACCCTTGTCCGGGATATGCTGCTGACACCGCAGGATGAATTACTGGAGCCGGAACAGTATGTCCTGCTGCGACGTCATACGCCGGTCAATCGCCTGCCGGCACCGCCGCGGAATATCGTGCTCATCATGATGGAAAGCTTTTCCGGTGAGTTCGTCGGCGCGTTCGGCAACGACCAGGGTATTACCCCGGAATTTGACAAGCTGGCCGCCCAGGGGACTGCTGTTTGACCGTTTTTTCTCCAACGGTACCCACACGCACCAGGGTATGTTTGCAACGGTCGCGTGCTTTCCGAACCTGCCCGGTTATGAATACCTGATGCAGCAACCCGAGGGCCAGAACCTGTTTTCCGGCCTGCCGGTACTGCTCAATCATCGGCGTTTCAATGATATCTACATCTACAATGGCCACTTTTCCTGGGACAACCAGCAGGGCTTTTTTCGCAGCCAGGGCATGTCGAATTTCATCGGGCGCGATGACTTCAGGGATCCGATTTTTATTGATCCTACCTGGGGCGTGTCGGACGAAGATATGTTCAACAGGGCGCTGCAGGAACTGGACCGGATGCCGACTGACAAGCCTTTCTTATGCGATCTTGCAGACACTGTCCAACCACACACCGTACGCCTTGCCGGAGTGAGTTACCGGTCGAGCCCGTCACCGGTTTCGGAAAACTGGATCAGCACCTCGATGGAAACGCTATACTGCCGGCTCGGCCTGAGGGGCATAACAGTATGGGGAACGCGTGTTAAGTAGGCAGTTAATTCTTCTTGTTACAGTTATTATTGCGATTATCTGGTTCTCCTTACTGGGATACCGCGACCTGATCGATCCGGATGAGGGCCGCTATGCCGAGATACCACGAGAAATGGTCGCCAGCGGTGACTGGTTGACCCCTCGTCTGAACGGCTTCAAGTATTTCGAAAAGCCGGTACTGCAATACTGGGCGACTGCTACTTGCTATACCCTGTTTGGTGAGAGCAACTTGACGGCACGCCTGTGGCCGGCGCTGATCGGTTTTCTGGGGGCGCTCTGGGCGGGCTACCTTGGCCTGCGACTGTATGGACAAACGGCGGGTTTCTATGCCTTCCTCATAACCGCTAGCGGATTATTGTATGTTGGCATCGGTCACATGCTGTCGCTCGACATGGCGCTGTCGGTATTCGTTGCTATCGGGGTTGGCAGCTTGGTACTGGCCCAGAGTCGGCGCGAGGACCCTGCCAGGTTGCGCCGCTGGATGCTGGTGGGCTGGGCATCACTGGCTCTTGCAATGCTGACCAAGGGTCTGGTTGCGCTGGTGCTGCCGGCAGGCACCGTTTTGTTCTACAGCATCTGGCAACGCGACTGGGCACTGTGGAAGCATCTGCACATCCTCAAGGGATTATTGCTGTTCCTGTTGATTACGGCTCCCTGGTTTATAGCCGTCAGTCTTGCCAATCCGGAATTCGCACAGTTCTTTTTTATCCATGAACATTTCGTACGCTACACCTCGGAGGTCCATGAGCGCACCGCACCGTGGTGGTATTTTATCCCGGTATTCATGGCCGGTGTACTACCCTGGACTGCCGTGACCCTGCAAAGCCTGTACCGTCCCCTGGTGCAGGCAGGCACGCGCACGGTAAACGGTTTCGATGCGGAACGTTTCCTGCTGGTTTTCACGATTTTCGTACTGGTGTTTTTCTCTATTAGGAACCCCGCATCAGCGGGTTTTCTCTGCCGAGGGGAACGGCAACTCTTACCGAAAGTTGCCCTTAAGAAGTGCACCTTCCCCAACAATTCCCGGCTTTCTCGCCTCGGTCGAATCGCTGACAATTCCCGGCCATAGGGCCTTGGTCGCTCAGGTGCGGAAATGAGACTACAGAGTTACTGAGCGGATGTCTGTAAGAAAAGTCTGATTTTGCTGTCATCCAAATACGTATTTTTCGTATTACTGAAATCAGATCTTGTTTTCGCCACCCCATTTAATGTCTTCAGCATTGAGTGGCACTTGTATACTTGATTAGAGGTACTTCTTAAATGTACTTGCCGTGACCGCCACCGTCAGCGCGAACATGGCAGCAAAGGGCAATACAATAAAAGACGGATGCAGGCTGAATGGCAGGGCCAGATACACGACCCATGTAATCACCACCAACGGCAACGCCGCTTTCTTCGCATAGTGGTAGACGAACGAACTCTCACGGCCCCCACCCCATCGACGCAGGTCGCGCTGCACCAACCCATCAACGAGGGCGACCAGGCTGAACAGCAGGAAGATCGGCATCGCCAGGGTGAGGATCGCCATGCGCACCGAGAACACCTGGGTGACCTGCATCATCGCGATTACGAATTCCGCCATGGGGTGGTAAATCTTGTGCAGGGTAACCCTGAGTCCTTGTTCGTTCACCGCCGGTGGCGGTGAGACCCAACGGATGAAGTCCACGAACCGCGTCACCTCGAACAAGTAATGATAGGTGTTATCGGCAAACCGTTTCGCGAACCGTGCCGGGTCGGAGGTCACGACGCTGCGCCTGAAGTCGGTATCGAGATAGCTGATCTCCTTGGCAAGCATGGTGCGGCTGTGCTCAAGGCCTTCATCCGGCCACCAAAGCACCATGCCGGCCCATTCGATGAGGATTGAAAACAAGAGCGAGAGCAACAACCATTGTATGATTTTGGCAATCGCTGTCAGGCTTTTCGAGAGCAGCCCTTCCTGTACGACCCGGCGGCGCGGATCGGCTACGGATTCAGCCATCCGAGGGCTCTGTGTTTATTGCCGGTTCGGTGACATCTGCTACTGCCGACCACCAGGGTTCCTGTACCCGATACCAGTGATCATTGGTGATGTAGGTGCGTTCCATCTCGTTAGCCATCTCGGTGAGCGTTTCCGGCATGTCCGTGTCTGTTACCGGCAAGGGCATACGGATCTTCCAGAGCTGACCGCCCTCCAGCAGCGCAAAGGCCTGCCCCTTGGGCAGCGTGATCAGTTCAGCCGGTGTGAGCAACGGCACTTCCGAGACACTGATGCGGTCCTCGTTGCGCGACTTGAAGTCGACACCCGAGCCGGGTTCTGACGAATCGTCTACACCGGAGACACTCATCAGGGTGAAGACCTCGACCCTCGGGAGCTGCTCCGTGAGCATCTCGGCCGTGGCCAGTTCCTTGACCCGGAGCATGATCAGGGTATTGAAGTTACCGGCCACCTGCCCCGCCTTGGCCCGGTTGCCGAGGCGTGCCTCCACGTCCGACCAGGTCTGGGTGTAGGCGGTGACCTGAAACCCGGCCCCGCCCGCCTTGTTCAGTAGTGGAATGAACTCATCGCCAATCAGTTCGTTGAACTCATCGGCGTGCATGGAGATTGTTGGCGGTGACTCGGTGGGCTCACCGGACACGCCGTGCTTGTAGATGTGCCCGGCGACCGATACCAGGTCCGCGAACATGGAATTGCCGACCGCACTGGCCACCGTCGTATCGGTCAGGGCATCCAGCCCCACGTAGACGATACCTTTGCGGCGGATCACTTCCATCCACTCGAAGATGGGCCGGGTATCGTCCTCATCCAGATAGTCCGGTGAAATGAGTTCCGCGATATTGCCGGTGGTGAGCTTCTCCATCAGGGGGCCGACGGAGCTGACGATCTTGTCGAAGTAGGTCTTGTCGTATTTGAAGGCCGACACCAGCCCATCGAGGACCGGATCATAGAGGTCCTGCGTCTGCAGGTGCCGCATCAGGGCAATGGCCTCGCTATTGCGACCGCGCAGTGCGGCCGGCAGGTTGCGCTCACTGATCTTACCCGCCAGTTCGTCTACCTGTGCCTTCCAATCCTCTGCACCGTGCTGTTCCAGGTGGGCGCGGGTGTATTCCATGAACAAGGGCTCGATGTCATTGATGTAGCGCCGGACCTGCTGATAGTCCGGGCGACGGCCCAGGGCCACGAGCGCTCTGGCAATGATGTTGACGAAACGCCAGGCGAATTCCTTGAAGGCGGCCGAGTTGCCTTCGCTGGGGAGCTGATTGGCGATGCGCGTGGCGACTTCGGTGATACGCGAGAAATTGCCGATGGCGTTGTAGCGGGCCGAGACCTGCGGAAACCCGAGATGGAACATATAGAAGTCCTTGGCCCTTCCCGCCCTTTTGGCCTCGGCGTATATCCGTTTCAACAGGCCGGCATCGCCCTTGGGGTCGAAGACGATCACCACATCCCCGCGCCGGATGTCCTGGGTGATGAGGATCTCGGCCAGTCGCGTCTTGCCGACCCGGGTGGTGCCCAGCACCAGGGTGTGCCCCACCCGCTCGCCAATGTCCATCCACACCGCCTGTTCGTCCGGTTCGACCGCATGCAGTGCCGGCTTGCCGCCGACGGCAGGTAATGGCGCCAACGGATTCCACCAGGCTCGTATTCGAAGCACACGCGCCAGCAGGCTCAGGACCGGCACGGATTCCCAGGCCACTTCCTTGCGGCGTGCCCATTGATAGAGGGCACCCGGTTGCACGTACTGCTGGACTTCGGGTCGAATGGTGTCGCGCAGGCGCTGGGTGTGCTGCTGGGTCCAGCGGAAGCCGCGGCCCAGAAAGAGTTTGCGGCGGCTGAGCGGGATCTTGTCGGATCGCAGCCTGTAGGTGGGCAGCCGGCGCATGTTGCGCTGGTAGCGCAGCACCCGCCAGGCCTGCCGGCCACGCACCCACCCAAGGACCGTCAGCGCAGCACCGGCTGCGTAGGCAACACCCGGCGGCATCATCAAGGCCCAGGGCGCCAGCACGGCAATGGTGGCGGTAGCAAATGCCACCAGCGCCGACCAGAGCTCGACCGGCGGTCGCAGCAGGGCCTCGATGGGATGCGTGCTCACTGTTCGATGGCGTGAGTGGAGATCAATACGGGGTAATGCGAGATCCCCAGGGCTTTCGCGATATCGCTTGCCGATGCCGGCAGGATGGACAGGCCATCGGCCAATTCGGCGATGGTGCGTAAATCGTCCAGGGTGTCGGCCTGCACCAGCATGCCCACGGCACCGATTGCCTTGAGCCGATCCCGGTGATCCTGCAACCATTGCCGGGAACGCGCATCGGAACCGATCAGGAAGAAGGGCCGTGCGAACGGTCGGTCATGCGACCTTGGTTGCACCGGCCCCGGTGTCAGGCCGGGTGATTGAATGGGCAGCCAGGCTTGGGGGTCGGCCGCACCGAGTGGCGGCTTTGTGGGAATTGGACTTTGCTGCGGACTTTCATCGACCGATGCAAAGGCCTCGAGAAACGGTGCGATGGGCTGTGTATGGCCACTGTCATAGATCACAGTAAGTTCGGCTTGCGCCATAACAGGCATCCACAGGCAGGCGATGGTCATACCCCAATGGAAACTGAAAAGCCCCATCACACTACCCCGCACGCTCGATCCGTTGCCAACGGGAGAGAACACGGCGACGGTACTGGTCGGCGCGTTCCGGATTCGCCGGTGCGTGGTAACAACCCACACTGGCCCACCAGTCGTGCCGGGTTGTGTAACACTCTTGCAGAATCTCCGCACCGACACGCAGGTTGTGATAGGGATCGAGTGCCTGCCACGGGGTGCCCAGCCGCTCCTGGTGGTAGCGCCAATTGACCTGCATCAGGCCGATATCGATGGAGCGTTTGCCCGATCCAAGCCACCCGTCAATGCCTGCCAGGCCTCGAGCCGGGAATCGAAGTAGTAACCTCGGCCTGCAACGTTCAAGGTCCACGGCCAGGGCCGGTACACACCATCGGTTTTTAGGCCACCTGTTTACCACTCTCGGTCAGGGCAACGGCGTACAAGATGGCAGAGGGAATACTGCCCTCTCCGAGGCGATAGATCCGGTAGCCCACCGGCACCGCTTCAGCGCTCCAGCCCGCGCCGGGAGAGACCAGGCAGGCAAGTACGATCAGCCAGACCTCATGGTGTTTCAACCGGGCCATCGTCTAAAGATCCGAGGCCCGGAGCGGCGACAGGTCCTCTCCCCGACGGCGCAGTACATAGGGCACGTCGCCCTGCCCGCTTGTCAGTGTGTCCAGTGCCCCGGCGTCATGATTGAGGGTGACCCGCCGACTGCGCACCCATTCGGGATCGATCCGGTGAGTCGACGCCCATGCCCGAACCGCCGCATCATCACCCGGCGCCAGGCCCAAAAGGTAGATGTCGAGTCCACTGACCTCATCGATTCTTTTTAACAACTTGTTCATCAGCACATCACAGACTGGACACGCGGGTCGGGCGAAAAACAACAGGCGGTCGGTGGATTGAAACACGCTGGTCGCTTCTGCCTTTACCGGTAGCTGGCCGACATCGATCAGCGGCTCATTCGGATACAGGCGTTTGCCTGCTGCATCATAGGCGCGCTGAAACGCGAGAATACGGTCCACGTCCTCGTGCATGGCGCGCGCCCAGGCGTCTGCATACCGCTGGCGCTCTGCCTCATCCCGCGCATGGATACCGAGCACCTCGATCGGCGAGATCGTCTCGGGACTGATACTGCCACGAATCCCTTGCATCAACTGCCGGTAGCGTTGCCATTCTGTCTCCGACAGGTTCCAGGTACGCGCACGGGCTCGTTCCGATTCTGACAGGACACTCCTTTCACTGGTCGATGTCTCCTTTCCAGTTTCGGTTGTCAGTGTGCTCGCTACATTGCCGGCATATACCGGTACCGACATCGCGAGGACCAACCCCACTGCGGTGAAACGAAACCGACTACTCATGCCAGTTGTCATCCTCATCGTCATCCGTCTGCGTTGGCTGTTGAACCACCGGTTGTGCGATGGGGACTGTCAGGTCCCGATAGTGACGGCCAGGCCCGCTTGCCTGACATTTCTGTAGGGTGCTGGCAGTGACGGTCTGCGAATGCTGGCCCGCTTCATCAGATTCAATGCGTGTAGTGTGTGCCTCGTGGTCGGTGCTGTCGGACGTGATGGTACCGAGTGTGAAGGCGCCGAAAAGCAATAGAATGCCAAGAACAATTTCCATAGGAGTTACCTCTGCGGTGATACCAGGTGGTTGGCTGCCTGCCACTCCATGACACAGCGTTCAAAAGCGATCAGGCGGTGAACCGGATCTTCAACCAGACGGAACGCTGGCCCGGCCAAGATTTCCAGCGCCCGTTTCAAGGTCATGGGTCCCAGGCTTCGCTGCACGGCAGGCAGTGCCAATGCCATCAGGTACGCCGATTCCGGTCCCGTGGCTTCGGGCTCCGCCAGGCGATAGCCACTCTGTTGCAGAAGATGTCGAACGGCTTCGCCCACGGTCCGAACAGACTCCGGAAACTGCACCGTGATGGTCGCCTGCAGTGGATCGGCCTGCGCTTCGGTCGGGGTGGCGGCAAACAGCGAGTAGCGACCCACCTGGATATCGCTCGCCGGCAGGTTCACGCTGGCCACGGCACAGAAGCCGGCGAGACAGATCGCGCTCGCGGCAACCGGATGGGTTGGATGAAAGATGGATCGTTTCATGATGGATTGGGCCTCGGGGCTTTTTGTGCAACCAGAGCCCGCATCATTACGAAGCGCCGTCGCACAGGGAATGGGAAATCCATCCAACGCGCTGCGCCGTTTCCTGTGTACCCATTATCTTCCAACGTACACGCTCGTAATCTGCTCGCGGATGTGGCCTAGCTCGTGACTGATGGTCTTGCGCGCATGGCGATCCATCACCTTCTGGCCCGGACTTAGCACCCTGGACACAGGCCCGCCAGCGGCCGGCGCCTTCCATCCGGTGAGTTCTTCATATCGGGCCTGTGCATAGGCATGCCTCAAGCCATGTAGCTTCGATAACCCGGCACTACTCGTCTGTCGTTCATAGACACGCAGTTGCTGGACATAATTACGATCGCCCGGGATCAACGAGCCATTGCCCGCCAGCTGGTGAACCCGCTTCAGCACCTCGCGTTGTTCATCCGTGCGTACCGGAACATCACGTTCCTTTCCGCCCTTGGTCCAGGTGGACTTCAGCGTGATGTGATCCCCACGATCCGCGAAGCCAGGGCTGAACTTGATGGCCTCCTCCCGGCGCAGACCGAAGGCCTGCTGCAGCTCGAGACTCAGCCGCACGTACGGATCACTGATCCTTTCCAGATCCTGCGTACTCACCTCCTTTGCTTTTGATGTATTGGTTACAAACTGTCTGTCTGGAATCCCGTAGTAGTCGTTGGACCGGGCCACGACACTGCGCCTGTCCGCTTTCTCCGCCCACCAGCGCAGTACTGCCATCCGGTTCTTGATCGTTCCAACAGCCAGTTCCTGATGTAGCCAGCCCTTGACCAGCGCATCGACATGCTTTTGCTTCAATGACCGTGGTTTCATTCCACGAAACCCCAAGTCATATAATTGATTCGCGATCAGCATCAAGTGATCCATCCGCTTGGCTTGCGTTGCATAACTGCCATCCCGATTGCGGTGACAGAGTTGTTTGAGTTGGTAGTTCAGATCTCTCACGGTGTCATCTCCAATTGATCAGTGTTAATGGTCACCTGGCAACAGAAGCTACCGAGGTCCGCTTGCGCGATACGACCGTGGGACACCACTCCCCTACGACCTGAATATGCCTGGTCTCAGGCAACACTGTTTTTCCCTTTCGGGTAATGGCCCAGCGCTGGCCAACATGCCCTCACGGGCCTTCTTTCAGGGTGGTTCCATACAACACCTCCTTTCAAATGTGCGGACACGTCCGCGGTTAATGGAAGATGAACGTCAACGGCACCGCCAGAGGCGGTCGTCTCGGTTCGTCGAGTGAATGCAGGCGGGTGCCTGCGAGGATGAACCGATCCCATGATCGGTTCGGTTTGGAAGATGGGTCCACGGCTTACAGCCGTTGCGCGTCACAGGACCCGAATGCGCTCAATCGCCACTAGTACACGCAGTGGCCACGGTTAAAATCGATCGAGGGCGCAGTATAAGAACACGAAATCCCGCTGTAACCTCGAAATCCAATCGCAAGCCCGCGCCGTTAATGGGATTGCCGCCCTCGTCACTACCCCGCTTCGCTGACTAGTGACGAGGGCGCCTTCGGTACAGGCATGCCCAGCGCCAGGCGATAGCCTGTCACAGCGCATGCGCTATCGATGGCTTGATGCAGCCGTCGGGACGGGAATCACCTGCCCACCGGGGTCCACAGGCGCCGCTGAACGCGGCCCCGCCCTTGGCACGCGAGTTTGAGGCTCGCGTTGCCGTGGCGGGCAAGGCCTGGGGACTCGGTGGACAGCTGACATCGATTGACCCAGCACAGCTAAAGGTTGTCACTTGACAACCTTTCTTGTATCAACTATCGTAAATGGTGGAAACGTGAGGAAGAAACACCCTGACAAGGAAATCGAAGCAACGGTCTGTTATGCAGAGACGCAAGGATGGCGGGTGATCAAATGCAGTGGACACGCCTGGGGCCTGTTGCGCTGTCCGCATCACGACCAGGAATGTCGCTGCGGTCAATTTTGCCAAATGTCTGTCTGGAGCACGCCAAAGGATCCAGGACGTCACACCCGGCAACTACGAAGGAAGGTCGATGGATGTATACACCAAGCGGGTGAACGAGATGAATGAATACGAATTTACACTGACATTTACACTGCCCGGCACGCAGGACGATCCCGTGCAGCATCTTGATGCGCTGTTCGAGGCTGGCTGTGACGATGCCGTTGCGGGCACGGGCATCCCCGGCACGATTTCGCTGGAGTTCAACCGCGATGCCGATTCAGCAACCAACGCTGTCGAATCTGCGATCCGCGATGTGATGAAAGCCATCCCGGGTGCCAGCCTGGTCGAAGCAAAACCGGATCTGGTTGGACTCACCGATGTTGCCGAGATCCTCAACTGTTCCCGCCAGAACATTCGCAAGTATGCAGTCGGTTACCCGTGTTGACTATCCCTTCGGTTCCGGCCAGTTCACCGCGAAATTTCAGCTCCTGGCATTTGTGGGACCAGGCTGTCGTCCCCCTCGACAAGTTATCGATCCCGCAGACGATCATCGAAATTTCCCTGCATGATGTCGCCCTGGACGCACAATCTGGACTCTGCAGAACTTCTTGAATAAAGCTTCGTCCGGACTGGCGGCCTCGATGCCGACCATGAACCGCTCCACGTAAGGCGTAGTGCATTGAACAACATATTTCATAATGATCTCCCTGTAGTTGATGTGTCGAAGAGTCCAACGCTCACCAGGGAGAGGATCTCCCCGGTGGCCATTGGTGAATTTCCAGGTCATTGATGTGCTCCAGTGAGCAAAGTTTAATCCTCGTGTGGTAGCAAGATGGTGATCACCGGCTCCCCGGAATCACCCGGCCCGACAATCAGTTTCAATGTAACAAGCACCGCTTCTGTCGAATGCCCATCACGCGGCACCCGGTAGAGCTGGAACAACAGCCGGTCACCGGAACGTTTGCTGGTCCGAATGGCATGGGAGGCCATATACAACACATCCCAAAGTCTTCCTGATTCGTCCTGATGAACCTGTTGACTGACAGTCGTCCTCGGTCCAGGCCACACAATCGGCCCAGGCATCGGCAGTTAAAGCAACGGGCCATTTAAAACCGGCCTCCTTGGCCATGGATCCCGGGTCGATCAACACACCATCCTCAATCGCTTGAGCACGGGTATACGTTGAAATGACCTTACCGAAAAACGATTCGGCGGATTGTTCATTTGAAGTGTTGGACATAGTGTTTCTCCTTTGATGGATAAGCACCGGGTCACACCTCCTTCCCTGTCGGGGAAGAAGAGTCTTCCCCGGCAGGGTTTGTGAAAAGAAAGAACGGTCAGATAAGTCCACGTTCAGCGAAAGAGACGCTTTCGCCGCCCGAGACCACGAAGTGATCCAGCACGCGCACGTCAACCAGTGCCAGTGCCTCGCTCAACCGGCGGGTGAGCATTTCATCCGCACGGCTGGGCTCCGCGACACCCGATGGGTGGTTGTGGAAAAAGACCATGGCGGCCGCATTCACCTCCAGGGCCTGTTGCACGACGACCCGTGGATGGACCGACGCGCCGTCGATGGTGCCCTGGAACAGTTCGCGCACTGCGATGACGCGGTGCCGGTTGTCGAGGAACAGGCTACCGAACACCTCGTTACGGTAACCGGCCAGCTTCAACCGCAGATAGCTTCGCGTTTCCTCCGGACTGCTCAAGGCACGCCCGGCGCGGAACTTGATTGCCAACACCTTCATTGCCAGTGTCACGACCGCCTGCTTCTCCTGTTCGTTCAGCTCTGATGGCTTCAGACCCGTGAACCGGTCATCCACCTCCGTTACATTGACTACATTCTCTTTCTTCATGACTGATCTCCTCAAAATAAGGGGAGACCAGTCCCTCGGGGAATGATCCCCCGATGGGTAGGAAGGTGGCCGGGTAACTGGGTTACCCGGCCGGTGGTTGAGTTACGCCGCGTTATCTTGCGCGGTGTAGAACGGTTGTCCGTCGACCTTGGCCCATGCAATGCGCAACAGGCGGGCCTTCAGACTGATACCGGTCTCGCCGGCCTTGTCACCGCTCTTGAAGGTGAAGGACTCGGCATACAGATCACTGAGCGTGAAGCCGATCAGTACCTTCGAATTGCCCTCGACGGCCGGCTTGAGCTGACGCACAAGTTGCTGCGCCTGCTTGCCGGACACGTGACACTCGAAATGCGTGTACTGGGCGTTGTCGACGCTGCCCCGGAGGGCTGCGATGGTGACACTCAGAAACGGCGTACCTTCCTTGGGTGTCACTTCCCGGACACGGTTGAGATAACCGATACCGGTGGTGTGAAGATCGAAATATTTCCTGGTTTCGTTCGTTGACATAGCGCTTTCTCCTTAAGGATTAAAAAACCGGAGCAAGCAGGTCCCTGACGGGAATGCTTGCCCGGCAGGGTGATTGGAATGAAAACGTGTTTCATTCCCTTGAAGATGGACCGACGTTAATTTCTTGAGAAATTGACGCTGTGCACCGGTTGCACGGCCCGAGGGTGCCTCGATTGCCACTGAGCCGCAGTGACGACGGATAAAACTGGTAGTTCTTCTACACTCAGGCCGCATCGGAGGCCTCGCAGACATAGCGCAGGTACTTGAGCATGCCACGGGCATTGGCGAAGGCCGGATTTTCGGCGATCGCCTGATGCGGAAACCAGTTGGCGATATGTGCAGCCAGCGCGACGGTCCCGCCGCCGACGAACAGCACGCGATCCAGTTCCACGCCAAGCCCCAGCTGCCGGCGGGTCTCTGCGAAAATGCGCTCGACGACCTCGCGCATGGCAACCTCGACCAGTTCCGCCACGTCATGGTCTTTACCCTGCAGGCGCACGACCTTGTGCTCGACCGCGTGGGCAACGAGCTGCTCACTCAGGCTCTCCAGATCGAAGCGTTCCTGGATGCCATTGGCTACCTGATGTTTCACGTTCAACATCCCGCACTGCAGGGAACCGGACGAGGCATGCAGGATGCCCTGGTCCTTTACCACCACGTAATCGGTGGTTCGGCCACCGATATCGACGATGGCCACCGGCACGGATACACGATCCGCATCCAGGGTGACACCATCACCCTGGTCGATGATCACGTAGTCATACCAGGCGGCCAGCGCCTCCGGGATCACTCCGTGGAAGGCGATGCCCGCCGGCAGGCTATCCGATTGCGGATGAACCGCCTGCCTCAAGCTGTCGCGCTTCCTGGCAATGGTTTCCTGCCGGTGTTCGCCGCTCTTTCGGTAAAACGCGCTGACGGGCAGGCCTGAAACCGCATGCACGGCGCGTCCTGCCAAGCCGGCTTGTTGTAGAGCGTGTTGTACGATGACCCGGTTAAGCCCGGACCACGGATAACCCTCGAAATGCGTCGGTGCACCATCCACAGCACCGACCGAGTACACCGCCTCCTCCGTCTCGTATTCGAAGATGCGCTGCTCGGCCTGGTCAATCCAGGTCACACCGGACTGCCCCACCCTGGCACGTGAGGGAATGATGATCAGACGTCCATCCGGGAGGGCCAGTTTGGTGTAGGCATAGCCATCATCGAGGCCAACCGGGATGGGGGTCATGGAGGAAGAATGGGTCATGTGGTTCGAGTCCTCTGGTTCGTTGGTTATGAGCAAAAAGCTGTTCCGTCCTAACCGATCACTTTGCCCAGGGCGGCGAAGGGTTTGCTGGCCGCATTGGCTTGCGAGGGCTTACCCTTCACCACAGCAGGTTCCGGCGCTCGAAGGCTGATGGTCTTTGGCGCCTCACCCGTCATCCGGGTTTTGAATGCTATTGTCGGGCGACCTTTTGCATCATCCGGTACACCGCGCAGTGCCTGACACTCGGAACGAAACCCTTGCACCAGCAGTCCGCGTAGCCACTCTTGCCGACGGGTTGTTGGAATGCGTTCCAGCCGGTTCAGAATGATCGCCTCCAGTGCAATGCGCGGGTCGAGCTGCAATACCACCCGATGCGCGGGTTTCGCCTTAGCCATGGACTTGCGGCCACGTCATCACAGGATCTGAGACAGAATTATGGGGAGGAACCGGGTGCATACCAGTGAAAACCCAATACACTAGCCGTCGTCGTTTTTGTCTTCAGCGAGCGTCGTATCAGACACGGGTGATCCGGGACGCAACTTCACGTGTCCGGCAAACCCCGATGGAAATTTCACCTTGCGCGGCACCAGGGGCGCCTGGTGTTCACCACTCAGGATATCGTCGGGCACCTCGCCCATGATCTGGCGGGCCTCGTGACTTCGGCCTGTTTGCCTGCGCACGGATTCCCGATCGATCTTCAGGAGCCGGTAGTTTTGGGGGAGCATGAAGAGTGCGCGGAGCTTGCGTGCGCAGGCCTGCTGGACGTGTACGCGGGTCTCGGTATCCAACAACCCGATATGACAGGCCGTCAATGCCGTGCAGACCAATCGGTCGTACTCGGCCAGCAGCTGAGCGCCTCGGTAGGCGTACGGGTTGGCAAATTGCAGGTGCACTCGGCAAGGGCGCTGAGAGGCCGCAATGCTCACTTCCATGGCGGGCATCTGTTCCAGTTGTTTGACCAGGTCCGCTTGCTGGTGACCGAGATAGGTTCCGGCAACCTCAATGGCCTCATGGACCTTGATGAGCCACCAGTCCGCATAAGGATCATCATTGCGCGCCGCCTGCCAGATCACCCGCAAACGATTGGCAAAGCCGACCAGTCCGATGATCGTGGGTTTATCGGGCGACCCGGTGCGACCGTGAATGAGTTGCTGTGCCTGGTTTGTCTGGATTGTTAACCAGACCTGGCCATGGAGTGCACCCGGCGTCGAAGGCGGCCTGGATCGCTCGACAAGATTCTGGTCCGTTTGGTGAGGAATGGGATCGTCTGCATGCATGGCGCTATTGAGCCCATGTCCTCAGGGCACAGCCAAGCAACAATCCCTTCTCGTAACGTTGTTGTTTTTAGCTGGGCTCCGCCCGAAGGTATTACTCGGTGCCTGAAGTGTTTATTGTGTGCACACTGATGCGGGACCACGTGGGGTGTCGATATTCGACACCTGTGTGTGCCATATCGAAGTGCCCCACCTGGTGAGCACCCTATCTGGATTAACTTTCGCCTGTAACAGTCTGATTTACAGTGTCGATATTCGACACCTTTGCTGACGGTTGCCATGCTCATCGAAGTGTCCCCACGGGGGACCACCCTATCTGGATTAACTTTCATCTGTAACATGTTGATTTCCTGTTGGCGGCCTCATCCCCAGTATCTTCCGCATTTCGGCGATCTGCGCTTTGCTGACCGCCCTTCGCTTTTGCCGCTGCTCATCGGTCTCCCTGGGTAGTTGTTCCGATGTCTTCGGAGGGACTTTTGGATCAGGTTTTTTCTGTTCACGTCGTTCATCACGCACCTTGATACCCAGGTTGGGTAGAAATGTTCCCTGTTCCATCTGCTTACAGAGCGAGTGCAGAAAACTGAGCGCGTCATACACCGGCTTCATCCCCTTTGCTTCTGCCTGAAAGCGGCCTGCCAGTTCATCGAGGATGGGCTGGCGCTGTTCGGGCGCAAGCGCACTGAGATAGCGATCAGCGATTTCACGATGGTTGTCGCAGAGACGTGCCGGGTAAACCAATGGCTGATTGTCTTCCCCGGTGTGTACAAAATTCGACACCCCCTCTGCCGGAGTAGTAGTAGTTTTATATATATTATTATTACTACTACCCGCGTTCGAATTTCGAACTCGGTCCCCAGCCGTGTTCGAATTTTGGTCATGGTGATCGCCCCCTTTCTGGCTATTGGTTAAGTCACTGCGCAACCATCTGACAACATTACGGGTGAAGGAGAAGAAACGGCCGGGTTCCCCACCTGCTGCGGCCACCATGCTTTGCATCCGCCGCTCAATCGGGTGGGGTTGGGCACGGATGTCCTGGCCGGCCTGAATATCCTCATCGATGGAATCCAGCACACCTTGCGCGAGGGCACGGACACGTGCGTGACCGTGGCCCAGTGCCTTACTCAGAAAGGCCATGTAGCTGGAATCGAGATGCAGCGCATCGGCGAGTGGCAGCGGTTCGTCATGCAGCGCATAGACGCTGCCGTGAAACCGACCGTTGGCTTTTCGTACCCGTGCACACAGGGTCAGCCAGCGTGACGCACGCAGGATCGCAATGGCACGGGCAATGGTTGATCGAGATGAGACGTTGGCCAGCTTGCCGATGGACGCGTAGCCTGGAAAGGCCGTGTTGCCGCCCGTCTCACGGACCGCAAGCATGATGACCATCCAGACCAGCTTGTCCACCGGTTCGAGCACCGGGTCTTTCACCACAGCCGTGGGAAACGACTGGTGTCGGTTCCCAAGAAAGACCATCGTGTCAGCCGGTCCTTTGTCTGCTGAGGCCTCGGCCTGCGCGATGGTCTTCTGGATTAAGGCATCAAGGGCACGCGTCTCTGAGCGAATAGCAACCAGTGCTTCATTCATGGGTACCTGCAGCCACCTTATCGATCGGACCGTTCAGGTTTCCGTACTGGGCCCAGCGTTGTGTCAGGTTCCAGATCGCGCGCATCGACAGGCCGGTTTCCGCATGAATGGCCAGGTACTGCTCAGGGTGCAGCAGTCCCGATGCCTCGCCATCGACCCGGCCCGACCAGGCTTCCCAGAGGCGGTGCGAACTCGCTTCATCCAGTTCGGGCGGCCGGCCAACCGTGGGATCGACCAACAGCGTGCGTCGCAGTCGCGTGTAGTCGCGCTGATTCAGTCCGAACAGGACCTGCATCATCTCCTGGGGGGCATCGGCAAGGATCAGCGCCTGAATCGTGTCTTCCATTGCGCGCTGCTCGCCGAGGTGGTCGATCATGGGCCAGTACACCTGCCGGTTCAGCGCAATCTCCAGGCAGTGCGCACGCAGGGACTCGACCCGGTAGAGGTCCGCGACACGCATCTCGCGCAAGGCCTCGATCTCTTTGACACCGAAGTTCATGTTACGCAGCGCCGCCTGGTCACCTTCGGCCAGGCAGCGCATGGCGTACATCAGCACGGCCGTCACCAGATCCGCTTCCTTGGTCCCCTCCATGGCACTTAATCCCAGATCGCCGTGCCGGTGTCGGCGGCCAGGTGACGGATACGCCGATACGTGTCCATGAGATTGAGCAGATCACGCCAGTCCCGCTCAGCGAGTGAGTACCAGATGCGATAACCGATATGTCCGGGATCAAGCGTCCAGATATTGTCGAACAGCAGTCCAGCATCCTGGCTTTCAAGGGCGCGACGGAGCACAGAATCAGCCGGCAATGTCGGTGCGATCGATACGACCGGTGCAAAGGTCATCTCGGAACAGGCCGCCAGTTGCCACCAGAGCAGGCAGATCTGCGCCACGCTATCCTCGTCGAGCTGATCCGCCAGGGCATGGTCGGGTACATCACTGAGCACGTACCCCAGCCCTTTCCCCGACAACGGTTTGACCCGATCACCGAACCCATTGCGTTGCGCAATACGTGCCGCCAGGGTCCAGGCCCGCCCCCGCAATGACTTCAGGTCCGCTGGTATGGAATCTACGGCGTCAATCAGGGACTCAGAAACATCGGCAGTCACGTCCTCGGGTTGATGCGGTGGTTGATTCGATAACTCGTCTGACGCTACCAGCGTTTCACTCCGATTCGCTCAAACCGGTTTCAGCGTCTTCCTGGTCATCGTCAAGTCTCTCGAGGTCAGCGGATTCCCGTCACCGCTGTCACACCGCTCTTGTTGGGGCGGCTCTTTGAGGGGCACGTACTCCGGGATGACCACATCCCGCCCGGCCAGCTCGCTATCGAGTGCCACCCGGATGGTTTGGATACTGATCTCTGCCTCCTCGGCGATCTCGGTCTCGATGGCGCTTTGTAAAACGTCGGTATCCCAATCCAGTCCATCGTAACGGCGGCATAATGCGGCAAATACAGTCTCAAATTCACTATCACTGCTGGTGCAACGTTGTTGCCAAATGCTCCGGGCCGCCCGCTCAAGCGCTCGAATACGTTCGACCTGATGCCTTCCCATACCAATTTCGAGAGCCTGCGGAATCAATTTCAACAATGTCTCAACGGCATATTCCATTAGGCAGATACTGGTACGACTGATGCTATATCCTGCTTTGGTCAGTTCGGTTTCGAGCCTTCTCATTGAAATCTCTTGAACACCCAAATCCTTCCCGAGTAACTGCTTTGCATCGTGGACCGCGCGCGCCTTGTCGATGAAAGTGAGACTACCGCGGAGGTCATTTTCCCGAAGATGTGCGAGCAGTACATCCGATTCACAACGCCATACCTTGAATACACACTGAATGCATAAGAACCGTTCATCGCCGGTTTCTTCATACAACTCCTTTAGGATCAGCAGCCGAGTATTGCCACCCGTGTGAACGATGTAGTCCGCGGCCCCAGGCCGCTGGGTGATCACCAATGGCTGATCCAGGCCATTGCTCCGAATGGAATCCTTGATGCGGTCATATTCGGGATTGCGGCCATGCCGCGGGTTGCGTTCGTAGGGCTGGATACGGGCGACATCGACAATCAGGGGTGAAGGCGCGTCACTGACTTCAACGGACTGCGGCTCAAACGGATCCGCGGGTGGTATCTGAACATTCCGGGCCATCGACTATCCCTCCGTGAGTAGACCAGCAAAGATTTCGGGGTGACGAACCAGGCTTTCCCGCGGCACGAGTTCTAACCGCCCCCCGGATCGAGCCGCCACCTGCCGACTGACCTGCTCGATCCGTGTCGCCATATGGGGACTGGCATACCGATGTTGACCAGCAAGCTGATAAAGGTAGGCCACTGAGTTATTACAGACGGCCGCCAGCTGGGTACGTTCTCGCTTCGTTGCCGTTTGAAGATAGTGCCTGAGCTCCATGGCGCTAAACTTTAGCAGTGTGAAAACGCCTCAACAAGCAAATTTACCTTGAAAATATTTATCAGTCTGCTAAATTTGAAGTATCTAAATCACTTAGTTGTTCCTATGAAACGTCCACGTGAACAAACTCGCCTAAACAACCTGGAGATCCTGATCGCCGAGACAGGGTCAGCTGCCAAGGTTGCTCAATTGGCCAGCACCAGCGAGTCCTACCTCAGCCAGGTTCGACGCAAGATGCTCACCCAAAAAGGCACGCCGCGGGGACTGGGGGATGAACTGGCGGCGAGATTGGAAAAAGGGCTTGGAAAACCCCAGGGCTGGATGGATGAACCGCATGACGATGAAACCGTTTCATCGGATACACACCAGTTAGTGCGTATCGGTAATCGTGTATTACAGGTTGGCGGTGAGAGGTTCACAGTACAACGCACCGCCCAAGGCCAAAGATCACAAGAAACCGATGCTGCGGGACCCTCTGAAGATCAGATGGAGCCATCAGAGACAAGCGAACAAAAAGACGCGAGTAAAATCGGGAAGTCCAGGAAGCAGTCACAATATTCTCGCCGTCTCGTCGCTGCCTATGCAAAGCAGAGAAAACAGGCAAATACCAGTACAAAAGCAGGCGCAGAGATCATCACATTATGCCCATTGATCTCATGGGCGCAGGCTGGCACCTGGTCAGAAATCGCCAATGACTTTGAAGTCAGGCAAGCTGAGGATCTATTGCCCTGCCCTGTTCGTTGCAGCCAACGGACCTTCATACTGTGCGTCAAAGGGGCCAGCATGGAGCCCAGGTTCCACAATGGGGATCTTGTCTTCGTGGACCCGGACGCGATGGCGGACAGTGGCAACTACGTCATCGTACAGCTTGAAGACTCTGATGAAGCCACCTTCCGAGAACTGATCGTCGAAGGCGGCCGTACCTACTTGAAAGCACTCAATCCAGATTGGCCCGATCGAATCATCGAGATTAATGAAAACGCCAGGATCTGCGGTGTCGTGGTATTCAAGGGCGAGATGGTCTAGCCACACCAACACCCTCGCAGCACCCCTCACACACGTCTATTAATCTTTCCCAACCATGCCGGGAACACCCTGTCCCCGGCATGCGCTCATGTGTCGCTGATCGTTGTTTTTTACCACCGTGCTAAACATTTAATCTTTGCCCGGTAAATTCGCGCCATGCTAATGTTCTAATGACGCCACAGGAAGGTCTATGACTTCATCATTTCGAAGTACTCAGACCGCCTGAAATCAACATCAAGCGAGAACAAGTATGCAGAATCTCAGGGAAATCCTTCATAAGCCGTATTTGTCTGGCAGCAGGCTTGGGTGGCAGGAAGTTCCTATAAATGACCGAAATGCCGTTGCTGGTTCGTAGCGGACATGCCAGATAACCCTCCACAGTGGGCGCGCAACACCCCTCCCCTCATACCCCGACTCATTCGATTACGGGATGCCCCATTTTACGTTGGCATGGACAGAAACCGCTTCAACAGCGAAGTCCGACCGTATCTGGTTCAAATACCCATCGGGGAACAAGGCATTGCCTTCGACAGACTTGAACTGGACGCTTGGGTGGACCAATATAAGTCCCGCAACGGGCGTCCCGGTCAACCGAAAGGAGAATTGACATGGGACGAAAAAGAACGCCAGGTCTCTACAAGCAAGGTGATATCTGGCATATCGACAAACAAATCCGGGGAATCCGCCTTTGCGAAAGCACTGGCGCGAGCAACCTCCGGGAAGCGGAAGCCTATCTTGCCCGTCGAATCGAGGAGGTCCGGCAAGCAAGGGTCTACGGAGTAAGACCACAGAGGACGTTTCGGCAGGCGGCCACCAAGTACCTGGAGGATGCCGTTGAGGCCGGTGAGTTGAGAAGTCTGGAACGTAACGCACAAGCCCTGCAACTACTGGATCCTTATATCGGGCATCTACTCTTGGCCCAAGTACACATGGGGACGCTGGAGCCCTACATACGGGATCGAAGGAAGCAAGGCATACGGACTGGAACTATTCGACGGGACTTGGCGGTTGCTCGCCGGGTACTGAATCTGGCAGCGCGGTTGTGGAGAGATGAACATGGTCTCACTTGGCTGGAAACATCGCCGTTGATTCAGCTTCCCAAAAACGTGGATGCACGTAAACCGTATCCACTGTCTTGGGATGAGCAGCGGGTACTGTTTCCGCTATTACCTGCACATTTGCAGTGCATGGCACTGTTCAAGGTCAACACAGGTTGTCGGGAACAGGAAGTCTGTGGACTGCGCTGGGACTGGGAGATCAAGGTACCGGAGTTTGATACCTCGGTCTTCATTATCCCGGATGCTCAGGTCAAGAATGGCAATGAACGGCTAGTAGTGTTGAACAAAGTGGCCAGGTCGGTGATTGAGGGACAACGCGGGATTGATCCTGTATTTGTATTCCCTTATCGGAAACGCAGGGTCACACGGATGCACAACACTGCATGGAAGCGGAGCCGAGGACTCGCAGCACAGGAGTACACAAAGGTGTTTGGTCGAGATTGTCCGGAAGGTTTGCGTAACATCCGGGTTCATGATCTGAAGCACACCTTCGGGCGCCGCTTGCGGGCTACCGGGGTGTCATTTGAGGACCGCCAGGATCTGCTGGGACACAAGTCGGGACGTATCACCACGCACTATTCGGCGGTGGAATTGCAGAATCTCATCGATGCCGCCAATCGAGTGTGTGAAGAGGGGTCCCGTAAAAGTCCCGTAATGGTATTACTGCGCAGCGCCTAGCCCTTCAGATGCTACCGTAATATACTGATTTTAATGGAGTAATATGGTAGCTACGGGTGGACTTGAACCACCGACCCCAGCATTATGAATGCTGTGCTCTAACCGGCTGAGCTACGTAGCCAAGGGTGCGATAGGGTACCTGAAAACAGTAGCCCCGGACAAGTCTTGCGGGTTGTTTGCTGGTGTGCCCTGACTCTAAACGTTAAAGCGGAAATGCATGACATCACCGTCCTGTACGATGTAATCCTTGCCTTCCAAACGCAGTTTTCCAGCCTCTTTTGCACCATGCTCCCCCCCGTAGCGGACGAAGTCGTCGTAAGCGACCACCTCGGCGCGAATAAAGCCCTTCTCGAAATCAGTGTGAATTTCTCCGGCGGCCTGCGGCGCGGTGGCACCGATGTGTGTCGTCCAGGCACGGACCTCTTTTACCCCGGCGGTGAAATAGGTCTGCAACTTGAGAAGCTTGTATCCGGCGCGGATTACGCGATTTAACCCGGGCTCGTCAAACCCCAGTTCGTCGAGATATTCGTTGCGTTCCTGGCGGTCGAGTTCCACCAGTTCCGCCTCGATAGCGGCACAAACGGCAACTGTCTCGGCGCCCTCTTCCGCGGACCGGTGACGCACTGCATCCAGGTAAGGATTATTCTCGAAGCCATTCTCGCTGACATTGGCAACGTACATCACCGGTTTGGCAGTCAGCAAATGCAAGTCATATAGCAGCGCCTGCCGCTCATCATCAAGCGCCATGCCGCTGATCAGCCCGCCTGCATCCAGATGGTCGCGGACAGACTCCAGAACAGCGAGTTTTGCCCGGGCCTCCTTGTCACCGCTCTTGGCAATCTTGCCAGCACGGGTAATGCCTTTCTCGACTGTCTCCAGGTCTGCCAATGCGAGTTCCGTATTGATGACATCAATATCACGCATCGGGTCTACATTGCCGGAAACGTGTACAACGTTGTCATCATCAAAACAGCGTACCACCATGCAAATAGCATCGGTTTCGCGAATATTGGCGAGGAACTTGTTACCCAGTCCTTCACCCCTGGACGCGCCGGCAACCAGTCCTGCGATATCGACGAACTCCATGGTGGTGCTGATGATCTTCTGTGGCTTGACGATCTCAGCCAGCCGGTCGAGACGCGGATCCGGCACCGGTACGATACCGACATTCGGATCAATGGTGCAGAACGGGTAATTTTCCGCCTGAATACCGGCCTCGGTGAGGGCGTTGAACAGGGTGGACTTGCCGACGTTGGGAAGACCTACGATGCCGCATTTGACGCTCATATTTGTCCTGTTATCTAGAATCTTTCAGGATGGGCAAGGTGCAGCATGCCCATCAACGTGTATCACAAATGGCTGTTATTTTGCCGTATGCAACTCTTTCATCGCCTTGTCGAAATTACCTGAAATAATATCCGGCAACACCTTCACGGCGTCATCAATCGCCTGATCAATGACGGCACGCTCATCGCGTGAGGCATTCTTCAGCACATAACCCACCACATCATCACGGTGCCCGGGATGCCCGATGCCGATACGCAAGCGCAGGAAATCATTACCCCCAAGATGCGGGATCAGGTCACGCAGACCGTTATGTCCGCCGTGACCACCCCCTCTTTTCAACTTCACGGTGCCCGGCGGCAGATCCAGATCGTCATGCACGATAAGGATGCTGCTGCGCGGAATCTGGTAGAAGGCAGCGAGTGACGCCACCGGCAGTCCGCTGCGGTTCATAAAGTCCATGGGTTTCTGCAGACGACAGTCGTTACCCGCAATTGAGCAGCGCGCAACCTCGCTCTTGTATTTGCTCTCTGACTTGAACAGGGCGTTGTACTGGTGAGCAACTTCATCCACAAACCAGAACCCGGCGTTATGCCGGGTCTGTTCGTACTTTGCTCCAGGATTACCCAGCCCGGCAACGAGCTGTATGGCGTCCAACGTTCAGCAACCGGTCAGGATTCACCTTCATCCTCGCCCTTGGCTTCTTCACCGGTTTCACCCGTCTCTGCAGCTGGCGCTTCTTCCTCGATCTCTTCAACGACACGCTTGGCATGGATGGAAACAACAGAGGCATCGTGATCCTCGCCACGTTCCAGCTCTGTCAGCGTAACGCCTTCGGGCACCTTCAGTGCCGAGAGGTGAATGGAATCACCCACTTCGAGCGCAGAGATGTCCACCTCGATATATTCAGGCAGATCCTGCGGGTAACACTCGACCTCGACATCCGTCAGGTCGTGCGAGACCAGGCCACCCTCTTTCACACCCGGTGCGACATCTTCACCGATAATGTGTATTGGCACATTCGTTCTCAGCGTTTCCGTGGCACTGACACGCTGCAGGTCCATGTGCATGATGATCGCCTTGCTGGGATGACGCTGCAGATCACGCAGGATGGCCTGCGTCTCGTTTCCGCCGCTCTTGACAGTCAGGATATGCGAGTAAAACGCCTCATTCTCGAGATTGCGCAACACTTCGTTATGTGACAGTGTCAGCGCCTCGGGATCCTTGTTGCCACCATAGATGATGGCGGGAACCTTGCCTGCACGACGCAGGCGGCGGCTCGCACCCTTACCCATGTCACTGCGTGGCTCGGCATTCAATTCAAAACTTGTAGCCATGTTACTTCTCCAGATTAAAATGCACCTTGTGGTGCGAAAAAGTCTTCCCCGCGACCAGGGATGACCGGATGCAGCAGCGTTGCGTAAACAACAGTGCCACGAATCAGGTGTTAATCCATATACAGCGAGCTGACCGACTCTTCGTTACTGATCCGGCGCATGGTTTCTGCAAGCATGGTGGCAATACTCAACTGCCTGATCTTGCCGCAGGCCTGCGCATTATCCTGTAACGGTATGGTATCGGTGACTACCAGTTCGTCCAGCACCGACGCCTCGATGTTGTCGACGGCTGGACCGGACAATACCGGGTGCGTGCAATAGGCAACCACGCGGGTTGCGCCCTCATCCTTCAGTGCCATTGCCGCCAGGCACAAGGTGCCTGCGGTATCGACCAGATCATCGACCAGCACGCAGGTACGTCCTTCAACCTCACCAATAATATTCATCACCCGCGCTTCATTCGGGCGCGGCCGGCGTTTATCAATAATCGCCAGCTCGGCATCATCGAGGCGTTTTGCCAGCGCCCGTGCCCTGACGACACCACCGACATCCGGTGACACCACCACCATATCCGGGTACTTCTGCTTCCAGACATCACCCAGCAGGATCGGTGACGCATACACGTTATCAACCGGGATATCAAAAAAACCCTGTATCTGGTCGGAATGCAAATCGACGGTTAATACGCGGTCTGCCTTCACATTGCCGATCATCTGCGCAACGACCTTGGCCGTGATCGGAACACGTGCCGATCGTGGACGGCGGTCCTGGCGCGCGTAACCGAAATACGGTATTACCGCAGTAATCCTGCGGGCTGATGAGCGCCGCACGGCGTCAATCATCACCAGCAACTCCATCAGGTTATCGTTGGTGGGCGCACACGTCGGCTGGATCACAAAAACGTCCTTGCCACGAACGTTTTCTTCAATCTCTACCTGTACTTCACCGTCACTGAAACTGCCGACACTGGCAACACCCAGACTCAGCTGTAAATGTTCGACCACCGCCTGTGCCAGCTTCGGGTTCGCATTCCCGGTGAACACCATAATCTGGCTGTCAGAATCAGAGCTGTGCATAGCGTTCATGATGTGTCTGCTATCAAGTATGTTTACTCACTCTCCCGGAGGGAGAGGGGTTTCATATTTTTACCTGCTGTAACAGGTATCTGTGCCCACCGCTGTGCGATGTTCATGCTTGGCTGGGACGGCAGGATTATTCGTCGCTGCGCGCCTCACCCTGTGGGCCGCTGTCTTCATATTTTGTACCTGCTGTAACAGGTCGATCAAGTGTGTCCCGCACTTGTCGAACCTTGAGGTTCTCATCCTGCCGTACTCACCGCTGTGCGATGTTCATGCTTGGCTGGGACGGCAGGATTATTCGTCGCTGCGCGCCTCACCCTGCGGGCCGCTGTCGCTGCGCGACAACGTTCAAGTGTGCTGCGCACACTTGTCGAACCTTGAGGTTCTCATCCTGCCGTACTCACCGCTGTGCGATGTTCATGCTTGGCTGGGACGGCAGGATTATTCGTCGCTGCGCGCCTCACCCTGCGGGCCGCTGTCGCTGCGCGACAACGTTCAAGTGTGCTGCGCACACTTGTCGAACCTTGAGGTTCTCATCCTGCCGTACTCACCGCTGTGCGATGTTCATGCTTGGCTGGGACGGCAGGATTCGAACCTGCGCATACGGGGATCAAAACCCCGGGCCTTACCGCTTGGCGACGTCCCAATTTATCTGTTAGTGACACACCCGCGCGGAACAGTGACCTGTTCACTCCATTGCGGTCAGCAAGGGGGAACGATTGGTACCCCGTGCCACAAGGCCTGACCAACTGGCCGGCAACTTCTCGGCCACCGCCTGTGCATCGGCCTGCGTGTCGAACGCGGCGAAGACACAGGCACCGGTGCCGGTCAGCCGCGCTGGCGAAAAATTATTCAGCCAGTCGAGTGCTGCTGCCACTTCCGGATACCTGCGGCGCACCACGGCCTCGCAGTCATTATGGCCCGCGCCCGAAAGAAGGTCGGGTATTTTCGTTCGGGGCGTGTCCCGTGTCAAACCCGGATCGGAAAAAATTGCGGCCGTTGATATGCTTACCGGCGGAACCAGCACTAAATACCATGTTTCCGGTGGGGTCACCGGGGTAAGTCTTTCACCAATCCCCTCGGCCCAGGCCGCGTGACCATGAACAAACACCGGCACATCGGCCCCCAGAGAGAGTCCCAGCCGCGCCAGCTCGTCATACGGCAAGTTCAGACCCCAGAGCCGGTTCAACACCAGCAGCGTAGTGGCCGCATCGGAACTGCCACCACCGAGACCGCCCCCCAGTGGCAGGCGTTTGTCGTTATAAATCGTGACACCTGCCTGGCTGTTGGTGGTTTCCCGCAACAGGGTAGCCGCGCGCACGCACAGATCGGCACTGGCCGGCACACCGGCCGGTTCCCCGGCAAGCGCTATGCTGGTCTGTTGCTGGACATCGAAATACAACCAGTCGCTAACCGTCAGGAACTGAAACACTGTCTGCAGCTCATGATAACCGTCTGCACGCCGTCCAACCACGTGCAGCAACAGGTTGAGCTTGGCCGGGGCCGGCCACGGGCCACTGGCTGTGGCCGGGATTGCATCAGTCATGGCGATGTCGCCGCTGCGGGGCCCAGCTGCCATTCATTGATCACCAGCCGCACACTGATATCGTCCCGCGCCAGCTGCAGCTTCGAGGGCACGGCTGCACCTTCAACCAACTGATAACGCTGATAATTGATAACCCATCCTGATTGTTCAAGGCGGCTCAGCTGGCCCGACTCATCAAGCACCCGGGTGGCCTCGGTATCCGGTACGGGCAAGCCACGCACCCAGTAGCGCAACCCCACAACCGGCAACTGCCAGCCGGTAGCCTGCAACAGCAGAGCATCGCCATCGAGCGCAAACGACGAATGTCCCTCGGCGTCCACCAGCACGACCCCCGCCTTATCACCGGCAAGCTGAAAACCACCCTGCCCGAGCGGACCGGATACTTTCAACTGGTAGGCGTCTGCCTGTTGCTGCCACAGTAAGCTGGCATGCCAGCCTTCATCGCCATGGGTCAGGGCAATACGGCCCTGCAGTTGCCAGTCGCTGAATTCTGCCGCTGAACGGCTGCTTTTCAGGAGGGGGGTTGCTGCACAAGCGCTCAGCAACAGGATCAAGAAGAACCCGCTGACACGCTTCACGGGTTATAGCGATTAATCACTTCCAGCAACACCGGGTTATCGGGCGATGTCTGGCGCGAGGCTTCCCAGATTTTGCGGGCACCCTCGCGATCACCCTGCATCCACATGACCTCGCCGAGGTGGGCACCGATCTCGCTGTCCTGTGTCATATCCCAGGCCCGCTTCAGGAGGCTGTGCGCCTCTTCGAGGTTACCAAGGCGATAGTGCACCCAACCGAGGCTGTCGATAATGGCCGGATCATCCGGTTCCTGCGCGTAGGCCCTGTTGATATAACCCAGCGCCTCTTCGTAGCGATCGGTCTGGTCAGCCAGCGTATAACCGAGCGCATTCAGTGTACGCACATTGTCGGGTTCCATTTCGAGTATGCGGCGCATGTCCCTTTCTGCGATTTTGAGCTTCCCCAGCTGCTCGGCGGCCAGCGAATGCGCGTATAGCAAATCGATGTTGTCCGGACTGGCCTGCAGTGCCTTGCCATAGAGCTCATAGGCTTCCTTGTTGAGCTGTGCATCCGACAATACCTGCCCTTCGAGCAGGTAATAGGTGACACTTTGTGCCGGATCCTTTTGTCGCAGGAGCCGCATGTGCTCCTGCATGGCGTCGACATCACCCTGCCTGACGAGGATTTCAGCGATCCGTAGCTGCGCCTGGCTCCAGTAGTCACCCGATTCAACCCTGCTGTACCACTCCAGCGCGGCGGCATCATCTTCCTGCTTGAGCTTCGCATAGCCGAGGTAATAATAGGCATTTTGCACGCCGTCATTGATCTCTATCAGCCGCAGCAAGTGCTTTTCACCGGCCTTGTACTGCCCGGTCTCCAGTTCCAGCAGCGCCAGTGAATAGAGGCCATCCGGGTTGTCCGGCTCCAGCTTGACGACCGTGGCAAATTGCTCACGGGAGCCCTCCAGGTCCTCCGCATCAAGCAACATGCGCCCGTAGGCAAAATGCAGGTTGGTGTTCTCCGGGTGCCTGGCAACCGCATCGGCCAGCAGTTGACTGGCCTCTTCCTTGCGTTCCATCCTGACCAGTATCTGTGCCTTGAGCAGGATTGCCGAGGCCAGGTCCGGACTCACCGCCAGTGCCTTGTTGACGGCCTGCAGCGCCTTGTCCAGTTGCTCGGCTGCCACCGCAATACGGCCCAACGCCATCCAGGCGTAGGGATTCTCCGGGTTATGCGCGACCAGCTTCTCCATCGCATCCAGCGCGGCATCCTTGTCATCCTCGTGTGCAAGGATGGTGGTCGCGAGGCTGTAACCGGCCTCGGGATCATCTGAAATCGCCAGCAGGTAATCCAGTTGGGTAATGACCTCCTGCCGGTCACCATTGTGCAGTGCCAGTGCAATCAGGGCCTTGCGTGCCTCAACACTGTCCGGATCAAGCTCGACCCAGCGGCGCGCGGCGCGCTCGGCTGCCTGGTATTCCTTGGCATAGGAGGCAATCTGTACGGCACGCTCCGCAACCCGCGGATCCTGGGCCAGCAGTGCAGCCTGCAGGTAGTGAGGGACGGAGACATTCATTTCACCGCGCTGACCGGCAATCTCGGCCAGCAGGATATCGAACACCATGTCATCCGTGAGGGTCTGTTGCGGCAATGTACTCTGTGCCACCTCGACACCCGCGGCGGGTGGCGGATCATCCTGTATAGCCGTGACTGTCTGCTGCTGGCTGTTCTCACCCGAGAGCGCACAGGACACCAGTGTCGCGGCCACCAGTACGCCTGGCGCAAGCTGGCGTAGCGAGCCTAGAAGCCCGATAATCAAATTTTTCATAAGTGCCATTCTAACAGTCCCCTGTTTTCCCGGGTATCTTAATGGACAGCAAAATCAGTATTTTGTTGTATATCCACAGGGTATGCTTCAGGATTCCCCTCCGGCTTGTATTAACTGACCTCGCCATGCAGAATTTTGCGTTCGCCGCGTAATCTTCTTTAATAACGATATGCACTTAACCGTCCTTGGAATCAATCACCGTACCGCTCCCGTCGAGGTGCGTGGCCAGGTGGCGTTTCCGCCCGAGTCACTGCAGCGTGCACTCGGCGAACTCAAGGCGCTGGACGGCATCCAGGAGGCAGCCATCCTGTCAACCTGTAACCGCACCGAGCTGTACATTAACCAGGACACGGAGGTTGTCGAGCAGCTCCCGGAGTGGTTGTGCCGCTTCCACCAGCTGAAACCTGCCAGCCTGCAACCGCATTTATATACATATAAGGAATCCGAGGCCGTGCGCCACATACTGCGTGTCGCTGCCGGTCTGGATTCGATGGTACTGGGTGAACCCCAGATCCTGGGACAGATGAAGGAAAGCTACCAGCATGCCCTGCAGACCGGCAGCATCGACACGCTGGTCAACCGCCTGTTTCAACATACTTTCTCGGTAGCCAAGCAGATTCGCACCGACACTGCGATCGGGGCCAGCCCGGTATCGGTGGCATTCGCGGCCGTCAGTCTGGCACGCCAGATCTTCGGCCAGCTTGAGAACCAGACGGCTCTGCTGATCGGCGCTGGTGAAACCATCGAGCTGGCCGCCCGACACTTGCATGAACAGGGAATGGGAAAAATGGTCATTGCCAATCGCACCGTTTCACGCGCCCATGACCTGGCAGCACAATTCAATGGCTACGGCATTGAACTGGATGAAATACCGGCGCACCTTGCCGAGGCCGATATCGTGATTTCCTCGACCGGCAGCAGCGCCCCCATCCTGACCCGTAAACTGGTCAAGAAAGCCCTGGTTTCACGCAAGCACCGGCCGGTACTGATGGTGGACATCGCGGTACCACCGGACATCGAGGCGGATGTCGCGACACTTGACGATATTTACCTCTACAGCATTGATGATCTCAAAAATGTCATCGAGGAAAACCTGCGCTCGCGCCAGGAGGCTGCACAACAGGCGGAAGAGATTATCGATGTGCAGGTAGACCGCTTCATGGCCTGGATGCGCTCGCTGGACGCCGTGCCCACGGTGTGCGCCTACCGCGAGTATGCACAGTCACTGGCCGAGGCAGAGCTGAAGAAGGCTCGCAACCAGCTCAGGAATGGCAAGCCGGCGCCGGATGTACTCGACACCCTGACTCACAACCTGGTAAACAAGCTGACGCACAATCCCTGCGTGAACCTGCGTGGCGCAGTTGCGGAAGGCGAAACCGGTGTACTGGACGCGATGCGCACGCTGTTCCAGCTCAAGGTCAACGACAGTAAATAATCATGCAAGCAAGCATCGTCAGTAAACTTCAGCACATCGAGGAACGCCATGCCGAGGTCAGTGCACTGCTGGCCGATGCAGAAACTATCTCGGACCAGGACAAGTACCGCAACCTTTCCAGGGAATACGCACAACTCACCCCGGTGGTCGAGAGTTTCAAGGCCTGGCAGCAAACCCGGGACGACAGCCTCTCGGCACAGGAAATGCTCAAGGATCCGGACCCGGACATGAAAAGTATGGCCGAGGAAGAACTCAAGGAGGCACGCGAACGTTCCGAGGCACTGGAACTGGAACTGCAAAAACTGCTGCTGCCGAAAGACCCGCATGATGACAGCAACATCTTTCTGGAAATACGTGCCGGCACCGGTGGCGATGAAGCAGCTATCTTTGCAGGCGACCTGTTCCGCATGTATTCACGCTATGCAGAACTCAACAAATGGCAGGTGGAAGTGCTCAGCGAAAGCCCTGGAGAACACGGCGGCTACAGGGAGATCATTGCACGCATCGTCGGTCAGGGCGCATACTCGCGGCTCAAATTCGAATCCGGCGCCCACCGGGTACAACGCGTCCCGGAAACCGAATCACAGGGACGCATCCACACGTCAGCGGCAACCGTCGCCATCCTGCCTGAAGCCGATGACATCGACCCGGTCGACATCAACCCGGCGGACCTGAAAGTCGACACCTTTCGTGCTTCCGGTGCCGGTGGTCAGCATGTCAACAAGACCGATTCGGCGATCCGCCTGACACACCTGCCAAGCGGCATCGTGGTCGAGTGCCAGGATGAGCGCTCGCAGCACAAGAACCGTGCCCGTGCGCTGTCACTGCTGTCGGCAAAACTGCTGGACACGCAACTGGCCAAGCAGAAGGCCGAGGAAAGCGAGGCGCGGCGCTCGCTGGTCGGCAGTGGCGACCGCTCTGAACGCATCCGCACCTATAACTTCCCGCAGGGACGCATGACCGATCACCGCATCAACCTGACCGTCTACAAGCTTGACGATTTCATGGCGGGCAATCTGGACCTTGCCATTGAACCACTGATTAACGAATACCAGGCCGATCAACTGACCGCCCTCAATGAATCAGGCATCTGATCCGGTTTCGATCAAACAACTGCTCGAACAGGCCACCCGGCGGCTGAACACGGAATCGGCACGACTGGATGTCGAGGTTTTGCTTGCACATGTGTTGCAGCAACCCCGCAGCCACTTTCATGCCTGGCCGGAGAAACTGTTACCCGCCGAGAGCCGCGAGCAGTTTGATCAGCTGCTGCAACGCCGGCTCAAGGGTGAGCCGGTCGCTTACCTGACCGGGGAACGTGAATTCTGGTCACTGACGCTGTCAGTCAATACAGACACGCTGATACCGCGCCCGGAGACAGAGACACTGGTTGCGCAGGCATTGCGACGGATACCCGCGGACCAACCGCAACTGATCGCCGACCTGGGCACCGGCAGCGGCGCCATTGCGCTTGCCATCGCCCGCGAACGGCCGCACTGTGAAATTATTGCTGTTGACATTGACGAAGCCGCTATCGAGACGGCGAGACTCAATGCACAGCGACTGGATATACACTCCATCGTCTTCCACACCGGTGACTGGTGTGAGCCGCTCACTGGCATGCAGCTTGACATGATCGTCAGTAACCCGCCCTACATTGCCGAGGCGGATCCGCACCTGCTGTCGGGCGATGTCCGCTTCGAGCCGCGTACTGCACTCGCCGCCGGGCCGCAGGGGATGGATGAGCTGAGACGGATCGCGCGCTGTGCAGTCAATTATCTGCAGGCCGGTGGCTGGCTGCTCATGGAGCACGGTTATGACCAGGGTTTGCTGGCCCGGCAATTACTCGAAGGCACTGGTTTTATGGAAGTTATCGACTATACCGATGACGCCGGACAGGATCGCGTCATCGCCGGCAGGCGTGGTCCATAGCATGGCGCTTGTATTTTTCCCACGCAGCGCTAGGATTGGGGTGTGGATAAAAAACTGAGACAGCGTTCAATCCGGCTTGTCGAGCCAAGCCAGGATCCCGGTTATGCGGATTCGGCCGCTGACCTGCTGCGCAATGCCAGGGGAATAATTCATGTGCAGGTGGCCCGCTCGGACCACCTGCTGGTCAGCTACAATGTCCGCGAGATCAAGCTGCAGATACTCGAGGCACTGCTCACCGAGTTTGGCTACACGTTGCGCACCAGTCTCGTCTGCCGAACCATGCGTGCCCTGTGTTATTACATCGAGGACATTGAATGCACCAGCTGCAAACATGACCAGGCCGAGCACACCCGGGACGCGTTTATCACCCGTTACCTGCGCCGGCCCCACGGCTGTCGCGATCGTCGGCCGGAATATCTGCGCCGCTACCTGTAAACATTCATGAGCCCTTCCGCTCATAGCCGTTTCACAACACTGTGAATGACGGGGCCTGGTGTAACAACGCTTATAACCGTCATCCTGCCCTCCTGTCATACCTTGCAGAACCATGAATGACGACCAGCTGCTGCGTTACAGCCGACACATCATGCTGCCGCAGGTTGAACTTGCAGGACAGGAGAAACTGCTGGCAAGCAGGGCCCTGATTATCGGTGCCGGCGGACTCGGTTCACCTGCCGCAATGTACCTCGCAGCCGCCGGTGTCGGACAACTGGCCATCGCAGATCATGACGTGGTGGACCTGAGCAACCTGCAGCGCCAGCTGTTACATCGCAATGCGGACATCGGCCGTGAAAAAGTAGCCTCTGCCAGCGAAACACTGCAATCAATTAATCCCGACATCCAGGTCACTGCCCTGCCCTGTGCGCTGCAGGGCGAACAACTCGATGAACAGGTACGACTCGCCGACATAGTGCTCGACTGCAGTGACAATTTTGCCACCCGTTTCAGTGTCAACGCCGCGTGTGTCCGCGAACACACACCACTGGTGTCCGGCGCCGCGATACGCTTCGAGGGACAACTGGCCGTGTTTGATTCGAGAAAGCAGGACAGCCCCTGCTACAGCTGCCTCTACAAGGAAGGCGAGGATGAGGAACAGACCTGTGCCGAGACCGGCGTACTCTCACCGCTGGTCGGAATCATCGGGTCCATGCAGGCACTGGAAGCCGTCAAGATCATCCTCTCGCTGGGCAACAGTCTGTGCGGACGACTGGTCGTCTTTGACGGACTGCAGCATGAATGGCGCACCCTGACACTTGCGCGTGATCCCGCCTGCAACGTGTGCGGCTGACTCGTTCCCATCCAGAAACAAAACTCGCACCAAAGCTTCTGCTCACGCCGCTTATCCCTGCAGGCAAGACACCTTCCTGTAGGAGCGGCCTCCTGGCCGCGAATCGCGCCGGGGACTGCGCTCCTACAGGAGACATACTAGGGCGCGGGCAAGAGCAAAAGCTTTGGCGATCGAAAGGTGCATTAATGATTGGAAACCAGTTGGAACCCCAGAGCGTATAACAGCTGAGCAAGCGCACCCGCCGGTTCATGCAACAGCACGGTTGATTCGGAAAATTCCCGCCGCAGCGGGTAGTCCTTGCGCAGGCGGTCAAACGCCCGGGCACGCTCGGTGGCAGGCAGCGACAGCGTTGCCCGCAAGCGTGCATCATCCTCACGTATATCATAGCAGGCAAGAACCGCTTCCCTCGCAACCGCAAGCACGTCACCGCTATCATGCGGCCGCAGGTCGATGCTTGCCGCACGCTCCAGTTCATCGACCGCATGCCATTGCACAGGCCTGGCAAGATAGTCGCAGGCCGCACGGTAGATCATTTCGGTTCCCCGCAACTTGCCATCGTAACTGTAGCCGGCAATGTGCGCTGTCCCCAGGTCAACCTTCTGCAACAGCGAGGGGCTGATGGCTGGCTCGTTTTCCCAGACATCCAGCACCACTGACAGGTCATTACGTGTCGCCAGCAGTGCATCAAGTGCGCGGTTATCGGCAACCGCCCCCCTGGAGGTGTTGATCAGGATGGCACCAGGCTTCAGCCTTTCCAGAGCCGCAGCATTGATGAGGTGAACAGTCGGGTGCGGACCCTCTTTTATCAGCGGTACATGCAGTGTCACGACATCAGCCTGTAACACCTTGTCGAGGGTAACAAAATCATCATGGCCGGCACTTGCCTGCAAGGGCGGATCGTTAACCAGGCAGGCCATGCCCAGCGCGGAAAGTTTCCGGCGCACACGTGAGCCGACATTGCCGCAACCGATGATTCCGACTGTTTTACCGGCCAGTTCGAAGCCCTGCTGTCCGGATAACACCATCAGTGCGCTGACAACGTACTCGGCCGCCGAGGTCGCATTACTGCCCGGTGCCGTTGCAAAACCAATGCCCTGCTGCTGCAGGTAATCGCGATCAACGTGGTCAAAACCGATGGTGGCGGAACCCACGAATCGCACCGCTGATGCTTGCAGCAGCGAAGCGTCAACCCGCGTGACCGAGCGCACCAGCAGGATATCCGCGTCACGCACCTGTTCGGCCCGCATACCACGTCCCGGCAGCAGGCTCACCTCGCCCAGTGAAGCAAACGCCTGTTCCACGCAGGGGATGTTTTCATCGGCTACGATTTTCATAAATAGATCACGACAGACGCAGGAGCGCCGGGGACGGCGCTGCTACACAATAATCAACGAATGGCGAGGTATTCAGCTATCCAGCAGCTTCCTCAGCAACTCGTTGACCTGTTTCGGATTGGCCTTGCCCTGGGTGGCTTTCATGACCTGGCCGACAAAAAAGCCGAACAGTTTTTCCTGCCCGCCACGGTATTGTTCAATCTGTTTCGGGTTGTTATCCAGCACATCCCTGATAATGCCTTCTATCGCGGAGGAATCGGATATCTGCTTCAGACCCTGCTGTTCGATAATGTCGTCAGCCGAACCTTCTCCCTTCCACATCGCCTCGAACACCTGCTTGGCGATTTTTCCGGAGATGGTGCCATCCTCGATGCGCAGCAACAGGCCACCGAGCGCCGCGGCACTGACAGGGCTGCTGCCAATATCGCAGTCACTCTTGTTGAGCGCGCCGGACAACTCGCCCATAACCCAGTTGGCGGTCAGTTTCCCCGCCCCGCTGGCAGCCTGAACCGCCGCCTCAAAATAATCCGCCAACTCGCGTGAGGCAGTCAGCACAGCGGCATCGTAGTCTGACAGTCCATGCTCATTGACAAGGCGCGCCTTTCTGGCATCCGGCAATTCCGGCAGGGTTTTTCTCACGGCTTCCAGAAATGCCTCATCCAGTTCCACCGGCAACAGGTCAGGATCCGGGAAATAGCGGTAATCGTTGGCCTCTTCCTTGGAACGCATGGAACGGGTTTCCTGCCGGTCTGCATCGAACAGGCGGGTTTCCTGCACCACCGTGCCGCCACTTTCAAGCAGCATGATCTGGCGCTCGACCTCGTAGTTGATGGCCTGCTCAACGAAGCGGAAGGAATTGATGTTCTTGATTTCAGCCCGCGTACCGTACGCTTGCCGGCCCTTCGGACGCACCGACACATTGGCATCACAACGGAATGAACCTTCCTGCATGTTGCCGTCGCTGATCCCCAGGTAACGTACCAGCGAGTGGATCTTTTTCATGTAGGCGACCGCCTCCCTCGCCGAGCGGATATCCGGCTCGGAGACAATCTCCAGCAGCGGGGTACCGGCACGGTTCAGGTCAATACCGGTCTTGCCCAGGTAAGCCTCGTGCAGGGATTTCCCGGCGTCTTCTTCCAGGTGGGCACGCGTAATACCGATGCGCTTGCTGCTGCCGTCCTCCAGCTCGACGTCCAGGTAACCGTCATGCACAATCGGCAGCTCAAACTGACTGATCTGGTAGCCCTTGGGAAGGTCCGGGTAGAAATAATTCTTGCGCGCAAACACCGAGCGCGGTGCAACCGTGGCATGCGTCGCCAGTCCGAACATCGCGGCCATGCGCACCACTTCCGCGTTGAGTACCGGCAACACACCCGGCAAACCCAGGTCAACGGCACAGGCCTGGGTATTGGGTTCCGCGCCGTAGGTGGTCGATGCACCGGAAAAGATCTTGCTGCTGGTGGCGAGCTGGGTATGAATCTCCAGCCCGATAACCGTTTCCCATTCCATTATTCGAATCCCTTGGGAGCGCGCGTATGCCAGTCGCTGACCTGCTGGTACTGGTGCCCGACATTCAGCAGGCGCGCCTCGTCAAAATAATTACCGATCACCTGCAGGCCAACCGGCAGGCCATTGCAAAATCCGGCAGGCACCGAAATCGCAGGCAAACCGGCGAGATTGACGGCGATCGTATAGATATCAGACAGGTACATACTGACCGGGTCATCCGCCTTTTCACCCAGCTTGAAGGCGACCGACGGTGCCGTCGGCCCCATAATGACATCGACCTGTTCAAAGGCCTTGAGGAAATCGTCCCGTATCAGGTGCCGTACCTGCTGCGCCTTGAGGTAGTAAGCATCGTAGTAACCGGCGGACAGTGCGTAGGTCCCGACCAGGATGCGGCGCTTCACCTCATCACCAAAACCTTCACCACGGGAGCGGGTATACAGGTCCTGCAAGTCTTGCGGATTGTCCGCACGGTGCCCGAAACGCACGCCATCAAAGCGTGACAGATTGGAAGAGCACTCCGCAGGCGCCACCACGTAATAGGCGGGCACCGACAGATGCGTGTTCGGCAGGGTGATGTCCACGACCGTGGCGCCGAGTTTTTTGAATTCCTCGATGGCAGCCGCGACCGCGTCCCCCACCGCGGCATCCAGCCCCTCGCCGAAGTATTCTTTCGGCAGGCCTATGCTCAGGCCCTGCAGCGGCTCGTTCAGCCGCGCGACGTAATCATCGACCGGGCGATCAACACTGGTGGAATCACGCGCGTCGAACCCGGCCATGGCAGCCAGCATCACGGCGGCATCCGCGGCGGAGCGGGCAAACGGCCCACCCTGGTCGAGACTGGATGCGAAAGCAATCATGCCGTAACGTGAGACGCGGCCGTAAGTCGGCTTCAACCCGGTGATGCCGCAGAGCGCCGCCGGTTGTCGAATCGAACCACCGGTGTCGGTACCGGTACTGGCCGGCACCAGCCGTGCCGCAACGGCCGCGGCGGAACCACCGGAAGAACCACCGGGCACTGTCGTTTCGTCCCAGGGATTCCTGACCGGCCCGTAAAAGCTGGTTTCGTTGGACGAACCCATGGCAAATTCATCCATGTTGGTCTTGCCGATCATCACGGCACCGGCTTCAAGCAGTTTCTCCGTAACAGTCGCATCATACGGGGCAATAAAGTTATCCAGCATCCTTGAACCGCAGCTGGTCTTCACACCGTTGGTACAGAAAATGTCCTTGTGTGCAAACGGGATACCCGTCAGCGGCCCGGCATTGCCGGCCTTGATGGCTGCATCGGCCGCCTGTGCAGCCGCCAGTGCCCGTGCGTCGGTGACGGTCACAAAACTGTTCAGGCGCTCATCATGTTCACTGATCCGCTGCAGGCAGGCACGTGTCAACTCCTCACTGGAGTACACCCCGTTCTGCAAATCGGCGGCAAGTTCAACCAGGCTCTTCTGATACATAAAACGTTTCCTGACGGGTCCGTATCGCGTACCCCGTGCTGCTAATTGCGACTTGACGGATAGAGCACCCGTACTCTTTCACACTGATTAAAGAACCAGCACGCTGCGTGCCAGTTTTGTTATTAAATGGCCACGAAATCCACTAAAGGACATGCAGGAATGTCTTTTAATGCATTAATACTCAGGTGTTTTTCCGTGTATTCCGTGGCAATGATATCTATCTTTTTTCAACTTGAAAGAACACCCGGGACTCACTCAATGACCTGTGGCACCAGGTAGAGCCCGGACGCGGTCTCCGGTGCAACCTGCTGGAAATGCTCGCGATTATCAGCCTCTGTCACCACGTCCGGGCGCAACCGCTGGGCGGCTTCAAACGGGTGTGCCAGCGGCTCGACACCGGTGGTGTCAACGCTATTCAACTCCTCCACAAAGGCCAGGATATCCGTAAGGTTACGGGCATATCCCGGAATATCATCAGCATTGATTCCCAGCCGTGCCAGGTGTGCAATCTTCTCAACATCCGCGGCATCAAGCGCCATGGTGACTCCGTCGTCGATCATTGATGTAAAAAAACAGGGCCGCAACGGTAGCACAATCGCCTCGCGCGTACATCTTCACATTCAGGCCCGCGACAGACAGCTGACGACGTTTTTCAGTCGATTTCCTTGCTCCAGAGCCCCCCCGTTGTTAGATTACCCGCTTCTTTTTCGAGCGACCTTCACGGATCTGCATTTAATGTTAATTAAAAGCTTGTTTGGCATGTTCTCCAACGACCTGTCCATTGACCTGGGCACGGCGAACACACTGATCTATGTGCGCGGCCAGGGGATCGTACTGAACGAGCCATCGGTGGTGGCCATTCGCCAGGATCGTGGACCGGGGGGACCGAAGAGCATCGCGGCCGTCGGCACCGAGGCGAAACTGATGCTGGGGCGGACCCCGGGCAACATCACCGCCATCCGGCCGTTGAAAGACGGCGTGATTGCCGACTTCACCATCACGGAGAAAATGCTGCAGCATTTTATCCACAAGGTCCACGAAGCGCGTTTCTTCAAGCCCAGCCCACGCGTTCTGATTTGTGTGCCCTGTGGCTCCACCCAGGTTGAGCGTCGCGCCATCCGCGAGTCGGCCGCCGGTGCCGGCGCCCGCGAGGTGTATCTGATTGAAGAGCCCATGGCGGCGGCCATCGGGGCCGGCATGCCGGTCGATGAAGCGCGCGGCTCCATGGTCCTCGATATCGGCGGTGGCACCTCGGAAGTTGCCGTTATCTCATTGAATGGTATCGTTTACTCCTCGTCTGTTCGTATCGGTGGTGACCGCTTTGATGACGCCATCATTAACTACGTACGGCGCAACTATGGCACCCTGATCGGCGAGGCCACGGCCGAACAGATCAAGCATGCCATCGGCTCTGCCTATCCCGGCAAGGAAGTCAGTGAACTGGAGGTCAAGGGACGCAACCTGTCACAGGGCATTCCACGCAGCTTTACCCTGAACAGCAATGAAATCCTCGAGTCCCTGCAGGAGCCGCTGACCGGGATTGTCGGCGCTGTAAAGACGGCACTGGAGCAGACACCACCGGAACTGGGTGCCGACGTTGCCGAACGCGGTATCGTGCTGACCGGCGGCGGTGCCCTGCTGCGCGACATTGACAAATTGTTGATGGAAGAAACCGGCCTGCCGGTCGTGGTGGCCGATGACCCCCTTACCTGTGTTGCCCGCGGTGGCGGTCGTGCCCTCGAACTGTTTGACGAACGTGGCGGCGACGTCTTCACGGTCGAATAAAGCGCCGCGACCCAACAGATCCACCTGCAGGAGCGCCATCACCGGCGCGATTGAACTTGCACTAGAAGCCTTTCCAAATCGCGCCGGGGACGGCGCTCCTGCCCTGATAGATACGCCTGCCGAAACTTAGGCTAGAATACCGCCCTGATTAAGTCCTAGTGCTACGGGGTGCCCGATCAAGCTTATCTTCACACAAGGTCCATCCATCACAACGCGCCTGCTCGTGCTGGTTTCTCTGTCGACGGTACTGATGGTCATGGACCACAAATACAAGAGCCTTGAATCGGTACGCGATGCGCTTTCCTTGCTGGTCTACCCGATCCAGTTAAGCGTGGAAATTCCCGGCTCGGTCACCGAATGGCTCGACGAGTCGCTGGCCGGCCGCCGCAAACTGCAGGAAGAGGTCGACAGCCTGCGCACGCAGCAGTTCATGCAGAAGGCCCAGATGCAGAAATTTGCTGCTTTGCAGGCAGAAAATATACGCCTGCGAGAACTACTGGATTCGTCATTTGAAATCGGGGAGAAGGTACTCATTGCCGAACTGATGTCGGTGAACCTGGACCCCTACAAACACCAGGTCGTGATTAACAAGGGCGAGATACACGGTGTGTATACCGGTCAGCCGCTGGTCGATGCGGAAGGCGTGATGGGACAAATCGTGCATGCCGGGCCCTATTCGTCGACAGCGATGCTCATCACGGACACGTCGCACGCCATCCCGGTGCAGGTAAACCGCAATGGCCTGCGCTCCATCGCGCTGGGCAGTGGTGCCATCAACCGTCTGGAACTGCCCTACATACCCAACAGTGCGGATATTCAACCCGGCGACCTCCTGATCACCTCCGGGCTGGGTGGCCGATTCCCTCCCGGCTACCCGGTGGCCACTGTGAGTGCCGTACAGCACGATCCCGGCAATGCCTTTTCCTCGGTGGTCGCGACACCGCTGGCGCATTTGAATCGCAGCCGCGAAGTGTTGCTGATCTGGCCGGGGCAAACCACTGTGATAAAAACGAGCAACCATGCGATGCCCGAAACAGCCGTCGAGGCAGAAGTCAGTGATGCGACTGCAGAGACAGCAGCCGCGGACAACAGCCAGGCGGAATCCGGGGCAGCGGCAGAATGATACGCGGCAGACATCATGGTGGCGGCGTCATCGTTTTCACCTTTATCATTGCGCTGTTACTGACTGTCATCCCGCTACCCGAGTGGGCCCGCTACATGCGTCCAGACTGGGTCGGCCTGGTTCTGATTTACTGGTGCATGGCATTGCCCGAACGGGTAGGTGTTGCCACTGGCTGGTTCACGGGCCTGATGGTGGACCTGCTCACTGGCACCCTGCTTGGTCAGCATGCGCTGTCCCTGACAGTGGTTGCCTACATTACCCTGAAGTTCCACCTGCGCCTGCGACTGGTGCCGGTGTGGCAGCAGTCGCTGACCGTGCTGGTGCTGCTGGTACTGCACCAGTTACTGGCGTTGTGGATCAGCCGCATCATCGGTCGCCCCGGCGCACCCTGGTTTTTCTGGATGCCCTCCGTGCTGGGCATGATCATCTGGCCACTGGTATATGCCACGCTGCGCAGCCTGCGTCGCGGCTTCAGAGTGAACTAGGCATCACGTCATGCCACGCCATATCACCCTGAAGGATCATTTTTTCGAGTCCCGTCTGGTCATGAACCGGGCCATCCTGTTACTGGTTGCCGGTGCGCTGCTGCTGGCCGTGTTGCTGGCACGCCTGCTTTACCTGCAGGTACTGGCGCACGAGCACTTCACAACCCTGTCGGAAGACAACCGCGTCAAGCTGCAGCCGATCGCACCCAACCGCGGCCTGATATACGATCGCAACGGCATCCTGCTGGCCGAGAACCTGCCCTCCTATCGACTTGAAATCACGCCGGAACAGGTTGATGACATGGATGCCACCCTCGGCGCACTCGAGGACATAATCGAAATCCGCGACATCGATCGCAGCCGCTTTGAAAAGCTGTTAAAACGAAAACCCCGCTTTGAAGCCATCCCGCTGCGTTTCCATTTGAGCGATGAAGAGGTTGCACGCTTTTCCGTCAACCGCCACCGCTTCCCCGGGGTCGATATCGCCGCCGGCCTGTCACGTAATTACCCGCACGGTTCGCTTGCCGTGCATGCACTCGGTTACGTGGGGCGCATCGATGAGAAGGCGCTGCAACAGCTGGACAGCTCCAATTACCGCGGCACCTCCCATTTTGGCAAGATCGGTATCGAAAAGACCTATGAATCCATTTTGCATGGCACCGTTGGATTGCAGCATGTAGAAACCACCGCGCAGGGCCGGGTCATCCGCGTACTCAGCCGCACCCCGCCGGTATCCGGACGCAACCTGTACCTGACGATTGATTCCCGCGTGCAGGCCGCGGCGGAAAAGGCCTTTGCAGGCTACACTGGCTCCGCGATTGCGATCGATCCGAACAATGGCGACATCCTCGCCTTTGTCAGCCAACCGACCTACGATCCGAATGCGTTTGTCAACGGCATTGACTTTGATGACTATGACGCCCTGCGCGACAACGACAAACAGCCGCTGTTTAACCGCGCCCTGCGCGGCCAGTATCCACCCGGCTCGACAATCAAGCCGTTCGTCGGTCTGGCAGGCCTTGAAGAAGGCATTACCACCAGCCATTCCAGCACCTATTGCCCGGGGTTCTACTCCCTGCCCGGCAACACGCGCAAATTCCGTGACTGGAAACGTACCGGCCATGGCACCGTCGATCTCAACAAATCCATCGTCCAGTCCTGTGACGTCTACTTTTATGACCTGGCACTGTCGCTGGGGATAGACCGCCTGCACGATTACCTGCAGAACTTCGGCTTTGGCCAGGCCAGCGGCATCGATATCCAGGGGGAATTGTCGGGACTACTGCCGTCACGGAACTGGAAGCGGGCCCGGCACGACCAGCCCTGGTTCCCGGGAGAAACCCTCATTACCGGTATCGGCCAGGGCTTTTTCCTGGTCACGCCGATACAGCTTGCCACCGCGACGGCGGCACTCGCAAACGGCGGGCGACTGCTGCAACCGAACATTGTGTACGCCGAACAGCAAGCCAACAGTGATGACCTGTTGCCGCACCAGCCGCGCATCCTCGACACCATCACCGTCAACGAACAGCAGCACTGGGACATCGTCATCAAGGCCATGACCGAGGTGGTACACAGTGCACGCGGCACGGCACGCAGGATTGGCGAGGACAGTCCCTGGATGATTGCCGGCAAGACCGGCACGGCACAGGTGTACGGTCTCAAGCAGGAGGAAAAATACGACGCCGAGGCGATTCCCGAAGAACTGCGCGACCATGCCCTGTTCATTGCCTTTGCACCTGTCGAAGAACCGAAGATCGCGGTGGCCGTCATTATCGAACATGGCGGCGGTGGCGGTTCCGTCGCCGCACCGGTTGCCCGCGCCATCCTTGATGCCTATTTACAGAGTTCACCACCATGAGTATTGCGCTAACGCGTCACCGTGAAGATGCCAGCCGCAGCGGCTGGCAATACCGGATGCATCTCGATGCACCACTGCTGTTTTCTCTGATTGCCGTCTCCGCGTTTGGGCTGATCGTGCTCTACAGCGCCGGTGGTGGCGATATAGCACTGGTCGAGCGCCAGCTGATACGTCTTGGCATCGCCTTTACGGGTATGCTGGTAGTGGCACAATTGTCACCCGGTATGCTGCAGCGCCTGACGCCGTGGCTGTTCGTACTCGGCGTCCTGTTTCTGCTTGCGGTGCTCATCGGTGGCGAGATCAGTGGTGGCGCACAGCGCTGGCTGAACCTGTACTTCGTGCGTTTCCAGCCTTCGGAAATGATGAAACTTGCGGTGCCGATGATGGTCGCCTGGTACCTCGCCGATACCCGCCTGCCCCCGAAACCCTCGCAATTACTGGCATCCGCCACACTCATCGCGGTGCCCATGCTGATGATCGCCAAACAGCCGGACCTCGGCACGGCACTGCTGATTGCCTGCTCCGGCTTCTTTGTGCTGTTCCTTGCCGGCCTGCAATGGCGTCTGCTGGCATTCTTTTCCGTGCTGCTGGCCGCTGCTGCGCCGCTGCTGTGGCACTTCATGCATGACTACCAGCGCCAGCGCGTGATTACCTTTCTCAGCCCGGAAAGCGACCCGCTGGGCTCCGGCTATCACATCATCCAGTCGAAGATCGCGATCGGCTCGGGCGGCCTGCTGGGTAAAGGCTGGATGAACGGTACACAGTCGCAACTGGATTTTCTTCCGGAACGCTCGACAGATTTTATCTTTGCCGTACTCGGCGAAGAATTCGGCTTCCTGGGCATCCTGACACTGTTTGCCCTGTATACCGCCATCGTCGTGCGCGGCATCATGATTACCATCCAGGCACAGGACACCTATACCCGGCTGCTGGCCGGCAGCCTCTCGATGACCTTTTGCGTGTATTTTATTGTCAACACCGGCATGGTCACCGGGATGCTGCCGGTGGTGGGCTTGCCGTTGCCCATGATCAGCTATGGCGGCACCTCCATTGTCACCCTGATGGCCGGCTTTGGCATCCTCATGTCGATACAGACACACCGGAAATTACTACCTGCCTGAGCAATAGTTCGGTGTTAGAATGTTCGCGATTCGACTCTCAACAGGGAACCCGTTCATGCAGCTACAGGCTTTAAAAGCAGGCTTTTTCTCATTCATTCTGCCGGCCGCACTGGCACTGGGAGCGCTGCCCGTATTTGCAGACAGCTACAGTGATCAGCCGCAGGTGCAGACCTTCATCGACATGATGGTCGACAAGCACGGTTTCAAACAGGAAGAACTCGTGGCTGTTTTTAACGAGGCGCAACACCGCGAAGACATACTGGAGCTCATGCGCAAGCCGGCCGAAAAACGGCTGCAATGGTATGAGTACCGAAAAATATTCCTGACCCCCGCGCGCATCGATGGCGGGGTCGCATTCTGGAAAGAAAATGCGGATGCCCTCGGCAAGGCCGAGGCAGCATTCGGCGTGGCACCCCAGATCATCGTCGCCATTATTGGCGTGGAAACCCGTTATGGCAGCAATACCGGGCGGCACCGCGTGCTGGATGCCCTCTCGACACTTGCATTTGACTATCCGCCACGCAGTGAATTTTTCACCGCTGAACTGGAACAGTACCTGATCCTTGCGCGCGAGGAAGATATCGATGTCGTGACGACCACCGGTTCCTATGCCGGCGCCATGGGATACGGTCAGTTCATTCCCAGCAGCTACCGCAATTATGCCGTTGATTTTGACGACGATGGCAAGCGTGACCTGTGGAACAACAAGATGGACATCATTGGCAGCGTGGCCAACTATTTCAGCCGGCATGGCTGGCAAGCCGGCGCTCCCGTGGCCGTTCGCGCCAGGGTGGAAGGCGAGCAGTACAGTACCATCCTGGAGCTGGGCTACAAACCCAATACCGTGCTCGATGCCATGCGCCACGACGGTATAACACCGATCGAGCCCATGCCCGATGAACTGGTCGCTGCATTATTAAGCCTGGAACAGGAAGACGGGCCGGAATACTGGCTTGCCTTCAACAATTTCTACACCATTACCCGTTACAACCACAGCCCGCTGTATGCCATGGCGGTTTACCAGTTGAGCGAGGAAATACGTGCAGCCCATGAACAGAGCGCGCATTTCAATGACTAGGCGCGCCACCCGCAAAGCCATTCAACTGGCTGCCATGCTGCTGGTGATCAGCAGCTGTCTTGTGGCCTGCAGCAACCTGAAGACCGGTGTGCAAACGGATGATGCACCGGCTAACCCGCGGGACGTTTCGGACGTACCGAATGCCGTGCCACAGAACGAACCCCTGAGCCGTTACGGCAATCCCGAATCCTACAAGGTATACGGCAAGACCTATTACACCCTGCCCTCGAGCAAGGATTACAAGGAGCGCGGTACTGCCTCCTGGTATGGCACCAAGTTTCATGGCAAGCGCACCTCCAGCGGCGAGCCTTATGACCTGTATGCGATGACCGCGGCCCACAAAACCCTGCCGTTACCCACCTATGTGGAGGTCACCAACCTGAAGAACGGTCGCTCGGTCATCGTCAAGGTCAACGACCGCGGCCCCTTTCATGATGACCGGCTGATTGACCTGTCCTACACGGCCGCAGCAAAGCTGGATATCCTGCCATACGGCACTGGCCAGGTAGAGGTTCGCGCGATCGACACGGAGCAATCCGTCAAGACCGCAATGCTAACCGACACCGCCGCAGCTACCGCTACAGCCCAGGAAAACCAGACCCTGTATCTGCAGGTCGGGGCCTTTTCGAGTCGCGATAATGCCCGGCGGATGCAGGCTGACCTGCTGTCGCAAAATATCGGCGCGGTCAGAATCGTGGAAGCCACCACCGATGCCGGTACCTTTTTCAAGGTGCAGGTAGGTCCCCTGGCGAGTCACATGGAAGCCAACCGGGTGACACAGGAACTGAAAACACTCGGCATCAGCAACAGCCATTCGATTGTCCAGTAAGCCTGCGCCAGCGCGCTGGCAGGCATTGCAAAATGGGCGCCACATGCGGACAATGCAGGCTCTTCGCAACCTCTCTTTTCTACAGGAAAAATATGTATAAGATACTGATATATATAGCTATTTTATCATTTAACCTGCTCGGCGCCAGCATCTCGCAGGCGGACCTGCCCATCCCGAAGCCGCCATCGACAGGCGCCAAGTCATTCATCATCATGGACCACGGCAGTGGCAATGTGCTGGCAGAAGAGAATTCCGAGGTCTCGGTCGATCCTGCCAGCATTACCAAGTTGATGACCGCCTACGTGGTCTTCAATGAACTGCAGTCCAACAACATCGCCCTCAGCGACATCGTTACCATCAGTGAAAAGGCATGGCGCACACCCGGCTCACGCATGTTTGTTGAAGTTGGTAAACAGGTTCCGGTTGAAGCCCTGCTGCAAGGCATGATCGTGCAATCGGGCAATGATGCCACGGTGGCGCTGGCCGAATATGTGGCCGGCAGTGAAGACTCCTTTGCGGCACTGATGAACAAGCATGCAGAGGCCATCGGTCTCACCGGCAGCCACTTCATGAACTCAACGGGCCTGCCGGACGAAAACCACTACATGACGGCAAAGGACATTGCCATACTGTCCTCATTGTTGATAAGAAAATATCCGGAGTACTACAAGTGGTACTCGCAGAAGGAATACACCTATAACGATATTACCCAGCAGAATCGCAACACACTGCTGTGGCGTGATGAAAGCGTCGACGGCCTGAAAACCGGCCACACGGATTCGGCCGGCTATTGCCTGGTAACCTCCGCCAAAAAAGACGGCATGCGCCTGATTACCGTGGTCCTGGGCACCGACAGCATCAGCGCGCGTGCAGATGCCAGCCAGGCGCTGCTGAACTACGGGTTCCGCTTCTTTGAGACCCACAAGCTCTACGATGCAGGCACCCAGCTGACAACATCGCGTATCTGGAAAGGCAGCAGCGAGACCATTGCACTGGGTATCGACGATGCATTGTATGTCACGATTCCCAGGGGACAGTACGAATCACTGGATGCCTCCATGAATATCGATCAACGCATCATGGCACCGGTCACTGCGGGTCAGGCACTGGGTACAGTGCAGGTGACACTGGGTGAAAAGGTCGTTGCCAGTCAGCCACTGGTGAGCCTGCAATCGATCGGTGAAGGCTCATTCTGGCAGCGCATCACAGATGAAGGCCTGCTGTATTTTGAATAAGCCCGGCAGCCGCTCATGTCTACAGCCTATCTGAATGGTGAATTCCGGCCACTGTCGGAAACCCGGGTGTCGGTCATGGACCGGGGCTTTCTGTTTGGAGACGGTGTCTACGAGGTAATACCCGTTTACGGTGGCAGACTTTTCCGGCTGACACATCATCTCAAACGCCTGCGCAACAGCCTCGATGGCGTACGCATAGCGAACCCGTTATCCGACGCAGCATGGGAAGCCATGCTGACCGAACTGGTGGCCCGCAATGAAGGTCATGACCAGGCGGTCTACCTGCAGGTGACTCGGGGGGTCGCACCGCGGCGTGATCATGCCTTCCCGGAGAACTGTTCGCCCACGCTGTTCGCCATGAGCACACCGATGCCCGAGGCAGTTGATATCGACAGTGTCACGGGTATCGCTGCCATCACCCTGCCGGATATTCGCTGGAAACTTTGCAACCTCAAGGCCATCACGCTGTTGCCCAACGTATTGTTACGGCAACAGGCACTGGATAGCGACGGCGCCGAGGCGATCCTGATAAATGACGGACTGGCCATTGAAGGCGCAGCCAGTAACCTTTTCATCGTCAGCAACGGTCTGCTGATTACGCCAGCCAATGGCCCTGCCCTGCTGCCCGGCATTACCCGTGACCTCCTCATCGAACTGGCCGCGAACCACGCCATCCCGTTTCGCGAAGCTGACATTACACAGCAGGCACTCTTCAGCGCCGATGAAATCTGGCTAACGAGTTCAACCCGGGAAATCTCACCCGTTATCCGCCTGGATGACAGCGTCATCAGCGGCGGTGTACCGGGGCCACTGTGGAGGCGCATGATCAGTCACTATCAGGATTATAAAAGCGCGATACGCAAGGGCGAGGCAAGCTAGCCCGCAAGGAGCCAACCATGGAAAACAGCAATCGATTGAATGCCGCCGTACTGGGAATCTGTATATTCCTGGGTCTGGCAACACTGGGTTACCTGCTCGGTAACGCCGCCATTGCATTCAAGGAGTATGAACGCAGCGTTACCGTGAAGGGGCTTGCGGAACGTGAGTATCCGGCAGACATCGTGATCTGGCCGATCCAGTTCACCGCAACCAGTAACGACCTCGGCAGCCTGTATGATTCAATTGAACAGAACACTGCCAGGATCAGGGGATTCCTCACCACCAGCGGACTGGATCCTGCTGAAATTTCACTGTCAACGCCGGCAATCACAGACAAATCAGCACAAAGTTACGGCAATGCAGCCCCTCCCGAGTTCAGGTACTCCGCAATGCAGACGGTCACGGTCTATTCAAGCAATATCGATGCTGTGCGCACCCTGATGGGCGAGCTGGCACAACTCGGAAAACAGGGGATAGCGTTTACCGGTGGCAATTACCAGTCACAGACAGAATATATCTTCACCCGGCTGAATGAAATCAAGCCTGCCATGATAGAAGAAGCGACAACGAAAGCCCGCGAGGTCGCCCTGAAGTTTTCGGAAGACTCACAGAGCAAGCTGGGAAAGATCAAGAAGGCATCACAGGGACAGTTCAGTATCAGCGCGCGTGACAACAACACCCCGCACATAAAACGGGTGCGCGTCGTTTCCACGGTTGAATACTACCTGTCAGATTGAAGCTCCAACCCGGCTATTTCAATGCTTCCCCCGACAGGATTTCACCTCTGCTGTTCAGCAGGTATACCGCACTGCCCTCGCTGCCAACTTCCAGCTTAAGACGCGTTTTCACGCCCGAGGGTTGCGTTTCCAGGCTTTCATAGCTGAACAGGATGCCGAGTGCCTTGCCATGAGCGGCAGATTTCTGCAGGCGCTTGCCCATCAATTCGGTCCTGCAATTGGGCCAGGCCATGACAACGCAGCAGTCACCGGAGTACAGCATCGACTCAGCCGTCCACAGTACGCTGCGGCCTGGGTGCGGGTTAACCTGCAATATCCGGTCGTGGTTGACAGCGGCTTCGGTGAAGAGCCCGGCACGCGCCGGGTAGGTTGGATTCACCATGGCAATCCAGCGACCCTGCTGACTGAGTCGTATCAATGCCGGCATCAGTAACGACAGGGCATCGCAGTACGCGTCCGGGAGGATAATCTCGACCAGTCCGCTCTTCGGCCAGCCACCGCCCGGCAGCATGGCATCAAGCACCGCGATACCGGTCGTTGTCACCAGCGAGGAACCCGCCACGGAGGGCTGTTCCCAGGCATTCAGGTGATGCAGTTGATTGACTGTTTTCATTAGCTTATCTCCTTGCGCAAGATACCCACGGCCAACCCTTCGATGTCCAGCGCCTGTTCGCGCAGGTCTACACGGATCGGTTCATAAGCCGGATTCTCCGGCATCAGCCTGACAATGGAGCCACGCTGCCGGAAACGTTTCACTGTTACCTCATCATCCAGTCGTGCCACGACCACCTGGCCATTTTCAACATGCGGCGTGTGGTGAACCGCCAGCAGATCACCATCGTGAATACCGATATCCCGCATACTGTCACCCCTGACGCGCAGCAGATAGTCGGCACGCGGATGAAAGGTGTCGGCATCAATCTGGCAATAGTCCTCGATATTCTGCTCCGCCAGTATCGGCTCACCTGCTGCGACTCGACCGACCACGGGCAGCCCGTAATCCTCGTATTCATCAAGCAGGCGTATGCCGCGCGAAGACCCGGGGATCATCTCGATGACGCCCTTGCGCTCCAGCGCACGCAGGTGGTCCTCCGCGGCGTTCGCGGAACGGAAGCCGAGCGATTCGGCAATCTCCGCGCGAGTCGGCGGGCAACCCTCCTCGGCAATGTAACTGCGAATCAGCTCGAGAATCTCGGCCTGCCGTGCGGTCAACGTATCATTGGGCATATTCATCTACTGGTTATCTATACAGGTACTGTGATTCTATACAGTACACACACAAATGCAAGTGTTTTTATACGGTTGATTTATATATTTCGACTACAGCCATTTGCCGAAAACCGGGTTTTACTGTGCGATTTGGTAATTTCCATTATCATACGCAGCGGAAAACGGCAGCCTGCGATCAAGGCACGTGCCGCCGTCATGGTTAACCGGAAATTCTTCAGAACCTGGACCCAACAAATGCCCGAGACAACCACTGCCCGCACACCCCGTCATACCGTTGCCGTACAGGTCGGGAATGTCACCATTGGCGGTAACGCACCCGTCGTGGTGCAGTCCATGACGAATACAGACACGGCGGATATAGCCGCAACCGTACAACAGGTCCGGGAGCTGGCACAGGCAGGTTCCGAACTGGTACGCATCACCATCAACTCGGATGATGCCGCGCGTGCCGTGCCGGCAATCGCCGAGCAGCTGCAGCAGGCAGATGCCTATGTGCCGCTGATAGGTGACTTCCACTTCAATGGTCACAAGTTGCTGGCAAAACACCCGGATTGTGCACAGGCGCTGGCAAAGTATCGTATCAACCCCGGCAACGTCGGGCGTGGCAAAAAGCGTGACGAACAGTTTGCGGACATGATCGAGACAGCCTGCCGCTATGACAAGCCGGTGCGCATCGGGGTCAACTGGGGCAGCCTCGACCAGGCACTGGTGGCACGCCTGATGGATGACAACGCCAGGCGCAGTCAACCGGCAGATGCACAGGGCATCATGCATGAAATCATGGTGACTTCTGCACTGGAAAGTGCGGCGCAGGCGGAAGCACTGGGCCTGCCACGCAACCGCATCACCCTGTCGGCCAAGATGAGTGGTGTGCAGGATCTGATAGCGGTATACCGTGCGCTTTCAGATCAGTGTAACTATGCCCTGCACCTTGGCCTCACGGAGGCCGGCATGGGTTCAAAAGGGATCGTGGCCTCAACCGCCGCCCTGTCCGTGCTGCTGCAGGAAGGTATTGGCGACACCATCCGCATCTCACTGACGCCCGAACCCGGCGGTGACCGCTGCCGTGAAGTCATCGTTGCACAGGAATTGCTGCAGGCCATGGAACTCAGGCATTTTACGCCGGCCGTGATCGCCTGCCCGGGATGCGGCCGCACCACCAGCCACTACTTTCAGCAACTGGCGCAGGATATCCAGAGTCACCTGCGCCAGCAGATGCCGATATGGCGCAGGCATTATCCGGGAGTGGAAGAGATGAAGGTCGCCGTCATGGGCTGCGTCGTTAATGGCCCCGGAGAAAGCAAACATGCCAACATCGGTATCAGCCTGCCGGGTACCGGCGAGACACCGGTGGCGCCGGTCTATGTGGACGGGGAGAAAACGGTGACCTTGAAGGGCGACGCTATCGCCGCGGACTTTCAGAAAATCGTGGATGACTACGTACTGAGACGCTATGGCCAGTGACGTCCAGCAGCGGGTTAATTTGCACCACGTGTTGGCGAGTGCGCCGGCTTCTGCACCGACAGCAGGTGTGAGTACACCAGACTCTGTTCTTTTATAGACGGATCTCGTTCAGCCTTTACCGAGAATACTCCCGAGGTCAGGACAACGGCGATCAACACCGCAATACCAATAAATTCGATGGAATTGACCGCGCGTAAACAGTAAGACTTGAACATGTAGTGACCTCAAAGCGGCTGTTTGACTACTGCTCATATCGGCCCTCGACGACACATTTTCAGCCTGCCGGGCCGATTGTGTGAACGGCATCACGGACACAGCACCCGGGTGCTGCATGACTCTCCCGGCAGCCAACCCGCCCCGCTTCACCACCTGGAACCAGCTATTTGATTTTTAAATACTAATTCTGCTTAAGCGGCGTCCTCGCAGGCCGCTAAGCTGTATAGGCATGATGGTCATGCCGCATCCCGGAGGTGTAACCATGAGGGACTCAAACGACAGGCGTCAGCCACACGCAGCAACCCCCTATCCCGTCTGTGATTACCCGCAGGAAGCAACCGCTGTCGAAAGACGCAGGATTCGCGACCGGCGTATGGAAAACCTGACACTGGAAGAGCGCCAGCTGCTGTTGTCTGAAATGCCAGCCACGCCGCCCAAATCCGGGTAGCGGCTGACCCCGCAGATTTTCATGCCTTGTGTTGAAAAATAAGGCATTTTCATTTCGCTTGGTGTAGTATCTGTCCAGCTACGGGACTTGGGGACAGTGTTTCCATACGCCGAAGCTGGAAGAGAAATCTCAGTTGCACGTATTAAATAGGTTATATTGGATGTTCCTCGTTGCACCTCCTGTACATTACCTTTCACGATCTGCGATTGAATTCACGTTCATTTTTTACTAGAGGTATAGACACAACATGGCTACAGGCACTGTTAAATGGTTCAACGATTCCAAAGGTTTCGGTTTTATCGCCCCTAATGATGGTGGTGAAGATGTATTCGTACATTTTTCTGCCATTGGCGGAGACGGTTTCAAGACACTGGCTGAAGGACAAAGCGTAACGTTTGATGTCGAGCAAGGCCCCAAAGGTCTGCAGGCTACAAACGTAACCGCTGCCTGACGTTCAGTTCACAGCTGTAACACAAGAACCCCGCAATTGCGGGGTTCTTTTTTGCGCGCAGGAAAGCAGGACCAGGGGGGCGGAACCCATCTCGGCCAGACCGGGCTGTTCATTGCACCCTACCCCGGATTGATTTGCCGTTACGATGCCTGTAATGAAGAGTGATGACTATCGGATCACGATGAACAAGGCACCATCCCCTCTGCGAACATTCAGCAGCAAGGCATCAGGATTACGCTTGAGTGCCGCGGCCACATCCTTCATCGAGGACACCGGCAGCTGATTGACAGACACGACAATATCGCCAGCCCGCAGGCCTGCCGACCAGGCGGGGCTGCCGCGTTCAATATCCAGAACCTGTATGCCTTCAACATGCCCGGCGAGAGGATGGTTGTCACTGATGCTTCCCAGCACCGCACCGGACATGTGCTTGCTCAATGCTCCAGCAGCAGTGCTGCTTGCCAGTGGATCGGCAAGTACTGCCCGTAGTGTCCGTTGTTTACCCTTGCGTACCACCACGAGATCGACACGAGTCCCCACACGCAACAGGCCAATGGCATTGCGCAGGTCACTGGAACTGGTTACATCACGCCCGTTGAGACGTGTAATGACATCACCGCTGCGCAGCCCTGCCTGTGCAGCGGCTGATCCTGGAGTGACCTGTGTAACTACCGCACCGCCGCGCTGTTGCAGACTGAAAGCCTGCGCCAGTTCGGGCGTCAGGTCCTGGACCGCAACCCCGAGTTGACCGCGCCTGACTTCGCCATACTCCGACAGATGCGCCATGATGGCACTGGCCATATTGCCAGGAATGGCAAAACCGATGCCAATGTTTCCGCCGGATGGCCCGACAATGGCGGTATTCAGCCCGACGAGTTCCCCGTTCATGTTCACCAGCGGACCGCCAGAGTTACCGGGGTTGATTGAGGCATCGGTCTGAATAAAGTCTTCATAACCTTCGATACCGAGCCCGGTGCGGCCCAGGGCACTGACAATCCCGTATGTGACCGTCTGGCCCAGCCCGAATGGGCTGCCGACGGCAACCACGAAATCGCCCACACGCACTTCGTCAGAATCCGCCATCGGGAGTGCCACCAGGTCCCCTGCCTTGATGCGGATAAGCGCCAGGTCAACTTCCGGGTCGCTACCAACGACTCTGGCCGTGAACTGGCGCTGGTCACGTAACGTAACCGCGATCTCGTCAGCTCCCTCGATGACATGATGGTTGGTCAGAATGTAACCCTTGTCGGCATCGATGATCACCCCGGACCCGAGGCTCTGCTTCTGGCGTTCACGGCCCTGCCCGTCCGGAATATTGAAGAAGCGACCGAAGAACGGATCATCCAGCAGCGGATGACGCATGACCTTGGTTCGCGTCCGGGTAGAGATATTGACAACCGCCGGCAATACTTTTTCCAGCATGGGCGCGATAGTGGCACCCGGTGGCGGGGATTTTGCCGCAACCATCCCCGGGGTGACGCACACAAGGAGCAGCAGTATCCGCAGCCAGCGCCGCTGCCCTTCTCGAACGAAGATACCCGGTAACATCATCTGTTCACTCCTCTGTGCGATACCAAACTTCCGCTAATTCATACTCTGTTAAAACAATGCCGCCCCGGTCATCCAGTGTGATTATTCAATCCACACGCACTTCAATTTTACGCGGTCGGATTTCAGGTCGCTTGGGAATGCGTATGTTAAGCACACCGTCCCTGAGACTCGCGTCAATCTTGTCCACTTCCAGTTCACTGCTGAGTGCAAAACTCCGCCGGTAATGGCTGTAGCGCATATCCGCATGGACCGCCTCCATGCCCTCGGGCATATCGATACGGGCATCGCCCTCGACCAGCAGCATGTCATTATCCACCTCGATATTGAGCCCCTCCCGGGAAACACCCGGCATATCCGCCACCAGGGTTATCCCCTCGGCATCCTCGAAAATATCGACTGGCGGGCGTAACGCCACATCATGGTCACGCTTTTCAGCGGCGGTGGATTCACGGGTTGTCATTTCACTTTTAGCGGTATTTGTGTCTGCCATGACGGCACCTCCTGAAACTTTTGATAAACAACTACAGTGTTGAACAGATTTGGTTTCGGACACCTGTCCTGCCTTGCGAATCAGATGCTCACTTCACTTCAATCTGTCTCGGCCGGCTGGCCTCGCGCCGTTTTACATGGATTTGCAAAACCCCGTCACGGTAACTGGCTTCAACCTCCTCGGGATCAACATCATCGGGCAGGGTGACCAGTCGACGAAAACCGCCATCGAAGCGCTCCTTGCGGTAGTAATTGACATCTTCCCTTGCAGGTGCCTTGCGCTCGCCCGATATTGTCAGCAGATTCTCCTGCAGGGAAATATCCAGCGATCGGGCATCCACTCCGGCCGCGAAGACATACACATTCACCTGTTCAGGGGTGATCCCTACGTTAACCGGCGGATAGGTCCCCTGTGCCACGGAACGAATTCCTGCAGGCCACGACCCGCGCCCGAAGAGTTCATCCATCTCGCTTTCCAGCCGCCTGAACTCATCGAACAGACTGCCGCCTGAATTTGTCCCATCAGCAAACATGATGCACCTCCCTTGAAATTGATAACGCTCACATAATCCTGAAAATAGAGACACTTCAGGCAATTTCAAGTCCGCACACGTGCAACACCTCAACCACAACCAGGGCTTTATATCTTATTGTTTATTATGCTTTTTCCAACAAACTCCTGAAAACGGGAAGCTACGCAGATGAATTTGTAGCATATTAATCAGGAAGGTATCGAAGTACGGTAACCCTCAAACCGAAGGTTGCCGGGGAGAATCCAAAGAATCGTGGCCAGTTAAATGCGCACATAAAAAAGAGCTTCCTGAAAACAGGAAACCCTTGATTTAGGAATGCTCTGAATAATCCTGTTTTTCGTCATTCCCGCGAAGGCGGGAATCCATACACATTGAATATAACCCACTGGATTCCGGGTCTCCGCTGCGCTCCGCCCGGAATGACGAATTAATCAGCTTCCTTATAAAAGTATCGCCCGGATGCAGGTCTATTTTATTGCGTCACCCACACGATTCGGAAAAATAGTTCCAACCGAGTCGGCAAAATGTCGATGGTTCTAACGTGATTTTTAGAAATGGCACCCTCTCACTGAGTAGTGCCAATAACTCCAATCCGTTCATTCTTTCCTCATGCGTGCAGTCATCATATTTGAGTCGGTTGCTCAGACGGTTGGCGTATGCGACGGCCTCCAAAGTGGACATGGTCTCAACTCTTTTCAGCTCTTCCTGGTGCGTAGGCTTGTGCATCAATATTCACCTCAGTTATTGCTTATCAATATCACAAGGTTAGCGGCTGGAAATATCCCATCCTGAGTCTATAGGACCGTAACAATGTGATTCTGCAGCCAGCCACTGCAGACAGTGCAGGATGGATGGTTCCTGCAATATCGTCAGTGAATGACTTACATGGACACCGCCCGTGTACCAAGTGAGTATTGGTGAAAGAGGATCGATTGCAGTCTTGCATCAGGCCTGTTGATGGAGGTTTTCCTGCTGAGGTGGTTGTCTGTTCTCTTCGACCCGGCCAGAAGTTCAGCTTTTCCCAATTCCGGGCGGGCTGGGAATTGGTGAACAGTCCATCACGTACCGGATCAGTTATCCAGGTGGTGGCGGGTACAGTGCGATGCATTACCCGTGGATGATCGTTGACTGCTGATAATATGGGCGTTTGTTCAGCCTATCCTCAGCAGTCCAGACCCCAGGCCACATCCTTGAGAAAACAGGCGTCGCGAAGTGACTTAACAATTCCGCTGGCCCCATTCGCATTCGAATCACACTGCTTGCCTGTGTGAATCCGCGGAATATAATATTAAACATTAGCATTTATCGATATACAGAGAGGATTCTTATGCCCACTTATGACTACCGCTGTGACGCCAACGGCAAGGTTCTGGAAGTCAGCCATCGCATGAGCGACACCATATCGACCTGGGGGGACCTGTGCGAGCGCGCCGGTGTGGAGCCCGGCGACACCCCGGCCGACAGCCCGGTTCACCGACTGGCGACGGGCGGCAGCGTTATCTCCAGCAACAACCTCGGCAGCGGCTCGGCCCCTGCCTGCACCACTGGAAGCTGCTGCCCGGGTGGCGTCTGCGGCTTGAACTGACGCCCGAATGTGCTGAAGTATCGCCGGCCTGAGTAATTAATAACGACGCCACGATGAACCCGGCCTTCGGGTCGGGTTTTTTATCTCCGCGGGAGTAGTATTGCGGGCTGATGCACCACCCGTCCCTTGCAGATGACGAAGGGATGCCGTTTGTCTATCCCGATCGCCCGCCACGCAGCGTCTGGATGAAGGACACCTTCATGTCAGTGTCCTTGCCGCCCCCTGGTCCAGTTAACTCAAGTAATCCAGGCGACAACTATCCTGACAGAGAGGGAATATGGCAGACTTTCACGCGGCACATAAATGCAGTTTACCGTCACCGAAGTCCGAGGCCTTTACATGACACGTAGATACCTAATCTTTTCCCTCGCTTGTTCGCTGTTGGTCTCAGGGGCAATCGCCCAGGATACGCCTGGACCGACGGACCGGGCTATCAAGTATTCGCCGTACCCCGATCAGAATTTCCCAAACCAGGTGTTCTTCGGCGACACCCACCTACACACCTCCTACTCGGCCGACGCGGGCATGGTCGGTGCAATCGTCGGACCCGAGGAAGCCTATCGCTTCGCGCGCGGCGAAGAAGTCAAGTCGAATCACGGCCTGCGCGTCAAGCTGAAGAGGCCGCTGGATTTCCTGGTTGTGGCCGACCACGCCGAGAACCTGGGACTGGCACCGCTCATCGCCCAGTCCGACCCCTCGGTGCTCGCCAACCCGTGGGGCAAGAAGGTCCACGACATGATTAAGGCCGGCAAAGAGCCCGACGCGTTCAATGCCTGGATCGCGGCGATGCAGGCCCTGCAGGACCCCTTCAAGGGCGACGACAAGATGGCCACGACCGCGTGGCAGCACATGACCACGACGGCCGAGAAGTACAATGAGCCCGGCCGATTTACCGCGATCATCGGCTTCGAGTGGACCTCCGGACCGAATGGCGACAATCTGCACCGCAACGTACTGTTCCGTGACGGCAAGGACAAGGCCGACCAGATCATTCCGCTGTCGTACTACGACACCGGCGACCCGGAGGACCTATGGCAGTGGATGGCCGACTACGAGAAGGAGACCGGCGGCAAGATGCTCGCCATCCCACACAACGGAAATGTGTCGAATGGCCTGATGTTCGACGACATCACGCTGACCTCGAAGAAGCCGCTCGACCGCGATTACGCCGAGCGGCGCATGCGCTGGGAGCCGATCTACGAGACCACGCAGCCCAAGGGTGACGGTGAGGCGCACCCACTATTGTCGCCCAACGATGAGTTCGCCGACTTCGAGACCTGGGACGTGGGCAGCTTCGGACCGGCGCCACACAAGCCTGACATGCTGCCGCGCGAGTATTCGCGCGAGGCGCTCAAGCGCGGCCTTGCCTATGAGGCCAAGCTCGGCGCCAACCCCTTCAAGTTCGGCATGATCGGCTCGACCGACATGCATACCGGCCTGGCGACGACCTCCGAAGACAACTTCTTCGGCAAGGTGGCCATGCTCGAGCCAACAGCCGACCCGATCCGTTTCGACGAAGTCATTGTCGGACGCGTGCCCGAGGGCCGCGCACGCAAGGACCAGCGGCTGGCGCGCGAGACCGGCGCCGCCGGACTGGCCGGCGTGTGGGCGCGCGAGAATACTCGCGAGGCACTGTGGGACGCGATGATGCGCAAGGAGGTCTTTGCCACCACGGGCACGCGGCTGCGCGTGCGCGTATTCGCCGGTTTCGACTATCAGCCGGCCGACCTCGAACGCTCGGACTTTGCCAAGTACGGCTATGAGCGCGGCGTGCCGATGGGCGGCGATCTGACGGCCGCGCCCGACGGCAAGGCACCAGGGCTGCTGATCCGCGCGCTGCGCGATCCGGACGGCGCAAACCTCGACCGCGTGCAAGTTATCAAGGGCTGGACCGACACGGCTGGCAAGATGCACGAGATGGTGTACGACGTGACCTGGTCGGGCGACCGCAAGCCGCTCAGCGACGGCAAGTTGCCGCCGGTGGGCAACACCGTCAACGTGCAGGAGGCCACCTACACCAACGCAATTGGTGCCCCCTATCTCTCGGCATACTGGAAGGACCCGGCGTTCGACGCGAAGCAACGTGCCTTCTACTACGTGCGCGTGCTGGAGATCCCGACGCCGCGCTGGACCACCTTTGACGCGAAGGTCTTTGGCGTCAAGCTGCCCACCGATGTGCCCGCGACGCTGCAGGAACGTGCCTACAGCTCACCGATCTGGTACACGCCGGACGAGCGCGCGCACTAGTTTCGCGTCGACCTCGTGACGACAGGTCGTCTCAGCCTCCCGTATACTCCAATACGTGAGAGGCTGACAGGTCTGATTACCCGGAGAGCGCGATGGATGAAATGACGGTTGGCCGTTACCTGCTGCGACGGCTGGAGAAGGCGGGCCTGGAGCACATGTTCGGCGTGCCGGGGGACTATGTGCTCGATTTCATGGACCGGGTGGTGGAGAGCCGTATCCGCCTGGTCGGCAACTGCAACGAGCTCAATGCGGGTTATGCGGCGGATGCCTATGCCCGGCTCAAGGGTATAGGCGCGGCCTGCGTGACCTATGGCGTGGGAGGGCTGAGCATCCTCAATGCCGCTTCCGGTGCCTATGCCGAGCGCGTGCCGGTGGTCTTCATCAGCGGCGCCCCGCGCGCCTCGCAGCGCCTCGCCGGGACCCATATGCACCACACTCTCCCCAGCTATCAGCTGCAACTGGAGATCTTCGCCAGGCTGACGGTGGACTCGGCGCAGCTCACTAACCCCCATACCGCGCCGGATGAAATCGACCGTGTGCTGGTCAACTGCCTGAGCGAGCGCCTGCCCGTCTACATCGAGCTGCCCGTGGACATGGTGGACGCCCCCTGTCGCGCCCCGGTGGCGCTCGATTTCCACCGCCCGCACGGCTCCCATGCGACGGCCCTGCAGGAGTGCGTGCGCGAGATCGCGGCCATGATCGATACCGCCCAACGACCGGTGATCCTGGCTGGCCCCCCCCCGGTCTGGATGGGCGACCTGATCGAGGCGCTCACCGCGGGGCTGGGGCCGCACAGCTGCACGGTTGATCACCCCGAGGACCCGCATGCGGTCAGGGGCGACTACACAGCGGACAGTTCCGCGCCAGTACGGGTCGCGCGCTTCTACGACAGGCTCAACCGGTTTCTCCGGCCGGATCACCTGGTGCTGGCCGAGACCGGGGATGCCATGTTTGCCGCCAGCGAGCTCTACATCGGCGACCCCGAGGGCTTCATTTCCCAGGCCTACTACCTGTCCATCGGCTATGCCCTGCCGGCGACCCTGGGGGTCTGCCTGGCACGGCCGGACAAACGGGCAGTACTGCTGCAGGGCGACGGCTCCTTCCAGATGACTGCCCAGGAGCTCTCCACCCTGCTGCGCCAGCACTGCAACCCGATCATTTTCCTTCTGAACAACGACGGCTACGTGATCGAGCGGCTCATCCACGACGGCCCCTACAACGACATCCAGCCCTGGCGCTACCACGCGCTGCCGGCCGCGTTCGGCGGCGACGCACTGAGTCTGGAGGTCAGGACCGAAGGCGAACTGGAAGCCGCCCTGACGGCGGCCGGGGAGAATCCGGACCGACTGGTGTTCATCAATCTGCACCTGCCGCCCAACGAGGGCTCGGCGGCCCTGGAGCGCCTGTGCACCGCACTCAGGCAGCTCCAGACAGCGAAGGAGAATTAGCCCGCTCTGTCTCGGGCCATGTCACTGCACGTTCTCGCTATTGCGGATTACTGGGCGGCCAGGTGTTGTATCAACTTTTTGTGTCAACTTTGGCGAGCAATCGCACCTACCCGGCTTTTCACTTCGCCTGCACAATACCCGGGGGACTCCAGCTGCCTGCGCCGGCTGGAAGGATCGAAGGTGCTTCCGTCTTCGGCCAATAGAGGCGCATGACGGGATAAATCTCGTCATGCGGTGCCGGCAGCCAGTTCGATTCCTTGTCCTTCCCGGGTGAATCCTTCTGGATGTAAATGGTCAGAGAGCCGTCTGCGTTCTTTTTCATGTCAGGCAACATCGGCGAGTTGATGAGGTAGCGATTGATCGGGTTCTCGATCAGCAACTGCGTCTTGCCGTCGTACATCGTCACCGACCAGAAAGCGTTCACTGGCGGCAGTTGACCCGCCGGGAAAGTGAGCGTGTAGTTGTGCTTGCTGCCGTCGAGCGCCTCGCCCGTTGCATCCATGCGGGTCATCGGATACATGGCCTCGACGGCATCGTTGCCGTAGATGCCACCCTTGGCGGCAGCGGCACGCTTGAGCCAGTCGCCCTTGTAGAACGCGCTGTCGCCAAACACCGAGCCGATCTTCCAGCCGTTGATATCTTTCATACCGGAGTCAAGAAACTTGACTACCTTGTCGTCGCCCTCCTTCATCGCCAGCAGGACGGCGGCCTTGTGTTCCAGCGAAAGATCCTCGAATTCAAAGGCCTTGCCCGGGCCGATGCCGATACTGGCAAGCCTGGCGTGGATTTCCTTGTTCTCAGGCGTCAACGGCACGAACTCGAGGGCGGCATCGAGATACGTGTAAAAGTTGTCCTTGATACCCTTGGTCGTGGCCGGGAGGAAATCGATCTTCGCTGCGGCGGACAGTGCGGGCTGGTTCAGGAAAACAGAGAGCGGCTGCACCTTGTATCCCGCCTGTACCTTAACCACGTTCGGCATGTCGTCGGGGTTAAAGAGCTGGGTGCGGAAAATAGTGAGTCCGAAGGACGTCGTCGATTGAAATACCTTTTTGATCCCAGCAGGGGTCTGGCCTTTCCAGTCCGGGCCGACAACAAGATAGCTGCCGGCATCGGGGCCCGTCGCACGACTACCGATGTAGCCATAGTTGTACGCATTGCCGTCAACCAACTGCACCGAGTAGTAGCGCTCTTTTGGCACTGCCGGCACCGAGATCACCATCGGCTCGGCGCGCAGATCCAGCCAGAGCATCGAATACGGCGTGTCGCTGTTGGGCGTAACGACGGCGGTGTCTTTGTAGGTGAAGACACGGGCATCGTTGTACATTTCATTAAACGGCGCCTTGTATTGCCCGGAGTTCTTATCGATGCTGAATTCGTTCATTACCGCGTAGTTCATCACGATCGGAAGACCATAGATGAACGCCTCCTCGGCGATTGCCCTGGTTTCCTCGATACCGGGTGCGGTAATGTTCGCCTTCTTATCGGCCTGTTCGGCGGTAGAAATGGCGTCGTCCTTTTTGTCGCAGCCGGCTAGCAGCGCCAGGGCCATAAAGCTGTAAAGTGCGCCGATAACAATTTTCTGTCCTGGCCTGCTCGTTTATTTCATCTCCAGATTCGCTTTCTAAGGTGATAGGCTCAGGTCATTCCTGCCCAAGCCGCCCAACAAAGATTGGAAAGCACAAAAGCCAGGTTTGTCACATGAGGTTTCAGGCCATGTTTATATTTTGACCATCATCCGTAGGGTAGGATACGTGGATATTGCGCTGCCAAGAAAGGATTTGCAAACCTCACCGGATGTATGTCGTGTGAATGACCCGAATGAGTGGCGGGTTAAGATAGGCTATGCGTATACTTTGTGCTTCAAGCTCTGGGATTGAAACATGGTGATCTGCCAAGCGAGTATCCTTTTTCTCTCCCGCCTTGCGTGCTGCCAGGTATTGACCTTGCTGTTATTGGGGCTGCTGATCCCGGCGCAGGCAGCGGAGGCAGTGAAACCTGACGCTCTACCACAGGCGCAGGCCACACTCGAACGGCTCGAAAAACAGTTCGCTACCGCTCAGACAGCGCAGGAACTGAAAACGCTCAGGAAAGAAATCGCCACGGTGCGTTCCAGTGCGCAGGACTGCGTACAACAGGCGCAACCAAAGATCGAAATACTGGACAGCGAACTTGCCATCCTCCAGCCCGCAAAACCCAAAGACACGCAGGCGAAAACGGCAAAAGAGACCCAACCTGCAGAACAACCGGAAGCGCCGGTTTCTCCCGCCATCGCCCGGCAGCAGCAGGATCTGCTGAGCAGGAAGGCGAGCCTGGAAGGACGTATCGCCACCTGCAAACTGATGCTGCTGAGCAGTAACGATCTGGACTCAAAGGTAGGCGATTACTTGCGCAGCCTGCAGACCCGGCAACTGCTGACCCGTGGCCCGACCCTGGTCAGTGTGTTGCAGGCAAATCTGGATGAGCGGAAACGCTGGTTGGACTTTACCAGTCAGCTGACTGCGACATCCACGGGTTGGGATGCGTTACGCCCGATTCATCTGGCCGGTGCTGCGGCCGTCGGTCTGCTGGGTTTCATCCTGGGCCGCATCGTGCCGCGCCGACTTCGGGTCCGGGCGGCCCGCATGAAGGTCGGGGAAGAGGAAGTCTCCGCCGGCCTCGTACAGGCGCTCATGGCCTGTGGCGCCAGCTATGCGCCCATCCTGCTTGCCCTGGGGGGTGTCATCGCTTATCTAACACTCATCCCGCGCGCGGCTGGTGATCTGCCGTTTGTCCTCACCATGATGTACGGCCTGCTGGCATACATTGCCATAGCAGCCGGTATCAGGACCCTGCTCAACCCTTGCCCACCCGCGACCCATTATCTACCGTTGCCGGAAGCCGTTGCGATTTCGCTCAGCCGGCGCAGCCGCGTACTCGCCCTGATCGTGCTGTTCAGGTGGCTTATGCTGGAACTCCACGCGGACGGCTTGCTTGATGAAGCCATGTACGCACTGACCCGACAAATTATCGGCTGGGTCTTCATCCTGAATGTCATCTGGGTTGTCTGGCTGCTGCGCCGGATCGAGGGCTGGCGGGATAAGCGGATGCTCCTCCTGCTGCTGATCAGCCTGTCGCTGTTCGGCGGCGGGGTCGCTGGCGCGATCGGCTATATCAACCTCGGCGCGCTGGTGATAACGGGCATCGCCTACACCCTGATGTTGCTCGGTCTCGCACTGGTGGTGAGTCAGTTTTTCTCGGACCTGTTCGATGGCCTTGATGAGGGGCGCTATCGCTGGCAAAAAGCAGTGCGTCGGTCCATCGGTCTCAAAGACGGGGACTACGTGCCCGGCCTGGGCTGGCTGCGGCTGGTCGTCAACCTTGCGCTTTGGATCGCCGCCGCCTTGCTGGTGCTGCGCGTCTGGGATCCCGATGAGGAGATCACCGCCGATATCCTGCTTTATTTCACGGAGGGCTTCCAGGTCGCTGGCGTGACCATCGTCCCCACGCAACTGCTTTGGGCCATCCTGGTCTTCGCCGTATTGCTGGTGTTGACCGGCTGGCTCAAGGGCAGACTGAATACGAAATGGCTGGTCAAGACGCGCATGGAACCCAGCGCGCGGGACGCGCTGGTCACGACCTTCGGATATGTTGGCGTGGCCATTGCGGTCATGGTGGCGCTATCGTTCGCCGGAATTAACTTTGCCAGTCTTGCCATCATCGCCGGCGCGCTGTCGGTCGGCATCGGTTTCGGCCTGCAGAACATCGTCAATAACTTCGTATCCGGCATAATCATGCTGGTTGAGCGGCCGGTGAGGACCGGCGACTGGATCGTCGTCGGGAACACCGAGGGCTACGTCCAGCGCATCAGCATCCGCACCACGACCATCCAAACTCTCGATCGGGCCGATGTTATCGTGCCCAACTCCGACCTGATATCCGGCCAGGTGACCAACTGGACACTGGGGAATACCTGGGGACGGATCAAGATACCGATCGGTGTCGCCTACGGCAGTGATGTCGAGACCGTCATTGAGATCTTGCTCGAGGTAGCTAACAAAAATGCAGAGGTTATCACGGACATGAATGTCATCAAGAAATCCGATGCCATCGAGGGGGATCCGGATCTGTCGTATCCTAGTGTCCTTTTTTTGGATTTCGGCGACAGCTCACTCGACTTCGAGCTGCGCGTCATCATTCGCGATATCAACCTGCGTCGGTACGTGACCAGCGACCTGAATCGCGCCATCAACGCCGCGTTTACCGAAAAGGGAATCGAGATTCCCTTTCCGCAGCGCGATGTCAATTTCCGCGGACCCTTGCAAATCGAACATGATTCGGGGCTGCCGCCCGAAGCACCCGATGGCGGGGCGTCGCCCCAGTCATAGCCTGACCGGAACCAGCAAGCGTGGACTGGGCGGAGCGCAGCGCAATCCAGGAGCGCAAGGCAATACATTCGGAGATTGAATCTCACCTCATCCCGGTTAACGGCTGTCCGCCTTGTGGGGAGCCATCAAAGTGTGATGCATATAGCCTGGCCGTGAGTTACGAATCGGTGTCTATCGGTGCCAACTGATCACAATCATTACCTGAACGTCCGTTTCCAGTAAAACTTGCTGTTCATTGGAATGTTGTGAATGATGTGTTCTGGTCGAACTTCCCCATACACAAATTCGCCGGGGATAAATCCGCTGTTGTTCTGAACGGCAAGTTTACAGGTTGATATCGGAAGTACATGACGAATCACCCCAGCAAATCTCTGATTGTTGCTCGATAAAGTGAAGCATCTAGATTTTTCCTCTCAAGCGAGAATGAGGGATAACGGCAATAATCGAGACGGGGCAGGTTCCCCCCCTTGAATCGGTTCGGGTGAGATAAGCAGGAGATAAGTACAAAACAGGCTGAAATGCTAGCCCAATCGCTAGCCCAGCCTGACCATTCGGAATGGTAGAGCTATAACCTATTGATTATATGGAGCCGGCGAGAGGAGTCGAACCCCCGACATCTTCATTACAAGTGAAGCGCTCTACCAGCTGAGCTACGCCGGCATCTTGGCCGCAATGGACAAGGCGGCCTATTCTAGTGAAATGGTGCTCGCACCGCAATTTAATAACACGCCAAATCGACCAACTGCAGCTCCGGGCGAGCTTCCACAAGGCTGTTCAACTCTTCTGTGGCACTACCGTCACTCTGAATATCCAGCCACCAGCTGCTCTGCGTCGCAAAGCGTTCCTGCAGGATGGCGTCGAGCCCCATTTTCCGTGTCTCTTTCAGGCGTCGTTCAGCACGTGCCATACCTCCGAAAGTACCGAGTGAAATAAAGTTCTTTTTGCCGACGTAATATTCCTTGTCCTGGTGTTTTTTCAATATCGCCAGCACTGACTGGACATCTTCCTGCGACATCGCGGGCAGGTAAACCCAATAGCCGGTCAGCTTCTTGCCCTGCAGTTCCCGTTGCGTCGGCTTCAGGCCCAGATCGACTAGCCGGTTCTCAACTGCCTGCAGCTCATCAAGCATCAGAAACGGCCCCAGCGCCTGGCACAGAACAACGGCACCGGCACCGGGCGGCTGCTCCTCGGTCAGGTCTTCTATAATGGAGACATCATCCATAACAGACTCTTCCGCCATAAAAGACTCTTCGGCCTCCCTCTCCTGCAGGGTCACAAGGGGGCTTACCGTTGCCGGTAACGGTGGTAACGGGCGCTCCGCTTCAATCATGGAACGCGACTCGAATACATTCCAGCCAAGGTAAACCAGGTTCGCTACCAGCGGCAGATAGACCAGATGTCGCATTAAGTTTCTCCGGCAAGTATCGCCAGTCCCCTCAGGACCAGCTAGGGGTCATGATGCGCAGGATGCGCTAATAATGTCAGTATCGTACCGGCATCGCCACCGGTAATCAGCACCTTGATATCCTGTCCCAGCCTGGCGGCCACATCATTGACGAATCGATCGATCGCCGCCACTGCCATGTAAACCGCGCCTCCATGGACACCGGCACCGGTACTGCCGGCAAGCAGGGTGACCAGTGGTGGTACTGCAGAAGGCTTCACCTCGGCGGTATCCGCCAATAGCACCTGCTTCAGCATTTCGATGCCCGGAAGTATCAGCCCACCCCGGTGCTGGCCATCGGCCGCCAGCAGATCCAGAGTAATCGCTGTACCACAGTCGATGACACAGACCGCCCCCAGGTGCTGATGATGAGCTCCGATCAATGCGGCCCATCGATCAACACCCAGGTTTTCAGGCGCCGAATACGCATTCGTTACCCCACAGGCCATGTCACCGCTGCTGAAAAACTTCGGCATGAGCGACCAGTGCTGCCGGGTCCATGCCACCAGGGTGCTGGCCATGGCCTCACCCGCTACATTGACGACACAGATTTCGGCAGGTCGTTGCAGTGATCCCCAGGCGAGACTCAACTGCGCGGCGGTATCAAGGCCCCGATGCACAAATCGATCACCGCCGACAATGCCCTCACCCTTGGCAAACGCCCACTTTAAGGCACTGTTTCCGACATCCACCAGCAGCCTCATGAGGCCACTCGCACACTGACATCACCGGATACAAAGCGTCTGCAGCCATGAACCGTATCGACCATTAACGCCCCGCCGTCATCAATCCCGCGTGCCGTGCCAGTGATGTGTTCATTGGGCAGTATCAAGTCGACCTCGCGCCCGTTGAGAACGTCATAGTGCCGCCACTCATCAAGGAAAGGCTGCAGGCCGGCAGCATCAAAACCCTCGATGACAGGCATCAACTCATCCAGTATCCGCGCAGCCAGTACATTCCGTGAAAGCCTGTTGTCACCCGTCAGGTGATATAAATCCGTCCATAACTGCTCAATCGCGCTCGCTTCACCAGGTGGCATGCACACATTGACACCGACACCGACGATCACGGCACAGGGTCCGTTCGCCTCACCGACCACATCGATCAGGACACCGGCCAGCTTGGCATCCCTGACCAGGATATCGTTGGGCCACTTCAATCCGGCATCTTCAATACCGTAGCCGCGCAAGGCACGCAGGACCGCGATCCCCGTGACCAGGCTCAGACCGCCGAGGGTCGCGGCCCCGCTGGCCGATCGCCATAACAGCGACAGGTAGAGGTTGGCCGCGAACGGTGATACCCAGGTACGCCCGCGCCTGCCGCGCCCGGCACCTGCCGCTCCGCGACACCCACTGTCCCGGACGGTGCCCCCTTCAGCATCTGCTCACGCAACCAGTTGTTGGTGGAATCAACTTCGAGGAAAACAGCGATGTCATCGATAGCCGCGACACGCGTGCCGGTCGCCGCAGAGAGAATCCTGTCGCGATCCAGTAACTCAAGGGATGACGGCAGACAGTAACCCTTGCCGCGTTGCACAGAGAAATCCACCCCCATGTCACGCAGCGACTTGAGATGTTTCCACACAGCCATGCGACTCACGCCCAGCGAGGCACCGAGTTCCTCACCGGAGTGAAATTCACCATCTGACAGCAGGTTTAACAAACGGCGGCGCAACGGCATTGCGAGAGCTTAACAAACCTGCGCGTTTTGCTCTATGCGAATGAATCAGTCATAACTCACGCCGGTGCCACCGAGCCCGCAATAACCGCCGGGATTCTGGCGAGGTATTGCTGGTGATAGTCTTCCGCGTAATAAAACTCCGGCGCCTCGATGATCTCGGTGGTGATTGCACCCAGGTCCTTCTCGGCCAGGCGCGCCTGGAAGCTGTCCTGGGATGCACTGGCGGCGGCCAGGTGTGCCTCGTTATACACATAAATACCGGAACGGTACTGGGTACCGACATCATTGCCCTGGCGCATGCCCTGCGTCGGATCATGTGCCTCCCAGAACACCTTCAGTAATTCATCGTAGCTGAACGATGGCCAGGTCGTAGACGACCAGCACCACCTCGTTATGACCGGTCATGCCTGTGCATACTTCCTTATAGTCAGGATTGGGGGTGATACCTGCCGCATAACCCACAGCGGTGGTATAGACACCCGGCGTTTCCCAGAACTTGCGTTCGGCGCCCCAGAAACAGCCCAGGCCAAACAGTGCCTGTTCCAGACCGTCCGGAAAGGGTGCCTGCAGTGGATTGCCGTTGACGAAATGCTTCTCCGGCACCGGCATCCTTTCATCACGACCCGGCAATGCCTCAGACGGCGTCGGGAGGGTTGTCATGCGCCCTGCTCCAAACATGTTGCTGTTCCTCTATCGAGATGTGCTGTTGCAGTAAACATCAACCGGCACTGGCGGTGGGCTCACCGGGAACATTGTCACCCCGGGACGATGCCCCTACTATAAGCCATTATAACGCCAGTTCTTTAACAGGGAAGACCACATGAATGAGCCTGCCGCAAACACATCGCCGGATGCACTGTTTTTACTTGGCACACACTGCCCGCACTGCCCAGGCATGCTGCAGGGCCTTGCAAACCTGGTGAAGGCCGGCACCCTCGGCACCCTCAAGGTCGTTAATATAGAACAACGTATCGATATCGCAAGGGAACTGGGTGTGCGCAGCGTCCCCTGGGTACGCATCGGATCGTTCGAACTGGAGGGCTTGCACTCGGAACATGAACTCAGGGAATGGGCCCTCAAGGCCGGCACAGACTCGGGCATGACTGACTGGCTGAATGACCTGCTCTCGAGCGGCAACATCAGCAAGCCGCTGGAACGTGTCAGGTCGGACCCGGAGACGATGGATGCCCTGCTGGAACTGTTTACCGATCCGGATACACAACTGAATACGCGCATTGGCATCAGTGCGATCATGGAAGACCTGGAGGGGACTGACATGCTGCGCGCGACTGTCGATCGTCTCGGCAAACTGACACATCACGAGGATGCACGGATCCGTGGAGACGCCTGCCACTACCTGGCACTGGCCGGCACGCCGAAGGCCAACGACTACATCAGGCCTCTGCTGGATGACCCGGACAGCGGTGTCAGGGAAGTTGCGCAGGAAAGTCTGGAGTAACGTCCCCACATCGGGGATTTCACTTGCACAAAAAGAGTACAGCCCCGCTCGTTGAGCGGGGCTGCCGGCAATGCCGGATAGGGGGAGTTGCTTCTACCAATAGAAATCAACCTGGGCGCGCAGCTGGAAGATATTCGCGTCCTCGTCACCGGTGTCTGGATAACCTCTGTGTGGGTCCCCCCCCCCCCCCCCCCTCCCCCCCCCCCCCCCCCCCCCCCCCTTCCCCCCCCCCCTTTTTGATTTGGCTCTCCGGCCCCTCCACGTCCCACCGGGGATTCCTTTGTTGCGGCGCCGCCCCTCCCGCGCGCTTTTGCGCGCCTGGTTCCTTCCCTTCCCTTGTCCCGCTCCTTCCCCCCCCCCCCCCCCCCCCCCCACCCCCCCCCCCCCCCCTTTCTCGCCGCTCCCCCGCTGCGCCATGTCCTGCGTTCCCCCCCCCCACCCCCCCCCCCCCCCCCCCCCCCCCCCCCCCCCCCCCCCCCCCCCCCCCCCCCCCCCCCCCCCCCCCCCCCCCCCCCCCCCCCCCGTTCCCCCCCCCCCCCCCCCCCCCCCCCCCCCCCCCCCCCCCCCCCCTTGGTGTTTGTGGTCCCCCTTTTGGTTTGGTGTGGTTTGGCGTGCTTTTCACTATTGACCTTCCATTTTTGCGAATTAATGCCGCCCCTTTTGTCATTTGTTGTCCCCTCTCCTGAATATTAATGACCAGCAGGAGAGAAGAATGCTGAAAAAAGAAGAGTTAAACGACGACGTTATAAGGCCTACACATATTTCCCTGCAATCGACCACCAGGGTGATTTCATCATGTCAGAACGTCTGAGATTGTCCCACCGAGCGCGTATTTGATGTTTTTGTTGAAAATATTGATGACGTGGATTTGCCTACCATGCCTGGCATCCCGATGTATCGATCCTTTTTCCTGCTGTCCCCGTTACTTTCCGCTGCCTCTGTTGATGCGGTCTTTCTTCGGTGGTGGTCACCTCGCGGTGCATCGTGCGTTTCTCCGGTTCCTCCTCTCCTCTTTCTCGTTCGCGCTTGTTCCGGTGTCCCGCTCCGTCTGGTTTCTGCATCTTCTTGTGCCGCGAGGCTTGTTTTCAGGTTCTGTTTTATCCCTTGCGCTCCTGCCGCGTGCCTTGTTTCCTTGTCCTCCCGTGGTTGTGCGCCGTATGCTTCCGTTCCGGTCCGTACCGTCGCGCGTGGGTGGCTTTCTGCCGTCTGACCTTGACTCATGGTTTGTCGCTGGTCATCCGCGGCAGCCTGTCGGCGGCTGCACCGGGTTTTGCTTGGCTAGCGGGTCAGGTTTTTTCTCCGTCGTGGTTGTACCGCATATCGTTATACCCCCGGTCGTGCCCCATATCTCTTTAGGTCCCCCGCCCCCTTCCTGGTCTCCCTGTGGTGCTCGGGTCCCGCTGTCCCACTGGAGTTTTTCGCCCCTGGTGTCGCCCCCGGACCGCGTCTGCGAGGCTCCGTGATCGTGGTTCACGAATCTGTCCGGGCCCCCCTGCCGTCGCGCGCCCGCGCCCGTTGGCGTGGGTTGCTTTCTGCGGCGACGGTGGTGGCGTGCCGTGTGGTCGTGTGTCTGTGCGGGTTTCGCTTCCCGCTCTCGCCTGCGTTGTGCCATGGCCATTGTCCGTGCGCCTCGGGGCGTGGGGCGCGCTTGGTGTTGTTTGCGGGTCTCATCATGTCTCGGGTATTTGGCATGGAAGGGCTGCGGCTTATCTCTCTCTTACGGTTTGGTCGCCATCATTGTAACGTCATTGGTTTAGCTTTTTTCGTTCAGTTACGGGCCGTGTTTTTTAGTTATTTGTTTGCGCGTCTCGCCGGGTCCCCCGCGCTTTGGGGTGCGGTGTGCTTGATTGCTCTTGACTTTCGACCGTTCAGCGGCCTGATCTACATGTGTCTGGCCGCCCCCTGGGGCTTTCCTTTTCCTGATTAATGGCAGGCGCGTGGGTGCGTTCCTGGTCTGGTCGGCCCTGTTGCCTCCCTGACGAGTTGGTCCCCTGATTTGAGTTACTTGCTCACTCACGTGATACCCTGGTCGTTCCAGGGTGCATCTACCACCCTCATCTGTCCATGCGTAGGGTTCTGGCTTGTTTTACACCCCGATCCCTGCCCTTCGCCTTCACCCATTCTGCGCACCCGGAAAAATTCCACAAAAAACAAATTCAAGCTTTTTGAAGTTAGCGGGTCTTCTTGCCAGAGCGCCTGACTTCACGCTGAATAAGCCAGGTTACCCAGTTTGAGAGCGAACGATTTTCAGACTCTGCGACCTTCTTTGCGGTCTTCTTCAATTCGGGATCAATGCGAATATTGAGTATTTTGTCTTTAGACACGAATCGCCACCAAAATAAACCAGTGTTGTTAAGTTTATTGTAACTACTGGGGTTATTTTCGGCTACGACCATATCAAATGTATATACTATGTTTTATATTTGTATACACAGTTTCACAGGTTAGAGCGATCATTCAAGTTATCCGAGCACAAGGACGAAACATTAGTACAAACATTGAGTTAGGGACCAGCCGCCATGAACATTGAAACCGCACGCAACGCGATCAGAAACCCTTCCAGGATTACTACACTGGAGATGCTCAGCGAAGCCGCTATATTCGTTGTCATCGCCGCCGTACTGGTCCAACTGATACACTGATACCGGAACGTATCTGCAGAAAACATCGCCACTCTGCCAGCCTTTTTTACGAACTACGCCTCCTCTTGTTGAACATCGCCGTGGCGGATGATCACACCGGACATCAGGTACACCACATCTTCGGCAATACTTGAAGCAAGATCACCGACACGTTCCAGCTGTTTGCACACCGACAGCAAGAGTATGCGCTGTTCCGCTTCAGCGGGAGTTTTCTGAATAGCCTCCACTTGTTGTCTGAAAAGTTTCTTGTTCAAGTCATCCACTTCATTGTCCATTTCAAATACGCCATTAGTCAGCATCTGATCTGATTCGACGAATGACAGCAGACTGAGACGCAGCATCAGTCGCGCTTGCTTTGACAGCACCACCACGTCTTTCGGAATATCGATAGGAGGTAACTCGGCAAGATCCAGCACACGCTTGGCAATATTGGCGGCATGGTCGCCGACGCGCTCGAGATCATGGTTTATCTTCAGTACCGAAACAATCTGACGCAGGTCATTGGCGAGTGGTTGATGCAATGCCAGCAGCTTCAGGCACTCTTCTTCCATTTCAACTTCAATAGCATCCAGATCGGTATCGTTCTTTTTGATGCGCTTTGCGGCCTTGACGTCCCCTTCTACCAGGGCATCCATGGCGAGATTTAACTGGTCTTCAATCCCTTCACCGAAGGAAATCAGATCCTCGATCAAACGATCGACTTCTCTGTGGAAGTGCAATGTCATTTGCGGTCTCCGGAGACGTTATTAACCGAATCGGCCGGTAATGTAATCACGCGTACGCGGATCCACCGGATTCTGGAAGATCTGCTCCGTTGTGCCCACCTCTGCCATTACACCCATGTGGAAGAACCCGGTCTGCTGCGAGACCCGGGATGCCTGCTGCATGGAGTGTGTCACAATGATAATCGTAATGCTCTCCTTCAGTTCCCACATCAGATCCTCGATACGAGCGGTGGCAATCGGGTCCAGCGCCGAGCAGGGTTCATCCATCAGTAGCACCCCGGGGTTGATGGAGATGGCCCGTGCAATACAGAGGCGCTGTTGCTGGCCGCCGGACAACCCCGTGGCGGGTGCGTGCAGACGGTCCTTTACCTCCTCGAACAAGCCGGCTTTTTTCAGGCTCCTGATCGCGATTTCCTCAATTTCGTCCTGGGTTTGCGCAAGGCCGTGGATCCTGGGCCCGTAGGCCACATTTTCAAAAATCGACTTCGGGAACGGATTCGGCTTCTGGAACACCATGCCAATATGACTGCGTAATGACACGACATCCACACTCGGGGCGTAGATATCTTCGCCATCCAGTGTAATTCTCCCGCTAACGCGGCAACCATCGATCACATCGTTCATGCGATTCAGGCAGCGCAGGAAAGTGGACTTGCCACAGCCGGATGGTCCGATCAGGGCGGTTATCTGCTTACTGTGGATATCGATATTGATATCATCAAGCGCCTGTTCGGCGCCATAGAATACACTGACGCCCTCGGCCGTCATCTTGATATCCGTTCTGGATGCTGACGCTTCTGACTCCAGGCTATCCTGCGTCTGCCTGATGATGTTGTCATTGGTATCAGTACTGTCAGCTGTCATCACATAGTCCATCATCTTCACCTGTTGTCATTCAACCTTGCTCTTGCCCTGTGTTCTGGTACGAACAATCACCGCCAGCAGATTCATCATTATCAGGAACATCATGATGACCATAATGGCAGCAGATGTTTTCTCGACAAATCCACGCTCGGCGCTCTCCGCCCAGAGAAAGATTTGTACCGGTAATGCGGCGGAGGGATCCAGCGGTGTGGTCGGCACATTGGCAATAAACGCCACCATACCGATCATTAACAGCGGTGCCGTCTCACCCAGTGCCTGTGCCAGACCGATGATGGTACCGGTCAGGGTACCGGGCATGGCGACCGGTAATACATGATGAAAAACCACCTGAACCGGTGATGCACCCATGGCCAGGCCAGCCTGGCGAATACCGGGGGATACTGAACGTATAGACGCACGGGTGGCGATAATGATGGTCGGTAGTGTCATCAGGGAGAGCACGATACCGCCCACCAGTGGTGTACTGCGCGGCAATCCGAAGACATTCAGAAAGATGGCCAGCCCCAGCAGGCCGAATATCACCGAAGGTACGGCCGCGAGGTTATTGATATTTGCCTCGATAATACGAGTCAGGCGGGTTTTGGGAGCAAACTCTTCAAGATAGGTCGCTGCAGCGATCCCCAGCGGGAATGACAGCAGGAAACACACCAGCAATGCAAAAAATGAACCCGCGACAGCGCCAGCAATGCCGGCAAGCTCAGGGTAACGGGAATCTCCGCCAAACAGGAATTGCGTATTGAAACGGTACGCTATGCGGCCCTCTTCCAGCAAGCGGTCAAACCACTGCAACTGCTGCCCGGAAAAGCGGATATTCTCACCGCTGCGGGGCAGGTGCTCTTTGTAAAGCTGGTCAAAATCAGAGGACATCGGCACTTCCAGGGCAATCGTTGTGCCGAGGCTGTCGGGATGATCGATCAGGTAATCACGCACGGCGAGTTCAGCGCCGGGACTCAACAGGCTGGATAACTCACGCCGCGCGCGCTGGTCAGTTACCTCTGGAAACTGTGCGTAGAGCGCACTTTTCACCAGCGAGCTATAACGCCCCTGCATCAGCGCATTACGGCTATAGGGTGGTGTGACATCGATTCGTTCGGCATTCAGTTCGATATCAAGCAGCAGGGTAGTACGGTAAAAGGCCGTATAACCGCTCGACACAATCGAATAAATCAGGGTAAACAGGATGCCAGCGGCAGCTATCAGCGACAGCACGCCATAGGCACGAAAGCGTGTTTCAGCACGATGCCTTTTCTGCAGCCGTTTTTTGTCGGTTGTCAACATAACTGCCCGGTCACTACCTAGTCGTAGCGTTCCTCGTAAGTTCTTACAATCTTCAGTGCAATGAAATTCAGTACCAGCGTGACACAAAACAGGGTCAGGCCGAGTGCGAAGGCTGCCAGTGTCTTCGGACTATCAAACTCCTGATCGCCAACCAGGATGGTTACGATCTGCGCGGTTACCGTAGTCACGCTTTCCAGTGGATTGGCCGTCAGGTTGGCTGCGAGACCCGCCGCCATGACCACGATCATGGTTTCACCAATAGCCCTCGACACGGCGAGCAGAATCGCCCCCATAATCCCCGGCAGTGCCGCCGGCAGGATCACCTTCCTGATGGTTTCGGAGCGAGTTGCGCCCATGGCCAGCGAACCCAGGCGTAGTGAGGTCGGAATCGCGTTGATGACGTCGTCAGATAACGATGAGATAAACGGGATGATCATGACGCCCATCACCAGTCCGGCAGCGAGGGCACTCTCCGAGGACGCACTGAGGCCAATGGCCGCGCTGGCTTTTACAACCATGGGCGCCACCGTCAGTGCCGCGAAGAAGCCGTACACCACGGTGGGTATACCCGCAAGGATTTCCAGCATGGGCTTGGCAATGTGGCGCACCGACGGGCGTGCATATTCAGACAGGTAGATGGCCGAAAACAGGCCGATGGGCACGGCCACCAGCATGGCAATCAGCGCAATCAGCAGGGTGCCGGCAAACAATGGAATGGCACCAAAAGCACCGGAACTGCCGACCTGGTCTGCCCGAATGGCAACCTGCGGACTCCATTTTATTCCAAACAAAAAATCCAGCAGCGGCACATGTTTGAAGAACAGCAAGGCTTCAACCACCAGTGCCATGACAATACTCAGGGTAGTCAGGATCGCAACGGTGGAACTCGCAAGCAGAAAAAACCGTACAAATTTCTCAACCTGCTCACGCGCGGGAAACCTTGCACTAATCCTGCGGTAGCTGTAGACAAAGCCCGACACACCGGCGACAAGGAATAGTGCTGCAAATAGTTTGCTGGCTGTACTGGAAAGCGACTTGTAACGCTCGACAGCAATCAGTACCGCCTCACTGGCATGGGTATCAGGCAACACGCCGGCAGCAATATTCCTGATTTCCAGGTATTGAAAAGCGACATTGGCCGTTGGCTGTACCCCACTCGTGGCCAGCGTTTGTATGACCATCGGGCGTATAACCCAAGATTCAACCAGTAACCATCCCAGCGCCACGATGAGCATCGGTACCGTGCACCACAGCACCGTGTAACTGCCGTGATAGACAGCTCTGGATCGCGATCGTCCCTGTTGCACAAAGGCGGGGCTGCTCGCACGCCGCCAGCCAAAAAAGCCGGCGCTTGCCGCCAGCTACAAAGACTGTCAGGGTGCTGATAAGTATTCATGAAAATAAAGCATGCCCTGAATAACATCCCTGTCCGCTCAGGATCTGCAAATTGACAGTCCGCCTATTTGCTCATAACCATCAGCGCGCCTGCGTCTTTCTGCAACTTGGCACGTTTGGCATCAGCCAGGGGAACCAGTCCCGCATCCAGCAGGTAGCCGTCGTTACCGATAGCATCTTCAGCGATGAATTCGTTGATGTGCCTGGAGGCCAGGGACAACACCACGATATGGGCCGCCTTCACCGTAGAAAAACAGCACGGACGTGAAATCGGATAGCTGAGTCCTGGATCGAATCGATATCAATGGAACACCTTCGATGGTAGCTGCTTTGTATGCGGTCGCCAGTTATTCTCGAGGTAGCTGACTTACCGAAGATGCCGAATGCTGTGGGATCGGCATCCAGTTTCTGCACAATCAGCGCATCGTTTTCACCAGGCTCTATGGCAGCGACATCCTCGCGCAGCATCTCGCAGGAATCGCTGTACGCTTTTTTTACAGCTTCAGGGCAACCTTTTCCCATGACCAGTGAGTTCCAGGCATCTCGTGTACCGGATGTGGGTGGTGGCACCAGCACGGAAATCCTTGCATCGGGAAGCGACGCATCAATCTCATTCCATTTCTCTGGTTTCGGGCCCTTTTCGGCCAGAGCCATCCAGAGCTGTTCACGTGTCAGATTCAGCTTCGGACCCTTGTTGTCATTGGCAAACGCGATACCGTCATTGCCGAAGGCGACTTCGATGATTTCCGTAACGCCATTCGCCTGACAGTTTTCCCACTCGGATGACTTCATTGCCCGGGAGGCATTGGACACATCGGGCGTGCCGCCGCCAATCCCCTGGCAAAACAGTTTCATGCCACCACCGGTACCGGTGCTT
>CALOCX010000015.1:0-86702 GCA_942491995.1 uncultured Gammaproteobacteria bacterium | reverse complement strand
GCGCGCCAGGTCACAGCCGGCCTCGGTATGGCCGGCACGTGTCAGCACCCCGCCCGGCTGCGCCATCAATGGAAAGATATGCCCCGGCTGCACGATATCCCCGGGACGCGCATCCGCTGCCACAGCAGCCTGTATGGTGCGCGCACGATCCTGCGCCGAGATACCGGTGGTCACCCCTTCCGCCGCCTCGATGGAGAGAGTGAAATTGGTTGAATGCAACGAGGTATTGCTCTGCACCATCAGTGGCAACGCCAGTTGCTCACAGCGATCGCGGGTCAGCGTCAGGCAGATCAAGCCGCGTCCGTGGCTGGCCATAAAATTGATATCCTCGGGACGCACGTGACTGGCGGCCATCACCAGGTCACCCTCGTTCTCGCGATCTTCATCATCCATCAGGATGACCATGCGACCGGCGCTTATATCCTCGATTATTTCTTCAGTACTGTTGAACGACATGATTAGTAGTTACGCCTGCAAAACACCATTATGTGAACCCTGACGGGCATATTGTATTTCTCTCATCATCACTTCCCTGCAAATCCACAGGACTCGAGCAGTTCACGGGTAATTTCTCCACCGGCCCCGGGCTGCGCCGCCTTGTCGCCCAGCAACAAACGTTCCAGGTAACGCGCCACGAGGTCCACTTCCAGGTTGACCTGCCGCCCTGGCTGGTAGGCCTGCAGGGTGGTCTCGGTGAGCGTGTGCGGCACAATATTCAATTCAAACACTGCACCGTCAACCGCATTCACTGTCAGGCTGACACCGTCGACACAGATTGAACCCTTGACGGCAATGTAGCGTGCCAGTTCCGCCGGCGCCTCGATCGAGAACTGTACGGAACGACTGTCTTCATTGCGCGCCGTTACCGTACCCAGCCCGTCGACATGACCGCTCACCAGGTGACCGCCGAGGCGTGTTTCCAGCGTCAGCGCCTTTTCCAGGTTGACGGCGTCTTTCACAGCCAGTGAACCGATCATGGTGCGTCGCAGGGTTTCACCGGAGACATCGGCACAAAAACCGCTGGCGGATTTTTCAATCACCGTCAGGCACACACCACTCACGGCAATGCTGTCACCGAGATTGACATCCTCCATGGCCAGCTTGCCGGCATGGATACACAAACGCATGTCACCGCCACGCTGTTGCAGTGTGGCGACGCGACCGACGGCTTGAATGATTCCGGTAAACATCTATATTTTCCTGGCATTATTGTAGGAGCGGCGTCTCGCCGCGAATAATAGGTAAGATACCATCGCGCCGGGGACAGCACTCCTGCAGGTTAATCAAACTTTTATCGTGGCACTGATCCGCCAATCCTCACCCACGGCGCGTATATCGTTTACAGACAATTGAACGCGTTGCGCCATGGTAGCCAGTCCCGGCAGGGTAAACAAACCGCGCGCCGCATCACCCATCAGGTGCGGCGCCATGTAGATCACCAGCTCGTCTATCAGGCCGGCCTGCAGCAGCGCACCACACAGGGTCGCACCGGCTTCAAGGTGCACCTCGTTCATCTCCAGGGTGCCGAGGTGCTGCAACACCGCGGGTAAATCCAGCCGCTGACCCTGCAACGGCAGCGTGACGATCTCAACACCCTCGCGCACCCGCCATGCGCCTTTTTCAGCATCAGACACAGCGGTTAGCAGCAGTGTTTTACCGGGCATGCGCAAAAGCTTCGCTTCCTTCGGCATGCGTAGCCGGCTGTCCAGTACGACACGCACTGGCTGCCGGATTGACTCATCCAGAGCGTCACCGGGGCGCGCCGTCAGTGATGGATCATCGGCCAGCACAGTGTCAATGCCCGTCATGATCGCTGAACTGCGCGCCCGCAGGCGATGCACATCGCGGCGCGCGGCGGCACCGGTAATCCACCGGCTTTCACCACTGGCCATGGCCGTGCGGCCATCGATACTCATTGCCAGCTTGCAGCGTACCCGGGGGCGTCCGTGACGCATGCGCATGACGAAACCGGCATTTAACTGTTCCGCTTCCGCGGCCAGCACGCCACTCTGAGCATCGACACCCGCCTCTCGCAAGACCGCAAGCCCGTTCCCGGCAACGCGCGGATTCGGGTCCTGCATTGCGGCAACCACACGCGCGACACCGGCAGCAATCAACGCCTCTGTACAGGGCGGGGTTCGGCCGTGGTGACAGCAGGGTTCAAGCGTCACGTAGGCAGTGGCGCCGGCAGCTCGCTCACCTGCCTGCCGCAGGGCATGTATCTCGGCATGCGCTTCACCGACGCGCTCATGCCAGCCCTCACCGACGACATCACCTCCCTTTACCAGCACACAGCCGACGCGTGGATTGGGATCGGTGCTTGTCAGGCCACGTTCCGCCAGACGCAGGGCACGTGCCATGTACAGGTGATCGCTTGCCGGATTCATGTTCTATTCAGTGAATGCAACAGCAACGGACAGGCAAAAACGACAGCCGGCAATGCTAGTCATCCGGCAGTAACGAGATCTGGTTCCGGGTGTCTTCCGCGGTCGGTTCCTTTTCAAGGCGCTCGATTTCTTCGCGAAACTCGTTCACATCTTCAAAACTGCGGTACACCGATGCAAAGCGCACAAAGGCCACCTGGTCCAGCTGGCGCAACTCGTTCACCACCCACTCGCCCAGTTGCCGGGAGGCGATCTCGCGTTCACCGCTGGCGCGCAGGCGTTGCTGTATACGCATGATCGCCGCGTCCACACGTTCGGATTCCACCGGGCGTTTCTCCAGTGCACGCATCATGCCTGCAGTAAGCTTTTCTTCATCAAACGGCTCGCGTGCGCCGCTGCCCTTGATAATACGTGGCATTACCAGTTCGGGCGATTCAAAGGTCGTGAAGCGTTCGCCACAGTCCAGGCATTCCCGCCGCCGCCGCACCTGCGCACCCTCACTGGCGAGTCGCGAGTCGATCACCTTGGTGTCCTGCTTTCCGCAAAAGGGACAATACATGGCAGTATCTGCAATCCGGATTAACTGGCTGCATACACGGGAAAGCGCTTGCACAAATCAAGCACCTTGCCACGCACGCTGGCGATAGTGTCCTGGTCCTCGACATTATCCATCACATCACACATCCAGCCGGCAAGCTCACGCGCCTCGGTCTCGCCACAACCGCGCGTGGTGATCGCAGGGGTTCCAACGCGGATACCGCTGGTGACAAACGGTGACTGCGGGTCATTCGGCACGGCATTCTTGTTGACGGTAATGTTGGCCGCATCCAGCGCCGCATCGGCCTGCTTGCCGGTGATACCCTTGTCGATGAGGTCCACCAGGAACAGGTGGTCGTCAGTACCGCCGGACACCACCTTGTAGCCACGTGACAGCATCACTTCCACCATGGCGCGCGCATTATCCAGAACCTGCTGCTGATACTCCCTGAAGGACGGCTCCATGGCCTCTTTCAGGGCAACCGCCTTGGCAGCGATGACATGCATCAGGGGGCCACCCTGGATGCCGGGAAAGATCATCGAGTTCAGTTTCTTTTCAACGTCTGCATTGGCACGCGCCAGGATCAGGCCGCCGCGTGGACCACGCAGGGTCTTGTGCGTCGTGGTGGTGGTGACATCGGCAATATTAACCGGGCTCGGATAGATGCCGGCAGCAATCAGGCCCGCCACGTGCGCCATGTCGACCAGCAGCCAGGCGCCGACACTGTCGGCGATGTCGCGGAAACGTTGCCAGTCGGCCTTCAACGAGTAGGCAGAAAAGCCGGCAACCACCATCTTTGGCTTGTGTTCTTTTGCCAGCGCCTCGACCTGGTCGTAATCGATGGCACCGGTTTCATTATCCAGGCCATATTGCACGGCATTGAATATCTTGCCCGAAAAATTTACTTTCGATCCGTGGGTCAAATGTCCGCCGGCATCCAGGCTCATACCCAGTATGGTGTCACCTGGTTGCAGCAGTGCCAGGTAAACCGCGGCATTGGCTTGCGACCCGGAATGCGGCTGCACATTGGCATAGTCGGCGTTGAACAGCGCCTTGGCGCGGTCGATCGCCAGCTGCTCGGCAACGTCCACGTACTCGCAACCACCGTAATAGCGCTTGCCCGGATAGCCCTCGGCGTATTTATTCGTCAGCACCGATCCCTGCGCCTGCATCACCCTCGGGCTGGCATAGTTTTCGGAGGCAATCAGTTCGATGTGATCTTCCTGCCGCTGGCGCTCGCCCTGCATCGCACCCCAGAGTTCATCGTCATAGCCGGCAATCTGCATATCTTTATCAAACATTGGATATAACCTTATGATGTGAAGTAGAAATATCCCGCATCGGGGAGGCGCTAGATAATAGCCGATCTGCCAGGGTCTTGCGAACAGTATCCCGCCGCTGGCGAATGGCGGGCAGCCAGTTCATCCCGCCAGCAACGCCTCAACGACTGCGGTCCATGCCAGGGCCAGGTTACCCCGGTTGTAGCCGCCTCCGCCCAGCGCCAGCAGACGCCCCTTGCAGTGCCGTTCTGCCAGTCGCAGCAGCCGTTGCGCCGCATGACGATGTGCCGCCGGACTGTAGCGCAAATGGGTGATCGGGTCGCCGGCAATGCTGTCCGCGCCGCACTGGAGCAGGATAAAGTCCGGCCGGTGATCATCAATGAAGGCCTCGACCCGCTCCCATGCACTGAAAAACGCAGCATCGTCGGCCTCCGGTGGCATCGGGATATTCAACTTGGTACCGCGAGCCGCACCCCGGCCGGTCTCCGACGCACTGCCGCTGCCAGGGTATAAATAACGGCCATCCTCATGCAGATCGGCAAAGATCAGCTCAGGGTCATCTTCAAAGCTGTAGAACACCCCGTCGCCATGGTGCGCATCGATATCGACGTAGGCTATACGCTGCAAGTGATGCTGGCTGCGCAGTGTCTCGATGGCAATGCCGCAATCGTTGAAGACACAAAAACCGGCCGCGCTGTCACGGCGGGCATGGTGCAATCCCGCAATGGGTACAAACGCCTGCCCGCAGTCGCTGGCAAGAATGCGTTCGATCGCGTCCAGCACGCTGCCCACCACGTAGCAGGCCGCTTCATAAATACCCTGAAACGCCGGCGTATCGCCGCTATCCAGATAGCCTTCCCCGCTGGCCGACTGCTGAATGACGCGTTGTACATATGCGGGAGTATGGAAACGTTCGAGCTGTTCCCGCCCTGCTGACACCGGCGCACATTGCTGCACACGCTGGTCCAGCCCGACGGCACAGGCCTGTTGCCAGAAAGCACCCAGCCGGTCCGGGCCGAACGGGTGCCCCGCACCGAAACCGTATCGGGCAAGATCATCCCCTGTATAGATGCAGAGCGGCGCTGACATGGTCGTGTTTACTAATCTATAATATTAACTTTGAGTTACATGACGTTTGTAATGTTAAAACTGCAATCAATCCTGTTCTGTTTCATTGTAGCTTGTTCGCCAGAAAGTGGCGCCTATAATGTGCGTCCATTGTTAAACGATCCGGGATTCGCAATTCAATGGCGCAATACGTATACACCATGAACCAGGTGGGCAAGGTCGTCCCGCCCAAGCGCAGGATTCTTGAGAACATTTCGCTGTCTTTCTTTCCCGGCGCCAAGATCGGCGTGCTCGGTCTGAACGGCTCCGGCAAATCCACCCTGCTGCGCATCATGGCCGGCGAGGACAAGGATATTGAGGGTGAGGCCCGCGCGCAGTCCGGTATCAATGTCGGCTACCTGCCACAGGAGCCTGCACTGGATCCGGAGAAGGATGTGCGCGGCAATGTTGAGGATGGACTCGGCGAGACCAAGACCCTGCTGGATCGCTTCAATGCCATCAGTGACCGTTTTGCCGAACCCATGAGCGATGATGAAATGAATGCCCTGCTGGAAGAACAGGGCAAGTTGCAGGATGCGATCGATGCGGCGGGTGGCTGGGAAATGGACCGCAAACTGGAAATTGCCGCCGATGCACTGCGCCTGCCCCCGTGGGACGCCGATGTCAGCAAGCTGTCCGGCGGCGAACGGCGCCGTGTCGCACTGTGCAAATTGCTGTTAACCAGTCCCGACATGCTGTTGCTGGATGAGCCAACCAACCACCTCGACGCGGAAAGCGTCGCCTGGCTGGAACGCTTCCTGGTCGAATACCCCGGCACGGTTGTGGCTGTCACTCATGACCGCTACTTTCTTGATAATGCCGCCGGCTGGATCCTGGAGCTCGACCGCGGCCACGGCATCCCCTGGGAGGGTAACTACTCGTCCTGGCTGGAGCAAAAGGAACAGCGCCTGGAGATCGAGGAAAAACAGGCCTCCGCCCGGCAAAAGGCCATGAAGGCCGAACTCGAGTGGGTGCGTTCCGGTGCCAAGGGTCGCCATGCGAAGAGCAAGGCGCGGCTGGCGCGCTTCGAGGAACTGGCTGCGCAGGAATCGCAGCAACGCAACGAAACCAAGCAACTGTTCATACCCCCGGGCCCGCGACTCGGTGACCTGGTCATCGAGGCCAACCATCTCAGCAAGCGCTTTGGCGACACCCTGCTCTACGAAGATCTCAGTTTCAATCTGCCACGCGGTGGCATCGTCGGCATCATCGGTCCGAATGGCGCGGGCAAGACAACCCTGTTCCGCATGCTGACCGGCGCCGAGCAGGCGGATTCCGGCGAGCTGCGTATCGGCGAAACGGTCTCGATCGCCTGCGTCGACCAGAGCCGTGACAGCCTCGACAGCAGCAAGACCGTGTGGGAAGAGATTTCCGACGGGCAGGACATCATCACGGTCGGCAACCACGAACTGAATTCACGCACCTACGTATCGCGGTTCAATTTCTCCGGCAGCGACCAGCAGAAACGTGTCGGCACCCTGTCGGGTGGTGAACGCAACCGCGTACACCTGGCGAAATTGTTAAAGAGCGGCGGCAATGTTCTGTTACTGGACGAACCCACCAATGACCTGGATGTAGAAACGCTGCGCGCACTGGAAGAGGCGTTGCTGGATTTCCCGGGCTGTGCCGTGGTGATTTCACACGATCGCTGGTTCCTTGACCGCATTGCAACACATATACTGGCGTTCGAGGGAGACAGCCAGGTTGTCTGGTTTGAAGGCAATTATGCCGACTACGAAGCCGACAGAAAACGTCGACTGGGGGCGGATGCGGACCAGCCGCACCGGATAAAATACAAACGACTGGATAGCTGATAGATGCCACAGGAAAGCAAGGAAAAACTGCGCAGGTTCGAACAGAAGTTGCGTAAGGAAGGCAGCGATGGTTTTGCCGATGGTCCGCGTCCATGGGAACAGTGGGATGAATCCGGTCACCAGGCAAACAACCGCATCTGGGAAGGCAGTTCCCGGCGCATTTACACGCGAAGAAGAAAGACTCGCAGCCTCGGTTACCGGCTGTTATCCGTGCTGGCCTTTCTTGCGCTGACCACCCTGCTGGTCGGCATCGGGGGTGTTTATTACTCACATACGCAAACACAACAGCTGGCACAGCGCAAGGTCCAGCCACTGCCCGCCGCACTCCCTCCCGTGCCATCAGCCACATCAACGGGTAATGAGGCGGTCATCACCACTGCCGCCAAAGAGCCGCATGACCTGAACATACTGTCAGCACCCGCGGCAGGTTCGGGATCAGCACAGGATCAGGCGCTGGCAGTAATTGAAACAGCGCCTGCCGTCGATGCGGCCATCCCGGCCACAGATGAACCCATGCCAACAGAAACCTTCGAGACAGCAGCCACTGCACCTGAAGCGACCCCGCCAGCGACAAACGAGGGCATTGATTCGGTCTCCATTGAAACCATCGTCACTGAAAAGTCGGTTACCACCACGGTCTACACCCGCCACCCGCAACAGACAGAAGCGGAGATAGTCGCGGCCATTGAAACGTTGCCACCGACGTTCGCAAGCGGTGTTGTTGACGCACCGCAACAAGTGCCGGATGTCGAACCACCCAGCGTGCACATCAGCAACGATGAGGCCATGACGACGGCACCATCGACAATGCCGCTGCCTGCGTTGCAGGCCGAGGTACGGATTGCTGCAGTAGATGACCTGGTCACGGCATCAGCAGATGAACAACCGCTCGATGCACCAGCAGACAATCCGGCCACCGCAGCGACCGAAGAGGATTTGGCAGCCGCTGCAGCTGAAGCCGGCAGTGAGGCAAACGTTACCGAGGCCCTTGCAGAAACCACAGTCGAGGTCACTGCCGTGCAACCCGAGGCTGCAGCAGATGTAACACCCGCAGAGCAAACCGAAGATGCCACGACAGTTGCTGCGGCAGAAGTAAGCCGCATGGTTGCCGTCCCTGAAATCAGCGCAGAAGCGTCGAACGACAGTGCGGCTACAGTCACCCCGGTTGCGAAAACGGGTGACTGGGTTATCAATCTCGCATCCTATACCTGGAAGTCAACGGCCAGCAGAAAGCTGGCGCTGTTTCAACAACAGGGTGTTGATGGGGAAATCTTTGCCGTCACCATCAATGACAAACCCATGTACCGCATCAGGGTCACCGGCTTCGAAAGCAGCCGCGAGGCAAAGGCCGGAATACCGGCAATAGAAGAGGCACTGGACCTGGAAGGCGCCTGGATCTCAAGACGCTAGGGAAACTGGATCGCGGCGGGGACGCCGCTCCTGCAAAACGCCATCATGTCATAGGAGCGGCGTCACCGCCGCGATTAAAACTAGCCCACCCACACCCTTGCATTGCGGAACATGCGCAGCCAGGGGCCGTCTTCACCCCACTCCTCCGGGTGCCAGGAATTGGTAACTGCCCGGAACACACGTTCCGGATGCGGCATCATGATCGTGACCCGGCCATCGGTCGTCGTCAGGCCGGTAATGCCGAGTGGTGAGCCATTCGGATTCTTTGGATAGCGTGTTGCTACCGCACCGCGGCCATCGACATAGCGTGCCGCCACCAGGCCGCTATCCATCACGGCAGCGGCTGCCGCGTCATCGGCAAATTCTGCCCGCCCCTCCCCGTGTGCCACGGCAATCGGCAGCACCGATCCCTGCATACCGGCGAAAAACAGCGCGGGTGACTCCAGAATCTGCAACTGCGAGAAACGCGCCTCGAACTGTTCGGACTGGTTGCGTACAAAGCGCGGCCAGTGGTTCGCGCCCGGAATCAGTTCCTTCAGCGTGGATAACATCTGGCAACCATTGCACACGCCCAGCGCAAAACTGTCCTGACGTTCAAAGAAGGCGCTGAACATGTCACGCAGCTTGCTGTGAAACAGTACCGACTTGGCCCAGCCCTGCCCGGCACCCAGCACATCACCGTAGGAAAACCCGCCACAGGCCACCATCCCCCTGAAACCGTCCAGTGATTGCCGTCCCGACAACAGGTCACTCATGTGCACATCAATCGCCTCAAAACCGGCGCGATCAAAAGCGGCCGCCATCTCGAGCTGGCCATTCACGCCCTGCTCCCTGAGAATCGCCATCCGCGGTCGCACACCGGTCGCGATCATGGGCGCGGCTACATCCTCATTGATATCGAAGCCGACCAGTGGTCGAATACCCGGATCACCCGCATCGAGCACGCCGTCATATTCTTCACGGGCACACGACGGGTTATCACGCATTGCCTGCATCCGGTAGCTGGTCTCGGACCAGGCACGTTGCAGGTCAACACGACTTTCAGACAACAGCACCTGACCGTCAGCTGCAAACGTCACCCGGTCATCCGTTGTCACACGACCGATCAGCTGCGTGGCCTGCTCCAGCCCGGCTTCTTTCAGGGCCGCGATGACGGCTTCCGTATCCGAGCGCCGCACCTGGATCACCGCGCCCAGTTCCTCGGCAAACAGTGCCGCGACTGCATCGGCTGCTTGCAGCTGAATGGACGCCCCGGTATGACCGGCGAAACACATCTCGCAGACACACGCCAGCAGGCCACCGTCGGAACGGTCATGATAGGCCAGCAACTTGCCGGATGTGTTCAGTGACTGGATCACGCTAAAGAAGGCCTTCAGCAGGCCCGGCTCGTCCAGGTCTGGTGGTATCGAACCCAGCTGTTTATACACCTGCGCCAGCGCGGAACCGGCAAGACGGTTTTTGCCCAGACCAAGGTCAATCAGAATCAGGTCGGTGTCACCGCTATCGGTACGCAGTTGCGGCGTCAGCGTCTGCCTGACATCTCGTACCGGTGCGAATGCAGAAATAATCAACGACAGCGGCGCGGTCACGGCGCGGGCTTCTCCCTGCTCGTTCCACACCGATTTCATGGACATGGAGTCCTTGCCCACCGGAATGGCAATCCCCAGTGCCGGGCACAACTGTTCACCCACGGCCTTCACGGTTGCATATAACCTGGCATCTTCACCGGGGTGACCGGCCGGTGCCATCCAGTTTGCCGACAACACGATCTTGCCGAGCGCGTCGATGCGGCTGGCGGCAATATTGGTGATTGCCTCGCCAACGGCCATGCGTCCGGAGGCCGGGCCATGCAGCAAGGCGACCGGGGTGCGTTCACCCATGGCCAGCGCTTCACCGGTATAGCCACAATAATCCGAGGCCGTCACGGCCACATCGGCCACCGGCACCTGCCACGGACCCACCATCTGGTCGCGCGTCACCATGCCGGTGACCGAGCGGTCACCGATGGTGATGAGAAAGGTCTTGTCGGCCACGGCCGGCAGCCGCAACACGCGGTAGGCGGCCTCGCGGATATCCAGTGTGGCCGTGGAAAATTCCTTAAACGTCGTCGCCAGCTGCTGCACATCACGCAGCATCTTCGGCGGCTTGCCCAGCAGCAGGCTCATCGGCAGGTCGATCGGGGTGTTGTCGAAATGACGGTCGCCAAGCACCAGCTGCTGCTGCGCCGTCGCCTCGCCAAGCACCGCGTAGGGACAGCGCTCACGCCGGCACAACGCTTCAAAATCCTCCAGGTGTGCACGCTCGATCGCCAGCACATAACGCTCCTGCGATTCGTTACACCACACCTGCATCGGCGACATGCCCGGGTCATCATTGGGTATGGTGCGCAACTCGAAACGCCCGCCACGGCCACTGTCGTTCACCAGTTCCGGAACAGCGTTCGACAGGCCACCGGCACCGACATCATGTATCGAAACGATCGGGTTGGCCTCCCCAAGCGCCCAGCAGGCGTCGATGACCTCCTGCGCGCGCCGCTCCATTTCAGGATTGCCGCGCTGCACCGAGGCGAAATCGAGGTCCTCGGCACTGCTGCCACTGGACATGGACGATGCTGCGCCCCCGCCCAGGCCGATCAACATCGCCGGCCCACCGAGTACGACGATGGGTGTGCCGGCCGGGATCTCGTTTTTATTGACGTGTTCTGCACGGATCAGTCCACAGCCACCGGCCAGCATGATGGGCTTGTGATAGCCACGCACGGCATCACCGTCGCCCTCGGGTACCCGCTCTTCAAAGGTACGAAAATAGCCGCACAGATTGGGGCGGCCAAATTCATTGTTAAAGGCCGCCGCACCCAGTGGCGCATCGATCATGATATCGAGAGCCGACACAATCCGTGCCGGCTTGCCATGGTCGGTCTCCCAGGGTTGTTCATACTCGGGAATACGCAGATTGGACACGGAAAAACCACACAATCCCGCCTTCGGCTTGGCGCCGCGCCCGGTCGCACCTTCATCGCGTATCTCGCCACCGGATCCCGTGGCCGCACCGGGAAACGGCGAAATCGCGGTCGGGTGATTATGCGTTTCCACCTTCACCACCAGGTGCGCCGCCTCCGCGTGCGCGCTGTAACAGTGCGTCACAGTATCCGCAAAGAAACGCTCAACCTGGAACCCTGTCGTCACTGCTGCGTTATCGCTGTAGGCCGAAAGAATGCCATCCGGACTGGCCTTGTAGGAGGCACGGATCATTTCAAACAGGCTGCTGTCCTGCACGACACCGTCAATCGTCCAGTCGGCATTGAATATCTTGTGGCGGCAATGCTCCGAGTTGGCCTGGGCAAACATCATCAGCTCGATGTCAACGGGGTTACGGCCAAGGCGGGTAAAATTTTCCACCAGATAGTCGATTTCGTCATCCGACAGGGCCAGCCCGAGATCGCCGTTGGCAGTTGCCAGCGCTGCCCGCCCGCCTGTCAGCACATCCACGATGTCATACGGTGCCGGCACGGCGTGCCGGAACAACACATCGGTCGCATTGGCATCGAACAGCACCGTCTCCGTCATGCGATCATGAATCAGCGGCAACACGCTGTGACGCTGTTGCTCGGACAACACGGCGTCAGCGGCGACCGCCAGTGTATACACGATACCCCGTTCGACGCGTCGCACCTGCTCCAGGCCGCAGTTGTGGACAATGTCTGTGGCCTTGCTCGACCAGGGTGAGATGGTTCCCGGTCGCGGCACGACAATCAGGGTGATGCCTGTCGGCAGTTCGTCCGGACACGCAGGACCGTAACTCAGCAACCTTTCCAGTACCGCCTGTTCACGCTGATTGAGCGCCTCGGAGAGTTCGGCGATATGCAGGAATTCAGCATGAATCGCTGTCAGTGACGGTATCTGCAGGACAAGCTGCTCACGCAGCTTCTGCAGACGAAAATCAGACAGTGCGGGACAACCACGCAAGTGCAGCATCAGGACTCCAGGACAGCCAACGATTGGGAGCGGGGAATAATACTGGATGGGCGGACGCGGGACAAAATGTCATTGCGGGGGGGTAATGGCCTTTGTGCGCACGATGCCGCCCCTAAACCAAAGCAATTCACCTGTAGGAGTGGCTGGTAGCCGCGATTAGAGGCATGACATAAAACAATCGCGCCGGGGATGGCGCTCTTACAGCAATCGATGCTCCTGCAGGAGCGGATCGCATCCGCGATAGCTGCCCCCGGCCTCAGCTAATGTTCCGCCAGTCCAGCCCTGTGTCCTGTCCTGCAACAGCAATCCAGTCGGTTTCACAATCCAGCGCCTTTGCCAGTTCAGCCTGCGCCAGCTGCGGGCGATTGTTTTTGTCGCTGAGGTGGGCCGCGACCAGGTGCTGCAGGCGCGAGCAATCCAGCCGCGATAACAGGCTGCCTGCCTGGGCATTACTGAGATGACCCAGCGGCCCTCCGACACGCCGCTTGAGCAGCGCTGAATAGGGCCCGGTCGCCAGCATGTCAGTGTCGTGGTTGCATTCCAGCAGCAGCGCGTCGCACGCGTCGAGACACTCGATGATGTGTGGCGTCATGCGACCCGTGTCCGTCAGCACACCAAGGCGCAGCGCCTGGTGCTCGAATACAAACTGGCAGGGTTCCCGGGCATCGTGCGGCACGGTGAATGGACACACCCGCAAATCATCGATACTGAAGTCCGCATGGCCGTCAAAATACTGCAGGCGATGTATATCGTTATCACGCAGCGCCTGGTGTGTGCCACGGGTTATCCACACCGGCAGGTCGTATTTACGTGCCAGCAACGGAATGCCGCGAACATGGTCGCCGTGCTCGTGGGTAACCAGCAAGGCAGTGAGGTCCGCTGCCGTTCGCCCCAGCCGGGAGAGGCGCCGCTCGGTTTCGCGACAGGAAAATCCACAGTCGATCATCACCAGCGTCGCGCCCGCCTCAACCAGCGTTGCATTGCCTCGACTGCCGCTACCAAGTGATGCGAAACGCATGGATTGTTGCTATAGCCTAAACAGGATGACCCTGCATAATTTGTCACCCCGGCGAAAGCCGGGGCCAGACTGTAGATTGGTATGAATGCTCTTTTTCGTCAGTCCCGCTTGCGCGGGTATGACACGGTACTAGCGCAGCTGTTCTTCCAGCAGGGTAAGTATCCGCTTCGCTGTTGAGGTGGTATCCCGTTCCCCCTGTGCGTTATTCACGGTCACATTGGTCGTGGGACCGTCGGCCTGCAGCACAATCTGGTACTGCATCCCCTCGGCATCATCATCCGATGACCACAAGCCCATCTTTGTAAAGAAACCTTCCTTGTTCTGTCCAGCCAGCGGATCGTTGTACTGGACATAGTAGATACCGTCCGAGCGATTGCGGTCATCGACCGCAAAACCGACCCGATCGAGTGCGACACCGGTGCGGCGCCAGGCGCGCGAGAAGTCCTCGTTGATAACCAGCATGTCACCCGAGCTGTCAGAGATTAGCTGGGCACGCGTACTCTGTTCCGTTTGCTGAGTGACCATGACCGCCGCTTTTTGTTCTTCTACACCAAGAAACACCATCAGGCGCTTGATCATTTCCGCTTCCAGCTCCGGATCATTCGGACGTGGTGTCCATGTGGTGGTAGGGTCAACGGCCGTACCTGACACGACCTCTTCCACGCCCCGATGGGTCACGTAGATATCGGTATAGCCGGCATCAACATCACGCTCCAGGCGGGTACGGTACTGGTCGCGCGTTGCTGACGAGTAGGCCGAATCGATGACCTTGCCGAGCACATTCCGAATCACCCCCTGGGGTATGTCTGCACGGTTCTCGAGCCAGCCGGTTTCCAGTATGCCGACGCGAGGATCTTCCATCTTGATGAGGAAGCCTTCCTGCAACCAGAATTCCTTGACCTGCGGCCAAACCTGGTCCGGCTCGCCAAACACCACCAGCCACTGCTGGTCACCATCGCGCTCGACGCGCATGTTGGCCTGATTCGGCAACACGGCCGTCGCTCCACCGGCCGGCAAGTCAGAGCCGTAGTCCATGTAGGTGGTACCGGCAATATCGATCGACGCCGGGGCCTCATTGATGGTGTTCGATGACAGGTCCGGTGGTACTTCCAGCGTGTCCGTCGGCTTGCTTTTTTTGTAATCGACCTTCTTGGCGCCCGGCGCCATTTTGTCATAAATACTGCAGCCCGATATCGACAACATGCCGGCGAGCAGCACCACGAAGACCCGGGTTGGTTTGTATAATTGCATACGCTGTCCTACTGTTCGATTACACCGGCCTGCGTGAGTGCCTGCCGGACTGTGTCCTGGTATTGACTGGCCAACGGTGTCAACGGCAAGCGTATGCCCGCCGGAATCAGGCCCATTTCATACAACGCCCATTTGACCGGTATCGGGTTCGATTCGATAAACAGGGTGCGATGCAACACCTCCATGCGCGCATTGATAGCCGCTGCCGTGTCACGATCACCGGCCAGTGCGGCCGCACACAATTCGTGCATCGCCGCCGGTGCGACGTTGGCAGTCACGGAAATATTGCCCTGCCCGCCCAGCAGTATCAGTTCCATGGCCGTGGCGTCATCACCACTGTAGAGATCGAGGCGGTCCCCGCAGCGATCCAGGATCTCGCGTGCCCGGTTCATAGCACCGGTGGCCTCCTTGATTCCCACGATGTTGTCGATGTCAGCCAGTCGCTCCACGGTCTCCGGCAACATGTCAACGGCAGTACGCCCGGGCACATTGTACAGAATCTGGGCGACGGGTACGGCATCGGCCACCGCCTTGTAATGCCGGTAGAGACCTTCCTGGGTCGGTTTGTTGTAGTACGGCGTCACCAGCAGACAGGCATTGGCACCGGCCTCATGGGCACAACGGGTGAGGTCGATGGCTTCACGGGTGGAATTGGCACCGGTGCCGGCAATAATGGCGATGCGGCCGGCCGCCATTTCCACGGCACGCCGAATCACGTGACAATGTTCTTCCTCGTTAAGGGTGGCGGACTCGCCGGTTGTGCCGACGACGATCAGGGCATCACTTTGATTCTCGACATGGAAGTCGATCAGGCGCTGCATGCACGCTTCATCGATATCGCCGCCCTCCCGCATCGGGGTAACCAGCGCCACCATACTGCCCTGAAACATCACCGGTATCTCCGTACCCAATAAAGGTCGACATGGTACTGGCGCCACCCCGGACTGACAAGACAAACCACGACGAAATCAGCCTTTCGGTCCACAATCACAGCATTGATGGTAAACTAGCAAGCAAGACAGTCCCTGGCCACGAATGATCATTGATAGCCGATATATATGAGCGAATTACCTGCCGCAACAAACAACCAGCTGGTGCTCTCCGCACTCGGGGAAGACAAGCCAGGCCTCGTCAACGAATTAACCCGCTGCGTGCTGAACAGCGGCTGCACCGTACTTGACAGCCGTATGGTCGTACTCGGCGGTAATTTTGCCCTGCTGCTGCAGGTGGGCGGCAACTGGAACAACATTGCCAAGCTGGAAAACCAGATAACCTCTCTGGAATCGGACCTCGGGTTGACCATCACCTCGCGGCGCACCTCCCTGCAGGCGTCCGGCGCCGACATGCTGCCCTACGGGGTTGACGTGGTTGCACTGGACCAGCCCGGTATCGTGCACAACCTGGCAAAGTTCCTGTCACAAAGGAACATCAACATTCAGGAAATGGTGACCTCAAGCTATCCGGCAGCACATTCCGGTACCCCCATGTTTTCAGTACACATGACGGTCGACATTCCGGCCAGCACCCAGATCTCCACGCTGCGCGAGGAATTTATGGAACTCTGTGACCAGCTGAACCTGGACGCGGTGATCGAACCGGCAAAGACGTAACAACCGTGGGCGACGATCACGCAAGCGATGCGCAACGGGTGTAAATAGCAACAGGAAATAGCCCCTTATGAGCAAGATTACCGTTGGCAAGAAAGTCCCTGATTTCAAGCTGCCCGCCACCGGCGGGCAGGACATTGCCCTGTCTGATCTCAAGGGGAAAAATGTAGTGCTGTACTTTTACCCCAAGGACAGCACCTCCGGCTGCACCACGGAAGGCCAGAACTTTCGTGACAGCATCAACACCTTCAGGCGCCGCAAAACCGTCATCCTGGGTGTTTCACGTGACAGCCTGAAATCTCACGAAAACTTCAAGCAAAAACAGGCATTCCCGTTCGAACTGCTGTCAGATGCTGACGAAAAAGTCTGCACCCTGTTTGATGTCATCAAGGAAAAGAATATGTATGGCCGCAAGGTGATGGGGATTGAACGCAGCACCTTCCTGATTGATGACAAGGGCATACTGCGTCGCGAGTGGCGCAAGGTGAAAGTCGCCGGTCATGTTGATGAAGTATTGCAGGCAGTAAAAGAGCTTTAACTCACAACGGTGGGCAACCCGCAGGAGCGGATCGCATCCGAAATTCCTGTGGCAGATTCTATCTGCGCTGGTAGCCGATCAGTCACCGGGCATAAACGAAAGTGCTGCTGACTCAAACTGCCGGTGTCGACCCGGCATCATCCACGTGCGCTTCCTTATTTGGCCACGCGTTCAGCACGGCCTGTACCAGTGTGGCCAGCGGGATAGCAAAGAACACCCCCCAGAAACCCCAGATACCACCGAAGACGAGAATGGCAATAATGATCGCCACCGGGTGCAGGTCCACCACCTCGGAAAACAGCAACGGCACCAGCAGGTAGCCATCGAGTGCCTGCAGCACACCGTAGGCAAATAACAGCCAGCCAAGCTCCGGGCTCCAGCCCCACTGGAACCAGGCAATAATCGCGACCGGCACCGTCACCACGGCCGCACCGACGTAGGGGATGATGACTGACAGGCCAACCATGGTGGCCAGCAGCAGTGCATAATTCAAACCCATGAGGGTAAAGGTGGCAAACGACACCACGCCGACAATAAAGATCTCCCACACCTTGCCACGCACATAATTCGCAACCTGCACGTTGACGTCATGGGCCACGACATCAACCAGGCGGCGTTGTTTCGGCAGGCTCTTGCTGAACCAGGCGAGTATCCGGTACTTGTCCTTGAGAAAGAAAAACACCAGTACCGGCACCAGGATGCTGTACACCATCAGGCTGATCAGGCCGAATACCGCCGGCAGCGACAACGACAGCACATGCTGGCTCAGGTCCGTGATCTCGGCCCTGATCGCATTAATCAGGTCACTGACCTGTGCCGCGGTGAACAGGCTGGGATACTTTTCGGGTAACTGCAGCAGGACCTCCTGCCCCTTCACAATAATGTTTGGCAGTTCGCGCACCAGCTGCGTCACCTGGTAAGACAGGCGCGGCACCAGCCAGAACAGCGCAAACACCAGGAACGATATAAACAGAATAAACACCAGTGTCACGGCGGAGATTCGCGGTGCTCCCAGCTGGTGGGTTTTCTCGACGGCACCATCCAGCAGGTAGGCAATGACGATACTCGCCAGCACCGGCGCCAGCATCTGTCCAAAGGTCAGGATGACGACAAAGATGACAACCAGGGCCACCCCGAGAATGACCACCTGGGGATCAGAGATGTAATGCTCGTACCATTCGCGCAGAATATTCATCCACTCAACCCTTGTTCCCTGACTTCAATTGCTCGTAGTGTTCCCTGAATATCACTTCCAGCTCGTCGATGACAGCGACAGGATCGGAACCCTGCATGATCGTGGTTGCAACCAGCTCGGATGTGGCACCGAGCATCACGGTCTTGTCGAGCATGGGATAACTTTTCGACAGGCGTTTCAATGCGCCGACTACCGACTCCTGTGCCGGTCGCTCGATGATCTCTGCTTCCGGGACTGCCTCGGGTTCAGCCTTCACGGTCACACGGCGTGCCGGGGTACGACTGGCAAGGAAGGCGGCAAAATCCAGCAAGGTCGCCTGGTCAGACGCACCCAGCTGCTGGAAAAGTTCTAATAGTTGCTGTTCGGCTGATGCCATCGGGGATCGTTTCAGTGTCGTGCGTAAACTGTTTCAGGCCGGATTCGCGTCAGCAATAGCACACCAATACGCTGCGAAAAGGTGTGCGTGCTCAGTTCTCGTCCTTGTGAGACAAGCAATAGGCACGTGCGAACTCCAGCAACTCATCCATGGCACGCTGGCGGAATTTCTGTTTCTGGTGCACAAAGGAAAACGGCCGCTCCATGGGAGGATCCAGCTCCAGCGCCACCAGTGTACCCAGCTGCAGTTCCTTGTGGATGGTCACCTCGGAAGCGATTGATACACCCATGCCGGCCTCGACGGCCCCCTTGATCGCCTCCGGACTGCCCAGCTCCATGGCAATATGAAGATCAGCCTGTTTTAAACCGGCATTGTCGATATATTCCTGGATCACCTCGCGGGTACCGGAGCCTTCCTCGCGGGCGATATAAGCGTGATCCAGCAACTGCTTGAGCTTGATCTCCTTGTTGCCGGCCAGTGCGTGCTGTGGCGGAACGATGGCCACCAGACGGTCATAACGGCAATTCTCGACGACCAGGTTTTTGTTCAACACCGGCGATTCCACCACGCCCAGATCGATGTCGTTATTCTCGACCATGGACACAATACCATCTGAATTCGACACCTTCAGGTGTACGTTGACATCCGGGTACTTGCTTTTGAAATCACCCAGCAGCGCCGGCAACATATATTCTGCAATCGTGGTACTGGCACCGATGATCAGCACCCCGCTGATTTCACCGGTCATGTCACGCACTGCGTTGTCCATCTTCGCATACAGATCGAATATCTGGTCGGCGTACTCATAGACGCGCTTGCCGGCATCGGTCAGGCTGATGCGATTGTGGGTGCGGTCAAACAGGCGGGTATTGAAATATTCCTCCAGCTGACGCACCTGGAACGTTACCGCCGGTTGCGTCATGTGCAGACTTTCCGCGGCCTTGGTAAAGCTCAGCAGGCGGGCTACGGTGTGAAAAACCTGTAATCTGCGATCAGCCATAATTTTTCTGCCAGTAAAACCTGCAAACGATAGCGAGGGAAGTCAATAAAACGCTGTGACTATAGATTAATTTTGGGGGAGACTCCATCAGCAACAGCAGAATTTATAATGAAACATTGTCCTGACACCTTCAGCAGCCCGCACCCGGAAAAAGCTGATCGCTCATATCTGCTTATTTTATATAATTATTATTAGAAAACAAGGCGGCTCGAAGCATCGCGGCATGCCGCTTCAGACAAACAATTCACGACTGCAATTGCCCTGCCACTGCACTATTATCCATACCTGTCCCGCTTCCTTGTTTATAAACTCACAGGAGAACCATGATGATCCCAGTAAGAATCCTGCCGGCTATGCTGCTGTGCCTGCTCGCCGTTGCTGTACAGGCAGAAACAGCAGAAGAAAAAGCCCTGGCCATCGCCATGGAAGCGGACAACCGGGACAGTGGTTTCGTTGATTACACCAACGATACAAAGATGATACTGAGTAACAAACAGGGCCAGGAGAGCATCCGGCTTATTCGTTCGAAAACACTGGAAGTGGATGGTGACGGTGACAAGAGCCTGACGATTTTCGACGAGCCGAACGATGTCAAGGGCACCGCCCTGCTGAGTTACACCCACAAGGAAGGCCCGGATGACCAGTGGCTGTACCTGCCGGCATTGAAGCGCGTCAAGCGTATCGCCTCGGACAACAAGTCCGGTCCGTTCATGGGCAGTGAATTCGCCTATGAAGACATCACCTCCCAGGAAGTCGAAAAATATACCTACAAGTACCTGCGTGATGACAGCTTCGATGGCATGGACGTCTTCGTCTTCGAGCGCTACCCGGTCGACGAGAAATCCGGCTATACGCGCCAGATCATCTGGATGGACAAGGAACACTACAAGGAACGCAAGATCGAGTTTTATGATCGCAAGGACACCCTGTTAAAGACCCTGCTGTTCACCGATTATCACCAGTACCAGGAGCGTTTCTGGCGTGCGCACGAAATGTACATGGAAAATCACCAGACCGGGAAAAGCACCCGCCTGTTGCAGTCCAGTTACAAATACAACACCGGACTGAGCGAGCGCGACTTCGACAAGAATTCGCTGAAACGCGCCCGCTAGCATTGAAACGATTGCTCATTGCTGCAGTAGCGCTGTGGCCGCTGGTCAATAGCCAGGCGGGCGACTGGCGCGGCTATGTCGAGCTTGAGGGCACGGTCTTTTTCGAGGACCCGGCCTTTGCTGAGCAGAGTAACAGCGACCTGTCGATCGCGGCCGAACCCGAATATATACAGGAGTGGAACGACGGTGATGACATCTTCACCTTCAAACCCTTCTACCGGCTTGATCAGCGTGACAACAACCGCACCCATGGCGACCTGCGCGAGCTGTCGTGGATCCACGCCGCAGATGACTGGGAGGTGCTCGCCGGGATTGGCAAGGTCTTCTGGGGCGTCACCGAGGCTGTACACCTGGTCGACATCGTCAATCAAACCGACCTGGTTGAAAGCTTCGATGGCGAGGAAAAACTCGGTCAGCCAATGATCGATCTCAGCCTCATCCGCGACTGGGGCGTCGTTGACCTGTTCGTGCTGCCCTGGTTCAGGGATCGCACCTTCCCGTCTGAAGACGGGCGCCCGCGCTTTGCGATCCCTATCGACACGGATAACCCGCTGTACGAATCCTCCGCAGAGCAACACCATGTTGACTTTGCCGCCCGCTGGTCCAACAGCATCGGCGCATGGGACATCGGCCTGTCGTACTTTTACGGCACCAGCCGCGAGCCGCGTTTTGTGATCCTGCCCGCAGCCATCGACCCGGTGACCGGCACGGTCAGCGAGACCAATCCGCTGTATGAAATCATCAACCAGGCCAGTATTGACCTGCAGGCAGTCTATGGCAGCTGGCTGTGGAAACTGGAGGCCTTTACACGCGGCGGACAGGGTGACCGCTTTACAGCAGCAGCCGGCGGTTTTGAATATACTTTTGTCGGGGTTCGCGAATCCGCCATTGATATCGGTGTCATTGCCGAGTACCTGTATGACGGACGTGACGATGAAGTCGGTTCTGTCACAATCACACCGGGCGTACCGTTTTCGACCAGCCCGTTTCAGAACGATCTGGTGCTGGGTACGCGCATTACTCTGAATGACATGCAAAGCACCGAGCTGCTTGTCGTCGGTATTGTCGACCTCGAAGGCAACGGCCAGACCTTTTCAATGGAAGCCAGCCGCCGCGTCGGCAGCGACTGGATCGTGGCACTCGAGGGGAACGCTTTCAGCAATGTTCCCGAAGACACCTCGCTGGTCAGTTTCAAGAAAGACAGTAATATCCGTCTAAAACTGACACGTTACTTTTAATGTTTTACAGGCAGAGTGATGGATTTTCTATAAAATAGCCACGGAATACACGGAAGGACACGGAAAAATAAAAACATTTAGAGAAATTATTTAGTGTTCTTCCGTGTATTCCGTGGCCAATATTTTTTATGCGGGTTGCACCGGTTTCAGTATTACGGTGCACAGCTAGAATACTGTTTTTTCACGGCACGACAAACTCGTGAATAATCGACCTGTCTGCCATTCCGGCAATCCGAATGGCGAGCGCCATGACATGCTCGTCCGTTGGCCTCATCGTTGCCAGTTGCCAGTGTCGACTCGTGTCGTTTGACGGCGTATCAAACCGGATACCCCATTGCCCGGTACCCTGTTCCATGAAACAGTAGTCTTTGCCCGCATTTGCAATCCCGACCCCCAGGGCCTTGCAGTACGCTTCTCTCAACGTCCAGTAGCAGAAAAACCGCTCCACATAGGCCTCACCATCGAGCCCCTTCAAGGCCTGCTGTTCACCCGCAGCGAACATTTTTTCTGCAATTCCAGTCAGATTTCTACGTCTGGACACCTGTTCGACGTCGATACCGCAATCCAGCTCAAGGGTCACCACACAGGCCACCAGTCCGGTGGTATGCGTCAGGTTAAATCGCAGGGGCGGTGCGATATCCGGAGCCGATATTTCTGGCCGTCCATGCTGATTGCTGGAGAATTGCCAGTATGAAGGATCAACATCAACGTAAGCAGACAGCACCGTGCGCAGCAGTGCGTGCGCAACCAGGTAATGATGCCGATCCCTGTCAAAATGAAAACGCCGATAGCGCTCCCTTTCACCCGTCGAAAGCAGCGACTGGTATTGCTGTAATTTATCCGCGTCCGTGACGTCATCCGGCCTTGCCAGCCAGACATGCACTTCCTGCTGCAATCGCTGCAGTAACTGTGGATTATCGTCCAGTAAGGTAGCCATCGACGGGATATTGTCTCACAATTCCGGCACATCGCCGGCTGCACACAGTCAGCCGCGTGGAAAACGGCAGGACAGACTGTGACATCCTGCCGCACCCCATGCATGGTTGCTGTAACACGATCGCCAGCGCATTATTAGCGCATGGAGAACATGCCCATTGAGTCACAGGATGAAGTCGCCCGCAGGATCCTGCGACGCCTGTTCCTGTTGCGCAACATAACGATCCTGGGTGCCTCTGCCGGCATTATCATTGCGCACAGCTTTTTTGATCTGAGCCTGCCACTGCAACCCCTGATCATCACACTGATGCTGCTGGCTGCCCTTAACCTGCTGACGTGGCTGCGACTCAAGTCCCGGATTGTCGTTAGCAATACAGAGATTTTCCTGCAGATGTTGCTGGATATCGCCGCCATCACCAGCCTGTTTTATTTTACCGGTGGCGCAACCAACCCCTTCATCTGGTTCTACCTGCTGCCGCTGATCATCGCCGCTACCATCCTGCCACGTCCCTATACCTGGCTCATGGCCACACTGACGGTTGCCTGTTATTCCGCCCTGTTTTTTTACAACGTGCCCCTGCCCCACAATGGTATGCATCACGATGACGGTTTCCAGATGCACGTCTTCGGCATGTGGCTGGGATTTGTCATGAGCGCCGGGTTTGTCGCGGTGATTATCGTCGGACTGGCGCATAACCTGCGTGAACGCGACCGCAAGCTGGCCGAGGCCCGCGAACAGGCCCTGCAGAACGAGCGACTCGTGGCGCTGGGCACACTGGCCACCGGTGCGGCACATGAACTGGGCACACCGTTGGGCACCATGGCCATCCTGACGGCGGAACTGGAACAGGAGTATGCCGATAACTCACACAGTGATTTACACAAAAAACTGGGCATCCTGCGAAAACAGATTGAACGCTGCAAGGAAGCCTTGTCAGTCCTCTCGGCTTCGGCCGGTGCTGCCCGGGCGGAGTCCGGTCATCGCATGCCGGTCGGTGCCTATCTCGGCCAGGTCATCGGTGAATGGCAGGCACAGCGCCCGGACGCCACGCTCGAGACCCGTTCCTGGCACAGCAACGAGAGCAGTGAAATCATCGCCGAGCGCACGCTTACCCAGGCGCTGATCAATGTATTGAATAATGCCGCTGATGCGTCGCCCGATGATGTCTGGCTTGACGGCAGCTGGACCCATGCCGAGCTGTCACTTGAGATTTCCGATCGCGGTCCCGGGCTGAATGCCGACCTCCAGGAACAGCTTGGCAAAAACCCTGTAACGACCAAGACAGAAGGTCTGGGAGTCGGGCTACTGCTCGCACACGCCACCATTCAGCGCCTCGGCGGCAACCTGGCAATTGAAAACAGGGACCAGGGTGGTACTACAGTGCGCATTACAATACCGCTACTGACCGAGAATGATTAATAATCCTCGTCCCCTGCGTTATTCCGGCCGGTGCGCAACACGCGAATAATTCATGCAATTCGAAGAAAGCGTATGAATAACAAAGAAACACACCATGAGAACCCGGCGTTGTTGCTGGTTGATGACGACGAGGTCTATTGCGAAGTGCTTGGTGATGCACTGGCGAAGCGCGATTACACTGTTTCCACTGCACACAACCTTCAGGATGCGCTGCAGCTTGCCGCACAAATGGAACCGGAATATGCCGTGGTTGACCTGCGTATCGGTACAGAGTCCGGCCTGGAACTGGTTAAGAAACTTGCGGCACTCGATGAAAACACCCGCATTGTCATGCTGACGGGCTACGCCAGCGTGGCCACGGCAGTCGAGTCAATCAAGCTGGGGGCAATACACTATCTCACCAAGCCGGCAACCGCCGATGAGATCGTCGCCGCCCTGCACCGCGACGAAGGTGACACCTCGGTCAGCCCCGCTGAACAACCACTGTCAGTGAAACGACTGGAATGGGAACACCTGCAGAAAGTCCTCACCGAGCATGATGGCAATATCTCTGCGGCAGCGCGTGCCCTCAACATGCACCGCCGCACCCTGCAACGCAAACTTGCCAAGCGGCCGGTTAAGGAATAACGCCGAAGATGAAATCGCGGATACGCTCCGCTGCCGCGATGATTGCCGGAATATCAAGAAAAAAGGCCATCAGATGATGGCCTTTTTTCGAACAGCGAATGCAGCCTAGAACTTGTATGAATAACTGAGATCAAACAGGTTCTGAAACATTTTGATCTCACCCGGCACACCAAAAGCGGTCTGCGAGGAACTGACCTTCTCTTCAAAGGCGTGCATGTAGGCAAAGTTCCATTCACTGTTGTGATTGGGCCGATAGGTAAAACCCACAGTGGCATGCTGCTTGGGTGTAGCCGGCGCGAGGATATTAAACAGCACCTGGTCATCCGGGATCGGCTGGTCATTGTAGGAATAGCCGGCACGGAAGTTCCACTCGTTGTTGTAGCGGTAATCCGCTGCCAGGCGGTACACATTGATATTCTCCCAGCCGAATCCGAGGCCGTCATCCGTACCTAGAAGATCGCCACCGGGCGGGATACCGGGGCCAACGCCAGGCACAAAAACCGGTCCTGAATTCGATATCGATTTAACACCTTCGTAGTAGATGCGCTGGAAATCAAACGACAGGCTCAGATCCGTCGTTGGCTTAAAGGTCAGACCGACGGTGAAATTGGCGGGGATATCGAATTTACCGTCTTCGGCAAACAGCTCGTCGTAGTCATCAAACTCGGTCATGTACACCTTGCTGGCGACCGCGGCACCCAGTGACAGCTTGGGATGCACCTCGCCAATCCACCCGACCCGTACACCGGCACCGTAGGCCCAGTCATGCCCGTTGTTTGTCAGGCCATCGGAAGGTGTCGCACTATACGCACCGCCGGTCGTCGCACAGCTGGGGGCACCCGGCGGGGGAGCAGACTGACCTGTCTGGGTAAAGCACTGGAAATTACCCAGGCCGTAGGCACTGAAGCGCTGAATACCGATCAGCAGCGAGGCACCCAGCGTATGCTTCTCATGGACCTTGAATGACAGGGTCGGTGCGATGACACCCTGGGCCAGATCGACACCCAGAGTTTCGACATCTGTAACCGGCAGGCCAAAATCTTTTGTCGACGTCCCTTCCGGGACATTGCGGCAGTCCGGTACCTGCGGGCATCCTGGTTCGGTGGCACGCCGGGGTGAAGGAATAGCCCTGGCTGAATGCACCGAGGACACCGGCCGTTTCATTGTAGATATTGCGATCATAAGTGGTATTCATGCCACCGTTACCGTACATGCTGATACCCCAGGTCAGCTTGTCGTTTATCTTGCTGGTATATCCGAGGCTCGGTACGAAAAACAGATTACGACGGCTCTTGTCTTCGACATCATAGGTCGCACCCAGCGCAGAGGTTTCCAGTTTGGCGCTGCGATCACCGGGGCTGAAGAACGCAATGCCCGCGTCAACGCGTTCTCCGACCATGCCCATACCGGCGGGATTAACGGACGCGGCCATGGCATCCTGTGGATTGGAAACAATGGCACCGGCCATGCCCATCGACTTGGCGCCGTAGCCCAGGCTGAAATAGCCTGTCGTTGCCGACGCTGTGGTGGTCACTGCCAGTGCAGAAATGATGGACGCCGCCTTCAGCCAGCCGGTTGTTTTGTTCATATCATTACCCCTCGTTTAGATATCAGGACCAGGCGCCCTTCACTGTCCTTGTGGTTGTTTTTATACAACATGAATGTCGCCGCTGAACGCAACTGTGACAAAGGGTTACGTAAAAGTCAACAACAGGTGTTGTTTATTTGTCGTAGGTGCAGTAGTGTATACCCCACAGTCCGGGGGGATGAATAGGCAATAGCTTCTTCAAGAAAGCTAAAGCCGGTGGAAACACCGCCGCAACCTCGCCGAACATAGCCAACCACACGAGGAGATGACCATGGCCAATGACCACGCTGTTACACGTCGATTACGCACCTGTGGTATCGCGGGGCTGCTTGCACTATCGAGCAATGCTGTGTTTGCCAGCAGTTTCGCACTGATTGAACAAAGCGTGAGCGGTATGGGAAGCGCGTACGCAATCGGCTCGGCCGGTATTGATGATGCCAGTACTATCTATTTTAACCCGGCCACCATGTCACGCCTGGCCGGGTCAAACCTCACCGGCGGCCTGCAGATCGTTAATTCAAGAACGGATTTCAAGGGCAGTGCCGAGTACAACCCGAATAATATCGGCAATTCCTTAAATGGCACCGCCGGGCCACCCCCAACACAGATCCAGGGGGACTCAAAATCCAACCTTGACCTCACAGCCGGCGGTCCCCATGGGCGCTATCTCCCACCAGCTGAACGACAAGATCTGGCTGGGAATGACCATCAATGCACCGTTCGGTTTAAAAACGGATTATGACGATGACTGGGTCGGTCGTTACCATGCCATCAAGTCTGAACTGCTGACCTACAATTTCAACCCGACCGTCGCCTTTAAAGTCAGCGACCATGCGAGCATCGGTTTGGGTGTCAGCGCGATGTATGCTGACGGCGAACTTACACAAGCTGTTGATGGCAACCTGCTAGGCTGTGGCAGCCCTTTTGGTTCCAGCGACTGTGACGGCAAGGCGAAGCTGACAGGCGATGACTGGGGCTTTGGATTTAACGTCGGTTTCATGCTGGAACCCTCGGATAATACACGACTCGGACTGCACTACCGTTCCAAAGTTGAGCTGACACTGGATGGCGACTCAAAAGTATCAGGTTTACCATCCCCGGTATCGGCGGGTAACGGGAAGCAGGATGCCAAACTGGATGTTACCCTGCCTGACAGCCTCTCCATCAGCGGCTACCATGCCATCAATTCGAAATGGGCAGTCATGGCGGACTTCACCTGGACACAATGGAGCAGAGTCAAAACACTGGATATCAAGCTTGAAGACGGATCGCGCAGTGTTGCGACATGGAATTACGATGACAGCAGCCGTTATTCCATTGGCACCGAATACACGCATAATAACAAATGGAAATACCGCGCCGGCCTGGCGCTGGACCAGACACCGGTACCCGATGACAGCGAGCGTTCCCCGCGCGTGCCGGATGCCGACCGCACCTGGCTGTCACTCGGCCTGACGTACAGCCACTCGCGCAATCTCAGCTTTGACCTCGGCTATGCGCACCTGTTTGTGGATGATCCGAAGCTTGATGACGTCCCGGATAATAATAACCCGACCCTGCCCTACCCGGTCGGTTTAACCGGCTTCCATACGGTTTCCGGAAAATATGATTCAGCCGTGGATATTTTCGGCGCACAGGTGAACTGGCGCTTTAACTAGACAGGTACTGTAGTGCAGACAAAAAACCCCGGTACATGACCGGGGTTTTTTATTACTGACCGAAGAGAACTGTGCTAGCCACCCTTCTTCATCAGAAACATGAACTTGCCGTCTTCTTCGGTAGATGACATCAATTCATTGCCGGTCTGCTTGGCAAAGGCCTCGAAGTCCTTGACTGAACCCGGATCCGTTGCAATGATGCGCAGCACCTTGCCAGCCTCCAAACCGTTGAGCGCCTTCTTTGCGCGTAAAATCGGCAGGGGGCAATTCAGGCCCGTTGCATCAAGTTCGTCATCAAAATCTGCCATCACAACTCTCCTTCAAAATTATAGTTTGTCATTCCGGTCAGCCAGATGTATCAGGCCACCGGTATTTGCAATATCAGGGTACAATTGGAAAAGCTATGATACCACGCCATGGAAGACAAGACCCCATAGTGGGGGGTTGAAATATCTGCCAAGCGACTAAACCTCAAGCATAATTACTTGTCTGACCAGCAGTCACCATAAAATATACTTATTATACATGTACACTCTCGCACGACTGCTACTTGCCCTTTTGATTGCACTGCGCCCGGCGTCGGCAATATCACAATCAAACTTTGACGATTTACCTAATCTGGGCGATGCATCCGGCCAGATTATCTCCCCGCAGCAGGACAAGGCCCTGGGCGCCTATTTCATGCGCCAGATTCGCCAGGCCGGAATCATTCTTGAAGATGAGGAGGCGACCGCCTATTTAAGCGCACTCGGTCATAAACTGGCCGTTCATAGTGAAAACCCGGGCTTTAACTTTACTTTTTTCCTGGTAAACGATTCCAGCATCAACGCCTTCGCTGGTCCCGGAGGCTATATCGGGGCAAACGTGGGACTATTCCTTGCCTCAGAATCCGAGAGTGAACTGGCTGGCGTAATGGCACACGAAATTGCGCACATCACCCAGCGCCACCTGGCGCGTGCCTTTGATGCCCAGGACAGGATGAGCTTGCCAACCACCGCTGCCATCCTTGCCGCAATACTCCTTGGGGCCACGACTGACGGCGCAGCCGGCGCAGCCGCATTAATGGCCACTCAGGCTGCGAGCCTGCAGCAACAGATCAATTTCACACGCGCCAATGAAAAAGAAGCAGACCGTGTCGGCATCCAGACTCTGGCAGATGCCGGCTTTGACCCTTTCGGCATGCCCATGTTCTTTGAAAAACTGCAAAAGAACTCGAAACTTTACGGTACCCGGCCACCGGAATTTCTGAGCACCCACCCGGTCACCCTGAACCGAATATCTGAAGCCACCGCACGTGCGGAAAGCTATCCGAGGCCCAAGCCCTACGACAATATGGATTTTCTGCTGATCCAGGCAAAAATGCGTGTCAACAGCTATGAAAACCCAAAGCAGGTGCTGGCGGATGTGCAACGCTACAAGGGCAAGGGCGGCGGAACATCGGCTGTTGAGCAGTACGAGTTTGCCTTGCTGCTGTCAATCGCCGAGAACCATGCCGCCGCCCAGGAGGTCATGGAAAAACTCCACAACAGCGACCCTGACCGTATTGCCTACCGCCTGGCGCTGGCCAGAATCATGACAAGCGGCAAACAATATACACAGGCATTACAAGTTTATGCGGACTCACTGGAGTTGTATCCGGGCGAAATGACCATCGTGCTGCCGTATGCATCGACACTGCTGACATCCGGTCAGGCGCCGGAGGCCTACACCCTGCTTACCGAGATGGCAAACCGTAATGCATCCAACCCGCAAGTGCACAAGCTGCTGGCCCAGGCTGCAGGTGCAACCGGCCACACGCTGCAAACTCACACCGCGATGTCACAGTATTATTTCCTCAATGGCTACACCAACCAGGCCATCGAGCAGTTAAAACTGGCCGAGAAATCACCCCGCGTAAGCAGCTACGAAATTGCACGCATTCAGGCACGCATTAGTGACCTGGAAGAAGTGCTTGAGCTTGAAAAATTAGAATAATCACAAATACTTATTAAGGACTTTTCCTAGTTGACCATTCTGGTTTTAGGTGCTAGTTTCATCGTCCGTTGGACAATAATTAATCAGGTTTCTTCGTGCACATTAAAAAATCAATCTGGAGTTAGTCAATGAAAACACGCTTTCATGTCAAGCTGTTGTCAACCGCATTGCTGTCACTGTGGCTGACAAGTGGTTGCGCAGACCATTCCACCAAGAGTGAGGCCGCTGCTTCCAAGGCCAGTCCTGAAGCCACTGCTGCCATTACCAATGCGAGCGATGCCATTGCCATCGCGAATAGCAATGACTGGATCTGGCGGGACACAGAAAAGTTTCTGGGTCAGGCCAAGACTGCAGCTGATGCCGGTGATAATGCCAAGGCAATAGTGCTCGCAGATAAAGCCAAGTTCGAGGCAGAAGCTGCTGTAGAACAGTACAATCTCGAAAAGTCACATCAACGTGGATTAAGGCGTTAAACCTGATTCGACGCACATACATACCTGCATAACACGCAAACTTTTCAGGAGAAGACACAATGCGGCAAACCGCGAAGATTTTTTTTACAGCAACGTTATCAATGGCAACCCTGTTGTGCACACTGATGTCATTCCCGGCAGCAGCTGCGGACAGCTCCGTCATCGAGAAGGGCAAGGCTGTCGCCTATGACCGGGTGAAAGGCAATTGCCTGGCCTGCCACGCCATGGATGATGGCACCCTGCCCGGTAATATCGGTCCACCACTGATCGCCATGAAGGCACGCTTCCCGGACAAGGCCAAGCTGCGCGCGCAAATCTGGGATGCAACCGTGGCCAATCCAAACAGCATCATGATCCCTTTCGGACGCACCGGGGTACTTACCGAAGAGGAAATCGATCAGGTTGTTGAATACGTCTACACACTATAATTTCAGGAGAATAACCCGTGACAAGCATGAAACGCAGAATATTTCTTAAAGGCTCTCTGGCGACAGGCGCAGTGGGCATCGCGGTCAGCACCGGTTTGTTAACACCGCGCGTATCGATCGCCGCATGGTCCAAGGCCGCGTTTGAAGCCAAGGATGTTAACGGTGCAGTGTCCGCACTATTTGGTTCAGCGGGCATGAGCGACAGCGACAAGATCAGCATCAAGGCACCGGATATTGCTGAAAACGGTGCCGTGGTCCCGGTCTCGGTCACCACCAGCATTGATGGTGCATCTTCAATCAGCATCCTTGCTGACCAGAATGCCACCCCGTTGACCGCCGAATTCACAATGGGCCCGGGCGCTGAAGGCTATGTGTCTACCCGTATCAAGATGGGAAAGACGGCCAACGTCATTGCCGTGGTCAAGGCAGGAGACAAGCTCTACAGTACCAAAAAGGAAGTCAAGGTAACGATCGGCGGTTGCGGCGGTTAATCACCCACCCGTTGACGACAAAATTTCAATATTAAAGCGTACCAAGAGGATTAATCATGGCAAGCATTAAAATGCGCGCAGCAGTAGCAGATGGCGTGACAACGATCAAGGCACTCATCAGCCACCCTATGGACACCGGACTGGTGAAAGACAAAAAAACCGGCCAGACGATTCCGGCTCATTTCATCCAGGAAGTCGTCTGCAAGCACAAGGACACGACGGTAATGACCGCCAACTGGGGCGCTGCAATCTCCAAGAACCCTTACCTGTCATTCAAGTTCAAGGGTGCCGCTGCAGGAGACACAGTGAGCCTTAGCTGGGTCGACAACAAGGGCGAGAAAGATTCGGCCGAAGCAACGATCAAATAACGCAACCACTGACCTGTAGGGGAAACACTTAATGAAAAAACTCCTGACTGCAACGATACTACTGGGTCTGCTTGGCGGCTTCACCCTGTCCGTACAGGCGACACCACAAGAAGACCTGGCGGAATTCAGAGCCTATTTCAAGAACCGCTTTCCCAATACACCCTTCAATGACTACATCAATGGTGTCTATTCCGTTGATGCAGCGTCCAGGGAACAATGGGAAGAAATCGAGGAATTCCCCCCTTATGAGCTGAATATCACGAAAGGTGAAGAACTCTTCAACAAACCCTTCGCTAATGGTAAAGGCTATGCCGACTGCTTCCCGAATGGTGGTATGGGCATTGCCGAGCGCTATCCGTTTTTTGATAGCACATCCGGCCAGGTAATCACCCTTGAATCAGCAATCAACACCTGTCGCCAGGCAAATGGTGAAGAACCGCTCGGCTGGGAAAAGGGTGCAATTGCGGATATCTCCGCCTATATGCACTACACCTCACGGGGTAACATCATCAACGTTCAGGTACCAGACGATGACCCTGCCGCCCTCGCCGCTTACGAACGTGGAAAGAACCATTTCTATGCGAAGCGCGGGCAACTCAACATGGCCTGTGCAGACTGCCACGTGTACTACTCCGGCAACAAAATCCGTGCTGACATCCTGAGCCCCGCACTGGGTCATGTCACGCATTTCCCGGTCTATCGCTCAAAATGGGGGGGTATGGGTACCCTGCACCGCCGCTATGTTGGCTGTAACAAGCAGGTTCGTGCCCAAGCTTACAAGCCACAGAGCGATGAATACCGCTCCCTGGAGTACTTCCATACGTACATGAGCAACGGACTGGAAAGCAACGGGCCAGGCGCACGCAAGTAAACCAGCGTTCCCTAAACAGTTGAAGCCCGGCCTGCGCCGGGCTTTTTTTATGCCGCATCATGCGGGTCATAACCATTCAGCGTGATGCATCAAAGCATGGCCAAAGCGTCCTTTTACAGTCAGCCTGCTGTGCAAAGGCTGACAGCAGCCTCCCGGATTCGGTCTCGCGCCTTGATTTTATTGTTATTAAATTGACTTTCACGACACGGAAGAAGAAAATACCAATTAGAAAATACTTAATAAAATAACCTGCAGCACCCAATAATAATTTAGAGGAATCGTCACCATGTCGAAGCGCAAGAATCTGTTCCTGCTGTTCATCCTGATTTTTTCCACCGGACTCTCATTCAACTCATACGCCGGACCGTTTCCGACTCCAGACATTGTTGGTGAAACTGAAGGCGCTGCCATAGCGATAATCAATGCCGATCCAAATTTCGAAGTTGGCACCGCATCATCAAGAAACGATGCAGCAACTCCAGGCATTGTTATTGAACAGACGCCAGCTGCGAACTCCCTTGAGGACTCGGGTACTGCAGTTGACTATGTCGTTTCTCTTGGCCCAGTAACAACGACTACTACGACAACCACGACGACAACCACAACGGCCGCTCCGACAACCACCACAACGGCGGCTCGGACAACGACAACAACAACAGCTGCTCCGACCACCACGACGACGGCCGGTGCAACGACTACAACAACAGCTGCTCCGACCACCACGACGACGGCAGGAGCAACGACAACAACAGCTGCTCCGACCACCACCACGACACTCGGTGGCGGAGGCACAACTACGACCACGACCGCTGCTGCAACGACCACAACGACTGCGTCGACGACCACAACAGCAGGGTCAACCACGACCACCACGCTGCCTTCCCAAGGCGAGGAAACTGTTCCGGATGTTCCTCTGGATGGCGGTGACGGTACGGTGACCATCAGTACAGAGGCTGGCGAAGTAATCACCGATGTCAGCACGGGTGAAGCCACCAACGCACCCAGCGGTCTTGTGTTTCCGTTCGGCACCATCAGTTACACGACCACCTCCCCTGTCGGCGGTACTGTGACGATGACGTTCGAATTTTCTGCCGACCTGCCGGATCCTCTCACTATCTTCAAGGTGGATAACAATGGGAATATTCAATTGCCGACAAATCTCTGGAGAAAGATTAATTCACGCACCGTGGAAGTCGACGTTACTGACGGCGACCCACTGACAGACCAGGATGGTGAAAATGGCTCCATAGTGGACCCGATCGCTGTCGCTGGCCAGCAAAGCAGTGGTGGCGGTGGCGGTGATAACGACACGTTCGACTTCGGCGGCGGAGGTTGCACCATTGGCAACACTCAATCAGCCCGCATGGATCCGATCTGGCTGTTCCTGCTGCTTGCGCCCGGGCTCGGTATTCTGCGCCGCCGCGCTGCAGCCACAGGCACCGCAAAAAAGAAAGGCGCCTGAACAATCCTGACAGGTTGAATTGTTAATTTAAGCCGGGCATCCAGCCCGGCTTTTTTTATGGTCTCTGCCGGCATTTGTTTAACAGCAGCGATTTTTCTATGATGTCGGAGAGACACTGGATGCGGATTTACCCGCTCACACGAGGTGCAAGACACCATGAAAAAACTCAAAAACGAGGCACAGTTACTCAAGGAAGCCATCCGTGCCGGCGTGGAATATGGAGAACAGTTAGGCGTGGTTGAATTCGAGGCCACCGATACGCAGAACGAGAAGGTCGAATACATCTATAAACTGCTGGTTCACAACAAGGTTATCCAACCGCTGGCCCGCGGCCAGCAGAGCCTGCCGAACATGCGACACAAGCTGGCGCTGTGGATATCACGCCAGCTGCCTGCCGATCATCCCCTGCTGAAAGAATAATGAATCTGGACTCAGGCCCAACAGCTGCTTGGTAAAGCACTATCCTCAAAAATAAAATAGCAATGGCCACGGAAGTACAGGGAAAAACATCGAAAAATCAATTGCCCTGGCGGATACAGTGCCGTGTTCTTGCGTGTGTTTCCGTGGCAGGTTTTTTGTCGTAAGCGCCATTCGCGCCTGCCCCTGATCAAACAGGCCCAGGCTGGGCTGTGATCTCAGGCAATCCTGATACGCACCACGTTCATGACTTCGAACGATATGCCACCCACCGTTTCATTGCTTGCGTAGTAGGTCAGGTTGACGCGCTGACCGTTGAGATTCCTGCAGGCCTGTTTGCGCTTGAATCTGAAGGGCGCGCTACAACCCTCGACCATGAGCGTATTGACAATCCAGTCACTCCCGGTCCTTTGCACATGTGATGTCACCTTGAGCATGTCAGAATGGACAAGCTGCCGGTGTCTCCGCAGTAATTTTTCCGGTTCTGTTTGCATTGTCCCTGATGTTGATGCAATCTGCGCGCCATAGTCCCGGGCAACGGCGCCCGTGTTGTGCAACCTGCGGTTAACGCAAGCCAGGGAATATCATACAGAATCAACTCAGGGAATACCGGTAGCGGCCACGTGTGCCCCGGACACCCCGGCAGAAATGTGCCCCGATAACCTGTTTTTTTCGGGCGAGTTCAGAACTGTACAATGAGACATTATCGAATTTTGAAATCTGATCCGGATTTTTGACCCGGGTTCTTGCGTATCAGGAGAAACTTTATGAGCAGTCAGGAGAAATACGTCTATTCGTTCGAAGAGGGTGATGGCAGTGACAAGATGCTACTGGGCGGCAAGGGCGCCAACCTGTGCGAAATGACCCAGATCGGCATCAATGTACCGCCCGGCTTCGTGATCACAACCGAAGCCTGCCTGTATTACCTGGACAATACCGAGAATGACCTGCCCACCGGGGTCATGGATGAAGTCCGTGCACAGATGCGGGTACTGGAGGAAAAAACCGGAAAAACCTTCGGCGCCAGTGACAATCCCCTGCTGGTTTCAGTGCGCTCCGGCTCGGCCATGTCCATGCCGGGCATGATGGATACCATCCTTAATCTCGGGCTGAACATCGAAACCCTGAAGGCATTGATTGCACAGACCGGCAACGAACGCTTTGGCTGGGATGCCTATCGCCGTTTCATCCAGCTGTTCGGCAAGGTCGCACTGGGGGTCCCGGACGAGGCCTTTGATGAAGAATTCGATGCGGTCAAGGAAAAGTCGGGGGCCAAGCAGGATATTGCCCTCACGGCACGCGATCTGCATGAAATTTCCGACCGTTTCCTGGACGTGGTTGAGCGCGAGACCGGCAATCCCTTTCCGGACGACCCGATGGAACAGCTGGAGATTGCGGTCAAGGCAGTGTTCAACTCATGGATGGGCAAGCGCGCAGTGGACTACCGGCGCGAGTTCAACATTACGCCGCAGATGGCCAACGGTACCGCTGTCAACGTGTGCACCATGGTATTCGGCAACCTCGGCGACGATTGCGCCACCGGCGTAGGCTTTACACGATACCCGGATACCGGCGAAAACAAGCTGTTCGGCGAGTACCTGGTGAACGCACAGGGCGAGGACGTGGTCGCCGGCATCCGCACGCCGAAAACGATCGACATGATGCAGGAAGAAATGCCGGACATGTACCAGGAACTGCTGGTCCTGCGTGAACGGCTGGAGTCGCACTACAAGGAGGTACAGGACTTCGAATTTACCATCGAGAAGGGACGTTTCTATTGCCTGCAAACCCGCAACGGCAAGATGAATACCACGGCGCTGGTACGCACCTCGGTGGAGATGATGCGCGATGGCCTGATTGACAAGCGACAGGCCCTGTTACGTATCAAACCCGATATGCTCGAGCAACTGCTGTTTCCGCGCCTGGACCCCACCGTGCGCAGCGCCCCGGTCGCACGTGGCCTGCCCGCTTCACCCGGTGCAGCGGTGGGATACGCCGTGTTCGATGCCGATCGTGCCGAACAGCAGGGACGTGGTGGTCAGCGTGTCATCCTGGTTCGCGAGGAGACCAAGCCAGAGGACATTCATGGCTTCTTTGCCTCGCAGGGCATCCTCACGGCGCGCGGCGGCAAGACCTCACACGCAGCAGTGGTGGCACGCGGCATGGGCAAGCCCTGTGTAGCGGGCGCAGAGGGAATCACCGTTGATGTGCAGATGCGCAAGGCCTTTGTGGGTGAGCATACTATCAGCGAGGGTGATCTGATCACCATTGATGGCACCACTGGCGACGTCTACCTTGGCGAAGTACCAATGATCGAGGCCGATTTCTCATCCGAGCTGGAAACCCTGCTGGGATATGCCGACGAGACCGCACGCCTCAAGATCATGGCCAATGCCGATACACCACACGATGCCGAACGCGCACTCAAGTACGGCGCCATGGGTATCGGTCTGTGCCGTACTGAACGCATGTTCAACGACCAGGAAAGGTTGCCTGTCGTAATTGAAATGATTGTTGCCGAGACCACCGAAGATCGTGAGGCGGCACTCGATAAATTGCTGCCAATGCAGCGCGAAGACTTCAAGGGCATTTTCAAGGCCATGGCACCGCGGCCGGTGACCATCCGCCTGCTGGATCCGCCCATCCACGAGTTCCTGCCGTCTGAAAAGCAGCTGGTGGAAGAACTGGACCTGCTGCGTCACCTTAAGGATACCGTGACGGGCATGATTATCCTCAACGATGCCGTGCAATTCATGTACAGCGGCCAGGAACGACCCAACGTCGCATGCCTGACTGAACCGCGCCTGGTCGACGAGGCGATTGAGAAAAAGGAAACCATGCTGAAGAAGGTGCGTGCCCTGTACGAAGTGAACCCGATGCTGGGTCACCGCGGGGTGCGCCTGGGGCTGTCTTTCCCGGAGATCTATACCATGCAGATCACCGCCATACTGGAAGCCGCCGCCGAATGCGTCCAGGAAGGCTTTGAGGTGCATCCGGAAGTCATGGTGCCGCAGGTCTGTACCTCGCAGGAGCTGAAACGGGTGAAGAGTTATGTCGATGCCGTACGTACAGTGGTCGAGGAGAAATACGGCGTCAAGCTGGATTTCAAGTTCGGCTCCATGATGGAGGTGGTACGTTCCTGCATGCGCGCCGGCAGTCTTGCCGAAGAAGCCGAGTTCTTCTCTTTCGGCACCAATGACCTGACCCAGGCGACCTTCTCGTTCTCCCGCGAGGATGCCGAGAACAAGTTCCTGCCGATGTATAACGAACTCGGGATACTGCAGGACAATCCGTTCGAGGTGCTGGATATCAAGGGTGTCGGCCAGCTGATGAAACTGGCCGTCGAGTGGGGTCGCGAGACGCGCCCGGGCATGAAGGTGGGTATCTGTGGCGAGCACGGCGGACATCCCGACTCTATCCGTTTCTGCCACAGCATCGGCCTGAGCTATGCGTCCTGCTCAGGCCCGCGTGTGCCAATTGCGCGCCTTGCCGCCGCTCATGCGGCTCTGGCGGATGAGGCATGAGCAACCGGAATCGCCGTTAAGCTTACCGGGCAACCTCCTCCTGTAAGAGCGCCGGGGACGGCGCTCCTGCAGGGATATACCAAATGAGAGCAATTGCACCCTGACTGTGCCGCCTGGACGGCACAGTCTGGTGCATATTGCTCCATCAAGGCGCAACTCCACGCACCTTGCGCAAGTTAATAAAAACTTAACACTTGCCCACTTTTACTTGAACTGTCAGCAGGGTAGACTTGCGCCGCCATGTTATCACCGTCAACAAACCTGCCACTGCAATTCCTCAACCTGTGGTTGACCCTGCTGTTGATCTGGCTGATTGCCAACGGCACGCTGGCAACCGACACCGTACTCACCGGGGTGGTGATCACGGCGGCCATCGCGTTCGCCTTCGCCGCCTTTTCGCGTGTTTACAGCGTTATCCGCTGGTCGCCACGGGTGGTTTATACCTACCTGCTCTACCTTGGCGTGTTCCTCTACGAACTGGTGAAGGCCAACCTCAACGTGATGCGCTACGTATACAGTCCGCACATCGACATCCACCCCGGCATCGTTGAGATCAAGACCAGCCTGCAATCACCCATCGGCCGCCTGGCGCTGGCCAACTCCATCACGCTGACACCGGGCACCCTGGTCGTGGATATGCGCGGTGACTCGCTGTTCATCCACTGGATCAACGTCAGCGTCACAGACCCGGTCGCGGCCACGCAGGAGATCGCCGGGCGCTTCGAGAAATACCTGAAGGTGATTTATGGTTGATATCGCCCTCAACATCGCCTTCGTGCTGATCTTCTTCAGCATCATTTTCGGCATCATTCGTCTGGTTATCGGGCCCGAGACGGTCGACCGGGTGGTCGCGATCGACCTGCTGACCATCATCGCCATTGCGGTGATCGGTCTGCTGGCGCACGTCGCCAACCGTTATATCTATCTCGACGTGGCTTTGGTCTACGGCCTGTTGAGTTTCCTCGGCGTGCTCGCGGTTGCCCGTTTTCTGGAGAAAGGCATCTAGCCCGCATCATGATGATCACCTTACTCACCCTGCTGCTTTGCTGCGGTATCCTCATCAGCGGCATACTCGCCGTGCAACTCGACAGCCTGGTAAGCGCCGTGATCAGCGCCGGCCTCGCCAGCCTGTTTGCCGCCGTGGTCTACGTGGTGCTGGCGGCGCCCGATGTCGCCATGACCGAGGCCTCGATCGGCTCGGGCCTGTCAACCATGATTTTCCTCTATGCCATTCGCAAGACACGGGACGAGGACTGATTCATGGGTGACTTGATCGGCAGCCTGTTGCTGCTCGGAGGCGCGGTATTCCTGTTCTCCGCGGGCCTCGGTGTGCTGCGCATGCCGGACACCTACAACCGTATCCAGACCGGCACCAAGGCCACCACCCTGGGTACCATCCTGATCCTGGTCGGGCTGGCCTTCCTGCACCCGGCCTGGACCTTCAAGCTGTTCATCCTGATCTTCTTCGTGATGCTCACTAACCCGGTGTCCTCGCACGCCCTGGCACGCGCCGCGCATGCCATCGGCACCGCGGAGACCGAGTCCACCGTGATCGATCAGCTGGACGTCATTGCAAACAACGACACCCGGGAGCAGGAGGAATGAACCCTGCAATGCAGCTGGCCCGGCCGGGTGGAGAGGCCGCATGATCAAGCGCATCATCATCCTGCTGGTGCTGGCCATGCTGGCGGTCATCTTTCTCGACCTCGCGGCCAACTACAGCGAGAAGACGTCGCTGTCACCACTGGGACACTACTACGCCGAGCAGGGGCCGGCGGAACTCGGCGCCGCCAACCTGGTGACCGCGGTGGTAGTCACTTACCGCGGCCTCGACACCCTCGGCGAGGTCACCGTGCTGTTTATCTCAGCCGCCGGCGTCGGCCTGCTGTTGCGGCGTACGCGGCGCAAGGACGACGACGAAGACCTTGAAAAAGGCGACCGTGCCGAGGAAACCGCGGGTACGCACAAGCCCGCCAGTGAAATCGTCGAAACCGCCACCGAACTGCTGCTGCCGATGGTGATCCTGTTCGGCATCTATGTGTTCCTGAACGGCCACCTGTCACCCGGTGGCGGCTTCCAGGGCGGTGCGATCATCGCGTCCGGCACCATGTTCCTGCTGCTGGCCCTGCCCGAATCGCATATCAGCCGACTGATGATTGCCATGACCGAATCGCTATCCGGTTTCAGCTACGTGGTGATCGGCGTGCTCGGCGTGCTGCTGGCGGGGGGGTTCCTCGACAACCGTATCATGGGCCTCGGCACCTATGGCAGCCTCTTCAGTGCCGGCGCCATACCGCTGATTTATGTGTTCGTCGGCCTCAAGGTCGGCTTCGAACTCAGCGCGGTGCTCGACCGCTTCCGCAAGGAGGACACCGGGCCGTTATGAGTATCCTTGCCGATACCCAGATTTCCCTGATCGTGCTCTGCAGCGGTCTTGGACTGATCCTGATCGGGCTGTGGGGAATACTGACACAACGCAATATCATTCGCATGATCGTCGGCTTTTCGCTGCTCGATACCGGCATTCACATGGTGATGGTGTCCATCGGTTACGTCACCGGCGGCACCGCACCGATCATCAATGACGCCGTCCCCATGGCAGAGGCCGCCAGCCGCGTCGTCGACCCGGTGCCATCCGCACTGGTGCTGACCGCCATCGTCATTGGCCTCGGCGTTACCGCTGTGATGCTGTCCTTTGCGGTACGCATTTACAGGACACGCAGGACACTGATGATCGACGCGTTTACGGAGTCGAAATGGTAAACGCCCTGATCACAGACGTACTGTTGCAGCCGCTGGGCATCTATGTCCTCGCGCTTGGTGCCGGCTTCCTCGTGCCGCTGTTTGACCGCGCACACCGCGGCTCGGCCATCCTGCTGTTCCTCGCGGCGCTCGCCGGCATGGTCGCCATCGCCGGCATCAACCTGCTTGCGATCCTGAACGGTGCAGCCACTATCGAGATCGAAACCGCGGGCATCGCGCCACCGTTTTCCATCAACCTGCGCTTCGGCCTGTATGAAGGTGGCTTTGTGCTTGCGGTCAACAGCATCGCGCTGCTCGGTGCCCTGCACTGGCTGCCGTCACTGCGGCAACATGCCTCCGCGCTGCTGCTCTACCTGATCATGGTGATGGGTATCAACGGCATGGTGATGACCCGCGACCTGTTCAACCTGTTCATCTTCATCGAGATCACCTCCATCGCCACCTATGCCCTGATCGGTATGGAACGCACCGGCTCCGTACTTGCTGCCGGCTTCAAGTACATCGTCGCAACCTCGGTGGCATCGGCGTTCTTCCTGCTCGGCACCATCTTCCTCTACTACCTCACCGGTACGCTGAACATCGATGCTATGGTGGCGCAGCGCGAGCTGATCAGCGGCCCGATCGGCTTCATCGCGACCCTGCTGGTGCTCACCAGCCTGCTGATTGAACTCAAACCCTACCCCGCCAATGGTTGGGGACTGGACGTCTACGAGACAGCACCCGGTGGCATTGCCGCGCTGATCTCCGTCGGGGTATCCGCCGGTGTGTTGTTCGCACTGTTCAAGACACTGCCGCTGCTGGACAATTATCTGACCAGCATCGCCGTGGTCGGGGGTGCAACCTTTCTGGTCTCCAACCTGATCGGTCTGAAGCAGGACAACACCAAACGCCTGCTCGGCTATTCCTCCATCGGTCAGATGGGCCTGCTGACACTGGCGCTGGCCGCGACGGCACAGCTTGGTAGCGAGTCACTGTTGCCGCTGATCGTGGGTGGGCTGTTCATCAACCACCTGCTGGCCAAGGCCGGGCTGTTCTGGCTGGCGGACGTGGTCAATCACAAGACGACCCGGGACTGGTCGGTGCTCGCCGGACGGCCTTTGCTGTTACTAGTGTTCGGCATCCTGCTGGCCGCGCTGGTCGGCCTGCCGCCCTTCCCCGGCTTCTGGGCCAAGTGGCTGCTGGTGATGGAACTGGCGACAGGTGGCCTGTATGGCTGGATTGCCGTGATCTTGCTGGGCTCGCTGCTGGAAGCTGCCTACCTGTTCCGCTGGTTTACACAGACCCTGGAGGCCCGGAAAACCGAAGCGCCCGAGCTTATCAGCCGCTGGAAACTGGCGCCCGTTGCCGTGGCCGCCCTGCTGCTGTTTGCCACCGGCTATGCCATGGCCATGCAACTCGAGAGCGATACCCTGGCCATGTTCCTGCCGCTGCTGGCTGGCGCCGTACTGTGGCTGCTGGACGGCCTGCCGGGCCGCCTGAAGAGTCTGCTGATGCTGGTGATGGTAGCTAGCGGTGGCATCTGGCTGACACTGGACCTGGAAGGCCTGAACCGCATCTTTGGCTTCATCCTCGTCGGTGGCGGCGTGCTGGTCAGCCTCGCGACCCAGTATCGCAGCGATACCCGCAGAGGTTTCTACCCGCTGCTGACCATCCTGCTGCTGTCGCTGGCGACACTGCTGCGCGCGCACACCAGTCTGGCGTTCTTCTTCAGCTGGGAACTGATGACACTGAGTTCCTACCTGCTGATCACCCTTGGCCGCAACGGCGTCAAGCCCTCACTGACCTACCTGCTGTTCTCGCTTGCAGCGGCCTACTGCATCCTTGCCGGTTTCGCCATCGCCTATGCGGCCACCGGCAGTATTGAACTGGCCTCACTTGGCGGCACGGGTGACGCCATCGGCCTGGTATTCGGCCTGCTGGCAGCCGGCTTCATCATCAAGACCGGCGCGCTCGGTGTGCACATCTGGGTACCGGGTGCCTACGCGGAAGCGGACGACGACTTCACTGCCCTGCTCTCCGCCGTGGTCAGCAAGGCTGCCATTTTCGGCCTGCTGCTGATCGCCGCGCAACTTGGCGTGCGTTCCGATATCGGCCTTGACCCGGCCTATGTACTCGGCTGGATCGGCATGCTCACCGCGACCTTCGGCGCATTGATGGCGGTGTTTCAGGAAGACGTCAAGAAACTGCTGGCCTATTCCAGCATGGGCCAGCTCGGCTACATCGTTACCGGCATCGCGCTGATGAGTCATCTCGGCTGGGTGGCCGCGCTGTACCTGACGGTGAATCATTTCCTCTTCAAGGGCATCCTGTTCCTCGCCGTCGCCGGCGTGATACTGCGCACCAACGAGCGTCTGATGTACAAGATGGGCGGGCTGATCAAGAACATGCCGTTCACCTTCGTCGCCACCATGATCGCCATCATCGCCATGTCGGGCGTCCCGCCGCTGACCGGCTTCGGCGGCAAGTGGCTGCTGTTCAACGCCATCATGGAAAAGGGCTGGTACTGGCTGGCCGCACTGGCATTTTTCTCCAGCGCCGTGGCCTTCCTCTACATGTTCCGGCTGCTGCAGACCGTGTTCCTCGGCCAGCGCAAGCTGGAACATGCGCAACTGCGCGAGGCGCCGGCGATCCTGCTGATTCCCCAGTTCGTGCTGATTGGCATCATCATGGTGTTTTCCGCCTACCCGAAACTGCTGCTCGAGCCGCTGTCGGCAGCTATCAGCCCGTGGCTGGCCGGCAGCCTGGTGTGGGACGGCCTCGCACTGCAGACCCATCTCGGCTACTGGAACGCACCCATGATCATGGGCGTGGTCGCGGGTGTCTGGATGGTGCCGCTGATCTTCCTGTTGCTGATGTCGCTGACCCTGAAGATCCAGAAAGTCGAGCAGTTCAATATCGTGTTTGCGGCGGAGCGCCCGCACCGCCCGGAAGACACGCATTTCGCCTATCACTTTTTCGCGCACTACGACCGCGCCCTCGGCTTCCTGGTGAGGCCCCGGGCGACGGCCTTCTGGAACACCGCTGTCGAGTGGAGCCATACCCTGGCCGCGTCCCTGCGTATTTTCTATAACGGCAACGGCCAGACCTATGCACTGCACATCGTGATCTATCTGGTAGCGCTGTACCTGGTGAATGGAGGGCTGCAGTTGTGATTGCGGATTGGTTTGGCAGAATCGGTAATTTCAGCCTGACGCTGCTGATCGTGACCGTCTATGGCCTGCTCGTGGGTGCCTTCATCGAACGCACCATCGCCAAGGTACAGGGCCGCATTGGCATCCCCTACCGGCAGCCGTTCATCAATATCCTGAAAACGCTGGTCAAGCGCACCGCCGTCAGTCACGGCATCATGTTTTATCTCGGGCCGGTGTTCCGCATCGCCGGCGGCATCGGCACGCTGGCCTTCATACCGGTAATCTACGGCAGCGACACCTTTGCGAATTTCAGCTACGCCGGCGACCTGTTCCTGGTGATTTACTTCATGTTCTTCGGCCAGCTCGGCATGGCCCTGGGCGCCGGCGAAAGCGGCCATCCCTACAGTGCCATCGGCATCGCCCGCGGCCTGTCGCAAATGACCGCCTACGAGGTACCGTTCGCGCTGGCGGTGATTGCCATCGTCATCCAGTACGACACCCTGTCGATCACCGAGATCGTCGCCGCGCAGCAGGGCGGCTGGCAGAACTGGACACTGTTCACCAACTGGGTGGCAACGCTGGCGGCCATGCTGGCCTTCCTCGGCATGACCGGCTATTCGCCCTTTGACATCTTCCTGGCCCCGCAGGAGATCCCGATTGGCCCGCCGACCGAATTCCACAGCAGCTTCCTGTCATTGCTGCAAACCAACCGTGCCCTGTTCGGGGCCACCAAGCTGATCCTGTTCATGAACCTGTTTTTTGGCGGTGCCACCGGCTGGATCGAACTTATGATCAAGACCCTGGTCATCTATATGGTTGCAGTGGTCGTCGGTGTGGCATTTCCGCGCTTCCGCGTCGACCAGTCGATCCGCTTCTTCTTCAAGTACCCGACACTCATCGGCATCGCGTCTATAGTGTACGTACAGATGGTAATCGCACCCTGAAGCCGAGCGTGAGGACCTGACCATGACAAAAGACCTGAGCACCGAAACAACCCTGGAAAATGCCGGGCTATCCGACGAGGACCGGCAACTGTTCTCCAACGCGCGACCACGTGCCTACGAACCCTACCCGATCAAGGCGGTGGAGGATTTCGCCAACTGGGCACGCGCGAATTCGCTGTGGATACTGGCCTTCGGTACCGGCTGCTGCTCGATCGAGCTGCGCCCGCTGATGACCGCGCGTTTCGACGCCAGCCGCTTCGGCGTTGCCGGCCGGCCGACGCCGCGACAGTCGTCGGTGTTTATCATCGGCGGCTACGTGTCGGTAAAAACACTGAAGCGCATCGTGCGCAGCTACGAGCAGATGCAGGGGCCGAAATTCATCATTGCCCTCGGCAGCTGTCCGGCCAACGGCGGCATGTACTTCGACAGCTACAACACCATCAACCAGTTCGACCTGTACCTGCCGGTGGACCTGTACGTCACCGGCTGCATGCCGCGACCGGAAGCATTGCTTGGCGCCATCCTGGAACTGCAGGATGACATCAAGGCGGGCAACTGTGACGGCGCCAACCGTTATATCGAACACTTCGACGAGTACAAGGCCAACCAGAAAAAGGTCATCAAGGACTGGAACATGCCGGATTACAACTGGTAGACCCATGACACGCTATCGAACCACGGAACATCAATTATGAGTGACATGCTGGACAGACTGGTGCGTGATTTCGGTGTCACCGACATTACCGAGCGCCCTCCGGCAATCACCACGCTGAAGGTGGGCAAGGAAAACGGCGAACGCCTGATCCGCGAACTGCGCGACCGCGAAGGCTTCACGCACCTGGCTTTCATCGCCTGCACCGACTGGATCGAGGACGGCATTTTCAGACTGATCTACATGCTGTACAACCATGACCGCAAGCAGAACCTCGGCGTGCACATCGACATCGATCGCGACCACGCCGAGATGACCTCCATCCATACGCTGTGGGCGCAGGCCTGGACCTACCAGCGCGAACTGCGCGAGATGTACGGCATCCACTTCCCCGGCAGCCCGCGGCTCGAGGAGGATTTCTGCCTCGAGGGCTGGGATGACATGCCGCCGATGCGGCGTGATTTCGATACCGTGAAATACAGCACGGAGCGTTTCGGTCACCGCGAGGGCCGGGTCAGCCTGGTACCGCGCGAGCACATGAAGGTGCAACTCTATCCGAATCGTGGAGGCGATGAGAAATGACATTATCAACCGGCCATTCCGCCTCGCTGGACTTTGCCCAGCCCGAACCGGTCGATCTGTCCTCGGGTAAATACGTCAAGCTGTGGCAGGGTCCGCAGCATCCCGGCATCACCGGCAACATGTCGCTGGAACTGACACTCGACGGCGACACCATCATCGAGTGCAAGACCCACGTCGGTTACCTGCACCGCGGCTTCGAAAAACTGATGGAGCAGCGCACCTTTATCCAGAACTTCACCGTGGTATGCCGTATTGCGGTGCCCGAACCGGCCTTCAACGAGTATCTGTACGCCGCCGCGATCGAGGCGATCAGCGGCGTCGAATCGCCCGAGCGCGCGCAGTGGCTGCGTACGCTGAACCTGGAAATGATGCGCCTCGCCAGCTTCCTGATGTGGATCGGCGGCCAGGGCGGCGCGTTTGGCCAGTACACCGTGGCCAACTGGACCCTTACCTACCGCGACTACGTGCTCGACCTGTTTGAGGAAATGACGGGCGCGCGCATCTACCACATGTACATGGTGCCCGGCGGCGTGCGCGCCGGACTGCCGGCTGGATTCGAGAAACGCATCCTCGAACTGATGGACAACACCGACAAGCTGCTCGACCAGATCGAACGCGTGATGTACAACAACGTGGTGTTCAAGGCGCGTGCAAAAGGCCTCGGCATCATTAGCCCCGAGATGGTTGACCCCTACGGCGTGGTTGGCCCGAACGCGCGTGGCAGCGGTTTCACGCGCGACCTGCGCAAGGATGAACCCTACCTGGTCTACGACCAGCTTGATTTCGATGTCATCACTGGCAGTGCCGGTGACGCCTACGAACGTGCGTACCTGCGTTTGCAGGAAACACGCCAGAGCGTCAACCTGATTCGCCAGTGCATCCACGGCGCGCCGTCGGAGGGCCCGTTCCAGGCCGACATGCCGAACATGCTGCACTGGAAGGTGCCGGCCGGCGAGACCTACGTCAAGGCCGAGTGCACCCGCGGCGAATACGGCTATTACATGGTGACCGACGGCAGCGAGATCGTGCGCCGTGTCCACGTGCGTGGTCCAAGCTACACCCATGCCATTGCAGTAATGGAGCGCCTCGCGGTCGGCACCAACATCGCCGACATCGCTGGCCTGATGGTATCGCTGCACACCTATCCGCCCGAGATCGAGAGGTAAGCGGAGTACGCTCATGAATCTGAAAGACCTGCTCTCACCGTTCTACGTCTGGCAACGTGCCTTCGAGAAACCCTATACCAGCATCCGTCCGATACAGGAACGTCCCGGCTCGGCTGCCTATCGCGGTTTTCATATCAACGTCAGCGAGGAGTGTATCGGTTGCGGCACCTGCCACACGATCTGCCAGAACGGCGCAATCGACATGGTCAGGGCCGAGGCATTCGAGGGTCGCAAGGGCGACAGCGGACTGCGACCGCGGTTCGACTACGGGCGTTGCTGCTGGTGCGGACTGTGCGTGGACATCTGTACCGCCGGTTCGCTGCGCATGAGCAACGAGTACACCTGGATCACCAGCGACCCGACCGAGTTTCACTTCACCGCCGGTGTTGAACACACCACCTGGCAGGAAAACCCGCTGGGTTACCGGCGCGCGGACGGTTACCACCTGTACCCGCCGAAGCGCATCGAGATGCAGATGCTGGGGGCGGATGAGAGCGTGCAATCGTTTGCTGAAGTGGTCACCGGCTATAGTGAAGAACAGGCCAGGCTGGAAGCCGACCGCTGCATCGAGTGCGGTATCTGCGTCGCCACCTGTCCGGCGCACATGGACGTGCCGGATTACATTCGCAGCATACGCGAGGGTGACTACGAGCAGGGTCTGCAGCTGATGTACCGCACTAACCCCTTCCCCGCCACCTGCGGACGCATCTGCACACGCCGCTGCGAATCGGTATGCCCGGTCGGTATCCAGGGAGATCCGATCGCCATCCGCTGGCTGAAACGTTTCATCGTCGACCAGATCGAGCCACAGGACTACGCGCGTATTCTCGCCGACCCGTGCGGCGACAGCGGCCACCACGTCGCCATCATCGGCGCCGGACCGGGCGGCCTGAGTGCCGCCTACTACCTGCGCAAGCAGGGCCACGCGGTAACCGTGTTCGAGGCACAGGACACCGCCGGCGGCATGCTGCGTTATGGCGTACCCAGCTACCGTCTGCCGGACGCGGACCTCGACAAGGACATCAACTACATCGTGTCACTTGGCGTCGACATCCAGTACGACACACGCATCGGCAAGGACATCCCGTTTGAACAACTGTTGCAGGACTACGCGGCGGTGTTCCTCTCCACTGGCCTGTCGGTACCTTCCAGCATGCGCATCGAGGGCGAAGATCATCCGCGCGTGCTCTCCGGGCTGCAGGTGCTCGCCGATGTCGCCAGTGGCCGTGATCCGGGCGTCGGCCGCAAGGTCGCGGTCATCGGCGGCGGCAATGTCGCCATGGACGCGTCGCGGGTGTCACGCCGTTTCGGTGCGGATGTCACCATCCTCTACCGCCGCCGTATCGCCGACATGCCTGCAGATGAGGAGGAAATACACGAATCCCAGGAAGAAGGCTGCCGCATCGTGACCCAGGCGATTCCCGTTGAAATCATTGCGGCAGACAGCCCGCAACAGGTGTCAATCAAGTGGGGCGAAGCCGAAATGGTGCAGGATCCAAAAGGTGGCCGGCCGCGTCCGGTACTGCAGGAAGACCGGATGCACGTCGAGACCTACGACTGCATCATTTCCGCCATCGGCCAGGGCAGTGACCTCGACTTCCTCTCAAAAGAGGTACAGGACCAGCTGGCCATCGAGTGGGGGAAATTCACGCCGGGTGAATACCAGCACACGTCGCTGCAAAAGATTTTCGTCGGTGGCGATGTCGCCAACCGTGTCGCCGATGCCATCAGCGCCATCGAGGACGGCCATCACGCCGCGCGCGGCATCGACCGTTTCCTGAACCCCGAGGCCCACACCCATCCCGATCAAAAGGTGAACTGATATGAATACCGTTGATGAAATACTCGATTATGCCATTGACCAGGAACAGCAGGCCGCCGATTTCTACGCGGACCTCGCCGGGCGCGCCGAAAAGGCCGGCATGAAGGACATCCTGCTGGACTTTGCCGCGGAGGAACAGGGTCACAAGGAGCGGCTGCTGGCCGTGAAGTCCGGCGAGCACGAACTTACGCCGGAGCAGGAAATACTGGATCTGAAGATCTCCGATTACCTGGTCGAGATCGAGGCAAAAGAGAACATCTCCTACCAGGATGCGTTGATCGTCGCCATGAAACGCGAGCGCGCCGCCTTTCAACTCTATTCCGACATGGCTGCAAAGGTTCCCGAGAGCCACCTGAAGGATGTCCTCGAAGGGCTTGCCAAGGAAGAGGCCAAGCACAAGCTGTTTTTTGAATCCGAATACGACGAACGCGTATTGCAGGACAACTAACCTCTGCATCTGACCGGGGGCGATACCTCCGGGCAGGCAGGAACACGTCAGGTGTATTGCCAGCATCCCTGCCACAAGGCTGCTGGCAATACCCCGCGTGCTTCAATAATCGCCGCCAGTCAAATTCAACGACGGGTAAGCTACAATGCGGGTCTGGCTAGCGGTGCACGATTCCGCGGCATTGCGGTCTGATCCAGTCCCGGTCCCTGCAAGCCGCTTCAGTAGTGAGCCTTTATCTAATAACCGAAGGATGTCGTCATGACCAAACGTATGTTGCTTGTCCTGCTGGCGCTGGGCCTGGTGCTGGGTGCCATGTTCGGCTGGAAATACTACCTCGGACAGAAAATGGCCATGCTGGCGAGCATGCCACCGCCACCCGCCACCGTGGCCGCGGCCAATGTGCAGGCGGAAACCTGGCAATCCTACCTGGCGGCAGTGGGTTCGCTGGTGGCCACCCAGGGCATTCTGGTGACCACCGAGGTGGCAGGGAAAGTCAGCGCAATCCGCTTCGAATCCGGCCAGCAGGTCGAGGCCGGTACCGTGTTGCTGGAGATCGATGACAGCGTCGAGCAGGCCGAACTCGCGGGTATTGTCGCCGAGCGGCGCCTCGCAGAGCAGCAGTTCAAGCGACGCGAGGAGCTGCTGGATTCCAAGACCATTTCACGCTCGGATGTCGACGAGGCCCGGCTGCGGCTGGAAAATGCCGCGGCACAACTGGCCGCGAAGCGGGCCGTGATTGCCAAAAAGCGCATCACCGCACCGTTCAGCGGCTGGCTGGGTATCCGCCGGGTAGACCTTGGCGAATACATTCAGCCGGGCACCACCATCGTGCCGCTGGAAGCGCTGGTGTCGATCTACGTCGACTATGCCCTGCCCGAGCGGCATCTCGATCAAATCTCGGTGGGTCAGGCGGTGGAGATCGAGGTGCAGGCCTTTCCGGGCGAGGTCTTCACGGGCCACATTGCCGCCGTGAACCCCGGCATCGACCCCGGCACGCGCAGCCTGCAGGTGCGCGCCGTGCTGCAGAATCCGCAGGCGCGGCTGCGCCCGGGCATGTTCGCGGAGGTGCGCACGGTACTGCCGCAACGCCCGGCGGTACTCACCCTGCCGCAGACGGCGATCACCTACAATCCATACGGTGATTCGGTATTCGTCATCCAGGAGGGTGAATCCGGAGCCAGTGTGCAGCGCCGCCAGGTAGAGACTGGCGGGGTGCGCAATGGCCGCGTCGAGATCGTCCAGGGACTGCAGCCCGGGGAACGTGTGGTGGTTGCAGGACAGGTGAAGCTGCGCAATGACCAGGCCGTGGTCGTCGACAACAGCATCGTGCTCGACACGCAGATCACGCGCCCATGAAATTCACCGATCTGTTCATTCACCGGCCGGTACTGGCCAGTGTCGTCAGCCTGCTGATACTGGTGGTGGGCTTGCGCTCCCTCGGCCTGCTGGAGGTGCGCCAGTACCCCGAGACCCGCGACACGGTCGTCACCGTGACCACCTTTTACCCCGGGGCCAGCAGCGAGCTGATCAAGGGTTTCATCACCACCCCCCTGCAACAAGCCATCGCGGAAGCAGACGGTATCGACTACCTGTCCTCGACCAGCAGCCAGGGCCGCTCGGTGATCGAGGCGCGCATGGTGCTCAACTACGACCCCAAGGCCGCCGTCTCGGAGATCCAGGCCAAGGTCGCCAGCCAGCGCAATGTGTTGCCCGCCGAGGCCGACGACCCGGTGATCGATGCGACCACCGGCGAACGCACCGCGTTGATGTACATGGCGTTCTACAGCGAGGCCATGTCACCGTCGCAGATTACCGACTACCTGTTGCGGGTAGTGCAGCCGAAGCTGCAGGCGGTGCCCGGGGTTGCCAAGGCCGAGTTGATCGGCAACAAGACCTTCGCCATGCGCATCTGGCTTGATCCACGGCGCATGGCCGCGCTCGGGGTGACTGCCGGCGATGTGCAGCAGCTGTTGCGGGACAACAATTATCTGGCCGGCATCGGTCAGACCAAGGGCGCGCAGGTCGCCATTGACCTCAGTGCCACCACCGATATCAGCCGCGAGCAGGACTTCCAGGAACTGGTGCTGCGCGACGACGGTGATACCCTCATTCGCCTGCGCGATGTCGCCACCGCCGAGATGGGTGCGGCGGACTATGACAGCAGTACCTGGTACAACGGCAAGACCGCCATCTTCATCGGCATCAAACAGGCACCCGGTGCCAACCCACTGACCGTCGCCGGGCGCGTGCATGCGCTGCTGCCTGAATTAAGGGCGCAGCTGCCAGCAGGACTCGAGGCCGGCATCCCCTACGATGCCAGCGTCTTTATCGAGGATTCCATCCGCGAAGTGTTCAGCACGCTGATCGAGGCGGTACTGATCGTGCTGCTGGTGGTGTACCTGTCGCTGGGTTCGCTGCGCGCTGCACTGATACCGGCAGTCGCGGTGCCGCTGTCGCTGGTCGGCGGCATCTTCCTGATGCTGCTGATGGGCTTCTCGATCAACCTGCTGACGCTGCTGGCGCTGGTGCTGGCCATTGGCCTGGTGGTGGATGACGCCATCATCGTGGTCGAGAATGTGCACCGCCACATCGAACAGGGCGAGACGCCACTGCAGGCCTCACTCGAAGGCGCGCGCGAACTGGCCATGCCGATCATCTCCATGACCACCACGCTGGTCGCGGTGTATGCGCCGATCGGTTTCATGGGCGGGCTGGTCGGCACCCTGTTCACCGAGTTCGCCTTCGCGCTGGCCGGTGCGGTACTGATATCGGGCGTGGTCGCACTGACGCTGTCGCCGATGCTGTCCTCGCGGGTACTGAAGACATCCAGCGGTGAGGGACGCTTCGAACACGCCGTGGAGCATTTCTTCAACGGACTTGCTGATCGCTACCGGCGGGCGCTGCAAAGTTCCCTCGATACCCTGCCGGTGACCCTGGTATTCGCGACCGTGGTGCTGTTCAGTATTTATTTCATGTTCGTGACTGCACAGAACGAGCTGGCCCCCGACGAGGACCAGAGCATCCTGTTCTTCCAGGCAACGGCGCCACAAACGGCCACCATCGACTACAACGAGGCCTATATCCGGCAGATCGTGTCGCTGTTCGAGAGCGTCCCGGAATTCGACAAGAGTTTCATACTGGCAGGCTTCGGCGGGGATGTGAGCACCACCTTCGGCGGTCTGAAGTTGCCGTCGCCGTCACAGCGCACACGCAGCCAGATGCAGATCCAGCCCGAGGTGCAGCAGAAGCTCGGCCAGGTGGCAGGACTGCAGGCCGCGGTATTTCCAAGACCCAGCCTGCCCGGCTCGGGCGGCGGACTGCCATTGCAGTTCGTCATCACCAGCGACGCCAGTTACCAGCGCCTTGACGAGGTCGCCGGGCAATTGATTGGCACGGCCATGGCCAGTGGCAAGTTTGCCTTCCTGCGCAAGTCGGTTGAGTTCACCCGCCCCAAGACCACCGTGGTCATCGACCGCAACCGCGCCGGCGATCTCGGCATCAGCATGGCCGACATCGGCCGCAACCTGGCAACCTTGCTGGGTGATAATGATGTCAACCGCTTCAGCCTGGAAGGACGCAGTTACAAGGTCATTCCGCAGGTGGCCAGGAAATTCCGTCTCGACCAGGCCATGCTGGATAACTACTACCTGCGCAGTGATTCCGGCGAACTGGTGCCGCTGTCCAGCGTCGTCAGCTTCGAGGCCTCGGTCGAGCCGAGCAAGCGCACCCAGTTCCAGCAGCTTAATTCCATCACCGTCGAGGGTGTCATGGCGAACGGTGTCACACTGGGTGAGGCAGTAAGCTACCTCGAGGAACAGGCACGGCAACAGTTCCCGCGCGGTTTCACCTGGGATTACATGGGCCAGTCCCGCCAGTACGCCCAGTCGGGCAGCAGCCTGATCATGACCTTCTTCATGTCGCTGCTGGTCATCTACCTGGTGCTGGCGGCACAGTTCGAGAGCTGGCGTGACCCGGTCATCATCCTGGTGTCGGTACCGATGTCGATTGCCGGCGCCCTCGCCTTCCTGACCCTCGGTTTTGCCACGGTCAATATCTACACCCAGGTCGGACTGATTACACTCATCGGGCTGATCGCCAAGAACGGCATCCTGATTGTTGAATTCGCCAACCAGCTGCAGCTCGGTGAAGGCCTCTCGAAACGCGAGGCGGTGATCAGGGCGGCGGCCATCCGGCTGCGACCGATACTCATGACCACGGTGTCGATGATCATGGCCATGGTACCACTGCTGATCGCAACCGGACCGGGTGCCGTGAGCCGCTTTCACATCGGGCTGGTGGTCGCCAGCGGACTGGGAATCGGTACGCTGTTCACACTGTTCGTGGTACCGGCGGTCTACCTGCTGCTTGCCCGTGATCACAGCGGTGCACACACAGCAGAGCAGGCTCGATAACGTTTACCACGGCCCACACTGCTGCAGTGTTCCATTACAGTGAAAGCGCATATCGGCTTGCACACTTTATTGTTTGCCGCCCCTTTCCTTTATCGACACACAACGCGATAATCACTTGTACTAACACCACTCAGGACTGCATCCCATTCGCCGGCGTATAGCATCCAAACTGTCTACGGCGCTCGTCATCATATTGGTCACGAGCAGCGTCCTCATGGGCCTCGTCATCACCCAGTCAGGCACCAGCCTGCTCATGGATGCGTCCACCAATCGACTATCCCAGGAAAGCAAGGTCGTTGCGACCCGCCTGCAGGATATTTTTGATGCCGTGCAGCGCGACCTGGAATTCATCGCGCGCAGTCCCTCGGTGCAGCGACTGGTGAATATACTGGGGAGCAGTGCCGGAGCGTCCGGCGACGGCACGGCCACTGAGCAGGCGAAACGCCAGCTGCAGGAAGTGTTCGCTGCCCTGCTGGTTAACCATCCCTGGTATGTCCAGGCACGTCTTATCGGCGCGGCTGACGACGGCATGGAGGTGGTACGCGTCGACCAGATTGACAATCAGATCAGGCGGGTACCCAAACGCGAACTGCAAGCCAAGGGACAGCGGCCATACTTCAAGGAAACCTTCGGCAGGGAGCCCGGCCATTTCTACTGGTCACCCATCAACCTGAACCGCGAGCATGGACAGATAGCGGAGCCGAATCAACCGATACTGCGTGTGGCACTGCCGATCAACAGTCCGGACGACACACCCTTCGGCATCGTGGTTATCAACCTGGATGCGCAACGACTCTTCGAGGCCATAAGGAGCGTGGTCAGTTCCGGTCTGACGTTTTATGTCGCAAACCGCCAGGGCGATTACCTCTACCATCCGAAGCCGGACAAGACCTTTGGCTTCGAACGGGGTCAGCGTTACCGCATACAGGATGACTTCCAGGAAGCAATCCTGTTGCTGGACAGCGGTCGCAGCGAGGTCATCGAGGAGGAAGTCGCGCTTGCGGACACTTCGGAACCTGTCGTGGCATATCTGGGCAAGTTGCCTGCGCCGCAGGGTGCCAGCGAGGAACTGCTGCTCGGCCTGACCATGCCACGCTCCGTCATCGTCAGTGAAGTCAACGCAGCTCGACGCGAGAGTGCGGCACTGATCCTGCCATTCTTGCTGATAGGCACCATCGTGGTGATCTGGCTGGTGCGGGTTTTCATTGCCCCGCTGGAGCGTGTCACGCGCGAGGTCAGCCGTTTCGCACCGGGCACACGCCGCGCACGATTGCCCGAAGAGGACCGCCATGACGAGGTGGGCCAGCTGGCGCAGGCATTCTCGCTCATGGCCGGGCGCCTCGAGCGCCAGGTAGGCGAGCTCAAGGAGCAGCGTAAACGTTTCCAGAGCCTGTTCGAGACCGCCCCGGACGCCATCATCATTATCGACGAGGACGGTACCATGGAGTATATCAATGGTTCCGCGGAACGCCTGTTTGGCTATGATGCCATCGAGGTTCTCGGGCACGACATCAAGATGCTCATGCCGGAACCGGACAGCAAGCATCACTCCGAATACATGAAGCGCTACCTTGACGGAGGCAAACCCCACATCATCGGCATCGGCCGTGAAGTCACCGGCAAACGCAAGGACGGCCGGACCGTCGCGCTATACCTGTCGATTGGCGAATTCACCCTCGACGGGCGCCGCAAGTTCACCGGCATACTCCACGATATTTCGGGCTAATCCGAAGCCCTGTCAAGGCTGCGCCAACCAGCTGTGGGCCTGTACTTGCCGCCTACTGCCGCAAACGATAGCCGGTCCTGAACATCCACCACACGACCAGCAGGCATATGGCCAGGAACACCAGCACCATGAACAGGCTCAATGCCACGCTCACGTCGGAGACCTCGAAGAAACTCCAGCGAAAACCGCTGATCAGGTAAACCACCGGGTTGAACAGCGTGATAGTCTGCCAGGCTGGCGGCAGCATGCTGACCGAGTAAAAGCTGCCACCGAGAAACACCAGCGGCGTGATCACCAGCAGCGGAATCAGCTGCAGTTTCTCGAAATTATCCGCCCACAGCCCGATGATGAAACCAAACAGGCTGAAAGAAATGCAGGTCAGCACCAGGAATGTCATCATCCACAGCGGGTGCGCGATTTGCAGCGGCACAAAGAAGCCGGCGGTCGCGAGGATGATCAGGCCGATGATCAGCGACTTGGTTGCCGCGGCCCCGACGTAGCCCAGCAAAATCTCAAAGAAAGAGACCGGTGCTGACATGACCTCGTAGATGGTGCCGGTGAACTTGGGAAAGTAAATACCGAAAGCGGCGTTGGATATACTCTGGGTCAGCAGTGCCAGCATCATCAGCCCGGGCACGATGAACAATCCGTAGGGTACCCCCTCGACCTGTTCAATGCGTGAGCCGATAGCCGAGCCGAACACCACGAAGTACAGCGAGGTGGACAGCACCGGCGAGGCGAAACTCTGCAACAGGGTGTCCCAGGCGCGCAGCATTTCGTACTTGTAGATGACTCTGACGGCAGAGGTATTCATTGTTTTGTGTTTACCAGGTTAACGAATATTTCTTCCAGAGAACTTTGCGTCGTTTTCAGATCTTTCAGCAGCAGACCCGCGTCCCTGATCGCCTGCAGCAAGCCACTGATGCCGGTATGGGTCGTGCGGGGATCGTAGGTATAGGTCAGCCGGCCGCCATCGGCCGACAGGTCCAGTGCCCAGGGTGCCAGCGCCTCGGGCACCACGCGCACACCCTCTTCCAGCTCAACGATCAGTTGCCTTTTACCCAGTTTATGCATCAGTGCCAGCTTGTCATCGACCAGCAACAGTTCACCGTCGTTGATGACGCCGACACGGTCGGCGATTGCCTCGGCCTCTTCGATATAGTGGGTAGTGAGGATGATGGTGACGCCGGACTCGCGCAAGCGCCGCACCAGCGCCCACATGTCCTTGCGTAATTCCACGTCAACGCCGGCCGTGGGCTCGTCCAGAAACAGCACCGTGGGCTCATGCGACAGCGCCTTGCCAATCAGCACGCGCCGCTTCATGCCTCCCGACAGCGTCATCAGTTCGTTGTCTTTCTTTTCCCACAGCGACAGGTCCTTGAGAAGCTGCTCGAGGTAGACCGGGTCGGGCTTTTGGCCGAACAGGCCGCGACTGAAACACAGCGTGTTCCACACCGTCTCGAAGGCGCCAAGCGTGAGTTCCTGAGGCACCAGGCCAATCATGCTGCGCGTGGCACGATAGTCTGCGACGATGTCGTTCCCTGCCACGGTGACCGAACCCGAAGTTGCCTTGACGATGCCACAGATAATCGAGATCAGCGTGGTCTTGCCTGCACCGTTGGGACCCAGCAGTGCCAGGATTTCACCACGCATGATATCCAGCGTCACCTCCTTCAGCGCATGGTGACCGCCGGCGTAGGTCTTGGACAGGTTTGCTATGGAGACAATGGGCTGCATTTTTAATTTCCCCGATGTGTTCTATCACAGCCATTGCTGATGCATATCAGCAATCTGCAGATCCTGTGCCTCTTCACACAACTGACGGACCCTGCTCATATCCGATTCCAGCTGCCGTTTGTCATTACCCAGGACACAAACGGCCAGGACCGCGCGTTGCCATTTGTCCTGATAGCCCACCTCGGCAACCGAGGCATTGAAGCGGGAGCGCAGACGATCCTTCAGGCCGCGCACGGCACTGCGCTTGTCTTTCAGGGAGCGGGCCCACGGAACCAGCAGTTCGATGGTCAGCAGGGAGATAAAAAGGTCTGGGTCAGGCACGGTGTCAAGCAGCGGAGTTCAGTCGAAGAGTATACCTGATTTCATCCACCAGACCCTGTTGGACGACTGCCCCGGTCTTCAAGTGTCCCTTGATGCCCGGCGACGTGTACATAGCTGCTGCGCAGGCATGACCGTTCGATTAAACTAGGCAAATGCAACACATTGATAACTCGGCCTGGCTCGACCGGCACACCAGGGCCTCGCTGGCTCGACTGCTGCCGCGGCTGGAAGCGCGCTTCGCCGCCAGGGTTGAAGCCGACCAGTGGCAGGGTTACCTGCAACGGGTGTATGCGCACTTCCCGCGCCTGTTTGGCCTGTTATACAGGCTCTACGGGCACCACTACGACTTTTTCTACCACCTGGATAACATCCTCAGCACCGCCACGGAAATGTGGCTGGAAAGGTCCGATGAACTCAAGGCGCTGGATGCCTCCAGAGAAGCGGATCCGCACTGGTTTCAGTCCAACCGCATGGTGGGTGCCATGTGCTATGTGGATCTGTTTTCAGGTGACCTCGCCGGGCTGCGCGCACGCGTGCCCTACTTCACGGAACTCGGCATCACCTATTTGCACCTGATGCCCCTGTTCAAGACCCCGCAGGGCGACAACGATGGCGGCTACGCCGTCTCCAGCTACCGCGAGGTGAATCCCGCACTCGGCACCATGGAAGAACTGGCGGAACTGGCCACCGAGTTGCGGCATCATGGCATCAGCCTGGTGGTGGACTTTGTCTTCAATCACACCTCCGATGAACACGAGTGGGCAAAACGGGCACTTGCCGGTGATGCCGACTGCCAGGATTACTACCGCATGTTCCCTGACCGCCAGCAGCCGGATGCGTTCGAACAAACGGTCAAGTCCGTGTTCCCGGACGAGCACCCCGGTTGCTTTACCTATCGAAGCCGGATTCGCAAATGGGTATGGACCACGTTTCACAACTACCAGTGGGACCTGAACTATGAAAATCCCGCAGTCTTCAATCACATGGCCGAAGAAATGCTGTTCCTGGCAAACCAGGGCATCGAGGTGCTGCGTCTCGATGCCGTGGCCTTCATCTGGAAGCGCCTGGGAACGAGCTGCGAGAATCTGCCGGAGGCGCACCAGCTGATCCAGGCGTTCAATGCCGTGGTGCGCATCGCGGCACCGGCCATGGTGTTCAAGTCCGAGGCGATCGTGCACCCGGATGAAGTTGCCCGATATATTGGCGAGGGAGAATGCCCGCTTTCATATAACCCGCAACTGATGGCACTGTTGTGGGACAGTCTCGCCGCCCGGGAGACGCGCCTGCTGCGCCATGCCATGCAGAAACGCTTCGCGGTACCGTCGGGATGCAGCTGGGTCAACTACGTTCGCTGCCATGATGATATCGGCTGGGTGTTCTCCGACGATGACGCCCGTGAACTCAACATCAATCCCCGTGATCATCGCCGCTTTCTCAGCGATTTCTTCATCGGACGCTTCCCCGGCAGTTTTGCGCGCGGCCTGCCATTTCAGGAAGACCCTGCCACGGGCGATGCGCGCGTCTCCGGCACCGCTGCCTCACTCACAGGTCTGGAAAAGGCCCTTGATGAAAATGACCCCAGGGAACGGGAACTGGCAATACGCCGGTTGATCCTGCTGCACGGTATCATCTTCACCATCGGGGGCATCCCGCTGATCTACCTCGGCGATGAACTGGGGCTGTTGAATGATTACAGTTACAGTGACGCGCCTGAAAAGGTCGGTGATACACGCTGGATACACCGTCCCGCATTCGACTGGGACATCGCGGCACAGCGTGACAACACCGACTCGGTGGCCGGGCAGCTGTTCCATGGACTGCTGAGGCTGGTGCAGTTGCGCCAGCAGAATCTCGCCTTCACCCGCGCCGAGACAGAGATCGCGGACCTTGGCAATGACCACGTGTTCGGCTATTTCCGGCATCATAGCGAACAGAGTGTGCTGGTGCTGGGCAACTTTTCAGATGCGGACCAGGCGATTTCCGGTACGCGCTTGAGGCAACTGGGCATGCGCAAGACGTTCACCGATATCATTGCCGGCAAGACCGTTACCGCAACACATCAGCTGGTGCTCGAGCCCTACCAGTTTTCGGTCCTGGTCGGGGTTCGCTAGCCTGCTTCTTGCAGCATCGGATCTAACACATGGTTTGGGAAGCCTGGTTGACATTGTCTGTGGTGGCGGGATGTTTCGCCATGATGGCATTTACCCGGGTCTCGCCCGACATCATCATGTCAGCCGGACTCACCGTGTTGCTCGTGTCCGGCGTGCTGTTGCCCGAGGAGGCGCTGGCCGGGTTCGCCAACCAGGGCATGCTGACGGTGGCCGTGCTCTATATCGTGGTCAGCGGACTGACCGAAACCGGGGCCGTCGGCTGGATCGTACAGCATATCCTCGGCCAGCCACGCAACACACGCCAGGCACAGATGCGGCTGATGGCGCCAGCCGCCGTCCTCAGTGCCTTTCTCAACAACACGCCGGTGGTGGCCGTGTTCGTGCCGGCGGTCAAGGTGTGGGCCCGGCGAAACAAGCTGAGTCTGTCGAAACTGCTCATTCCACTGAGTTACGCAAGCATCGTGGGCGGCACCTGCACCCTGATCGGCACCAGTACCAACCTGGTGGTCAACGGTCTGCTAATCGACCAGCTCGGTTTGCCCGGCCTGGGGATGTTCGATCTGGCGTGGATCGGTGTACCCATCAGCGTGAGTGTATTGCTGTTCGTGCTGCTGTTCAGCGGGCGGCTGTTGCCCGACCGCAAGGAGCCACTGGTACACAGCGACGGCATGCGCGAGTACACCGCGGAGATGATGGTGCAGGAGGGCAGCCCACTGGAAGGTTGTTGTATTGAGAAAGCAGGACTGCGTTCCCTGCCCGGCCTGTTTCTGGCCGAGATTGAACGCGACGACGCCATTCTGCCGGCAGTGGAACCGCGTGAACGCCTCGAGGCCAATGATCGGCTGATTTTCGTGGGCGCTATCGAATCGGTGGTTGACCTGCATCGCATACGTGGCCTGGTGCCCGCGACAGACCAGGTGATGAAGCTGGAAGGTGCGCGCAAGGACCGCAGCTTTTTCGAGGCGGTGTTGTCGGACACCTGCCCGCTGGTGGGCAAGAGCGTGTGCGAAGGTCGTTTCCGCACACGCTATCACGCGGTCATCATCGCACTCGCCCGTAACGGTGAACGCCTGCGCGGCAAGATTGGTGACATGGTGCTGCGGGCGGGTGACACCCTGCTGCTTGAGGCGCGCCCTGATTTCATTGATCAGCAAGGCAGGTCACGGGACTTCCTGCTGGTGAGTGAGGTCGGTGGGTTCCATCCACCCAATCACAAGGGTGCCCCAATGGCGCTGGCGATCATCATTGGCATGGTGGCACTGGCAGCGAGTGGCTTGCTGAGCATGCTGGAAGCGGCCCTGGTGGCTGCCGGTCTGATGATCGTGTCAGGTTGCACCAGTGGCCGTGTGGCACGACAGGCGCCGGACTGGCAGGTACTGGTGGTCATCGCCACCTCATTCGGCGTGGGCGCAGCGTTGCAAAAGAGTGGCGCAGCCGGGGTGCTCGCGGACGGCATCATCAGCCTGGCAGGCGGCAATCCCTGGGCCACACTGGTGCTGGTGTTCATCGCCACCGCGCTGCTGACCGCCATCGCCACCAACAATGTCGCGGCGGTGCTGGCATTTCCCATTGCCCTGTCGGCGGCCCATCACATGAACGTGGACGTCTTGCCGTTTGCCATCACCATCATGGTGGCCGCGTCAGCCAGTTTTGCCACGCCGATCGGCTACCAGACCAATCTGATGGTGTACAACGCGGGCGGTTACCGGTTCGCGGACTTCGTGCGGATCGGCTTGCCCCTGACCCTGCTGGTGGGTCTGGTAAGCGTCGGCCTGGTGCCGTTAATTTGGGGGTTCTGACAGGTCGCTTGACCGGGAACGCAAAACGCTCAGTATAATAAACGGTGTTTATTAATGACGCCCTGCGACCTGCCCCCATGAATACGACTGAATTACTGGCCCCGGCCGGCAACCTGAAGAATCTGCGCTATGCCATCGCCTACGGTGCCGATGCCGTGTATGCCGGCATGCCGCGCTACAGCCTGCGGGTGCGCAACAACGATTTTCACAAGCTGGAGAACCTTGCCACCGGCATCCGCGTAGTCCACGACGCCGGCAAGCAGTTTTACCTCGCCAGTAACGCCCTGCCCCATAACGCAAAGATAAAGACCTTCATCAGGGACATGGAACCCGTCATGGAGCTGGCGCCGGACGCGCTCATCATGGCCGACCCTGGGCTCATCCTGATGGTCCGCGAGCGCTGGCCCGACACCGCCATACACCTGTCGGTGCAGGCCAATACCATGAACTACGCCAGTGTGCGCTTCTGGCAACAACAGGGGATTACGCGCATCATCCTGTCGCGCGAGCTTTCACTGGACCAGATTGAGGAAATCCGCCAGGAATGTCCCGACATGGAGCTGGAGGTGTTCGTGCATGGCGCACTGTGCATCGCCTATTCCGGCCGCTGTCTGCTGTCCGGGTATTTCAATCATCGCGACGCCAACCAGGGCACCTGTACCAATTCATGTCGCTGGGATTACCAGGTAAAAGCCGCCACTGTCGACAGCAGTGGTGATATACAGGCAGTCGCTACCGTGGCGTCCGCACCCGGTGAACAGGTTTACCTGCTGGAGGAAAGCAGCCGTCCCGGCACCCAGATGCCGATCGAGGAAGACGAACACGGTACCTACATCATGAACTCCAAGGACCTGAGGGCCCTGGAGCATGTTGAGCGGCTGGTCAATATCGGCGTCAAGAGCCTAAAGATCGAGGGTCGCACCAAGTCGCATTATTACGTTGCACGCACTGCCCAGGTTTACCGTCAGGCCATCGATGATGCCGAGGCCGGCCGACCGTTCAATGCACAGCTGCTGGGTTCACTGGAGAACCTGGCAAACCGCGGTTACACCGATGGCTTCCTGCAACGCCACCCCGATCAGGATTACCAGAATTATTTGCTGAACCATTCGAACAGCCTCCAGCAGCAATTCGTTGGCGGTCTGACCGGTTACAACCGCGAGAGCGGCATGGCCCATATTGACGTAAAGAACAAGTTTTCCGTGGGTGACGAACTGGAACTGATACTGCCGGGAGGCAATCACACGTTCCGCCTGGAAACCATGCTCGACATGGACGGCACCCCCATGAATGAAGCCCCGGGCGGCGGCTATCGGGTACAGATTCCACTCGACAGACAGGATTTCGAGATGGGCTTACTGGCACGTTATTTATAGTTTGACCCTGTCATATTGAAGCTAGAACTGTGGCCCCGGAAAGAAGGCTTTTTTATATGCCCGTTTTATGTCTTCATTAATAAATTAATTGTACGGCCACTTGACTAATTTAAGTATCTGCTTATATTATTAAACCGTTGTAAATAGATACCCTTTAGAAAGCACTTTCTAAAAGAAACTTTACTTTTATCCTGGAGAAACACGATGAAAAAGATTGCTACAGCACTGACTGCTGCGACTTTGATTGTCGCTTCAACTGCCGCTTCTGCCTGGGGTGGCTGGGGTCCTTGGGGCAACCGTGGTTACAACGACGGCTGGGGTGATGGCTGGGGCGATGGCCTCGGTGATTTCTTTGGCGACGGCGACTTCGGCTTCAACATGTACGGCAGCGGTAGTGGCCGTGGCCATGGTTATGGTCGTGGTTATGGCCGTGGCTATGGCGACTACTATGGCTATGATGGCTACGGTTACGGTCCGTATGGCTATGGTGCGCCTTATGGTTATGGTGCGCCTTATGGTTATGCGCCGTACGGCGCCCCGCCCGCACCGCAGGCTGCCCCGGCAGCACCTGCTGCTGCTCAGTAAGTAACCCTTACAACCAGAAAAGCCAAGGGGGCGGCTCTCGCGAGCCGCCCCCGTTTCTGTTTTTAGAGATCAATTTTCTGACCATGCGACACTATGCCGCAGCGGATTTTAATGAAAGTTCAAGATCGCTTGGTTACTATAAACCTGTCACGTCGTCCCCACTCCTATCGACGTGTGTAGTAACTTTTTCATTGAAGTCCCTCCAAACCAGGGCGGCTGCTTCAAAGCCAGCCGCCTTTTTTTTCATCAGGTGTTTCTGCTGGCCTGTGATACTTGCACTCGTGAATCAAGCGGTTTGTCTTGCTCTGGACGCCCGAATCTTCAACCGCCCAACGGTTAATTGATGTATTATTAAAAATGTAACAGTGAACACCTGATTTCAGAGAACGGTACCCAATGACATTACTCATACGCAACATTTCCTGGCTGGTTTATATCCTGCTGGCAGCCAGTCTGCTGCCTGGCTGCTCGATCGACCAGGTCCACTCGACTGCCGATCATGAGGATTTTTCCCTGGATAAAAATGATCTGGAGAACTACGGCCTGGCCTTCATCACCCCCTCCACGGTCACAGGACAGGAAGAAGACAAGCAAACACTGGCATTTGCCTTCGCGAATGCCATGCAGGAAAGTCGCCCCGATATCCGTCTCGTCACCCTGCCGGAGACCATCAGCGCCATCAACGTCGCGGACATGACTGAAGACTACAAGCTCATGTATGTCGACTATCGTGACACCGGCGTTTTCAAGCATGATCTGCTGGAAAAAGTCGGTAAAGTGACCGGGACACGTTATCTTGCACAGCTGAAACTCTCCGATTTCAGCCAGAATTCAAAGGCGCGCTTCAATCTTTTCGGCTTTCGACTACTGCAAACCAAGGAGGCGAATATCCGGATATTTTTCCAGATCTGGGATAGCACAGATGGCACCATCGCCTGGGAAGGCACCGAGGAAATGAGCTACTCCTGGGACACCGGTAGCGAGAAACCCGTGACCTTCAGAATAATCGTCGAGAAAACCGCTAACAACCTGATCACCCTCCTGCCCTAGCGGACTGTCGAAAAATATATCTGTAACAACCTCTAGATATTCAAGCGACGCGAGAATGGCCTGAAGGCTGCAAATTCCCATTCCCTCATGGCCAGCAGCAGGCCTATACTGCGGCGCTTTCCCAGGGGAAGATCACTGTCCTGGCGATGAAGTTCATTGAACTCCTTGGCCAGTGCCAGCAGCTTACGGGTAAACGCATCTTGAGAGCGCTCGCTCAGCAAACCGGGTATAAAAACACGCAGACTGCCTGCACTGTTGAATCCCGATTTCAGAAACTGGCTTTGCACTTCGCGCTCAAAGAAACGTTCTATGGGACCATTGGGCAGCCAGCTGAAGTTTTCATCAATGCGTAGCTTGATTCTGTTGCGCGGCAGCAGCTCAATGATATGCAATCGATCCAGTTTGGCGAGGCAGTGTATACACTCGCTTTCCGTGATCATGTAGTTACGAACGATCTCTTCATAGCTGAGGTGATTGCGCACCGAGACGGCAACCAGCAGCAGCTTCACATCGGCCACCAGTTCGCGTTCCTGCTCCTCTAGCAGTTGGGTGATGCGCTGGCGGGATGCCTCAACCAGCTGGAACAGTTCGGTCAGATCCATGTGCATGAGTTCGCAGACCGCTTCCAGCCGATCAAGCCTGAAGTGCCCCGAAGCAAACATGCGTTTAACGTTGGCCTCACTCATGCCCAGCCCCCGGGCAACATCCGCATAGGTGAGACGTGCCGCCTTGAGGGCCTGCTTCAGGGTGGTGATAACGGCCTGTGCCTGAGCCATGGGAGAACCTCTTGTTTGACTGTAATTATAGTATATATATTTAATACTTTATGAGCATTAAAACAATACTATTGTTATTTAAGTTTATTTTTACGCGTCTCCGACTCATAGTTTACATGTCGAATCAAAAAACTATGGAGGGAAGGCGTCATGTCCATCATCAAACGTTTATCTGCAACGCTGGTATCAAACATCGACCGGGTCGTCGGGGAAATCGAAAACAATGATGCGGTCATCCAGGCCACGCTCGCCGAGCTGCGCAGGAAAGTGGCCACCGCGAAAGTGAGACTGGCACAGGTACATCGCCAGGAGGCCAATCTCAACAGGCAAATCCAGCAACGCCGCAAAGACGAACAGCTCTGGGGAGAGCGCGCGCTGGAAGCTGCCAGCACCGATGAGGCCAAGGCACTGGAGTGTGTCCGCCGTCGCCTGCAGTGTCGCCGGCAAGCTGAAAAGCTGGAGCAAGGCCAGCAACACTATCAACTGACTGCCGAGAAGCTGGCGCGCGGTGTGCAGGAAGGCGAGGAACGCCTCGCGGAGATGGGTCAGAAACACACCCTCATGCGCGCCCGTCAATCGACTGCTGAGGCCCTGCATGCGGCCAACCAGGGCGGTGATGAGTCCTTGCAACAGGTGGAGGACAGCTTCGATCGCTGGGAGGTCAAGATCCTCGAGGAAGAGATGATGGGGGAGAGCGATGACCTGCTGGATCCGCTGGATCGCGAATTCACCCACTCGGAAAACGAACAGGCGCTGCGCGATGAACTGGCAGCACTGCAGACAAAGGAGTAACGCCATGAGCACAGAACTCAAAACCTGGAACACGAGTATCGACACTGTCGATGATCAAGACAGCTCGGAACTGATGAAGAGGTTACCCAGCCTGTTACGCATACTGGGTACCACCGCACTGCTGGTTGCCATGTACAGTTTTCTGGTCAAGGGCTGGCAGAGTGGCGGCGATGTTTTTCGCTATCTCCTCATGCTCGGTCATACCGGCGCCATGGCCGCCATCGGCCTGGCCAGCGGCCACTGGCTCAAGGAGGGCAAGGGGGCACGCTTGCTGCTGACACTGGCACTCGTCTCTGTTGCGGCAAATTTCGCTATCCTGGGGGCATTTATCTATTCCCAAAGCGCGGCAGGATTGGCCCTGAACTATCCCGGTTATGTCGCCTGGAAAGTAGGCAGCCTGTCCACGGCGCTGGTAATCACTGCCGTAGCCATGGCTGTATTGCTACCCGTCGTGTTGCTCGGTTTCCGGGTACTTTCGCGCAGCATGTCCAGCAAGCTGGCTGCGCTCTACCTGATCAGTAACGCCGCGCTGTTGATCCCACTGCGCAATCCGCATCTGGTCGGTTACCTGGTGATCGGACTGAGCCTGCTGGTACTCATGGTCAGCAGAAATGCTGCACGACAGAATATTTCCGCCAAAACCAATGAAGGGATGATGGCACTGGTGCTGCAGTATTTACCCATGGCAGTGCTGCTGGGTCGAAGCATCTGGCTGTATTCGCCGGAGCTGTTTTTGCTGACGGTACTGGCATTGACGGTATTCTTCGCCTTGCGCCAGATCAGTATTCGCCTGGAAAACTCTGCCGAGATTCGCAGCCTGGTCGAGGGCCTGTCGGTGTTGCCTGCGCTGGGGTTTGGCACAGGCCTTGGCGCCACCCTGGCCGAGAATGGCTACCTGGCCACCGAACTGGTGCTACCCATCGCGGCGCTTGCAACTGCGAGTCTGATCTATGAGGTCTCCCTGCGAGCCCGGCAAGGCGCGGCACTGTACAGAACGCTTTCCGTCACTGTACTTAGCGTCGCTGTGCTGTCAAATATGCTCATCCTTGACGGTGTATTGACCGCGGTAATGAGCACGGTCATCGGTATCGCAGTGGCTGTATTCGGTTACATGAGACAACAACGCACTGTTTTTGGCGGTGGCATGGTCATGATGAGCGTGGGACTGATCTATCAACTTTACTATGCCATCCTGATCTTCCACCTGGGCAGCTGGGCCAGTCTTGCCCTGCTGGGTATGGCCGCCATCGTTGTCGGCTCAACGGTCGAAAGCCATGGTTACCGTATCAAGCTGATGCTGACGGCCTGGAAGGCGAAACATGGTGAATGGGACTATTAAACAAGGTCACCTCAAGTGTTTGCCGCGCCCTGAGGGGCGCGGTTTTCTTTGCAAGCCCGCGTGAACGCTCTGCTCTTTCATCGCGACGCTGCCAGCTTTAACGTGCGCTCATGGTTACCCGGAACTCTGCACCGGGTTCGCAACTGACGACATCCACCTGACCACCCATGGCCCGTGTCAGCTGATGCACCAGCGCCAGGCCGATACCCGTACCGACGGTCTCGCGGGTGAGCTCGTTTTCCGAACGGTAGAACAGCCTGAAGATCTTTTTCATCTGGTCGGCGGGTACGCCGGGGCCGTAATCCCGCACGCTGAACTGCACACTGCCGTCACGCAACCGCTGACAGCCGATATCAATGACTTTCTGTTCCGCAGCGGCGGAGAACTTGATGGCGTTGTCCACCAGATTGATGAAGATCTGGGCAAATCCATCCGCATCGACCTGGATGATGGCCGGCTCCGCGTCAGGCTCGCACGTCATATTCAATTCGAACCCCGCGCGTTCGACCTGCGAGGAAACCCTGGAGCGGAGGTCATCCATCAGCTCCGCCACGGTGAGGGGTTTCGTCTCCACCTGCAGGTGATTACGGGTCATGCGCGCCAGCTGCAGAACATTGGTGATCAGGCGTGACAGGCGCTCGCTTTCTTCAAAGATGTAATCGTAGTAGGTTTTTTTCTTTTCCTCGGAGGCCCAACCCTCGCGCAGCATTTCACCGTACATGCGGATAGAGGTGAGCGGGGTTTTCAGTTCGTGACTGACGGCGGAAACGAAATCCTGCTGCTGTCGCGTGAGGTCGATTTGTCCCGCCCCCAGCCGGTACATCAAATAAAAGCCGCCACACAGCACCAGCAGCAGGATCCCGGCAAGCCAGGTAATCACACGGCTACCGGCACCCACAGGCAGACGGGTGACGCTCAGAATCAGTTCCAGATCACCCAGTGGCGCTGACAGGCGCGCCTGGTAGAGCAGCGTCCCGCGCAACTCCTCGGCGCTTGACAGATACTCGCGCGCTGCGCGCCCGCTGAAGGCCGAGAACACATCTCCCCGCCAGGCCACCAGCAGGTCGCTCATGGTCGACAGTGCAGTCTCGAGGAACATCGTTTCGATCAGGCCCTCAACAAACGGCTGCTGTTCGATCAATGCGCCCTGTATGTAACGCTGTCCATCACGCCAGACCTTGCGGAACAGTACAAAATGGCCACTGTCGAGCAGGCTGAACTCGAACGGGTCGATCTCGCTCTCGAAGGTACGGATATGGATTTCGTTTTGTAGCCGGGATGCATCCACTGCCGGGGCATCGGCCTCGCGAGCACCTTCGAAGAAGGCGACACCTGATTCAACCGTCGGTTCCGGCAAGGCACTGAGCTCCTTGCGCACACGCTTGGCGGCGACGGAGGACCTGGCACCCGTGGCCTGGCGCTGCACTTCTTCAGCTGCCTCGGCCTCATAGCGATCATCCAGTTTCAGGTCCTCGATGCGGCCGAGCGTACTGGCAGCCTGCTGTTTCTTCTCCTTCTCCCGTGGGGTGGCGGTCGTATTGAGACGGTCGAAGGCGGCCTGCCCCGCCATCTCCTCGTCCAACGGGACGGCACTGTCATCCATTGTCAGTTGCTCCACCGCGTCCCTGTCACCACTGGTCACAGGGGCAACCGCACCTTCCAGCTTGTCGCGGCGCGTTGCCTTTTCCTGCAGTGCAGCCGTAGCAACAGGCCTGCCTGTCTCGCGTTCCTGCACCAGGCTGTTGCGACTGAGGATCTGCCCGATGCGCTGCTGCAGGACCAGCCGTTGATCCAGTTCCGATGCAGAAAGACCATAGCTCGAAGCCACTGTCCCCGCCGGCGGCACCAGCGGCGTCGTAAATGCACCGTCGCTGTCGACCTGAAAATAACCGACCAGGCCGGGAAAAGACGACCGCGGCGGATAAGCCGACAGCGGCGAGCGCTGCAGAAAGTTGGCCGCTGGATCGCCCGCAACCGTGAGGAAGGCATAATCGGCAAACGAGCGCGCCTCCTCGGCATTGATCAGCTGCACGATACGGCTATCAATGCGCTCGGTCAGTTCCCCGGCCAGTACCCGGTACTGGTGAAATGCCTCCCACTTCAACTGGCTGTATGCCTGGTAGACGAGAATCCCGGTCGGAATCGCCAGGGCAAGAAAGAACACCACCAGCCACAGCCGCAATTTTTTCCGGTCCAGTCCTGTGAGTGAGCTGCGCAACATAATCGCTCGATATTCCGATTCAGTTCATTCCACTATCAGGCGATAGCCGGCACCGCGCACCGTGACAAGGTAACGCGGTTGCACCGGGTCCGGTTCGATCTTGCGCCGCAACTTCGCGATGTGAATATCGACGGTGCGGGTTTCAATATCGAGATTCCTGGCATAACCCCAGACCTTTGCGAGCAACTCGTCACGGGGAACCGGGCGCTCGGAATTCCTCTGCAGGTACTGCAGCAGCTCTACCTCGCGACGCGTAAATGACAACGTCTCGTCATTGCGTTTGCCAAGGAGATTACGGCAATCGATCTCGACATCTTCACCCAGCCTGATCGTGGTTTCATTTTCGGCACCGATGCGTGAGCGTCGCAGCACGGCCTGCACCCGCAGCACCAGCTGGGCGACCGAGAACGGCTTGGCGACGTAATCGTCTGCCCCCAGTGACAAACCCTGGATGATGTCCTCGTCTGTACCCTTGGCGGTCAGCATGATGACCGGCTGGTCGCGATCCTGTGCGCGGATGCGGTTGCAGATTTCAAAACCGTCCATACCCGGCAACATCACATCCAGCAGGACCAGGTCGAAGCGACCGCTCAGCGCCTTGTCCAGGCCCTGCGATCCGTCGGCCGCGAAGTCCACGTCATAACCGTGATAGACAAACACATCCATCAGCCCGGTACGGATGGCCTCTTCGTCTTCAACAATCAGGAGTCGGATCTTGCGTTGCATGATGCGTTATACCCGCCGGCACTTGTCTTGTGCCCAGTGATTATTCACAGCCTACCAGCTCACTCGCATCGCGGCATGTAAATCTTTTGTAAATCCGGTGTCACAGTTTTTACCAAAGCCTGTCTACAAGCACCCCGCCCTCCTGCCTAGACTGAACTCACCACCCAAAAATTAACTGCAGGAGGTAACTACCATGGCACTTATCACACGTGTCTCACGACTGTTCCAGGCCGATTTCCATGCCGTACTCGACCGTATCGAGGAACCCGAGGTTCTGCTGCGGCAAGCGGTACGCGAGATGGAAGAGGAACTGGCCAGCGATGAGCAGCGCAGCAGGATCCTGAAGCATGAACAGGGGCAGCTCACTGCCCGCGAAACCGACCTCGAACAAACACTGCAAGAGCTCGATGAGCAACTCGACATCTGTTTTGACTCCGGGAATGACGACCTTGCCCGCGCATCGATCAAACGCAAGCTGGAAACACAACAGTATTGCAAAGGTCTGGCCCGCAAACGTCAGGCACTGCAGGAAACGCTCGATGATCTCGACACGCGACTCAGGGAAAACCGGGCGCGACTCGAAAGCATGCGGCAGAAGGCCGAACTGCTGGCCGAGGAAACTGCCCGTACCCGACCTGCAGACAACTGGACAATCCCGGACATCACGGTACGCGACGAGGACGTGGAGGTGGCCTTGCTGCGTGAAAAACAGCAAAGGAGGCGGTCATGAAACAGCCCACATTTCTTGAAGGTGTCAGCGTCGCGCTGGCCGCAAGCCTTATTGGCAGTATGTTATACACCGCCATGCAGGTAGTACTTCCCGGCGTCCCGGTGCTGCGCCTGCTGATCGCCGGCATCGGTCTCGCCTACATGGTCTATCTGCTGAGCCGCAGCCCTGAACGTGTTGGCCGCATCACCGCCGTCGCCGCCTGGGCAGTGATGACGGCCGTGCTCTGGTTCACACACCCTCCCCTGCTGCTGTACGTGTGCGTGCACCTTGGCAGCCTCTGGCTCATCCGCTCTTTGTACTTCTATGCCAGCGCGCTGTCTGCGCTCGCCGACCTGGGACTGAATGGCCTGAGCCTGGCTGCAGCCATCTGGGCCGTCACTCGTACAGGCAGTGTGTTTCTTGGCATCTGGTGCTTTTTCCTGGTGCAGGCGCTGTTTGTCTTCATCCCGAAAAGTATCCAACGCAAACATGGCAGCGGTCAGGTCAGTCACGCACGCGAGGACCGTTTTCAACACGCCTACCGCGTCGCAGAGGCCGCGGTACGCAAACTTTCATCCAATCATTGAACCTTGAAGGAGAGACTAAAATGAAATCGAAACTTATTGCACTGGTATTGTTTGCCTTTACCGCAACCACGGTTGCATTCTTTCCCGCCGTCCAGAGCGTCAGCGGTATTACCCCGGTCGCCCTGCCGCCATCCCACCCGCCGGTTATCAATGCAGGGGTCAATGACCAGTCGCGCATTGACGTGGTGTTCGTACTGGATACTACCGGCAGCATGGGAGGTCTGATCCAGGCCGCCAAGGATAAGATCTGGTCCATCGCCACCACCATGGCCTCGGCGCAATCCGCTCCCGAAATCAGGATGGGACTGGTCGCCTACCGTGACCGGGGTGATGCCTATGTCACCCGAGTGGTGGACCTGTCCAGTGACCTGGATTCCATGTATGCCACCCTGATGGATTTTCAGGCCGACGGCGGCGGTGATGGACCGGAAAGCGTTAACCAGGCGCTGTATGACGCCGTCCACAAACTTTCCTGGAGTCAGGATAGCAGCACCTACAAGGCGGTGTTCCTGGTCGGTGATGCACCACCGCACATGGATTACCAGGACGACGTCAAATACCCGGTGACACTCAGTGCGGCAAAAGACAAAGGCATTGTGATCAATGCCATCCAGTGCGGCCAGATGGGCAGCACCACCCCGGCCTGGAAGCAGATAGCCGAACTCGGGGAGGGTCACTACTTCCAGGTAGAACAGGCCGGCAGTGCCGTGGCGATCGCCACACCCTTTGACGAGAAAATCGCCAGGTTGTCTGAAAAGCTGGATGACACCCGCCTGTATTACGGCAGCGAGGAGGACAAGGAAAAACAACGCCGCAAGATGAAGGCAGCTGACAAGTTGCATGCAGCCTCATCGGTCGAATCGAGGGCCCGACGGGCGGCATTCAATGCATCGAAGAGCGGCACTGCCAACTTCCTCGGTGAGGGGGAACTGGTTGAGGAAGTGAGCAGCGGCCGCGTCGACCTTTCCAGTATCGACAAGGACCAGTTGCCGGAGCCCCTGCAGACCATGACGCCGGAAGAGCAGGCTGCCATCATCAGCGAGACGGCCGAACGCCGTGACGCACTCCAGCGCCAGATCAATGAACTGACGCAAGAGCGCTCGGCCTACCTGGAGAAGAAGGTAGAGGAAGACGGTGGTGCCAGGGACTCCCTGGATGACAAGATCTACCGTGCTGTTCGCGAACAGGCCGGCAAGCTTGGCCTGAGCTACGAGGCCGACGCACCCGCTTACTGAGCCACTGCAAACACGGCCCGGTCACCATACCGGGCCGCACCCTTTCCTTACCCGGGGGTTCCGGCCACCCGTGTTCTGTTCAGCTTTCATTCACCTGCCCGGCTCTATGCTACAGCCATCGGGATAATCCCGATTGAATTTAACCCAATGGAGAATGAACCATGAAACTGAAACAGACATTAAACAAGTTGCCGCTGATTGCCTTGCTATCCCTGGGACTGGTGGGTTCACCGCTGATGGTAAATGCTGATAGCGGCGACCGTGGCTGGCGTGGACATCACCAGCAGGGCCATGGCAAGCCTTATCACAAGACCGAGCAACGCAGCGACTACCGTAACTACGATCATCGATATATCCATGGCTACGGTGACAGTTGCCGCACGGACTACAAACACGGCCACAAAACAGGCCACCACAAACATCGGCCACATGGATATGACAGCCATAACACCCCTCTCCGACACCACTACCGGGACGGACGCCAGAATGACCAGGTCTACTTCATGCCCGAATCGTACTTCGGTAGCCTGGCTGTGCTTTTTTACAACTAGACTGACCTGCACTGACGGCCACAAGTTACCCTGCAAAGCAGGCGTAACTTGTGGCTATCCAGATATCGATGGAGGACCACCGACAACCGCGTTAAAGGAAGCCCGTGTTAATTCGTCATTTCGGACGGAGCGTAGCGGAGACCCGGAATCCAGTGGTTTATTTTCAGCGCGTTATGGATTCCCGCCTTCGCGGGAATGACGAAAAACTGGCTTAATCAGAACATCCCTTAAATTAAAAACAGATTTTGTCTTTTTTTCCTTTTTCTCAAAAACGTATTTTCTTCACCAGGGTTTGCGTCCGGGCGTTTTCCGGGAAGTGACTCGCTATGAAGGCGTTGCTCCATTTTCCGTTGTATGAACCGGTACCTATGCTATAGATCAGCGTTGCACGCACCTGCCAGATTTTATCCAGGGCAAATCCCGGAAAACGGTCGCGTATCTCCTGTTGCGGAACATAGACGCGGATGTTGCTGGTATTTCCCTCCAGATAGAAACCGGAGGCATCAAGCAGTACCGGCGACGCCCCGGAATCGTCCCGAATGATTTCAAATACCAGCTTGTAGCCGCGCGCACCCGTACCTGTAAATGCAGGGATGATATCAAAATCGCGGCCATTACCATTGCGTTCAATGCGGAAATCGGACAATCGCACATGGCCCTGCTGATAGTCTCGTTTCATGTGCACAATGGCTTCGCGATCTTTGGCGATTTCCTCGTCGACACGTTTTTTGCAGTTCGCCTTCGAATAACCCCAGCTGGATGAGAACAGGGCGCGACGTTGCCTGACCTTTGCACACAGTTCGCTATCGCGAAACCTGATGGCGGCCTGCTGGTAGCATTGCGATCGCAGATAGTAGGAGCGATAGCCGTCCGGGTTCAGAGCCAGGCCTGACTGGTATTCCCTTGCGTCGATAGCCTCACAGGCACTCACCGCCATCGCGTGCTGTTGCTCATAATCATTGTTTGCTGGCGACAAGCCAGGCAGCAACAAACAGGCAAAGGCAATACAGCGGTAACTCACCGGGAATAAACCTGCTGTAAATATTCGTCGATCCTGTTACGTACGTCTTGCGGCGACCTGACAAGTTCATGTATCAACTGAAAGAGCGGGTAGTCTTTTTCATTGAACAAGTGATGCCGGCTCACCATCTCGAGCGTATGGATGCCCTCCCCCTCGATACCCTGGACCTGTTCCCTAGCCAGCATGCGGCCCAATGCATGGTGATGCGAATCCTCACTGGTAGCCGTCGTGATCAGGTCTCCAAGGCCGGCCAGGTGGTAAGGACTGCCTGCCTGTCCACCCATTGTACGTACGATCCTGTCCAGTTCCCGCAAGGCGGCGACTGCGAGATAGCCGCGCATGTTATCACCCAGCTGCAACTCGTCCGCCATGCCGAACACCAGGGCGTAAACATTTTTCAGGATGACAGACCAGCTGATCCCGGTGATATCGGACGTATGCTCGAGATAAAGAGGCGTACCCTGATATAGCGCGCATACCCTGTTATATGAATTCATATCCGCACAACCCAGTTGCGCGAAGGCGTAACGCCCGGCACGGATTTCCTCGGAGATCATCGGGCCATACAACAGGCAGTAAGCCTGCTGCGACTCAAGCTCCTCGGCAAAGATTTGTGCAGCGCTGTGCCCTGCCTCGTCGAGACCCTTGGCAATACTCACACAGAGACAGGTTTTCCTGAGGAGTGGTGCGATGCGTTGAACGACCTCCCGGTGCGGACTGACCGGCAGGCAAAACAACACAATATCCGCACGGGGCGCAGCCTCCTCAAGCACCACTGACTGGAAGTTGTCCCGGGGATATTTCTCCCAGATGTCCAGTTGCTGCCGTTCCCCAAGCAGATACTCCATGGCATGGCCCATTTCACCATACCCCAGGATCAATACCCTGCACTGTTCAGTCATTTCGCTGCCCTCTGCGATACCAGTGTTGCCACAGACGGGCCACGATTCGAAGCCGGGATCCGGGCTCTGTTTTGCAGGCAGCTAGCGTTGCATCAGGCTTTCCAGCATCGCTTCGATCTTGGCTATACGCGCCTCGATCATATCCAGACGCCGCACCACCTGTTCATGCTTGTCCACTTGTCCCCCGCCATGACGATCACAGCCCGGCTTTCTGCAACCCGGACCGTGGCCGCCATGCCCCATTCCCTTGCGCATCTTGCCCATGCCCTGCATCGGACAGGGTGGCCTTGGAGTAACCGTGCCGGATGCTCCGGCGTCGGCGGCAGCCTGTTCCTGTGGTGTTACCGTTGCCGTCTGTTCTTCAATCATTGAAGTGACCGGCATAGTTGCTACTGCAGGTTCTGCAGACACCTCTTGCGGTTCGGCTGGATCACCCGTGGACGCAGTGGCTGCAGAAAATGTTTCCGCAACTGCTTGCTGTTCACTCAACTCGCCAACAGGTGCTTCTGCTGCTGCAGTTGTTTCAGCTACCGCTTGCTGCGCAGTTGATTCAACATCGATGAGCACCTCTTTGGCTACGAACGGTTTTACTGTTACCGCCGGTGCTTCGGCCAAAACCGATACCGGGCCAGCCAGGGATAACAGGATGGTTGCTGCGAGAATTGTAGACTTCATAGAATTCACCTTCGTGTTGAGATAACCCGACTCCATCTGTGGCCGGGGCATGATTTTTTTATCGCGTTGCGAAAGCATAACGTGTGCATCACAACAGGAACAACCACCTGATTGGCGAGATGTTTATTTTCTTTGCGGAACAGGGTAAATACGCAATTACATGGGAAGCTATCCAGGCTACTTATCAAAGAAGTAGTAATGGATGGGCCCAGTGACTCAAAATCCATTTGTTCCAGAAGTGTGACCTGAAGCGCCTTTTTTCCGTCCGACAAGCATCGCCTCATCTCTAATGCCTTTCTGCACGTTGCCAACACAGCCTTCTTCACGATAGAACAAAACCTGTAACCCGGAGAACAAGTGTAGCAGTTCCTGGTCAGCCAACCTGGATTCCATTCGCTTCGGACCTCGATCGGAAACACGTTGCCGGATAAAGGTCTGGTAATAGACAAGGCCACCGGGTTTGAGTGCCTGTATCACGGCAGGAATGATGTCACGACAAAGATAATAACTTACAACATAGAGTAGATTTTCTGGATAGTTTACCGTCAGGCGCTTGATTCCAGTCACCGGCAGTGCAACCATCCACTGCATGATTAACCCGGACAGATAACATGACCCAGACATACAATACACCCCAGGAAGCTGAAGATGCTTTTTACGATGCACTGGATGAAGGCAACCTGAAGCAGCTGCTCTCCGTTTGGGCAGAGTCTGATGACATTTGTTGTCTGTTGCCCATGCACCCTATGGTCCAGAGTCGCCAGGGCGTGACAGATGTATTCACCCACCTCTTCTCACAGGGTCATGGCGTGTCACTGGCAATCGCACACCTGGGCTGGATTGAAGCGGATGATATAGCCATCCACCAGGTAGAGGAAACCATCCTGGCCCAACCAACTGACAGGCCACCCCCACCATCATTTTACGGCACCAACATTTACCGAAAAGATCAAACCGGCTGGCGCTTGATCGTCCACCTGAACGCACCAACACCCCCACCACCACCGCCGGAGTTTGTCGTGCCGGAATAAACCAAAGGTAGTCATTTCGGACTAATCCTGACCCCGTTGATTCCAATAAATCACAACCAGTTAATTCTTATTCCCCCTCCCTCGTATTTTTGATCAGTTAAGCACCACATGTTCAGTAGTTTGTTCAGACGTTAGCGTAACGTCTAATCAGGGTTGAGAAATACTGCTGCAATATAATTCCAGCAAGCAGTAACACACCACCTCCAAGCAACCATCCATTCCCATAAACAACGCATATTACAGGGTTATTTATGTGTTTTATCGACCTTAGGACAATACACATGGGCCGTGTATGCGACTAAAATTCTAGTCAAAGTAAGGCCGTCACCCGGGATGCTGCAAGTCCTTATGAAGGCCATCAGATGTAACAGTTAATAATCAGGGTGGACAAAGTAATAAATACAAGCCACCGGGAGTTGCTGAATTGTGCGCCTGCTAATAAAAACAAAATGGTTATGGATGCCGGGTATGGCCATGCTTGTCTCTGCATCGGTGACCAGCAAATATATCGAATCGAATACCAGCGTGACAGACGAGATCGGCCAGTGGCAATCTTATCAAGCGTTACCTGCAGTAATGTATGAATACTGTTACCCATACCAGTCACCGGTTAACACCACGCCTGCCGTAATTCAGAGCACATCAGAAATACCAGATGCCAATGCCATACCCGTTGCAGATTTATGGACACGTATGCGTACTGGTTTTGCTCTTCCGTCAGTAGACCCGGATAAGATTCGCGGCTACATTGCTGAATACGTCAAGCACCCGCACCTGTTCGCACAGATATTGCAACGTGGTGAACTCTACCTGTTCCATATACTCAACCGCCTCGAACAGGATGGCCTGCCTGCCGAACTGGCACTGCTACCGATTGTCGAAAGCGCCTTTGACCCCTTTGCCACCTCACCCGCCGGCGCGGCCGGAATCTGGCAGTTCATGCCGGAGACCGCTCACTACCTCGGACTGAATCAGGACGGGTGGTATGACGGACGACGCGATGTCATTGCCTCGACCGCGGCCGCGCTTGAGTACCTGGGCAAGCTTCAAAAACGTTTTAAGGGTGACTGGTATCTGGCCCTGGCAGCCTACAATGCAGGCGGCACACGGGTGCAGCGAGCCATCAGGCACAACCGCGATACGGGCAAGCCGCTTGATTTCTGGCACCTGGCACTGCCGGCAGAAACGCGATCCTATATCCCCAAGCTGATTGCCCTGCGGGCGATTATTGAAAACCCGGATGTCTACAACATTTCACTACCACAGCTTTCATATAACCACTATTTCAGCACTGTCGATATTCAGGGACAGCTTGAACTCAAGGTCGCCGCCCGGCTAACTGGAGTTCCCCTGGATGAACTACAACGCCTGAATCCAGGTTATGGCCTCTCAATAACACCACCCGGCAGGACACACACACTGCTCGTCCCCAGCTCAGTCGCAGACATATTACGCACACGCCTCGCCCAACTGCCCCGGGATCAGCGCATTCAGTCGGTGCGCCATCGCATCCGCCTGGGCGACAACCTGAGCACCATTGCGCAACAGTACCGCACGACGGTGTCTGATATACGCAGGGCCAACCGCATGAAGGGAAGTAAAATAATCGCAGGTGATTTGCTGATCATTCCTGTGGTGACGCTCGAGGATACAATCACGGCCAACACTCATACGACACTGATGTAATTTCAGCACTATTTTATCTGCAGCAGCTATTCATTGTGCTGGAACAGCACCTGTCATACAGAATATCCCTGTATGCCAAACCAAGCAGAGGACTGTACTCTTTTACTGTTTAATCATCAGAGTAGTGGGAAAAGACCAAACCCTGGCGAGGGGCCTTCATTATACGTAGCAACGTTACGGAACGACCCTGCAGAGGATAACTTTCGCCGGTATTGAAGGTGCGACGGTCGGGGCGTTCTCCGTCCACATAGCAAGTGTCAATATCAACACACCAGCGGGCAATACCCACATGCTCCGGCATGCGAAATGCAATCGCGTCTACATTGGCATTGAGCAACAATAGATAGGTATTATCCTGAATCCTGCCACCGCGTTCATCGTGTTCCTCGATAGCATCGCCGTGTAACAACAGACCCAGGCAGCGTGCGTGGTACATGTTCCATTCCTTGTCTGTCATTTCTTCACCATCCGGCCGTAGCCACAGAATATCCTTGACGTTCACGCCCTTGATATGCCGACCCTGGAAGAAATGTCGCCGGCGAAATACCGGATGTTTTTTCCTCAGGTGAATCAGGCTGCGTACGAACTTCATAAATTCGCGATCGCGGCTGTCAATGTCCCAGTTGACCCAGCTGATCTCGTTGTCCTGACAATAGGCGTTATTGTTGCCCTTCTGGGTACGTCCCATTTCGTCACCTGCCAGCAACATGGGTACGCCCTGGGAAAGCAGCAGCGTGGTGATGAAGTTACGTTTCTGCTGTCTGCGGGCATTGTTGATGTTCTGGTTTCTGGTAACGGGGCCCTCCTCACCCATATTCCAGCTCAGATTGTTCTTTTCACCGTCACGGTTGTCTTCGAGATTCTCGATATTGTGCTTGTCGTTGTAACTGACCAGATCGCTCAAGGTGAAGCCGTCATGGCAAGTGACGAAATTGATGCTCGCATAGGGACGGCGACCACTCTGCTCATACAGGTCACTGGAACCGGTCATGCGGTAGGCCAGTTCTCCAATGAGGCTGCCCTCCCCCTTCCAGTAGGCACGCATGCTGTCTCGATAGCGGCTGTTCCACTCCGTCCATCCGACCGGGAAGTTGCCGACTTGATAACCGCCTTCTCCCAGGTCCCAGGGTTCCGCAATCAATTTCACACGTGAAAGCACCGGGTCCTGGTGAACGATATCCAGAAATGCGCCAAAGCGGTCGACGGCGTGTTGTTCTCGTGCGAGCGTGGGGGCCAGGTCAAAACGGAAGCCGTCAACGTGCATCTCCTGTACCCAGTAACGCAGGCTGTCCATAATTAACTGCAACACCCGCGGGTGCATCATGTTCAGGCTGTTACCACAACCGGTGTAGTCCATGTAATAGCGCGCCTGGTCGGCAACCAGCCGGTAGTAGGCAACGTTATCGATGCCACGGAAGCACAGCGTGGGGCCAAGATGATTGCCTTCTGCCGTATGGTTGTAAACCACATCCAGAATGACTTCGATGCCATTGCTGTGCAGCCGCTTGACGAGGGTCTTGAACTCATTGATGCTGCCGCTGGCAGAATAGCCTGTGTGCGGAGCGAAATAACCGATTGAATTGTAGCCCCAGTAATTACTCAGTCCCTTTTCCACCAGATGACGGTCGCTGATAAAACTGTGTACCGGCATCAGTTCCACGGCTGTGACACCCAGCTGCTTGAGGTGCCGAATCACCGGCTCGGAACCCAGTCCAGCGTAAGTGCCCCGGTAGGACTCCGGCACATCCGGATGCTGGATGGTGAATCCCCTGACATGCAGCTCATAGATCACGGTTTCATGCCAGGGTATGCGCAGCGGCTGGTCGTCCCCCCAGGTGAACGAGCTATCGATCACCCGTGATTTGGGAACGCTGTGGGCGTTGTTGCGGGGGTCGGGGAGCAGGTCCTTTGTCTTGCCAATGGTGTAGCCGAACAGCGCATCGTTCCAGTCTACCTGGCCAACGATATCCCTGGCATATGGATCCAGCAGCAGCTTGTTAGGATTGAAGCGGTGGCCCTTGTCCGGGTCATAGGGTCCATGAACCCGATATCCGTACAACTGCCCCGGTCTGGCTTCCGGCAGATAGCAATGCCAGACCTGGTCGGTTTGCCACTGCATGGGGATACGTGACTCGTGGCTGCCCTGCTGGTCAAACAGGCACAGCTCTACCCTTTCCGCATGTTCGGAAAACAGCGCGAAATTTACACCTTCACCATCCCAGCTGGCACCCAGCGGAAAGGGCTGCCCTGGCCAGACTGCGGTTGAGGCACCATTCATATAGCATGTTCCAACTGCAGAATGACAGCCGCCAGCGGTGGCAGGGTGAGACTGAGAGAATAAGACTGATTCATCCAGGAGAGCTCATCCGCGACCAGCGCGCCTCCCCCGTTACCCAGGTTACTGCCGCTGTAGAATTCCGAGTCCGAATTGAAGATCTCGCGATAGTTACCCGCCTCCGGTACACCGATGCGGTAGCCATGGTGTGGCTGTGGCGTGAGATTGACGGCCACAATCACAAACTGCTCGTCGCTGCGACGTATGAAACTCAGGACGGAATTGTCTGCATCATTGCAGTCAATCCACTCGAAACCACGCCACTCGAAGTCATACTGGTGCAGCGCAGGAAGGTCCTTGTAGAGCTGGTTCAGATTTTTCACCAGGCGTTGTATCCCCTGGTGACACGGGTATTCAAGCACATACCAGTCGAGAACCCGGGTGCTGTCCCATTCCTGCCCCTGGCCGAATTCCGTACCCATGAACAATAGTTTCTTGCCCGGGTGGCAGAACATATAGGTATACAGCGCCCGCAGATTGGCAAAACGCTGCCACTCGTCACCGGGCATCTTGTTGGGCATCGATTGCTTGCCATGCACAACTTCATCGTGCGAGAACGGCAGCATGAAGTTTTCGGTAAAGGCATAGAGCATGCTGAAGGTCAATTTCCCCTGGTGGTATCGCCGGTAGAGCGGGTCTTCACTCATGTATTCCAGCGTGTCATTCATCCAGCCCATGTTCCATTTCATATCGAAGCCCAGGCCGCCGGTCCAGGTGGGACGACTGACCTGCGGCCAGGATGTCGACTCTTCGGCGATCATGAGAATACCGGGTTGCTCCTCATGCGTCACAACATTCAGTTCACGCAGGAAATCCAGCGCCTCCAGGTTCTCCCGCCCGCCGTACTTGTTCGGCACCCATCCACCTTCTTCCCGCGAGTAGTCGAGATAGAGGATGGAAGCCACGGCATCCACCCGCAGACCATCGAGGTGCAGTTCCTCCAGCCAGAACACCGCACTCGACAACAGGAAGTTCTTTACCTCGTTGCGGCCGAAGTTGTAGATCAGTGTGGACCAGTCGAGATGTTCGCCGAGCCGCGGATCGGCATGTTCGTAGAGGGGTGTACCGTCGAACCTGGCCAAACCATGAGCATCCTTGGGAAAATGTGCCGGCACCCAGTCGAGCAGCACCCCTATCCCGTTCTGGTGACATACATCGACAAAAAAGCGGAAGTCGTCGGCTGTCCCGTAACGACTGGTCGGCGCGAAGTAGCCGGTAGCCTGATAACCCCAGGAAGGGTCGTAGGGATGTTCGGTAACAGGCAGCAGTTCGATATGTGTAAAACCCATTTCCTTGACATAGTTCACCAGGCTCTCGGCCAGTTGCCGGTAGCTAAGAAACTCACCCTCCGGGCCCCGCTGCCAGGAACCCAGATGCACCTCGTAGACCGACATGGGCGTATGCTGCCAGTCGTGTGACGTCCTCTGCTCCATCCAGTCCCGGTCGTTCCAATCGTACTGAGCAGGACCGGAAATGATGGAGGCTGTCCGCGGCCTCACCTCGAAGGACTGGGCATATGGGTCAGTTTTCAGGAGGATTTCTCCGCTCTCCCTGTTGCGGATTTCGTACTTGTAGAGGCACCCGGCTTCAAGGTCAGGAATGAACAGTTCCCAGACGCCGCTACCACCGCGCACCCGCATCGGATGCCGTCGCCCGTCCCACTGATTGAACTCACCCACCACGCTGACACGCTCCGCATTTGGCGCCCAGACCGCAAACAGGACGCCGGTTACCTCATCGACAGCATGTACATGGGCCCCCAACATCCGGTAGGCATGGCGATGCCTGCCTTCGCTGAAGAGGTGCAGGTCGAAGTCCGGGATTTGTGGCAGAAAACTGTAGGGGTCATGCGCAATATGCTCATGTTGCGCCACATCATTCCACACCAGGTGGTAGTGATCAGGCACGGTTCCCGGCGTGCCACGCCATTCGAACAGGTCGGTGTCGGGAATACGTTCCAGTCGGACATTACCTTCTGCAATTTTGACCTCATCCGCTTGCGGCATAAAGACACGGACAAGGTCAAGGCCTTGATCGCGGTGTTTGCCAAGTACGCTGAAAGGGTCATGGTGACGTGCCTGGGAAATTCGTTCAAATTCGTGCTGCAGAGTATTGCTTTCCATAATCATTCCTCAAATCCGACTTGGATCGTAAACGAAGTATCTTCGATTTTCCCACAATCGGGAAGATGGTAGACGAAGAGAAAAAAGGGTGGATATTGTGAAACTTTTACCTATCAGATCCGCATGGGTGCGAAGAGTCAGTGAAATAAATTAAAAAATGCCGGGCTCCATATCCAGGTTTCTTTATAACAAATATGTGGAATACCGATTCATGACAATCCGGAAAACACTGTATGGCAGGATTCGCATTGGCAACCGCAAGATCAACCTGAGCACAGTGTTCGGGATCCAGTATGTCGGCATCAGAGAAGTCGCTGACAGTGTCTGGATTATCAGCTTCATTGATAATGATCTTGGCTTTTTCTATTGAAGAAGAATACAGGATGGAGCCAGTCGGTCACAGCCCATTTGTTCCAAAAGTGTTAATTATGTGGCCGCTAAACACCTGTGCTTGTATGGTGGGTCGTGAAGGATTCGAACCTTCGACCATCGGATTAAAAGCCCGGGAAACACGACCTATCTAATTGTTTTTTATAACATAATATCGGAACGTCCGTTGCCTAAAATGCAGCACTGTGCATAACAGTGCTGCACTCAGTCCCGCAAAACTCCCGCAGGCTTAACGGGACGAATTTACAACTATAAGCATGGTGGTCAGCATCCATTCCAGCACCAAAGAATAACCAGGAAATTCATCAATACCAATAGAATTGATCCTTGTAGTCCAGCACCGACGGAGAACTGGAGACAGTCGGGTCCAGGCGATTGGCCTGCTCCAGCGCCCACGCACACCATTCTTCAATATTGCGGCCACCCGTAATGGCGGGTAGCGAGTAGTAACCCGCACTCCGAGTCGCCTGAACGTATGCACGCAATTGTTGCGCCTCCTGCCATAACCTGGCTTGTGCGGTGAGTGCATCCACACGTTTTTGTTCCTGTTCAATTTGTCGCCTGAGGATCTCTCGCCTTCGCTCCTGCTCTGCCCTTTCACGCTCATCCCGCTCGCGCTTGATACGCGCCGATTTCTTTTGTGCCGCAGCCTTATAGGCAGCCGCGATAAACTTGTTCAGGCAGTTTTCTACACGCTGCCGCTTCCCATCCGACCAGGTACCCCGCAGCCCCCTGCCCCACCATCGAATATCCAGCTTCAGGCATAAATTTCCAGAGGGGAAGAACTTGTCGTCGGGTAGCCGATAACGGTAATACGAGTCTTCATCCAGTTTTTTCTGCTCTGCTGCTGTAGGCTGGTATTTCTCGCGCCTTGCCTTCTCTTCCAGATGAAAGCCCAAGGTCTCTCCGTCGACTATCAACTGTGTACCCCCTTCCCCCTTCTCATCGTGTATCAGCTCAATACCGCGCACATCCAGGGCCTTGAGAAGGGTGTCCATAATGCGCCCAGCTCGCTCGATACTCTCTTTGCCCACTCGAATATCAAGGCAGCGCTTCGCCCTGGGCCTGACCATGCCATGGTCATCGGCCCCTGCTGCACGAAGACTCTTCGTGGTTTTCTCGACTAGTGGAAGCGGATCAATCAATTCATCGGGAACCACAATCTTATTATCAGGATGCGCTTCAGATTCTATATACCCTGCAACGTCCTGTAGTTCTTTTGTCTCTTCGAGGATGTGCCCCCGTTTATTGAGATTCACTATGGCTTTCTGTCCGGCTTTGATTTTCGGTAATTTTGCTCGTAGCGGCACTTGCCCACTTTGTACCCGGGCCCAGTAGCCGCGACCTGGAACCGGGATGCCCATGCGTGTACAGACCTTGGCAAGTCCGCGATCTGACATGCCATAACGCTGAGCCAGCTTAGTCATCGGTTCTGCCCAGACCTGGGCATAGAGTTCTTCGCGTGTTAGTTCAGTACAATAATCACCCCTTCCCATGATTTTTCTCCTAAGAGCAAAAACTCAGGGATGAATTCTATACTTTTCAAAATCCGTCGTTACTAATCGTGCGGCAAGCATTAGGGAATGCCTGATTAGTGCAGTGTCTGCTGATTCCGGAGATCCAGACTGTAAATCAGCGCGTGATTTTGGCACCGATCGGTTTGCTAAGCCTCTGAATTACGCAAAGTCGGCCGAGTCAGAATTGAATGCCGATTCACACGGAAGTAGCATACGCTATCAGATAATGTATTTTTTTGGGACCACCCTTCAGGCGAGCGCTTCCAGACCGTGCATATCAACCAGGTTCAGTAACTTTAATGAAGGGCCATTCGGTTTTTTCTGACCCTGCTCCCACTTCTGCACAGTCGAAGGACTCGTGTTCAGATAAGCTGCGAATACCGCCTGACTTGCCTTATAGCGCGTGCGTAGACGTTTGATCTGTGTCGGCGTATAGATCTTCACCGGCGGCAGGCATAGCGCATCGAACTCGCGCATGGTCATAGCATCCATCGTGCCCGCCTTGTGCAGGCCCTTCGCTGTCTCATGTACCGTTTTCAAGATTGACTTAGCCATCTTCCTTTACCTCTATCAATTCACCGGCCTTGATCGCTTTTACCAACGCCGGGTTGGTATACCCCAGTAATTGTGTTGCCAGCAACTTGAGCGCTTTCAATTCCTTGTCGCTAATATTTGCCCGTTCATTCTTTGCAAAACCGTAGACGAAGAACGCCTTGTTGTTTTGCTGGTAGACCACCAGGCTGCGGGTACTGCCCCGCTTGCCGTGCCCGGGCAATGCCACCCGTTTCTTGACCACATGCCCACCCAGTTTGGCATCAATCAAACCGTCTTCCATTTCCTTGACCGCCGCCAGCAGAGTCTGGTCACCCAGCCCCTCCCTGGCTGCCCATCTATGGAACCACTTGTTTTTGTAGACCTGCATTCAGCTACCCGGACGATTTTTCAGAGTATAGCACTAAGTGCTATAGGTTATCGACCCCTGTTTCAGGGGCTTGAGTTTATAGTGGATGGACATCCAACCAGATACAGCCAGCGCCACCGCAATCAACTTCCCGAAAAAGAGTCCGGATACACAAGAACACGCACACGACCACCGGATTTTGTCCGGATAATCACGGTTCGAATCGGTTACGGATGCGTAACCATCTGAATTCTATACAGGCAAGATTTATCCAACGAGGAAAATTTGCAGTTAATCCCCGCAAAAAGTCCCGCAAGCCATATTTGTTAATGCAGCAAATAACAGCTAACTAATTGATTTAATGGTGGGTCGTGAAGGATTACTCGGGCTGCGCCCTCGCCCCTTCAGGGTCAGCGTCGCTAATGCGACGCTGCTGTCTCGGCCGACTGCATCGGCCTCGGCTCGAACCTTCGACCATCGG
>CALOCX010000014.1:0-98748 GCA_942491995.1 uncultured Gammaproteobacteria bacterium | reverse complement strand
TTATGAGGATGGCATGGCGGCACGCAAACAGGTATTGCACCTGCTCGGATATGAAGAGCTTGCGGATGAACAACCAGAGGAAGAAACGGAAGTCGCAAGTTAGTCCTGGCCGGTGGCGTTACCGGTAGCGCAGCACCCGCTACTTCGGAATCATTGTTGCGCGGAAGAATACGCCCGGATGGGTTTCGCCAAGACGGTGCTGCTGGCGTATCCGGTCGCAGCGTTGTCTGTCATCGTCAGACTCGTCGACGGTACGCTGCATCTTGCCGTCGTCGCTTGTGACCAGCCAGTGGCTGTCCAGGTCGACCAGACCTTCTGCGTTCAACCCATCCAGTCTCAGGATGGGCTGGGCAGGGGAGTCACCCCCGCTCCAGCGGTAGAGCGCAAACCTTCCCCCTGATGCGACATTTCCCGCTATTATCAGGTAGTTGCTGCCGTCGTTAATGATTGCACGCACGCCGCGGTCTCCCAGGTCCAGCAGGAACGCCTGCTGCACCTCGAATGTGTCTCCCCGGGGTAAAATATTGACCAGCAGCGCCTTACCGGACATGCCATCGACATCCGAGAGTGGCGACCTGAATCCTGCAAGAAGACCACCATCAGCGCTTGTGGCCAGGCCTTCAATACTGATGCCCCCTTCCTTGGGCGGTCGTTTGCGGACCGATGTCGTCAGCAGTTGTGCGACTTCAGCCGAGTGCAGCAGGCTGTCGGTCAGGTCCACGGGGCCCGCGAGCAAGCGCAGATCGCGAAGGTCCCGGGACGGGATATTGGTTGCGAACAGCATGCGACGGTTCGGTGCCTCATTGCCACCCGAGTCCAGACCATGAGAGCCAAGCCACCAGATGCGCCCGCTGGCAACGGTGGCGGCCTCAATGTCGATTTCATCAGACGACTCAAGATCCAGCACCGCGGTGAGGTCAGCGCGAGCGGACGGCAGCCCCCCGGACTTGTCAAATGCGAACAGGGTGTTGAGCTCGTCGTATGCCACCAGGAGGGTATCGTCCCCCAGGTTCACCGCAGCGGACCCGTCACAGATACCCCTGAAGATAATGCTATGTCCGTTGCCCTGCTGGTCGTTCGATTCGAGAGTCGCGTCAGCGGCCGTGGATACACTGTGCGGTTTAGCCGGGTCTGCCTGGTCGCCCTGGGAACAGGCCGTCAGGCCCAGCAGACCGCAGGCAAGCAATGGCCGCAGTGACTTTAACTGGAACAGGCCTGGCATGTTGGTTTCTCCTGGTGTCTGGCGATCATCAGTCATCGCATAGTGTAGTCCGGCTACCCGCGTTCATGGGCACTGTAGCAAGACGTCCGTGGAATGATGCTGTGGCATAATAACCGTTTCCCGAAACCAGCCAGCCCGGATTAAACGTGCCGCCCGAGACCCGTAAAGATACCCTGCTCAATGCCAGCCTGTTTGTCATGTCTGCCATTCTGCTGCTGTTCGGCGGCCTGGGGGCGCGCAGCCTGTGGGGCTCCGAGGACCGCTGGGCCGAGATCAGCCGCAATATCCTGAAGAGCGGGGACTGGTTTCATCCGGCCATCAACGGCCAGGTGTATTTCGACAAGCCGCTGTTTTCCTACTGGTGGATCGTCGCCAGCGAGTGGATCACCGGTACGCTGGATGAGTTTACCATCCGCCTGCCAAGCCTGATGGCCGGCGTTATCGTGTTGTGGGCGACCTTCAGTCTCGCCCGCCGCCTGTGGAATCTACAGGTCGCCTGGCTGTCACTGTGGCTGCTGCTGGGCAGTTACGGGTTCCTGTTCTGGACGCACACGGCTGCCGCGGAAATGGGCAACGTGGCCTTCATCATGCTCGCCGTTGCCTGGTTCTTCCGTTATCGTGACTCCACTGCCTTTCGCCATTATCTGGTGTTCTGGCTGATCTGTGGCGCAGGCGCCCAGCTCAAGGGCTTGACGGCTTTTATCGTCCCGGCGCTGCTGCTGTTTCCCTGGCTGGTGCGGGAGCGCCGCCTGTTGATGCACCTGAATATCGGGCACGCACTGGCGGCCATGATCGGTATCGGCCTGTTCCTGCTGCCCTATCTCGGTGCCGCGCTGTTGCCCCTGCCGGCGGGCTACACACTGCCATACCACGACCTGAGCGGACTGGAACTGGTGATCCGCGAGAACGTGGTGCGTTTCTTTCAACCCTTCGATCATCGCGACCCGTTCTACAGCTATCTCTACCACGTGCCGCGCCTGTTGCTGCCGTGGGTGTTCGTGTTTATTGCGGCACTGATCGTTGCGTTGCGCAACTACCGCTCGGCAAGTTGGCAGAACCGCTGGCTGCTGGAGGCCATCCTGCTGGTATTCCTGTTCTTTACCCTGTCCGGTTCGAGGCGCTGGTACTACATTCTCCCCATCGTGCCGTTTTGTTCACTGCTGATGGCCATCTACCTGCTGCACGGACCGCTGGGTTCCCTGCGCTCGGTGGCACTGGCTGCGACGCAGATATTGCTGGCCTTGCTTGGACTGGGGCTGGTAGCCAGTCCGCTGTTGCTGCTCTGGCGTGACATGCCGGTTACAGCGGCCATGTGGATGATGAGCGCAGGCTTGCTGTTGCTGTTGCCGCTGATCTGGATCAAGCGCACACGCATTGCCGCGTTCAGTGGCAACAGTCACGTCGGGGGGCAGGTCACCGGGCTGGTGGCGGTTACCCTGCTGTTGATGTGGGCCGTGTTTACCGTGGTGATGCCATATACCGACAGTTTCCGGCATGACAAGTCGTTCGCGCTGTCACTGACGGAACTATTGGGAGAGCAGGACCGCGTGGCGTTTTACCAGCATGAACGGTCCGATGTGGTGTTCTACCTGGAGCAGGATTACGTCATCCGGCAGCTTGAGACGCTGTCGCCGCAGGTGCTCGACGGGACCACGGTGCTGATCGTCGAACAGCGCTATATCGGTGAGATTATGGACGTTTACCCCGGGTTGCTGGCCGATGAACCCCTGCTCGGGCAGATCGGCTATGAATGGCAGGGGAAACGCCGCAAGTCCAATCTGAGTGCCTGGCGACTGTCAGACAGCGCGGTAGAGCCGCGCCAGTCGCCGCCCGACAGCATGGATGACCGCTAGATGTGAGCACACGATTCTTCATGCTGGTCGTGGTGGTTGCCGCAATCATCTGGTTTACCCAGCTGGGTTACCGCGACCTGATCGAGCCTGACGAGGGGCGCTATGCCGAGATCCCGCGCGAGATGGTTGCCACGGGCGACTGGGTAACGCCACGGTTAAACGGCTTCAAGTATTTCGAAAAGCCGGTGCTGCAGTACTGGGCGACAGCGACGGCCTACACCCTGTTCGGTGACAGCACTACCACGGCACGCCTGTGGCCGGCGCTGACCGGATTTCTGGGTGCCCTGTGGGCAGGCTTTCTGGGCCTGCGTCTCTATGGCCGTAGCGCCGGGTTTTACGCCTTTCTGATCACCCTCAGCGGTTTGCTGTATTTCATCGACGGGCATTACCTGCTGCTGGACATGTCACTTGCAGTGTTCCTTTTCGCGGGTGTCGGTTGCCTCGTGCTGGCACAGCGCTCACGGGACGATGCCGCGATCCTGCGCAACTGGATGCTGGCCGGCTGGACCGCGCTGGCACTGGCGACCCTGTCCAAGGGACTGATTGGCGTGGTGCTGCCGGCGGCGACGGTGGTTGTCTACAGCCTGTGGGCACGTGACTGGGCGCTGTGGCGCCAGCTGCACATCGTCAAGGGGCTGGCTGTCTTCCTGCTGGTGACCGCACCCTGGTTTATCGCCGTCAGCCTGGCGAACCCGGAATTTCCGCAGTTCTTTTTCATCCATGAGCACCTGCAACGCTATACCTCAACGGTGCACGAGCGGGAGGGGGCCTACTGGTATTTTGTACCGGTGTTTTTGCTGGGCATCTTCCCGTGGGTTGCAGTGGCGCTGAAGAGCCTGTTGCGTCCGGGATTTAGCAGCCGTTCCCCGGGGATGGCGGGGTTCGATGCCGAGCGTTTCCTGTGGTCGTTTGCGCTGGTGGTGTTCGTATTCTTTTCCGCCGGGCAGTCAAAGCTGCCGTCCTATATCCTGCCCATGATGCCGGTGGTGGCGATCCTGGCCGGACGCAAGCTGGCCACGGAAGGTTATCATCGCGTTGATGCCTGGTTACTGGCGATCATGGCGCTGGCCCTGCTGCTCACCGGCTGGCAGATAGAATTGCTGGCAAGCGACAGCATCAGTGCGGACATGTACCTCGCCTATCGCCCCTGGATCTTCGCGGGCGCGGGACTGTATGTTGTCGCGGCATTGCTGGCCAATCTTGTACCCAGGCTGCGCACCACTCACATTGCTGCTGTTGGCCTGCTGGCATTACTGGCCGCACAGGTCGTGCTGCTGGGTTTCCAGTCGCTGGCCGCTTCCCGTTCCAGCCATGAACTGGCCCGCTCGATTCGTGCCAATGTACCGGAGGGCACCGAGATCTTTGCACTCGCCAGCTACCCGCAGTCGCTGGCGTTCTACATGAAGCAGACACTGACGCTGGTAATTGTGACCGACGAAATGAAGATGGGCATCCAGCAGGAACCGGATCGCTGGATCGGCAGTGAGGAGGAGTTCCTGGCCCGCTGGGCAGCGGCCGATCAGGCGGTGGCGGTATTCCGCGATCATGACCTGGAGAAATATATGCCGCTGCTGGAGCCGGCCCGTATTATCTACTCCGGTCCGCGTCGAGCGGCCGTGATAAAACCCTGATACGCGTGGCAGATAGCTGAGTATTATTCCATGTGTCAGACCCTCGGGCATTCCTTGCTGGCGTCCTATATAATGCCGCGATGACACTAGTAGCCTTTACCCTCATCATGATCGGCGTATTGCTGAATGCCGTCGCGCAACTGGCATTGAAGGCCAGCGTGAAAGATACCGGTGCGATTGAATTGAGCGCCGGCAACGCGCTACCGGTCGCAGGTCAGCTGATGGCCGAACCCTGGTTATGGGTCGGTCTGTTCTGTTATGGCATCAGTGTCATTATATGGATACTGGCGCTGTCCCGGGTAGATGTCAGCATCGCGTACCCGATGCTGTCCGTGGGTTATGTCGTCAATGCGTTCGCGGCCTATGCCCTGTTTGGCGAGGCGCTCACCCCGGGTCGGCTGGTGGGTATTGGAATTATCATCCTGGGCGTGACGGTACTGGCACGTTCATGACGACGTTACCGTTCACGCGACCGACTATTGGCGCGGAAGAACTGCAGGCCGTGCGCGAGGTACTGGAATCCGGCTGGATTACTACCGGTCCAAAGTCGCTGGCACTGGAACAGGCGCTGGCCGACTACATTGGCGGTGGTGTGCAGGTGCGTGTCTTCAACTCGGCGACCAGTGGGCTGGAAGCCTCGCTGCTGGTGGCCGGTATTGGTCCCGGTGATGAGGTCATTGTTCCTGCGATCAGCTTTGTAGCAACCGCCAATGTCGTGTTGCGGGTCGGTGCACGTCCCGTGTTTGTCGATGTCGATCTGCACAGTCGTAACCTGGATGCCGCTGCCGTCGCGGCGGCAATGACGCCGAATACGCGTGCGCTTATCCCGGTGCATTTTGCCGGCCTTGCCGTGAACATGGAGCCGCTGTACGCGCTGGCAGCGGAACATGACCTGCTGTTGCTCGAGGATGCCGCACAGGCCATCGGTACTGAATACCAGGGCAGAAAAATCGGTGCCAGCGGTAACCCGGTTTGTTTCAGCTTTCATCCCAACAAGAACATGACCACCATCGAGGGTGGTGCCGTCGCCAGCAATGACGCAGAATTCATCAGTCGACTGGAACAGGTGCGTTTTCACGGCATTGAGAAAGACAGTGACGGCAATATTGATGTCACCGGCTGGGGAGGAAAAATGAACCTGCCGGATGTCAATGCGGCCGTCGGACTGGCGCAATTATCCCGGCTCGACAGTTTTAACCGGCGACGCCGCGAACTGGTAGAGCAGTATTTCCGGCAGTTGCCGGTAACTGAGGTGCTGGTGTTGCCGGCCGATGCAGCCGGCCACAGCTGGCACATGTTCTGTGTCTGTATCGATCACGTGGCGCTCGGTAAATCCCGGGCAGAGGTGCTGTCGCTATTCAGCGAGCGCGGCATCGCTGTGGGCACCCACTATCCTGCCATGCATCTGTTTTCCCTGTACCGCCAGTATGGCTACAGTGAGGGTGATTTCCCGGTGGCTGAAAAGATCGGCGCGCAGACCCTGACACTGCCACTGTTCCCGGTAATGACCGAGGCAGATGTTGAACATGTTTGTGCAACTGTTACTGCCGTCGTATCGGGTCAGATATAAACCCGGCGGGTAACCAGGAGCACGCAGGTTAAATCAATGCAGCAGCCCGAACTGTCCATCATTATTCCGGTATACAACGAGCAGGAGGTGTTGCCGTTGCTGTTTGCACGCCTGTACCCGGTACTCGATAACCTTGGTCGCAGTTATGAAGTGGTGCTGGTCGATGATGGCAGTCATGACCGTTCGCCCGGGCTGCTGCGCAAGCAATACCATGAGCGGCCGGATGTGACGCGCATCGTGCTGTTGCGTGCCAATGCCGGGCAGCATGCGGCGCTTACGGCCGGCTTCGAATATTCACAGGGCAAGGTTGTCATTACCCTGGACGCCGATTTACAGAACCCGCCGGAAGACATCCACAAGTTGCTGGCGGAAATCGACAAGGGTCACGACTATGTCGGCTCCATCCGCAACATGCGTCGTGACAGTCGCTGGCGGCACTGGGCCTCGCGTGCCATGAACTGGCTGCGTGAGAAAATCACCAGTATCCGGATGACAGACCAGGGCTGCATGTTCAGGGCCTATGACCGCGATATCATCCAGGCCATTCTCGACTCGCGTGAGTCGCAGACGTTTATTCCGGCGCTCGCCTATACCTTTGCCGGCAATCCGGTCGAGGTGGTGGTGGAGCACGAGGAGCGCGCTGCCGGAGAATCAAAGTATTCCCTGTTCAAGCTGATTCATTTGAACTTCGACCTGATGACCAGCTTCTCAATTGTGCCGCTGCAGATGTTTTCGCTGGTCGGTATGGGCATCGCCGTGATTTCATTCCTGTTCGTTATTTATCTGGGTATACGCCGGCTCATGATCGGGCCGGAAGTGGAGGGGCTGTTTACGTTATTCGCAATCGCCTTTTTCCTCATCGGTATCCTGTTATTCGGTATCGGTATGCTCGGTGAATACATCGGCAGGATTTATGTCCAGGTACGTCAGCGTCCGCGGTTTCTGGTTGGTACGGTTCTGCAGCCGGGCGGGGAGTCCCCGGACGACAGCGAAACATGAGTGACCTGCCAAAGCGTAGTGTGGTGTTCGCCTACCATGATGTCGGCGTACGTTCCCTGTCCGTGTTGCTTGCGCTCGGCGTTGATGTTCGACTGGTCGTCACGCATATTGACGATCCGGGCGAAACCATCTGGTTTTCCAGTGTCGCGGAACTGGCAGCACTGAATGATATCCCGGTGATTACACCGTCAGATCCCAATACGGCAGAGGTGCTTGAGCAGGTGCGTGCATGTCAGCCGGATGTGCTGTTTTCATTTTATTATCGTCACATGCTCGGTGCAGAACTGCTGGCGGTTCCCGCGCTCGGTGCCTATAACCTGCACGGCTCACTGTTGCCGAAGTACCGTGGCCGGGTGCCGGTTAACTGGGCTGTGCTGCACGGTGAAACGGAAACCGGGGTCAGCCTGCACCGCATGGAGATCAAGCCGGATGCAGGTGCATTAGTGGAGCAGCAAGCGGTGGCTATCTTGCCAAACGATACCGCGCATGATGTGTTCCGCAAGTTGACCTGTGCGGCAGAACAGCTGCTGCTGCGCTGCCTGTCGTCGCTGCTGCAAGGTCAAGCACAGGAGACCGCACTGGATTTATCCGCCGGCAGCTATTTTGGCGGACGTCGCCCGGAGGACGGTCGCATCGACTGGCACAGACCAGCTGGCACCGTACATAACCTGATCCGCGCTGTGGCACCCCCCTACCCGGGTGCGTTTTTTGTCATAAAGGGGGTCAAGTTGCAGGTGCTGGGCAGCTACTACCGTGCCCGGCCGGCGGTCGGACCAGGGCCACGGATCTACTGGCAGGATGGCCGTTGCCGCGTCGATTGCGTCGATGGCCACCAGCTTGAGTTGACCGCTCTTGCCGTGGATGGTCGGCCACTGGATAAACCGGGCTTCCGGGCCCTCTTCGGTACAGCAGAACTGGAACTTAATTAACAGGAATTCTTACGGGAGCATTAATGTGAATATTCTCATCCTCGGGGTGAACGGTTTTATCGGTCACCATTTGTCGAAACTGATTCTCGAAACCACACCATGGCATGTTTATGGCATGGACATGCAGTCAATGCGGGTTGCCGACCTGATGGACAACGAGCGCTTCCATTTTTTTGAGGGTGACATCACCATCAACCATGAATGGGTTGAATATCACATCAAGAAATGCGACGTGGTGCTGCCGCTGGTGGCGATTGCCACACCGGCGACCTATGTGCAGGACCCGCTGGCGGTTTTCGAACTGGACTTCGAGGCGAACCTGCCCATTGTTCGCAATTGCGTCAAGTACAAGAAGCGGGTGCTGTTCCCCTCGACCTCCGAGGTCTATGGCATGTGTACCGACAGCGAATTCCATCCGTACGAATCGACGCTGATGCTGGGGCCGCTGACCAAGCCGCGCTGGATCTACTCCTGTTCCAAGCAGTTGATGGACCGCGTCATTGCCGCCTATGGCCAGCAGCAGGGTTTCGACTACACCCTGTTCCGGCCCTTCAACTGGATTGGCCCCGGACTCGACAGCCTGCATACCCCCAAGGAGGGCAGCTCGCGGGTGGTGACCCAGTTCCTCGGGCACATTGCCCGCGGCGAACCGATCAAGCTGGTGGATGGTGGTCAGCAGCGCCGCAGCTTTACCAACTACAGTGACGGTGTGGCGGCGCTGGTGAAGATTATCGAGAACAAGGACGGTGCGGCAACCGGCAAGATCTATAACATCGGTAACCCGAAGAATGACCTGTCGGTGCGCGAGCTGGCGGAGATGATGCTGGAAATTGCCATGGAGTTTCCGGAATACAGTGCGGGGGCGAAACAGGTGACGCTGGTGGATGTGACTTCCTCAAAATACTATGGCGAGGGCTACCAGGATATCCAGACGCGTGTGCCATGGATAGAAAACACGCGACAGGAACTGGACTGGGAGCCGCAAGTGGATGTGCGCGATGCCCTCAGGGGCATTTTCGAGGCATACCGGGGCGAAGTCGCCGAAGCGCGTGCCCTGCTGGATGACTAGTACTGGTTCAACTTTTAAATAGCTGGTTTTAGCCACGGAATCCACGGAATAACACGAAAGAATAACTGCTTTACAAGAAATCTTTCCGTGTCCTTTCGTGGATTCCGTGGCCATTTAATAATAACGGGTAGCTTGCTGTGTTCGTTCGGCATCCATTGCTATCACTCGTGGAGGAGTACTCGTGCAGATTGCACTGAAAGTTGATGTCGATACCCTGCGCGGCACGCTGGAAGGGGTGCCTGCACTGCTGAGGTTGTTCGACAAGTACCAGGTTCGGGCAACCTTTTTGTTCAGCCTTGGGCCGGACCATACCGGTCGGGCGTTGCGGCGGGTGTTTCGCCCGGGGTTTCTTACCAAGGTTCGGCGTACCTCGGTAGCCAGCCACTACGGTCTGAAGACACTGATGTACGGCACATTATTGCCCGGGCCGCACATTGGCCGCAGAGCAGGGCATGTGATGCGCGAGGTGGCTGCCGCCGGTCACGAGGTCGGCATCCACTGTTACGACCACATCCGCTGGCAGGATTTTGTGGCTAAAAAAGATGCCGACTGGACGCGGCGTGAGATGCAGCGCGCGGTGGATGCATTTCAGGAGGTATTTGGCCGCAAGGCAGATGTGATCGGTGCGGCGGGCTGGCAGATCAATGCCCATGCGCTGGCACTGGAAGAAGCGTTCGGTTTCCGCTATGCCAGCGATGTACGCGGCGAGTCGGCATTTTACCCGCGGATGGAGGGGGTCGTCTCGACTTGCCTGCAGATTCCTACCACGCTGCCGACGCTCGATGAGTTAATTGGTACTGATGATATGACTGCTGACAATGTACACGAGGTGGTGTTCGAGGCCAGTCGCAAGGTATTGCCGGATGGACACGTCTACACATTGCATGCCGAGCTGGAAGGCATGGCGCTGTCGCCCGTGATGCAACGCCTGCTGACCGGCTGGCAGGCGGCGGGTGATACGCTGGGGACATTGCGGGATAGCCACTCAACTCTGGATCATGCCGCAATACCGACACGGCGGATCGTGTGGGATGAGGTGCCGGGGCGCTCAGGCGTGCTGGCCTTGCAGGGTACAGCCTAGCGGTGCATACGATCCTGGCGGCGCCAGCGATTGACGATGTCGTCGATATCGAGGTCCTTCGGCCCGGTAACCCAGTGACGGAAGAAGTCGACACTGGCACTGTTCGGTGGCGGGTCAGGTTTGTAGAGCTGCACCCGCGTCGGCAGTGGTACTGCCAGTCCCATGATCATGGCCTCACCCTGACCCAGCGATGACAGCACATCAATGAAGTCACTTTCCGCCTCCGGCACCAGGTCGCGGACATAGTCCTGGTCATCCGGGTTGGTGAGGCGCAGGCAGACGAAGGTACTGCACTGTGCCAGCACGGTTTCGGATAACTCGTGCGGCCGTTGTGTGACGACGGCAAGACCCACGCCGTATTTACGGCCTTCCTTGGCAATGCGTTGCATGGAACGGCGCGTGCCCTCGTACTGCGAACCACCCTCACGCGGGATATAGGCATGTGCCTCTTCACATACCAGCAGCAACGGGAATTCCTTGAACTTTGGATTCCAGTAATTGAATTCAAAGGCGAGTCGACCGACCTGCGCAGTCACCACGGGGCGTACATCGAAGGGAACAGAACTCAGGTCAATGATGGTGATCTGTGCCCTGGGATCACCGAGACCGACAAAATCGCGTAACAGGCCGGACATGGTTTCTGACGAGGTGCGACGCTTTGGCCGCAGCAGAAAATCGTAGCGCGCGTCATTCATGCGGCTCTGCAGGCGCATCAGGAACTGGTCAAACAGCCCGGCAAGTGCGCCCTTTTCCTTGCCGAAGTTGGTGGTCATCTTGTTGGCTTCTTCGAAGTAGGCGTACAGCTCTTCCAGTGAGAAGTAGACCGGCGAATCAATCGAGATATCACCGAGCTCCAGATGCTTGTTGGACTTGTTGCGCAGGTCATGGACACTGTCACGCAGGAAGGCAATTTGCGAAGAAGCGGAATCATCGCTGCGATCGATCAGCAGGTCCACGAGTTCAGCGAAGGTCATTAACCAGTAGGGGATCTCGAGTTCACGGGCATCGATATAGCGGGTGACCTTGTGATCAAACGCATGCTGGCGCTTGCCTTCCTTGTCTTCCCAGCTGTACTCACCATGCAGGTCAAGAAGAATAATATGCGCCTTGGGCATCGACTTGACGGCGCGTTGCAGCAGGTTGGCGACGGTCCAGGACTTGCCGGCGCCGGACTGGCCGAGAATCGCAAAGTGACGGCCAAACAGGGCAGCCGGATCGAGGCAGACATCAATGGAATGGTCAGCCGAGGCAACACCGACGGCGTATCCCTGGGCGCGGAACTTGACGAAGATGGATTCGACCTCTTCCTTGTTCACCGCATGGATTTCCGCACCGGTGACCGGGAACTTTTTAATGCCGTTCTGGAAAACACCGCCGGGTGAAACTTCACCCAGCGGGATCAGCTTGATCGATTTGCGGGTACCGTTGCCGCTTGTCGCGGGAATCTCCTGGATGGATTTGACCACGGCAAGCAGCTTGATGTTGCCCTGGGTGATCGCAACAAAGGAGCCGGGCTGGCCACTCATGTCGTCATCAGCCTGGATGGCTATGCGTGGCAGCCGGCCTTCATTCGCTTCTACCAGTGTGGCTTCGAGTGCGCCGGTTTCTACTTTGGTAACGTGCCCTATCAACGTTTTCGTATACGGTGTCATTGCCGGGTTTCCCTTGGACTGATCGGTATTGTGCGGCCCAGGCAGTATCCATGGGCAACTCTATCGATTTAACGGCAGCAAGGCAGCTATATTTAAATCCACCACCGCCGCACCCGGCCACCCGTGCTTCAGTAGCGAGTCTGCATTCCCGGCCGGTACATGCTCCTGAACTGGTTGCGGTAGTAGACTACGGCACTGTTGCCCCCGGCTTTTACGTCGAAGATCTTCCAGCCGTCCTTGCCCTTGTAGAAACGAAATTCCAGCTTGGTGGGGATGCCGTTCGGCTGCATGATCCAGGCGTTCACCCGGACATCATCGCTGCCTTGTCCACGTGGTGTGAAATAGCGGATAGGTTGGTTGGTGTAGCTGGTCAGTTTCTGTGCCAGTGTCGTCATGAAGGCCTGGGTAATCCGCTCCTGCATGCTGGCACGCTGCTCGGGCGTCATGCTCCGCCATGCGGGTCCGGCAGCCCAGCGGGTCATGTAGTTAAAGTCAAAATAGGGTGCGACTTCTGTTTCCAGAAAGGTTCTGGCTTGTTCGGGATTCTGTGCGCCGCCATTGCGGATGAAGGTCGTCAGTTTGTTAATGCCCGCCTTGACGATGGTGGCCGGTGCAGAAGACTCTGTCTGCGGTGCCTGATAGTAAGGTGGAGGATAGGGTGCGTAAGGTGCAGCATTTACGGTGTGAGTGAGTGTCGAGGAAACGAGTGCGAATAAAACAGCCAGTAGATTAGCTTTCATTGAGGCCTCTGCAGTTGCGCTGGTTGTCAGGAAGAAAAACAGGCCAGCGTTTGCCGGCCTGCCACTTCCGTCTTATACACCAGACGGCAACCTGTTTCCAGCGCATGCGTAATAAAACGCACGCGCTGGTACAGGATTACAGATTACTGGCTTGCTGCGGGTGCAGCAGGAGCTGCGGGTGCAGCCGGCGCGTAGCCATAAGGCGCATAGCCATAACCCGGGTAGCCACCATAGCCATAACCAGGATAGCCATAAGGCCCGTAGCCATAACCACGGTAGTAGTCGCCATAGTAATCACCATAGCCACGGCCATAACCACGACCACGACCATGACCTCGGCCGCTACCACTGCCATACATGTTGAAGCCGAAGTCGCCATCACCGAAGAAATCGCCCAGGCCATCGCCCCAGCCATCGCCCCAGCCATCATTGTAGCCGCGGTTACCCCAGGGACCCCAGCCACCCCATGCGTGGGCAGATGTGACCGGAAGTGCGACCAGGGCACCGAGAGCAGCGGCTGCCAGTGTAAGTTTCAATGTTTTCATCAAAATACCTCCTGTGTGTAAATATTGTCATTTGATGACGGCATCAATTCTGTGTGGAACAAAAATAATATGAATTGACCTGCGTCAAGATAGCTACAGTTTTGTGAGGCTATTCTTCACGCGGGTTGAATATCAGCCGTTTGCGCCAGATACACTACAAAACGCCTGTTTATTATAGAAGAGAAGAAGCAAATGGAAAAAGCTGCGTACTGGATAATTGGCGTTTTTTTGCTGGGAATAACCACTCTGGTTGTAGGTGAACCCAGGGGGAACGAGTTATATGCGGCCCATTGCTCGGCTTGTCATGGAGATACCGGTAACGGGGGTGTCGGTGTGCCACTGTCACTGCCGTCCTTTCTGGACAGCGTGGATGACCAGTTTTTACGTTTGACCATCCGTCATGGCCGTCCCGGTCGGGTGATGCCCGCCTTCAGCTATCTCAGTGATGCCCAGGTCAACGCCATTGTCGGTTTTATCCGCGGCTGGTCCAAAAAGCCGGCGCCTGAATTTTCAGACAAACCGATCTCGGGTGATGTGCAGCATGGCAAGCAGCTGTTTGCCGTTGAGTGTGCCGACTGTCACGGTGAAAAGGGTGAGGGCGGCAGGGGCACCGGGGTGACCTTCTCACGCAAGCGGGAGCTCCCGATTACCCCTCCGGCGCTGAACAACCCGGGTTTCCTGGTGGCGGCATCGGACGAGATGATCCGGCATACCCTGAAGTCCGGCCGTCTTGGCACCCCCATGGACTCCTTTCTGGAAGAAGGGCTTTCGGAGCAGGATCTTGACGATCTGGTCAGTTACATCCGCTCCTGGGACAAGCAGCAGCCGCTTACCGGGAGGCGGGCGGCGACGGTTGCCGAAACCACGATCTCGGCCGAGTCACCCTACTCGCTGGAAGAGACCATCGAAAACCTGAAAGATGCCATTGTCAGCCAGAACTTTATCATCATCCGGGAGGACACCCTGGAGCACGGGCTTGTCAGGGAGGGTGAGGAGGATCCGTCGGAAGTGGTTCTGCACTTTTGCAACTTCAAGTTTCTATATGATGCACTCGCTGTCGATCCGCGTGTCGGTATGTTCCTGCCGTGCCAGGTTACCGTGACCGAGAACGCTGGCAAGGTCCTGGTGGCAACCATCAATCCCCTGTATTTGAGCCGCCTGTTTAATAACGATGAGCTGAGCGAGTACTGCGAAAGGATGTACGAGGTATATGCCTCGATCCTGGAGGACGCGACGCTGTGAAACGACTACCAGGCATCATTCTGTGTGCCCTCGTACTGATGCAGTTGCCGCAACCGGCCCTTGCAGAGGACATGATCATGACACGGTCTGTGCTGGCCTTCCCGGAAGCCATGCTGGCATTGCAGGAATCTATCGCCGCACACGGCTACACCGTATCACGGGTGCAGCGTATCGACATTGGGTTGACCGGTATGGGTTACAAGACCGACAAGTACCGTATCGTATTTGCCGGAAAAATCGGGGAGATCAGGGAGCTTACCGATAAAGCGCCGCAACTGACGCCGTACCTGCCGCCGAAGATAGCGATCTTCGCCGAAGGTGACCAGACCATCCTGGTGACCATCAACCCGAAACTGTATGCCGACATTGCCGGTGAGGCGATAGAACCGGTCTTTTTTGACCGCTGGGAAAGTGATTTGCGCTCGATCTTTTATGATGTCAATACAGCCCGCTAGGCCGTTTCAGGGCGCAATAGCAGAAAAGTGATTCCAGTATTCCAGGCAGAAATGTCGGCCAGGCGGGTGCGGACAGGATGTCCGCACCCGTGCGGGTTTTACTGGTCGTCGCGTTCCAGCTTGACCGCAATCAGCTTGCCACTGTCCGGTTCAAGGTAGGCATCAATTTCAACGTAGTCCCCGCTGTTCAGGTCATCCAGGCCGAAAAAATGTTCCGGCATCAGTCCCTCTTCATCCTGCTTGTCGATCAGCAGTGTGGAGGCATTGACATGGATGGTCTCGCCAAGCAGCGTGACGCTGCCGGGTGGATCATTAACGGCTTCAAGTGTGCCTTGCATCTCGATCTCATCCTCGATAGCCAGCTCGATTTCATCGGCCAGTAGTTCACTCTCTGCATTGAGCTGGCCTTCCACCTCGAGATACACACCCACCGTAATGTCGCTGGCATTGCCGTGCTCTATCGAGGTGGCCTTTGTGATGATGACCGTACGACCACCGATCTCGAATGCCGTGTCTGACTTCACGGCGGTAACAAAACCGTTTAATTCGACCTCGTCACCGTCATCACCTTCCATGTCCATGTCGCCGTCATCCTGCAGTTCGATTTCACTGGCGATGAGTACACCATCAAGGTTGAAACCCGCGGTGCTCTTGACTTCAACATACTGGCCGTCACGGAGCGTGCCGTCGGGGAGGCTGTCGTCAAACTGCGCGCTGCTGAAATCGACTGTCAGTCCACCGATATCAAAAGTGCTGGCAGCAAGCTTGCTGACAATGCCCTTGACCTCGATTTCTTCTCCCGCATGCTGCGCCAGTTTTACTTCTATACGCGTGGCATAGACGCTACCGTCACCCGATGAGAAACCGCTGACCTCGACGACATTACCGGCGGCAACCTTGTCGACGCTGTCAATACCGGCCACGTCGCTTTCAAAGATGGTGGTGGTCTTGATGAAGACGGTTTGTCCCATGACCGTCATGCTGCCGGTGCCATCCGCAGCCACATTATTGGCGTTGACGATACCCTCGAGTTCATCATCAAACTCAATGTGTTCGGCGCTGCCGGTCTTGCCATCCGCATTCACCGTACCCGTGACAGTGACCACCATACCGACAGCCAGTCCGTCTTCGTTCTCCAGCCCGTCATCGCCGTCATCCAGCGAGAAACTGCTTTCATCGGTTTCGAATTCCACGCCATCGACGAACACACTGCCGAACCCGGTGATCACACCGGTGGTGATGGTGCTGCCGGACGTCACCGGGCTGCTTGTCGTGCTGTCACTTCCGCCGTCTCCACCACCACATGCGGTGAGGCCGATTACGGCGGCGATAGCGAGAGACACGGTGCTGATTTTTAGTATTTCATTCATGGCATACTCCTAATATCCTGTTAAAAAACATAAAAAAGTGTTTAATTAGACGCAATGGCTGAAGCTTCATCGAACCATCGTGTTACATAATGGGAAAATATTCCCAAATGTTGAAATTGATGCTATCATGACTGTTATCGTGGCGGCTGAACTCTTTATCCGTACTGTGATCAGGTTCTCAATGCCGCCGCTTTTCGGGATAACAGATTGGCGCGTTTACATGCGGTCACCTCAAACCATGCGGGTACAGTTGGTACAGGAATGAGCACTAAACAGCAGCAAGCACTTTTCTCTGCGATTCGGCTGCTGCTGCGCCCGCTGGTACGCATTCTGATACGCAACGGTGTTGCGCACGGTGCATTTACGGAGCTGACGAAGAAAGTATTTGTCGATGTGGCCTTTGATGAATTTTCACCGGATGGCAAGAAGCAGACGGTATCGCGTGTGTCCGCGCAGACAGGATTAACGCGCAAGGAGGTCAAGCGATTGCATGAATTACAGCAGATCGACGATACCTCCAGTCAGGCACGTTATAACCGGGCAGTGCGTGTGATCAGTGGCTGGATGAATGATGCCAGCTATCTGGATGGCACGGGAAAACCGTCCGAGCTGCCAATCAGCGGGGAGCATTCTTCATTTGAAGCACTGGTCAGGCAATACAGCGGTGACATCCCGACCAGGGCGATGCTCTCCATGCTGGTAGATGCAGGAAGCGTGCAGCAGGCCAACGGCAATGTCCGTTTGATACGGCATGCTTATGTGGCCGCCAGTGACCCGGTCGAGAAACTGGAGATACTGGGGAGTGACGTATTCGAGCTGATTTCGACAATCGATCACAACATGACGGCTGATCCCGATGATCTGCAATTTCAACGCAAGGTCTCGTACGACAACATAGACCCTGATGCATTGCCCAAACTCAGGAAAGTGTCAGCCAGGAAAGCGCAGGCACTGCTGGAACAACTGAACAGGCAGTATGCAGATCATGAGCTGGAGAACAGCAGTAACCAGGGAAAGACGATCAGCCTGGGTATTTATTATTACGAACAGGATTCATCAGGGGAGTCAACGCCATGATGCAACAGATGCATAGAGGGTTCATTGTCGCAACGGCGCTTGTAGTGAGCGCACTCATCGTTGCCTGTGGAGGCGGGGGTGGCGGTTCTGTAGCCGGTGGCGGTATTGGTGGCACTGGTATCACCTCGGGTACGGTAACCGGTTTTGGCAGTGTCTTTGTCAACGGCATCGAGTTTGAAACCGATGGCGCCAGCCGGGATGTCGACGACGAGATCGACATCAGTAATGGTTTTGATGACGACACGGTGCTGGGCATCGGCATGGTGGTCACCATTACCGGTACCGTCAACACCGACGGTGTGACCGGTACCGCAGAAACTATCGAGTACGATAATGATGTCGAGGGTCCGGTAGCAGCGGCGCCCGTGGAAGACCTCGACGGGGTCACCAAAAGCTTTGCTATTTTCAATATCACGGTGGTGGTTGACCGCAATTCCACTGTGTTCGTAAAAACAGACTATGGCAGCCTCGCAAAGAATGATTTGCTGGAAGTCAGCGGCTATTTTGATGCGGACGACAGACTGCTTGCTACCCGCGTGGAGAAACAGCCAGGTGGCAGCAATGTGGAGATCAAGGGAGCGGTCAGCAACTTTAATGGAGTTGATGAATTTGACCTGGGTAGTATCAGGATTAAGTTTGATGGCAATACCGTGTTTGAGGACTTGCCCGGTACGGTAAAGAATGACCAGTTTGTCGAGGTCGAGGGCACACTGGTAACGGCAACCTCCATAGCAGCCAGTCGCATTGAGCTGGAAGAGGAGGGTTTTGGTGACGAAGTCGACGAGATCAGCCTTGAAGGCATTGTCACGGACTTCAATGGCATCAGTGACTTCAGGGTTGCCGGTCAGCGTGTGAATGCCTCAAAGGCAACGTTTGAACCCGGCTTGCTGAAAACATCCATCGCTAACGGTGACCAGGTCGAGGTCGAGGGTTCCATTGTGAATGGCATTCTGAAGGCCGAGGAGGTTGAGCAACGCGGTGGTGATGTCCAGGTGAGTGCCATTGTTGACAGCAAGAACAGCACGGCAGGCACGGTCACACTGCAGGTCGTGGGGCAGCAGACCCTGACGGTCACGACCAACACCCAGACACAGATCGAGGATAAACGCGATGAACAGGAACCGTTCGGCATCAGCAATATTAAGGCGGGTGACTACCTCAATATCGAGGGCTACATAGACGGTAATGGCAACATCGTTGCCGCGCAGATCGAGCGTGAAGAACTGGACAGTATCGAGTTGCGTGGGCCGGCAGACTGGCCAGCCACTATCGGCAACAATTTCGATGGTACCGTCTCCATATTCGGTATCAAAATAAGAACGGACAGCAACACCGAGTTTGAAGATGCCAGCGAGGCGTCCATCGACGGTGATACTTTCTTCGGTAATATAGAGGCTGGTGACCTGATCGCGTTTGAAGACGAACTGCCAGTCGACGGCGTTGCCGACGAGGTTGAATTCGAGGATTAAGGCACCGTTTAACTTCCCCCTTTGGCGCCCTCCTTGGGCGCCTTTTTTTACCTGTTGCACAAGGCAGGGCAGCAGGGCCTGAAGCATGTGAACGTCATTCACGGATGTTCAGAGTCCTGTTTGCGGACCAGTTGCCAGGCCTGCTCAGTCAGTTGCGTCAGCCCTTTTTCCCTGAACGTCTCATTTTCCTCGAGCGCATCAAATTGAAACAGCGGTTCCAGTGTAAATGCCATATCAAACAGGCGGTAGACTTCTTCACGGGGAACAGAAAAGGGCGGACCATGCATCTCGGACTGGTTGTACTCCAGCGTGACCAGCAGTCCGGAGGTGCCGTGACCAAGCAGTTTCGTCAGCTGCGCGGCATAGCCGGGTCGTTGCGCCGGTGTCAGTGCGATCAGTGCAGCACGGTCATAGAACGCGTTGACCGCTCCGATATCCGCCTGCTCAAGAGCGAAGAAATCCGCACACAGCAGTTCGAGCTGATCAACAACATAGCGGCGACCGTAGCGCTCTTCATGGACCTCGGGAGACAGCCGGTTTTCCTCGAAAAAGGTTTCTACGGCGATCTGACTGACCTCGATGCCGACTACCGGGTGGCCCTGCTCCAGAAGCCACAGCATGTCGATACTCTTGCCACACAGCGGCACTAGAATTCGGCTGCCTGTTGCCAGCTGCAGTTGCGGCCAGTAACGCAGCAGGTGAGTGTTTATCTCGTCCTGGTGAAAGCCAATCAGGTTGGCTTGCCAGCGCTGGTGCCAGAAGTCCAGGTCCATGGTCGTGATGAGTCGCAGGTAGTTGTCAGCCGATAGTATAATAAAAACCTTGAAACCGTATGTTGCGGCGAGGCATTTATGACTGAACAGGCAACAGATCCATTCAGGGCGGCCTTCAGGGGCCGCTTTGAGAACGTATTGCGCTGGGAGCAGCTGGATGCCTTGTGGGCGGTGCTGCGTGATGATGCCGATGGTGACTGGTACATTTATGCCGTGGGTGACTCACCTCCGCAGCAAACGGCCGATGCGGACCTGGTGAAAAACTTCCTGACGGAAATCAATCAGCTGTTACGCCGGGAACATGATGAAGACTACTGTGGCGTGGTCTTTACGGATTCGATGCTGGCGCCGCGGTTTGTGAAAATATTTGACCCCAATCACCTCGGCGTATCCTGTGGTTACAGCGACCATCCCCCCTTGCCTGGCTGGATACTCTCGAAGCTCCCACCGGCCGATCTGGAAGCTCCGCTATCATTGCCTGGAAACCGCCGTCACTGGTGGCAGCGTCTGCTGGGAGCCTGAGTGTTATTTTTAACTAACTGTAATATATAAAAAATTAATTTAGCAGTTGAAGAATATTAGTTAACTTAAATATACTGCATGTCCGGATTTTGCGGCAGGTCAGCGCGGAACCACCAATTTTCTATTTACTTCGTGGAGAAAGCATAATGAAAAAAGTAATCAGTACGTTAATTGCAGGTGTTTTATTGAGTGTCAGCGGCGCCGTGTTGGCCGATGGCCAGCAAACCTACCAGGCCAGCTGCCAGGCATGCCATGCGACGGGTGCTGCCGGTGCACCAAAGCTGGGTGACAAGGAAGCATGGGCGCCGCGTATCGCGCTCGGTATCGATGCCTTGCTTGCGTCATCGATCAAGGGCAAGAATGCCATGCCGCCAAAAGGCGCCTGCATGGCCTGTACAGACGATGAACTGAAGGCAGCGATCGAGTACATGATCAGCCAGAGTCAGTAAATCTGGCTGGCAACCCTGAGAGCAGGTGCTATCCGGCCTGCCGTCAGAAATGCAGTAACAACGAATGGCGTGTCATTGACACGCCATTTTTTTATTCGGAGATGCGAAAATGAAACAGCTTCTATACGTCATGGTCCTTGGGATATTTGTTGTTCATGGTAACAGTGCACTGGCGGGCGATGCTGCAGCGGGCAAGGTGAAGTCCGCTACCTGTGCAGGTTGTCATGGCGCGGAAGGTATCAGTAACAATCCCCTGTGGCCAAATCTTGCCGGACAGCAGCGCGGTTACCTGGTGAAGCAGCTGAAAGCCTTTCGAGACGGCAGCCGCAGTGATCCCATGATGGGTCCCATGGCAAAGCCGCTGAGTGATGAGGATATTGCCAACCTCGCCGCCTGGTACAGCAGTCTTTAGGAACCCTGCGTGGTGCGGCTCATCCGGTAGCGGGTATAGAGCACAATCGTAAATAGCAGCAGGGCGCCTGCCTGGTGCGTTGCCGCGAGTGGCACGGGCACGTGCAGCAGCAGTGTCGATATGCCAAGACTGACCTGCAACACCACGGCTGCAAGCATCAACAGCAGTCCGGTCGTCACCGCTGCAGGTAGTGTGACACGGCGTGCGGCAAGCCATAGCAAGATGATGCTGAGAAATACCAGCATCGCCAGCAGCCGGTGCTGAAACTGAACAGTGGCAATGTTCTCGAAGAAATTACGCCACAGCGGTTCCTGCATGAAGATCACCTCGGGTATCCAGTGACCGTCCATGAGAGGAAAGGTGTTGTAGGCAAAACCTGCCTTGAGGCCGGCAACAAAACCGCCGGAAAGAATGGTAATGAATACCAGGCCCCCCACAAGCGTGGTGGCACGCCGCAGCCCGGCCGGCGTAGTTCCTGAAAGGCGCCCACCGAACCAGAGTCCCAGCGCGACATGGAACATGTAGGCGTATATCAGGATGGCCAGGCCCAGGTGGGCAGTCAGCCGGTACTGGCTGACGTGCGGGTTATCGACCAGGCCGCTCTTGACCATGTACCACCCGAGCAGTCCCTGCAGGCCACCGAGCACAAACATGGCCAGCAGTTTGGGGATGAGTGGGCGCTGTATCCAGCCTTTTATCAGAAAGAACAGGAACGGCAGCAGAAACACGGTACCGATGGTACGCCCCAGCACCCGGTGTGAATATTCAAACCAGTAAATCTGCTTGAAGCCATCCAGATCCATGCCAATGTTGATCTTCTGGTATTCCGGCGATTGCTGGTAGAGCCTGAAGGTTTCATCCCAGTCGGCCTGGTCGAGGGGTGGCAGGATGCCGAAGATCGGGTCCCATTCAACCATCGACAGGCCGGAACCTGTCAGTCGTGTGACACCGCCAAGGATTACCATGGCGTACACCATGAGGCAGCAAACAAACAGCCAGGCGGCAATGCGCCGGTTGTGAATACTGTCTGCACTTGTTGTGTGATATTGGCTCATGAGATCGTCATTCTACCTGAGTTCGGGCGCGAAACTACTGTTACCCCTGGGCCGGATGCGGGTTAAAATGACTGCTGTGGTGTCACAATAAAATCGGCGAGTGGGTTGTCATGAAAAAGTTGTTCATATTCGCTCTGGCAGCAGGTCTGCTATTGCTGTTGGCCTATTCTTATTTCCAGCCTGGTGAGGTGCAGGAAACGGGTGCCGTTGTTGATGACACCGCAGCGTTGTCCGAACCACGTGCAGGTGAAGATGATGCGCCGCTCAGGGCGGTACTGGATATCAGCGTCCACACGCTCGAAGGGCTCAAGGTGTTGTTCGATCGTGCAGAAGAACTGGCGATGCGACCGCAGGCACAGGGCGGGGAGGGCAGTGTGGTACTGGTGCTGCACGGCCCTGAAGTGGAGTTCTTCTCCATCCGGAATTATGAAAAGTACAAGGATATTGTCGACCAGGCGGCACGTCTTGATGCCTTTGATGTCGTCGATGTGAAAATTTGTCAAACCATGCTGGATATGCAGGGCATTGAGCGCGATGATATCCCGGCATTTATCGAGCAGGTACCGCTGGGGCCCGATGAAGTCGATCGCCTCAGGCAGCAGGGTTATGTGACTTTCTGATTGTATTCACAGCAGCTAACAAGCATATAAAAATTGCCACGGAATCCACGGAAGAACACGAAAAAATTTCTTGTAAGGTATTTATCTTTCTGTGTTCTTCCGTGGGTTCCGTGGCTATGCAAGGAACTTTTTTAATCTACGGGTCGGGACAGAACAATCCTGCCCCGACAGATGCTGGCAATAATCAGCTGTTGCGGTTATCGAGGATGTTCTCGATGATCGGGGCAAGGATGATTTCCATCGCAAAGCCCATTTTCCCGGCTGGTACAACCAGTGTGTTGCGCCGTGACATGAAGGAATCATCCAGCATGTTCAGCAGGTAGGGGAAATCGACATCCAGTTGTTTTGGGTCCTTGAAACGAATCACCACGAAGCTCTCGCCCGCAGTCGGTATGTCACGGGCGATGAACGGGTTGGAGGTATCGACAGTCGGCACACGCTGGAAATTGATGTCGGTACGTGAGAACTGCGGCGTAATGTAGTGGACATAGTCGGGCATGCGTCGCAGGATGGTGTCGGTGACGGCCTCGGTGGAGTAGCCGCGCTGTTCGCAATCACGGAAGATCTTCTGAATCCACTCCAGGTTGACGATCGGTACCACACCAATCAGCAGGTCAACATACCTGGATACATCCACCTTGTCGGTTGCGACGCCGCCGTGCAGACCCTCGTAAAACAGCAGATCGGTACCCGCCTCGATGTTTTCCCATTCGGTGAATTCACCCGGTTGCTGGCCATAGGGTTCAGCCTCCTCATCACTGTGCAGATAGTAACGGCGCTTGCATGACCCGGTCTCGCCATAGGTCTTGAAGGTCTCTTCAAGCTTGTCGAACACATTGGCCTCGGGGCCGAAGTGGCTGAAGCTGTGAACACCGGCTGCCTCGGCCTCCGCCATGGCAACTTTCATGGCGGCGCGGTCGTACTTGTGGTAGCTGTCACCTTCAATAACAACGGGATTTACACCCTCGCGCAGGAAGATATGTTCGAAAGCCAGCTTAACAGTGGTGGTGCCGGCGCCGGAGGAACCGGTAACGGCTATTATTGGATGTTGTTTGGACATGAAAAGCTCCTCGACCGTAAGGTATAAATCGGGTTAGTTAAGATTCGTGGCAGGGCAACTGAAATCGTTCTGTTCAGTTGCGTACCCGCCTCGTCAGGGTTTCAGGCTGAACCGAGGCCGCGTATTGAACCACTTTTACATTGCCGGACTCAAGTGGTGCCACCTGCCTGACTGCCGTGCTCTAATTAAATATGATATAAATCAGATAGATATTAAGCTCCCTGTCATGTGCCGGTCTTTCCTGCTAAGGCTAACACGTTCATCTCGCACGCATGGCGGCTGGCCAGTGGCTGCGGGAGGCACGACTCCTGTACCTCAGGGCAGAGGGCAGACCGGCCAGGCCTGTCGAACGACGTTACTACCAGACAAGTAGCGGCAGGTCTTACAGTCTACCGGGGCATTAGTATAAAATAATCTGCTTTATAATCACATCGTGCAGTGATTTTTATTCTGCCAATACTCCCCGGGTATCACCATGAATGCTGATTGTCAGGACTGGAAAGGTCGTTTGTTGCCATGCCTCTGCTGGATCGGCGAATTAAAGAAACGGGAAGTACTGCAAGCTGACCTGATTGCCGGTATCACCGTTGCGCTGGTGCTGGTGCCACAGTCCATGGCATATGCACAGCTGGCCGGTCTGCCGCCTTACTATGGTTTGTACGCGTCATTCCTGCCCGGCATCGTTGCGGCCCTGTTCGGCTCTTCGCGGCAACTGGCTACCGGCCCGGTGGCGGTGGTTTCCCTGATGACGGCATCTGCGCTGGAACCGATCGCCGGCGCCAACCCGGAGCTCTATCTTGCCTACGCCATCATGCTTGCACTGATGGTGGGTGTCTTCCAGGTCGGGCTGGGATTGTTGCGCATGGGCGTACTGGTGAACTTCCTGTCACACCCGGTGGTGGTTGGTTTTACCAATGCCGCAGCCATCATTATCGGTACCTCGCAACTGGGCAAGCTGTTCGGCGTCAGCGTGGAAAAGGCCGAGCATGCCTACGAGACCGTCTTTAACACCGTGATCGAGGCATTTCATAATACCCATCCGGAAACCATGCTGATGGCGATAGCTGCGCTTGGTATCATGATTGCCATGAAGCGCTGGCTGCCGCGGGCACCCAATGTGCTGACCGCGGTGGTGATCACGACAGCGGCTTCCTGGCTGCTGGATTTCGAGCAGCTGGGTGGCGCGGTGGTCGGCACCATACCGGAGGGGCTGCCTGCCATGGCCATTCCGGTGCTGGATTTCCAGACCATGGGACAGTTGTTGAGCGTCACGGTGGCCATCGCGATTATCGGTTTCATGGAGGCGATCTCCATCGCCAAGGCCATGGCCGCCAGGACACGCCAGCGCCTCGATGCCAACCAGGAACTGGTGGGCCAGGGCCTGGGTAATATTGCGTCCAGTTTTTCCCAGGGCTACGCCGTGTCCGGCTCCTTTTCCCGTTCTGCGGTCAACATCAGTGCCGGCGCCAGGACCGGATTCTCTGCCGTGGTTACCGGTGTGGTGGTAGGCATCACCCTGCTGTGGCTGACGCCGTTGTTGTACCACCTGCCACAGGCAACGCTGGCAGCTGTCATCATTATGGCTGTGATTAACCTCGTCAAGATCGAACCCATCAAGCACGCCTGGAAAGTGCAGCGCCATGATGCCACGGTGGCTGTTGTGACCTTCGTGCTCACCATCATCTGGGCGCCGCACCTGGATAAAGGCATCATGGTCGGTGTGATGCTGTCGCTGGTGTTGTTTCTCTACCGGTCGATGGCGCCACGTGTTGCCGTGTTGTCACGTGACCCGGACGGTACCCTGCGTGATGCGGAGGTACGCAAGCTGGAGACCTGTCGCAATATTTCCCTGATCCGTTTTGACGGTTCCCTGTACTTTGCCAATACCGGTTATTTCGAAGACAAGATACTGGAGCGCGTGGCGCTCAAGCCGGATCTGAAATTCGTCATTATCGATGCCGAGGGTATTAATGAAATTGACGCCACCGGTGAAGAAATGTTGTCTCAGCTGATTGAGCGTCTCAAGGAGGCCGGTGTTGAACTGCTGATGGCGCGCGCCAAGAAGCAGTTGTGGGATACCTTCACGCGCACCGGCCTGATGGACATACTGGGACGTGACCACATGTTTGCCCTACGCACCCAGGCCTTTAAATATGCCTGGGACAAGCTCGGTGACAATCACGCCGAGACCTGCCCGCTACGTGTGGCAAAGCCGGTTGAAGCGGAGGCCTGAGTAAACGCTTGCAAAGCATACCTGCAGTGAATTAATTGCTGCAGGAGCGCCGTCCCCGGCGCGAATCGGCAAGGCCATCAATCGCGGCGAGGACGCCGCTCCCACCACAATCTCTTTGCAAAGGGTTAAACCCGCTCAAATAGCAGATCCCACACACCGTGACCGAGGCGCTGGCCGCGTTGTTCAAATTTGGTGACCGGGCGGTAGGCTGGCCGGGGTGAGAAATTGCCGGCGCCCGCGCAGTTGTGAAAGGCAGGCGACTGTTCCATTACCTCCAGCATGTGCGCGGCATAATCTTCCCAGTCGGTTGCCATGTGCAGACAGCCACCGGACCTGACTTTCCTTGCCAGCAGTTCGATGAAGTCAGCTTGCACAATACGGCGTTTGTGATGGCGCTTCTTGTGCCACGGGTCCGGAAAAAAAAGCAGTACCCGATCGAGGCTGTTATCCGGGATACAGACCTTCAGAATCTGAACCGCGTCCTCGCGCATGACGCGCACATTGTCCAGCTTGTGCTCTTCCAGTTGCTGTAACAACCGACCCACGCCGGGTCGATGCACTTCGATGCCAATGAAATCACACTGCGGTTGTTGTTCGGCCATGGTGGCCAGCGCGTCGCCGTTGCCAAAGCCGATCTCGAGTGTGCATGGTGCATGGCGACCGAAGATGTTTGCCATATCCAGCACACGATCGGCTTCCAGTCCGTATCGTGGCCACAAGTCCTGCAGTGCGCGTTGCTGGCCGCTGGTGATGCGCCCCTCGCGTCGCACGAAGGAGCGAATAATCCTGTGCGGACGGTTACCGTCTGGCGATGTCATCGGGTCTGGCCGCGGAGAGGGAATAGATGATTAGATAGAGACATCCTGGATCCCCTTTTCCCGGCTCCCCTGAGGGGGAGGGAATTGCAGGTTCTAGAAGAAGGTTCCGTCGATGGGTGATGAGGCACTGGCAAAGCGCTTGCGGGGGATACGTCCGGCACGGTAGGCCTCGCGGCCGGCCTCGATGCCCTTCTTCATGGCCGAGGCCATCAGCACAGGATCCCTTGCACCGGCTATTGCGGTATTCATTAACACCCCGTCACAGCCCAGTTCCATGGCCAGCGCCGCATCCGATGCCGTGCCGACGCCGGCATCGACGAGTATCGGTACCGTGGCATTCTCGACGATCGTCATGATGTTGTAGGGATTGCGGATGCCGAGGCCGGAGCCGATCGGGGCGGCCAGCGGCATCACCGCGACACAGCCGAGCTCCTCGAAACGTTTTGCCACGATGGGGTCGTCATTGGTGTACACCATGATCTTGAAGCCGTCCCTGACCAGTATCTCGGTGGCCTGCAGGGTCTGCATGATATCGGGGAACAGGGTCTTTTCATCCCCCAGCACCTCGAGTTTCACCAGCTCATGGCCATCCAGCAGCTCGCGTGCCAGCCGGCAGGTGCGGATCGCATCCTCGGCCGTGTAACACCCGGCGGTATTGGGCAGCAGGGTATACTGTTGCGGAGATATCACATCCAGCAGGTTGGGCTCGTTTGCGTTCTGGCCGATGTTGGTGCGGCGAATGGCGACGGTGACAATCTCGGCACCGCTGGCCTCGGTCGCGGCACGGGTTTCGTCCATGTCCTTGTATTTGCCGGTACCAACCAGCAGGCGCGAGTGATATTCAACGCCGGCAATGATTAACGGGTCGCCGCTGACGGCGGCAGGGGAATGCATGACAGTAGACATAGACAGTAAGCTCTTTAATACTTGGTAATGGTCGGGTGTGGGGGCAGACGGCTAGCCACCGCCAATGGCGTGCACAATTTCTATCCGGTCGCCAGGCTGAATGATGTGGCTGTCAAAGGTGCTGCGTGGCACGATTTCCCGGTTGATTTCCAGGGCCAGTCGCTTCCCTGTCAGGCCGAGGTCCTGCAGCAGCTGGCTGGCACTCAGACTGTCCGGGTATTCGCGCGGGTCACCGTTCAGGATGATATGCATGGCTTTTCGTAACGGGGCATCATAATAAGGCAGTATTTTACCGTAAACACGGAGTCTTAGGTATTTTCCGGAGAAATAACACATTATGGATGAGTTGACTGAAGATATTATTTCCGCCGAAATTGCAGGGACACTCGATGGCCTGATGGTGCAGCGCATCAAGCGCACGCCCGACAGTATCGCCTATCGCAGCTTCGATGCCGACAGCAAGTCCTGGCGTGATACCCGCTGGAGCGAGGTTGGCGAGCAAATCGCCCGCTGGCAGGTGGCCCTGGCGGCGGAAGAGCTGTTACCGGGAGAGCGGGTGGCCGTGCACCTGCGCAACAGCAAGGAGTGGGTATTCTTTGACCAGGCGGCGCTCGCCTGTGGCCTGGTGATCGTGCCGCTGTACACCGATGACCGGCCCGATAATATCGCCTACATCATGAGTGACTCCGCCGTGAAGGTACTGCTGGTGCAGGACGCCGGCGTGTGGAAACGGCTGGGTCCGGCACTGGCCGGTCAGGATGACCTGCAGCGGGTGTTGATACTGGATGGCTCCAGGTCCGGGACCACCGATGTCTTGCGGGACAGGCGTGTGCGGCTGGTGTCAGACTGGTTGCCGGCAGCGGCACCGCCGTTGCATCAGCGCGATGGTGATCCGCATGCGCTGGCCTCGATTGTCTATACCTCCGGTACCACCGGTCGCCCCAAGGGCGTGATGCTGAGCCATCACAACATGCTGTCGATTGCACATTCGGCGCTGACCATGATTGATGTCTACCAGGAGGACCTGTTCCTGTCATTTCTGCCACTGTCGCACACGCTGGAACGCACTGCCGGTTATTACCTGCCGGTGATGTCCGGTTCTGCCGTTGCCTATGCACGTTCCATTCTGCAGTTGGGAGAAGATCTGCTGCACATCCGGCCAACGGTCATGATTGCCGTGCCGCGTATCTTCGAGCGTGTTTTTTCGCGTATCCAGGGGCAAATGGACAAGCAGTCGGGGTTCAAGCGGGCGCTGTTTAATCTCACGACAGAGGTTGGCTGGCACCGCTTTGAGTACCAGCAGAAACGTGCCGGCTGGCGTCCACGCCTGCTGTTATGGCCGTTGCTGCACAGGCTGGTGGCGTCAAAGGTTACCGCAAAGCTGGGTGGCCGCCTGCGCCTGTCAGTGAGCGGTGGTGCGGCCCTGTCGAAGCCGGTGGCGCAAATATTTATTGGTCTGGGTGTGCCGATCCTGCAGGGTTATGGACTGACCGAGACCAGTCCGGTCATCAGTGTCAACGTGCCGGAAGATAATGAACCGGGCAGTGTGGGTATTCCGTTAAACGGTGTGCAGGCGCGTATCGGCGATGATGAGGAGCTACTCGTCAAGACGCCGGGCATGATGCGCGGCTACTGGAATAACCATGCCGCCACGGCGGAGATAATCGATTCCGATGGCTGGCTGCACACCGGTGACCAGGCACGCATTGACAAGGGTCATATCTACATCACCGGCCGCATCAAGGATATCCTGGTGCTGTCCAATGGCGAGAAGGTTCCGCCGATGGACATGGAACTTGCCATCAGCCTGGTGCCCGCCATCGAGCAGGTGCTGGTGATCGGAGAGGGCGAATCTTTTCTTGCCGCGATCGTGGTCTTGAACGCGGAAGAATGGCGGCAACTGGCGGAACGTTTTAAACTCGATGCCGATGCTGCAGACGCGCTACAGAGTGAAAAGCTGCAAACCTTCCTGCTGAAGGAAATCAAGGGCCACTTAAAAGACTTTCCCGGTTATGCCAAGGTGCGGCGTGTCATCCCGACACTGGATCCGTGGACGGTCGATAACGGTTTGCTGACACCGACACTGAAGGTGAAGCGTGCGCGTGTGCTGCAGAAGTTTGCCGATGAGATAAAGGCGCTCTACGAGAAAGACCCGGCCAGACGGTAGTGTTGATTGCCTGATTTTTAATGGCCACGGAATCCACGGAAGAACACGAAAAAATAAATTCCTTACAAGACTTATTTCCGTGTTCTTCCGTGGATTCCGTGGCTAATATTATGTCTTTATTAAGCTGAATCTGTAGTAGGAAACAGCGATCCAGTGCTACCAGCTGAAATACGCAAACCCCTTTTCCTGCAATTGCATAATGTCGTCGACGCCGATCGGGACGACCTTGGCAAACGGCTGCAAGTCCTTCTCTATCCAGCCCATCGCTTTCATGGTGTTACCGCAGGCATGAAAGGCCACACCGTATTCGGCCAGCGAGCTGGCACTTTGTCGCAGCTCCGGCGGGATCGGGCGTTGTGGATGTTTTGCGATGAGGTGCAGGCCGGGACCGAATGCCGCCACCACGATCTCGATATCGTCACCGTACTTGCGCAGCATCTCGCCGACCGAGAACAGTACATGTTGCAGGTACTCGGGATCGGCATAATTACACTGGTAGACGATGCGGTGCAGCGTCGTGTCTTCGAAGTGCGTATCGGTATGGATTGCCTGGACCTGTCGCGCAGCGATCAGGCCACCGAGTAAACCAATGGATTGCAGGGCGATGCGGCGGGTTCGGCTAAACAGTTGACGTCGAGGCATGGCAATTCTCCTAATTATTATCTACGATTCATACTACAATTAATGGCGCTACCTGTGTAGCGCTGCGGGACTGATATTTCTGCCTTTTATCTGAAGGGATATGCAATGAAACTACACACTATTAACAACCTGCGTCTGATAGCCGCCAGTCTGGGTACTGTCCTGGCAGTATCACTCGCAGCCTGTAACCCCATGGCCGCATCGCGCGACATCAATTCACCGTATTACTCGATACAAGCCAATTCCAGACTGATCCTGCACCAGGATCTGAATGTCCCTGCCGGGAAGGCGCATATCAATATCCAGCATGGCAAGGTGGCCGCGGGACTGGATAACTGGACCGTTGGTTGTCAACTGGAGGTCCGCAAGCTGGGACCGGGTGTGGTGACGGCAGATACCTTCATAATCAGACGTGCGGAGGTATCTCAGGAATGGGTCAACCGGCCCAGCACCATGCGCTTCTATCGCACCCTGTATCTGAAGTCGGCCACACAGCCGGATGTAATGCAGATGGTGTGCCAGTACTGGTCATACCCGCTGGAGGGGCATTCTATTCCGGTCGCCGAGATGCGTGAGGCATTAGGCTCTGTCGCCAGCCTTGAATTCGCGCAGTAATAAATAGCTTGGCTACGGAATCTACGCAAAGAAAATTCATTGCACAAATCATGCCCCGTAGGAGCGCCGTCCCCGGCGCGATCGTTTTTTGTTCGACATCGCATCGCGCCGGGGACGGCGCTCCTACAGAATGAGGTTTATGCAACGGCGGATTGTGTCCTAACTGCCGGCCGCATTTTCGGCAGCTGCCGGCTGGGTGCGCTTCATAAACCAGTTGAAGCTTTCCTGCTGCTCTTCGTCCGGCGCATAGTCGGTCTCGTTGGCGACAGTTTCTGCCTGCTCGACCCAGCCACCGCCCATGGCCTTGTAGATACTGATCATGGCGGCGTGCACTTCGTTCTCGCTCTGGGTGTACAGCAACTCGGCATCGAACAGGCGGCGCTGTGAGTCCAGAACCTCGATATAACTGACCTGCCCCTCGTCATAGCGTATTTGCGCATAGTGGGCATAATCCACCAGTGCATCGACCTGCCGGCCCTGCGCCACAAGCTCTTCACGGCGTTTGATGTTCGAGATCAGCGCGTCATCCACTTCCTGGAAGGCCGCCTGCACGGTTTGTGCATAACCGACCAGCGCCTGTCGCTGTACTGCCTCCGTGGCGCGTACCTGGCTGCTGATACGGCCACCGGTGAAAATTGGCCCCAGCGCATCGGCGCCAATGCCCCAGATTTCCGATGAGTTTTGTAACAGGTTGGAGAGCTCGTCGCTGGCATAGCCAAACAGGCCGGACAGGGAAATGGTCGGGAAGTACTGCGAACGCGCCACACCGATCTGGGCGTTGGCGGCGATCAGGTCCTGCTCTGCACGCTGTATGTCGGGGCGGCGAGCCAGCAATTCCGAGGGAAGCCCCTCGGGTACCTGTGGCAACATGAGGTCATCAATGGCCTTGCCGCGCGGGATGGCGCCCGGGTTGTGGCCCAGCAGAATGGACAGCGCGTTCTCCTGCAGGGCGATCTGGCGCTCCAGGCTGGGTATGCGCACCGCGGCCTGTTCGTACTCGGAGCGTACCTGGGCGACCTCGAGCGCAGACACCACACCGCCCTCGTATTTGGTCTGGAACAGGTCAACTGATTCACCGCGCGACTGCAGTGTGCGGATGGCGATCTCCAGCTGGCGGTCAAGGCTGCGCAGGTTGATATAACTGCTGGCAACGGATGAGACCAGCGTCAGGATGACGGTGCGCCTGACTTCTTCTTCTGCCAGCAGCTGCGCACGTGCTGCCTCGGTCGCGCGACGAATGCGGCCCCACACATCCAGTTCCCAGCCGACATTCAGTGCGGCAAGGTAACTGTCGTTTATACGTGAGTTCCCTTCAGCGAGCGAGGTTTTGTTGCGGCCTGCCGCGCCGTCATAGCCAACCTGCGGGTAGAAACCGGAGCGGGTAATATCCACCCGCGCCGCGAACTCCTCGACACGGGCCGCCGCGATGCGCACGTCCTTGTTGTTTACCAGTGCCTCATTGATCAATGCATCCAGTACCGGATCATCGAACTGTTCCCACCACAGGGAATTGACCGTGCCACTGGCATCCTCGATGCTATAGCGCCAGTCATCAGGAACATCGAGCACGGGTTTGACATAGTCCGGTCCGACCGTGCAGCCGGTAACTGTTGTTAACGCCATAATCAAGACAGCAAGCTTCCGCATACTAGTAATCCCTGCATCTGATAAAAGATAAAAATATGGCCACGGAATCCACGGAAGAACACGGAAAAATAAATTCTTTACAAGAAATCTTTTCGTGTTATTCCGTGGATTCCGTGGCTATTTAATAAAATACTGGCACATGGATAGTGCACTAGGCATCCTTGCCACTGATATCGGTTGCCGGCGTTTCAGGTGCGCCCACTGCCACCCGGCCGCCAGCCATTTTTTCCTTCATACTGATGATCAGGTAATAAAACAGCGGCACAAAGAACAGCGCCAGTGAGGTGGCGCCAATCATGCCACCAATAATACCGGTGCCGATGGAGTGGCGTGAGGCGGCACCCGCACCGCTGGCCAGCACCAGCGGCATGGAGCCAAGAATGAACGACAGTGATGTCATCAGGATCGGCCGCAGTCGCAGCCGCGCGGCTTCCAGCGCCGCATCAAAGGCCGACAGCCCCTCGTGGTATTTCAGTTCGGCGAACTCGACAATCAGGATGGCGTTCTTCGCTGACAGGCCGATGAGCGTCACCAGGCCGATCTGGAAGTAGACATCGTTCTCCATGCCGCGTAGCCACACGGACACCAGTGCGCCGAAGATGCCAAACGGCACGGCTGTGATGACGGCGAGTGGCAGTGACCATTGCTCGTACTGGGCGGACAAAATCAGAAATACCATGACAATGGCAAAGACGAAGATGATGGCCGAGGAACCACCGGCCTTCTTTTCCTCGTAGGCCTGTCCCGCCCAGGAGTAGGTAAAGCCTTCCGGCAGGATCTCGTCGGCAACTGCCTCCATGGTTGAAAGCGACTGGCCGGAACTGTAACCGGTGTCGGCATCGCCGGTGATCTTCGCGGCCATGAAGCCGTTAAAGCGCGGCAGCAGGTCGGGCCCGGTGACAAAGCGGGACGTCACCACGGACGACAGCGGTACCATCTCACCTTCACGTTGCCGTACAAATATATTCTGGATGTCCTCGGGTTTTTCGCGGAACTCCGGTTCTGCCTGCAGAATGACCTGCCAGACACGCCCGTACTTGTTGTACTGGCTAACGTACAACGAGCCAAACAGGGTCTGCAGGGCGGCATACACATCCGGTACCGAGACACCCAGGGTTTCCGCCTTGGAGCGATCGACGGTTGACATCAGTTGTCGTGATGCGGCATTGAGGGTTGTGTTGAGGCGTGTCACTTCCGGCCGTTCATTGGCCTTGGCGATCAGATCCCTGGCGACTTCCTCAAGCAGCTTGGCGCCGCCCTGGCCACGGTTTTGCAACCAGAATTCGAATCCGCCCTGGGTGCCGAGTCCAGGGATCGAGGGTGGGTTGATGGGGATGGCGATGCCTTCCTGCAGTGCCTGCATCTTGGGGGCCGCGTAGGCAATCACGTCAGCCGCTGTCATGCCCGCGTCCGCGCGCTTGTCAAAATCCTTCAACGCGATGAACACGGTGCCGGAGTTGGTCTTGAACTGGCCGTCGATGAGACTGTAGCCGGCCAGTGCCGAGTAGTCCTGGACGGCCGGGTGTTCGGCAAAGATCTCGGCGACTTGTTGTGTCAAGGCCTGGCTGCGGTCAAGGCTGGCGCCATCTGGCAGGATTATGGCGGCAAACAGATAGCCCTGGTCCTCGGGGGGTACGAAGCTGCCTGGAATGGTTCCGAACAGGGTGACGATGCCGAACAGCATCGCGCCCAGCGCGATCATGGCGAGCGTGACGCGCTTCATGGTCAGGTTGACGCCCCTGGCATAGTACCTGGTCATGCCGTCCATGCCGTTATTGAACCACTTGAAGAAACCGCCGGGTTCCCCCTTGGCCGGCTTGATCAGGATGGCTGACAGTGCCGGTGTCAGGGTCAGCGCCACGAAGCTCGAGATGGCCACCGAGATGGCAATGGTAATGGCGAATTGTTTATAGAGCACGCCGGTCGTTCCCGGCATGAAGGCCACCGGCACGAACACGGCAATCAGTACCAGCGTGGTGGCAATCACCGGCCCGGTGACTTCCTCCATTGCCTTGAAGGTCGCCTCTTTCGGCGACAGGCCGAGGTCCTCGATATTGCGTTCCACGTTTTCCACCACCACGATGGCGTCATCGCAGACGATACCGATCGCCAGCACCAGGCCGAACAGGGTCAGCAGGTTGATGGAAAATCCCAGCGCGGACATGCCGATGAAGGTGCCGATCACCGAGACCACGATCGCAATGGTCGGGATCAGGGTGGTATTGACCTTCTGCAGGAACAGGTAGGTCACCAGTACCACCAGGATGATGGCGATAATTAATGTCTCGAAGACTTCATCAATGGAGGCCGCGATGACCTTGGTGGTGTCAAACGAGACCTTGTAACTGATACCTTCCGGAAAGCTCTGTTTCAGCTTTTCCATCTCGGCGCGTACGTTTTCGGCGACCTCCAGGGCATTCGAGCCCGGCTGCTGGTAGACCGCGACAAAGGTGGACGGACTGCCGTTCAGGGTTGAACGCAGGTTGTAGCTCTTCTGTCCTTCCTCAGCGAATCCGACGTCCCTGAAGCGCACGATGGCGGTGCCGTTGGGGTCAGCCCGCAGGATGATGTTGTCGAATTCCTCGGGCTCCGAGAAACGTCCCTCGGTAACCACCGGGTAGGTCATCTCGACGGGTTCGTTGGTGGGCGACTGGCCGAGTCGCCCGGCACCAAACTGCTGGTTTTGCTGACTAACGGACTTCTGGATATCTGACGGCGTTATCGACAGACTGGCCATGCGGTCAGGTTGCAGCCACAGGCGCATGGCGAGATCCGGCAGGCCCATGATCGAGGCCTGGTTGGCGCCCGGTACGCGCTTTAGTGCATCCAGAACATACAGATTGGCGTAGTTGCCGATGAATTTTTCGTCATAACGTCCGTCGGGTGAATTGATACCAATCAGCAGCAGTATGTTGGAGGAACGTTTCTCCACCTTGACACCGGTGCTACGTACCGTGTCCGGCAACTCCGGCAGCGCCAGGCTGACGCGGTTGTTGACCTGTACCTCGGCGGTGTCCGGGTCGGTATCGATGTCGAAGTACACGGTGAGTGTCATTTCGCCGGTGGCCGAACTGGTCGACTGCATGTAGAGCATGTTGTCGACGCCGTTGATCTGTGTCTCGATGGGTGCGGCAACCGTGTTGGCCACGGTCTCGGCGTCCGCGCCCGGATAGCTGGCGCTGACCGTGACCTGCACCGGGGTGATCGCCGGGTACTGGTTGACCGGTAGGCTGACCATGGCGACGAGCCCGGCGATGACCACGATGATGGAGAGTACCGACGAAAGGATCGGCCGCTTGATGAAGGTCGCTGATATCATGGCGGTGCGCCTAGTTTTCGTCTGGGCTGCTGTCGGCCGGCGTTTGCCCGCCCGGCTCGGTAATTCTCACCGGGACGCCTGCGCGTAACTTCAATGCACCCTTGACAACCACGGTGTCACCCGCTGCAAGCCCCTCTTCGATGAACCATTCCTTGTCATGCAGGGGGCCCACCGTGACCGGGCGGAATTCCGCCTTGCCCGCGGCGTCTACCACCCACACGAAGCTGCCCTTGGCGCCCTGCTGCACCGCCTGCTGCGGAACCAGTATGGCATTGGGCCGGATTGAGCCCTTGAGGAATGCGCGCACGAACTGGCCAGGGCGTAATTGCTGATCCGTGTTGGCAACCTCCGCACGGATCAGGAAGGTCCCCGTGGCCTCGCTCAGGGAGGCATCGGCAAAGGTGATCTTGCCGGTGTGCGGATAGATCGAACCATCCGCCAGTACAATTTCAACGGTAAAATTTTGGTCATCAGGATCGATAATTATTCCACGCTGCACACTATCCTTGCGCTTGAGCATCTGGTTCTCGGATACGCTGAACTCGACCCACATGGGGTCGAGCTGCGCCACGTAGGTCAGCAGGCTGTCACCCATGCCGATGTAGGCACCTTCCCGCATGACGGCATAACTCGACAGCCCGGTGACAGGTGTCGTGATAGTGCAATAGCCCAGGTCCAGCTCGGCCTGTATAACCTTGGCCCTGGCTTGTTCCACTGCCGCGGCGGCCTCGCGATACATGCCATCTGCATCATCCAGTTCCTTTTGCGCCACGGCATTTTTCTTCGCCAGTGGCCGGATACGATTCAGGTTGATGAGCGCTGTTTTCTTGCGCGCCTGCTGCTGGTCCAGTTCGGCTTGCGCAGCCTGCAATTGTGCCTCGAAAGGTTTGGTGTCCATGATGAACAGCACATCGCCGGCCTCGACCATGGAGCCTTCGACGTACATGCGCTTGTCGAGAAAACCTTCTACCCGGGAACGGATCTCTACGCGGCGGGAGCTGGCGGTCTTGCCGACAAACTCGATAGAGACCGGTGTGTCCCTGGGCTCTATCTTGATGACGGTAACTTCGGGCGCGCCAGCTTTAACTTCGTCAACTTGTTCGCTGCAGCCGCCAAGAGCGAACAACAGTAAAATGAACGGCAGCAGGGCGCTGGCGATGTTGCGATGCCGAGCCGGCATCATGCAGCGGCTAATGCGAATAATCGTGTCCACGGGATACCCTTTATTGTTTGTTAGTGACGCAACACCGATCTGCGGTGCCGGCAGAAGTACTGAATGGTCGGCGTTTGTCTACAAGTAGTCAAGGTTGTGCCCGTTATGATGAACAGGGCAGCGACATTAGCTGCTGCTTACCGGTCCGCGTCGTGCAGCACTGCTAACATCGCGTCGTTCTGAGCGGCCTATGCCGTGCCGGTTTCCTGCCTGTCGTTTTCAGCATCCGTCAATTCCAGGTCTTTCTCCGTGGAGTAAAGATTGGCAAACAGAATCTCGGCGGCATCGATCAGGTTGTTCTGGATATCATAGGAAAAAGCAGAATCATTCATCAGCGAGGTCGCCATGTCAGGCGTGATGCGCTGTTCACGGATCAGCCCGTCCAGCTTGCCGTTGGCGATAATATCTTCTTCTTCCATTCTCGCGCGGAAGGTCCTGATCTGTTCCAGCTTTTGCACCGGGTGCAACTCCTCGGCCGATATGAACAGCGCGCGCAGCAGGATCGCCAGGTTCAGGCGGATGCTATTGTATTCCTGCCGTATGTCGCTGTTCTCCGCGCACATGTAGCGATCGATGTTCTTCTGTAGTTCCCTCATTGCCTTGATAGCAGTAACGATCTGCCAGTTGGCCCGGCGCAGGTGAATCAGGCGCTCAAGCTGGTCCGGGTTCATGGACTGCTCGGCATGAGTAGAGAATTCCATAATGGCGCTGTAGAGTGGTTTCACCTTGCGCGCATAATGCTCGCTGATATCCACCTCCACCACGTCAGTGCATTGCGCGATCACGGCATTGATATCCGTGCTCGAGGTGATATCCGTGCGATGCAGATTCAGACCGTGTGCCAGGATCTCGAAGGCATTTTCGGCAAGGTGCACCGTCTCTTTGGCAATGACCTCCAGGGCGGTATCCGGAAACTCCAGTGCGGACTTGCTGAGATACCTGACCCGCGTGGTTTCGACCGGCTCGGTCTTCTCGCGCAGCAGTGTCTGCAGCAACGCGACCATGGGATTGATGAGCGGTACCATCAGGACCACGCCAACCAGGTTGAACAGTGTGTGGAAGACCGCGAACTTGAGGGTGTAGTTATCTGCTGCGATCCCGACCAGGTTGCTGAGCCAGTCCACGGCCACGACAAACTGCTGGATGAACACGATAGCAAGGGCGCCGGTAACCAGGTTGAAGAACAGATGGGCCAGCGCCAGCTGCCGGCCGGACACGCTGGCACTGATCGCGCCGATGATCGCGGTAATGGTGGTACCGACATTGGAACCAATCGCCAGTGCCAGTGCATTTTCATAACTCACCTGGCCGGCTGCCAGGGCCGTGATGGTCAGGATCAGGGTGGCATGGCTGGACTGCATGACCACCGTCATGGCGATGCCGATCGCAGCATAGATCAGTAGCCCGCGAAATCCGGGTACCGCGTACTGTGACAGGTCGACCCCACCGCTGACGGCCTCGAAGCCCTCTTTCATATAGGCTATTCCGAGGAACAGGAAACCCAGTCCAATCAGCGCCCAGCCGGCTGCCATGAAGCGTTGGTGGTTCTTCTGGAAGATCATGATGACGCCGAACACCAGCATGGGCAGGGCATAGGCGGCGATGTCGACCTTGAGTCCCAGACCAGCCACCAGCCAGGCACCGGTAGTAGTGCCGAGGTTGGCGCCGAAAATGATGCCGATACCCTGCGCGAGTGGAATGAGCCCGGCGCTGAGAAAGGAAATGGTCAGCACCGAGACCAGGGAACTGGACTGCATGATTGTCGTGGCAACGATGCCAAACGACAGGCTCTTCCAGGTGGCGTCGGTGGTGCGTTGCAGGAAGCTTGCCAGCACGCCGCCACTGAAGGATTTGAATCCCTTCTCCAGGGACAACATGCCGAGGAGAAAAATCGCCACACCGGCGGTGATGGTCTTGAAATCAGGACTGATCCAGAAGCCATAGCCCAGGATCGCGAAGATAGAGAGTAAGAGCAGGTTTCTGGTCATTGCGTCATAGATGTTTCGTTCATTGCGAAGCCGGGTACTGGCTGGCAGCTGCACTTGCCAAACGGTTGTTTGAGGGAGTTTACCTGTACGGCGCTGCAAACGTTAGCAGTAGACGGTAGAGCATTCACGCTGACATAAACCCGGCATTAATGCACTGTTTGAGTGCGCACTGCATCAAATCGGGTCTCTGGCGATCCGCCACTCAAACATCGGCCCCTAAAAATATGCCCGGTTTCCGGGTATTTCGAGATAAACGCGCTAGTCACTGGCGCCGATATTCAGTCTCCAGATGGTGGCATGTATTTTGCTTAAGCATGGGTTATAGGGCGATGCTGTTGCGGGTAATTTACAGCCCTGCTCGAAAGAAATGGCTTCCTGCCATGTTTTACCTGGTTCGCAGAGCCCCGTCCAACAGGCCTGATGATTCCATGTTTATCAAGCATCCTAAACAATGAGGAAATGGAAATGAGTGGAAATATATCCCGCCTTCAGGCGTCAAGCCAGATTTCAGACCGTACGCCAGTGCCCGTAGAAAGACCCAAGTCACTGGACAAAATATGGGCATGTGATGTCTTTAATCTCGCGAAAATGGAAGAGTCGCTTTCCAAGAATGCCTTTAAGGCCATGAAGAAAACGGTACAAACCGGAGCCCCCCTTGATGCAGCAACCGCTGACATTGTTGCAGCAGCGATGAAAGAATGGGCGTCATCAAAAGGCGTCAAGTTTTTCTCCCATATTTTCTACCCGATGACCAATATCACGGCTGAAAAACATGATGGTTTTATTATTACCAACGCTGATGGCGGCGCGATTACCGAATTTACCGGCAGCCTGCTGATCAAGGGTGAACCTGATGGTTCTTCATTCCCCAATGGCAGCATCCGTATGACCAGCGCTGCGCGTGGTTATACCGCATGGGACCCCACCAGCCCGGTCTTTATCATGCAAACGGACAATGGCGCAACACTGATGATTCCCAGTGTCTTTATGTCCTGGACCGGTGAAGCGCTGGATAAAAAGATTCCGTTGTTACGCTCGAATGACGCCATGAACAGGGCCGCACAAAAAGTGCTTTCTTTAATGGGCGAAACCGACATTGCACCCCTGAACTCAAGCTGTGGTGCGGAGCAGGAATACTTCCTTGTGGACATCAAGTATGCCAACAGTCGTCCTGACCTGTTGCTGGCCGGACGCACACTGTTTGGTGCGGCACCTGCAAAAGGGCAGGAGTTCGATGATCATTACTTCGGTGCCATCCCGGCACGCGTGCAGGTCTTCATGCAGGACTTTGAAGACCAGCTGTACCGGCTGGGCATCCCGGCGAAAACACACCACAATGAAGTTGCGCCGGCACAGTTTGAAATTGCGCCTTACTTCGAGTCCGCTAATGTGGCAGCTGATCATCAGCAGCTGATGATGACCCTGATGAAAAACACCGCAAAGAAACACGGTTTCCTGTGCTTGCTCCATGAAAAGCCCTTCGCTGGCATCAATGGCTCCGGAAAACACGTCAACTGGTCAGTCGGGAACTCCACGCAGGGCAACCTGCTTGATCCGGGCAGTACGCCGCATGACAACCTCAACTTCCTGTTGTTCTGTGGCGCGGTTATTCGTGGCGTGCATCTCTTCGGACCGCTGCTGCGTGCTGCCATTGCCTCCGCAGGGAATGACCACCGCCTCGGCGCTAACGAGGCGCCCCCCGCGATCCTGTCAGTCTATCTTGGAGACCAGCTGGAAAAAGTCTTCATGGACATCAAGGACGGCAAGCTTGCCAGGAGTGTATCGGGTGGTGTGATGGACCTTGGGCTTTCCCAGATCCTGCACTTCGAACGCGACCCTGGTGACCGTAACCGTACTTCTCCCTTTGCGTTTACCGGCAATCGCTTTGAGTTCCGTGCTGTCGGCTCGGCCCAGTCAGTATCAGGACCACTGGTTGCGATGAACACCATACTGGCAGATTCGCTTGACTGGATTGCCGGAAAACTGGAAGGCGAACTGAAAAAAGGGTCGGACCAGGCAGAGGCCGTTATCAAGGTGCTTAAAGAGCTCATGCAAGAGCATGGCAATGTTGTATTTGGCGGGGATGGTTACTCCGCTGAATGGCACGAGATGGCGGTATCAGAGCGCGGTTTAAAGAACATCCCGACCACGGCAGATGCATTACCCGCGCTGCGGGAAGAGTCCGTGAAGAAACTCTTCGAGAGTACCGGTGTGCTGACGCCTGTAGAACTGGAAAGTCGCTTTGAGGTCTACGCCGAGCAATATATCCTGTCTATCGATGTCGAGGCAAAGCTGGTTGTCGATATAGCCAAAACAAGAATTTACCCGGCTGCAATTCACTACCTCTCCGATCTTGCGAAGACAAGTGAAAGCCTTGCGGCGATGGGAATTAAACTTGACAGCTCAACGGCGACGGTTGTTGCCAATGAAGTCAATGCCATGATGTCAGCGGTTGCTGAACTCATTGATGCCATGGGAAAACATGATTTCACTTCTATAGAAGAACACATGCATTTCTGTGCAAACGAGATTCGCAGCCTGATGGACAAAGTCCGTTTACATGCGGATACACTTGAAACAGAGGTTGCTGATGAGCTGTGGCCTTTGCCGAAGTATCAGGAAATGCTGTTTATTCGATAAACCTGATCCCGGTTACTGGCAACGACACGAAAAGGCCGCTATTCAATAGCGGCCTTTTTTCGAGTGTGTGTGGTTTTCACTCAACATCCAGATCATCAAGTGGTGACGCGCACCGGCCAGGTTCTGTAAACTACCTGACCACTGCCATCCGGCGGGTGTAGTTCAATGGTAGAACTGGAGCTTCCCAAGCTTCAAACGTGGGTTCGATTCCCATCACCCGCTCCATTCATACCCTCCAACTATTAATTTATACGCATATAAATATATTCTAATTGTATTATAAGAATTCGTTAATATACTTATCGTGCGTCCGGGGAACGATTCCCTGAAAAGAATTAAATTTAAACATATATTACTCAAATACTTGGAGATGGCTATCATGAAAAAACTTTCAACTGCACTGTTTGCTGCCACCATTGCAGTAGCTTCTACGGCTGCTTCTGCCTGGGGCTGGGGTGACAACGATTACTACAACGATGGCTGGGGTGACGGCTACGGCGACGGCGCTTTCGACGGCGGCTTTGGCTTCAGCATGAGTGGGAGTGCTCATGGTCGTGGTTATGGTCGTGGCTACAATGGTTACCGCGGTTACGATGGTTATGGCTACGGACCTTACTACGGTTATGCCCCGTATGGTGTTGCCCCGGTTCAGCCGGCTGTTGAATTGACTGAAGAGCAGCAGAAGGCAATGGCTGAGCAGCAGGCCCAGTACATTGAAAACATGCAGAAGGCCCAGCAGCAGGCACAAAAGCAGGCTGCAGAGTTCTATGCAAACCAGCGCGCACCGATCACCGAGATTCGTGCACAGCGGATGGAGCAGCGTGAAGCCCGCATGGCTGAAATGGACGCCCTGATGGAAGAGCGCATGAAGGAGTTTGATAGCCGTTCATCGACGGATGAAACGTACAGCCAGATGCAGGAACAGCATGAGGCCCGCATCGCCGAGATGGACGCCCTGATGGAAGAGCGCGTGAAGGCGGCTGACGCCCGTGCACCGATGTCTGGCATGCGCAGTGACCGGATGGAACAGCGTGAGGCCCGTATCGCTGAAATGGACGCCCGTATGGAAGCGTTTATCAAGGAATCTGATGCCCGTCGTGCCGAATTCGAAGCGGCTCGCAAAACACGTCTGCAGGAACCGGCCCCGAAGGTTGAGGCTGACAAGGGTGCGTAACTGCGCCTGATTGTTTCAACCGGCACTGAGCGGTGCCGGTGAGTTCTACTCCGAAAGGGGTGTGTGGTTAAACCACGCACCCCTTTTCTTATGAATGCCTGTACGTCACTATATATGCCGGGTAAGCTGTAGCAGGGTCTCTCGCGATTCGCGCCGGGGACGGCGCTCCTGCAGGTCTTCAATGGCAGTATAAAGGGAATACTTATGGGCAAGTTTCTGAAATTCATTCTCTGGCTGGTCGTGGCGCTGATCGCGTTGGTTGCCATTGCCGCGGTGGTGCTGCCAATGGTGATTGATCCTAACGATTACAAGGCGGAAATTGCCACGGCTGTTGAAAAGCAGACGGGGCGCACGCTGACGATCGAGGGTGATATCACGCTGTCCGTGTTCCCCTGGCTGGGCCTCGATATCGGTCCGACACAATTCAGTAATGCGGCCGGTTTTGACGAGCCGTCGATGGCGCGCATGGAAGCCGTGCAGGTCAGGGTGAAGTTGTTGCCGCTGCTGCGCAAGCAACTGGAAGTCGACAAGATACGCTTGTCCGGATTGCAGTTGTATCTCGCAAAGGACAAGCAGGGTCTGACAAACTGGGCAGACCTCACCGCGTCTGCAAAGGCCGGGGAGCCAACGGATAAAGCCGCGACTGAAACTGCTGAGGACGCGGCAGCCGGTGGACTCGAGCGCCTGGCGATCGGCGGGATCGAGGTCACCGGGGCGTCGCTGCACTGGGACGACCAGTCCACCGACAGCCACTATGTCGTCAATGAACTGTCACTGACCACCGGTGCCATCGAACCCGGCGAGGCCTTTGATCTGGACCTGCAGATGCAGTTGCTGTCAACGCAGCCAGCCATCAAAACCGGCCTGTCACTGCGCGGTGAACTGTTGATTGCCACGGATCTGGATGCGCTTACCATCACGGGTGCCAAACTGGAGGTGGATGCACAGGGCGACAGCCTCCCGGCCGGCCAGATGAAGGCTGCACTGACGACCGATATTTCACTGGGACTGGCTGCGCAAACCCTGTTGTTGCCGAATATGGTGCTGGAGACTCTGGGACTGCGGATCACGGCATCCGTGACCGGCGCAGACATCAGCAGTGATGCGCCGCGCTTCAATGGCACCCTGGCCATTGCCGAGTTTGTACCGCGCAAGGTGTTGCAGGCACTCGGTGGGGAGGCGCCCGTGACCGCCGATGACAGTGTCCTGCGCAAGGCGGATGCGAACATGGCCTGGGATGCCTCGCTGCAGCACTTCGCTGCCAGCGCACTGACCGCGCACCTGGATGAGACGACGCTCAACGGCGAACTCAAGGTGCAGTCTTTTGATGCCCCGGCCATCACGTTTGCGTTACTGCTGGATCAGATCGACATCGACCGCTACTTGCCGCCTGCAACCGGCCAGGAGGGTGGTGCCGAAGGCGCTTCGGGGGACAAGGCAACGGGTTCATCTGGCGGTAAGGGTGCAGGGAAATCGTCGCCACAGTCCGGGGAGTTGCCGCTGGAACCGTTGCGCAACCTGAACCTGAACGGTGAGCTACGCATGGCCCAGCTAAAGGCCTTCAACCTGCGTTCCCGTGATGTGCTGATCCAGATCAGGGCCAGGGACGGCGTCCTTGACATCAGTCCGTTGACAGCGAAATTGTACGAGGGTGCCATTGATGTCGATCTGAAGCTTGATGCCCGCAAGGACACGCCGCGGTTTACCGTGAAGGAATCACTGACCGGCGTGCAGGCCGGACCGCTGCTCAAGGACCTGACCGGGGATGACACGGTGCTGGGCACCGCAAACGTCAAGGCGGATCTGAATACGGCCGGCAGCAACGTCGACGAGATTCTCAATGCCCTGAAGGGCACCGCCGAATTTTCCTTCAAGGATGGGGCAATCAATGGTGTGAATATTGCTGCCCTGATTCGCGAGGCACAGGCCACGCTCGAGGGTCAGCCGGCCCCGAAGCAGGAGCAGCCGAATCGAACTGACTTTGCCCTGCTGCGTGGCTCGGCGACGGTGAACAATGGCCTGGTCAAGAATGACGATCTGGTCATGAAGTCACCGTTGTTGCGCATTACCGGTGCCGGGGAGGTCAATCTGCCGAAAGAAGCCGTTGACTACACGTTGACTACAAAGTTTGTTGGTTCTCTCGAGGGGCAGGGTGGCAAGGGTTCGAAGAAGCTCGAGGGTGTCTCCATACCGGTGCATGTCGGTGGGACATTCAGCAAGCTGACCTACGCGCCGGACCTGGGGTCGGTCATGACCGATGCGGCCAAAAAGGAGGTCGACAAGCGGGTACAAAAAGAGAAGCAGAAGCTGGAGAAGAAACTCGGTACCGAAGTTCCTGATTCGTTGCTGAAGGGCCTGTTTGACAAATAGGTCTTGTAGCCACGGAATCCACGGAAGAACACGGAAAGATAAATTCATTAGAAGAAATTATTTCGTGTTCTTCCGTGGATTCCGTGGCCATACGGTCTGTCTTTCTCAGGTTTTGCCGCTCCTAACCTGTATCTCGGGTTCATTCTTTATACGTATGCACATGCGCCTCATCGTTGTGCTGCTGCTGATGCCGCCTGCAGCACTTGCAGGCGAGATACTCGACTCCAGTGTCAACCACGAAGGGTTCATCTACAGCCTGTCTGTTAAGGCACGCATTGATGCGCCGCTCGACACGGTGTACCGCTCGATTACTGATTTCGACAACCTGGCGGCAATCAATCCTGCCATTGAAGAGAGCCAGTTGCTGGCAACGCCGACAGCAAATACCCGGCGTGTTCGCAGCGTGATCAGGGTGTGCATACTGATGTTCTGCAAGCGTGTGGAACAGCTGCAGGAGGTGACGTTGCTGGATGACTACGCCATCGAGGCCGTGGTTCTGCCGCAGGGCGGGGATTTTCGCAGTGGCGTTGCGCACTGGCAGCTGACGGCCAGCGGTGCCGCCACGGAAATGTTGTTCACCAATACCTTTGAGCCGGATTTCTGGGTGCCGCCCGTGATAGGACCCTGGCTGATCAAGCGCAAGCTGGTGCGCGAAGTCGCCGAAACTGCAATGTATCTCGAAGCGGGTGCCGATGGCTCGCAACAGTAAATCCGGCAGGCGCTTCAGCGATCGTGTGCTGGACTGGTATGCGCAGCATGGACGCACGGACCTGCCGTGGCAGGTACAGCCAACCCCCTACCGCGTGTGGGTCTCCGAGATCATGTTGCAGCAAACCCAGGTTGCAACGGTGATCCCGTATTTCGAGCGTTTCATACAGTGTTTCCCCGATGTGGCAACGCTGGCGCGTGCCGGGCAGGACCAGGTGCTGCATCACTGGTCGGGCCTCGGATACTACGCGCGTGCGCGGCACCTGCATGCGGCGGCGAAGCAGGTGCTGGAGCAACATAACGGGCGCTTCCCGGAGGTGTTTGACGAGGTGGCGGCGCTGCCGGGCATCGGGCGCTCGACGGCCGGTGCCATTCTTGCGCTCGCCTGCGGGCAATCACATCCGATTCTGGATGGCAATGTGAAACGGGTGCTGGCGCGTTATCATGCAGTGACAGGATGGCCCGGACAGGCACGGGTGCAACGGCAGCTATGGGCACTTGCCGAACAGCATACGCCGGCGCAGCAAACTGCCGCGTACACACAGGCCATCATGGATCTGGGTGCCACCGTCTGCACACGGGCTCGTCCACGCTGTGCGGACTGCCCGCTACAGGACGGGTGTGCGGCGCGGACGGCGGGACGGCAAAGCGATTACCCGACGCCACGGCCAAAAAAGGCCATGCCTGTGCGTTCGGTGTGTATGCTGTTACTGTGTAATGAGGCTGCCGAGGTGCTGCTCGAAAAGCGGCCACCGGCCGGTATCTGGGGCGGGCTATGGAGTTTTCCGGAGTTGCGCGCCGAGGATGTGCCTGCCGACTGGTGCCGGGACACGCTGGGCATCGTGGCAGCAGATATCGAGCGCTGGCCCGTCATGCGGCACACCTTCAGCCATTTTCACCTCGATATCACGCCGCTACTGCTGCGCGCGAATGCTGCCTCGAACAGCATAATGGAAGACAGGGGGCTGCTTTGGTATAACCCGACAGGAACTGAGCAGCGCGGACTGGCAGCGCCGGTGGATGCGCTACTGCAACGATTGACAAGACATTTTCAACAGCGAGAACAACATGACACGAACGGTACACTGCGTAAAACTGGATAAGGATGCCGAGGGTCTGGACGCGCCGACCTATCCCGGCGAACTGGGGCAACGCATCTTCGCGGGCGTTTCCAAAGAAGCCTGGCAATTGTGGCTGAAGCACCAGACGATCCTGATTAATGAACACCGCCTCTCGCCCATCGATCCCGAGTCGCGCAAGTTTCTCGAGACAGAGATGGAGAAGTTCTTTTTCGGTGGCGGTTCCACGATGCCGGGCGGTTTCGTGTCACCGGAGCAACTGAAGTAATCGATGCTCTAATATACGCATGTAATGATCCTGTAGGAGCGCCGTCCCCGGCGCGATGATCGCGGCGAGACGCCGCTCCCACGGGTTGTTTTATTAACAACAATCGTTCGGAGTTTCGTACATGAAAGGCATCATTCTCGCCGGTGGCAGTGGCACACGGCTGTATCCGTTGACACGCACGGTCAGCAAGCAGCTGATGCCGGTGTACGACAAGCCGCTGGTCTACTACCCGCTGTCGACCCTGATGCTGGCGGGTATTCGCGAAATCCTGCTGATCTCCACCCCGCAGGATCTGCCGAATTTCAGGCAACTGCTGGGCGATGGCAACCAGCTGGGGCTGGAAATCCAGTACGCCGAACAACCGACACCGGGCGGACTTGCCGAGGCCTTCCTGATTGGCCGAGACTTTCTCAACGGCCAGCCGGCCTGCCTTATTCTCGGTGACAATATCTTTTACGGCCATGGCATGGCGACCAACCTGCAGCGGGCCGCGACCCTGACAAAGGGGGCAACCGTGTTTGCCTACCGGGTGCGTGACCCTGAACGCTACGGCGTGGTGGAGTTCGACGCACAGGGCCAGGCGGTGACCATTGAAGAGAAACCGTCACAGCCGAAATCCCGTTACGCAGTGACCGGCCTGTATTTTTATGATGCCGAGGTAGTGGATATCGCCGCCGGCCTGTCGCCGTCGGCGCGCGGTGAGCTGGAAATCACCGACCTGAACACGGTCTATCTGCAACGGCAGATGCTCAATGTAGAACTGCTGGGCCGTGGCACGGCGTGGCTGGATACCGGCACCCATGAAGCACTGTTGCAGGCGGCGACGTTTATCGAGGCGATCGAGCAACGCCAGGGTCTGAAGGTGGCCTGTATCGAGGAGATTGCCTACCGCATGCACTATATCGATGCGCAGCAACTGGAACAGCTGGCGCAGCCGATGTCCAACAACAGTTACGGCAGCTACCTGCTGGATGTTCTGAGAGAGGGTAAATCACAGCTATGAATGTTCTGCCAACGGAACACCCGGACGTGCTGCTGATCGAGCCGGACGTGTTTGGCGATGCACGCGGTTTCTTCATGGAGACCTTTCATGTGGAGAAATTCGCGCAGGCGGGTTTGCCCACGGAATTCCTGCAGGACAACCATTCGCACTCTGTACGGGGTGTACTGCGTGGCTTGCATTACCAGCTGCAACACCCGCAGGGTAAGCTGGTGCGCGTGGTGAACGGGGAAGTGCTGGATGTGGCGGTTGATATACGCAAGGGTTCGCCGCGCTTCGGCCAATGGGTGTCGGTACGGTTGTCAGCAGAAAACCGGCACCAGCTCTATGTCCCGCCGGGGTTTGCGCACGGCTACTGCACCCTGAGCGAAGAGGCGGATTTCCTCTATAAATGTACCGATGTCTATACCCCCGCGGATGAATACGGCATTGCCTGGGATGACCCGGCACTCGCCATTGAATGGCCGCCGGTCGATTACCTGCTGTCTGACAAGGATCTGAAGAATCCGATGCTGAGCGAGGCTGACAGGTTACCACTGTACCAGGCGGATTGATGAAAGTACTGGTAACGGGCACTACCGGGCAGCTCGGCAGTGAAGTGGCTGCAAGGTTTAGGCAACTGGGCCGCGAGGTGGTTGCGGCCGATCGTCGCGTGCTGGACTTTTTGCAGCCTGCACAGGCGGCAGCCGTGATTCGCACGCAACAGCCGGACTGGGTGATTAACTGTGCGGCCTACACACAGGTGGACAAGGCCGAGAGTGAACCCGAACAGGCCTTTATCATCAACCGCGATACGCCGGCGCAACTGGCGCAGGCCGTGGCCGAGTATGGCGGTCGACTGCTGCAGCTCTCGACGGATTTTGTTTTTGATGGCACGCAGACGCGTCCCTATGTTGAAGATGATGCAACGCATCCACTCGGTGTGTATGGCCGCAGCAAGCTGGAGGGTGAACAGGCGGTGCAACGTGCCTTGCCGAATGCCGTGATCGTGCGTACGGCCTGGGTGTATGGCGTCCATGGCCACAATTTCGTCAAGACCATGTTGCGACTGGCAACCGCGGGCACGCCGTTACGGGTCGTCAGCGACCAGCGCGGTACGCCGACGTGGACCCGGGATATCGTTGCGGCGATTGTGGCACTGGTCGATCAGCAAGCCAGTGGCGTGTTTCATTTCACCGCGGCCGGCGAGACCAGCTGGCATGGCTTTGCCAGCGCCATCCTCGAAGAGGCAGCCAATGCCGGATTCACGATCAAGACAAGGAAGATTGAACCGATAGCCACCACGGACTATCCGACGCCTGCCACACGGCCGGCCTACTCGGTGTTGAATACCGACAAGATCAGTGCCTGCCTGCCGTTTACCATTCCCGCCTGGCGTGACAGCCTGAAGAACATGCTACAGGAGTACGCAACATGCGCAGACTGCTCGTAACCGGTGGCGCTGGATTCATCGGTTCCAACTTTATTCGCTACTGGATCGGGCGGCACCCCGAAGACCGTGTCGTTAACCTCGACGTGCTGACCTATGCCGGCAATCTCGAGAACCTGGCGGAGGTCGAGGCCGCACCCGCCTATCGTTTCGTGCGCGGTGATATTACCGACCGGCTGTTTGTGAAACAGCTGATGGAAGACGAGCAGATCGACACAGTGGTTAATTTTGCCGCCGAGTCACACGTCGACCGTTCCATCCTCGGGCCCGATGCCTTTATCACCACCAATATACTGGGCACGTTTTCGCTGCTGGAGGCGGCGCGCGCGCTGTGGGGTGATGACAACGATACGCGGCGTTTTCTGCATGTATCGACCGATGAAGTCTATGGCAGCCTCAAGAAGGACGAGCCGCCCTTTGACGAGCGCCATGCCTACGCACCGAATAGTCCCTACTCGGCCTCCAAGGCCTCGTCCGATCACCTGGTGCGCGCCTACCACAAGACCTACGGCCTGCCGGTGCTGACCACCAATTGCTCCAACAACTACGGTCCCTACCAGTTTCCCGAGAAGCTGATCCCGCTGACCATCCTGAATGCGCTGGAAGGCAAGCCGATCCCGGTCTACGGCGATGGCAGGAATATCCGCGACTGGCTGTATGTCGATGACCACTGCAGCGGTATTGAAACCGTACTACAGGGCGGGACCCCCGGCGAGGTGTACAACATCGGCGGCATCAACGAGTGGTACAACATCGATATTGTGAACCTGATCTGCGAGCGACTCGATGCAGTACAACCGGCTGCCGCGTCGTATAAAGAGCAAATCAGTTTCGTCACCGACCGGCCCGGTCATGACCGGCGTTACGCCATTGATGCCGGTCGCATGCAGTCCGAGCTGGGCTGGTCGCCGCAGCACGATTTCGAGTCCGGTATCGAAAACACCATCCAGTGGTACCTGGCCCACCGTGACTGGTGCGACCGGGTGCGCAGCGGGGAATACCGCGATTACTATGTCCGGCAGTACGGCGAGACTGCAAATTCCTGATTTTTATACCCGTATAGCCCTAAATTGCTGCCAGCAGCTTGACTCGCCGCAAGGCAGTCGCTTTAATACACCGCTCGCCTCAAACGGCCAGGTAGCTCAGTCGGTAGAGCAGGGGACTGAAAATCCCCGTGTCGGCAGTTCGATTCTGTCCCTGGCCACCATATTTATCAACGAGATAAAAGTTTTCTTCTGTTAATCCCTGTGTCACTCGGTACACTTTCGGTACACCTGTACGGAAGACGATGTGGCAGCGATCACCAAAACACCCTCGAACACCTGGAAGGCGATCATCCGCAAGCGCGGCTGGCCGACGACCGTCAAGACGTTCCGCACCAAGCGCGACGCCGAGGACTGGGCGCGCAGCACCGAGGATGAAATGGTGCGCGGTGTCTACATCAACCGGGCCGGTGCGGAGAAGCTGCTGCTGGAAAAGGCGCTCGACCGGTACCTCAGTGAAGTGTCCGCCAGCAAGCGGGAAAGCACGGCCTACGCGGAGAGCCACAAGGCCAAGGCGCTGAAGAAGAAGTTCGGCGCCTACAGCCTGGCCGCCATTACCCCGGACCTGGTGGCCGAGTACCGCGACGAACGGCTGGAGGCCGGCAAGTCCGCCAGCACCGTGCGGCTGGAACTCTCCCTGCTCTCGCACCTGTTCACCATCGCCATCAAGGAATGGCGCGTGGGGCTGTTCTACAATCCGGTCGCCAACATCCGCAAACCGGCGCCTGCCAAGGGCCGCGACCGTCGCCTGAGCGCCGATGAAGAGAAGGCCCTGTTCAAGGCCTGCGACAAGCATTCCAATCCCATGCTCGGCTGGATCGCCCGCATTGCGCTGTACACTGGCATGCGTGCCGGCGAGATCAAGTCACTGACGCGTCGGCAGGTGAACCTGGAAAAACGCACCGTGTATCTGAGTGAAACCAAGAATGGCTCCCCCAGAACCGTCCCTTTGACCAAAAAAGCAGAAAATATTTTTCGCATGGCGCTAAGCAATCCGGTGCGCCCCTTCGATACCGACCTGATCTTCTTCGGCGAACCCGGCCGCGACAAAATACGCCGGCCGTATGAATTCCGCCCCGCCTGGCACCGCACCCTGAAAGATGCCGGCATCAAGGGCCTGCGCTTCCACGACCTGCGCCACGAGGCGGTCTCACGCCTTGTCGAGGCTGGCCTCGGTGACCAGGAAGTCGCCGCCATCTCCGGCCACAAGTCCATGCAGATGCTGAAGCGCTACACGCACCTGCGGGCGGAGGATCTGGTAGCACGGCTGGATCAGGTGATGGGTTGAAACCCCGTCTTTTGTGCGTGTGCAGACGCGTACAGCTAATATAAACCACGCTAAACTCTGATTACCATTCGCATTCCTGTAACGGCCGAACGACTGGTTCGTTCCTTAAGCTGAATATTCGTTTTGTGCTGTAAAACAAGGGGTTTTATAGCAGGATGCTAAGAGTTTAGTTCTGGTAATCGCGTGACAGGTTGTGCAATCTCGTGTCTCCGAATCATGCACAAGGAGATGCCGGATTATGCAAGACGCAGAAAGCCACGATGTTGTAACGTTGGAGAATCAAATCACCGAACGTTATGGCCTGTTGATATCGCAGACGCAGTTGGCCGAGCTGCTCGGCCGTACCACTGGCGGACTGCGCTACAGCCTGAGTTACCCGAGTGACCAAAGCACGCGTGCGCTGAAGGCCAGCGGCCGCAAGATCGGCCGGCGGGTGTACTACCCGGCCACGGAGGTGGCCCGGATCATCATCGGTACCCGTGACGACTGATCTTACCTGTAGCGCTGTACTGAAGCAGTGAGTATTGCGGCAAGGGACTGGGCCTTGCGCCAGGACCTCAAGCCGGTGCCCAAGTTCGTCCTGGTGGTATTGGCCGATGCTGCAAATGCTCAGTGCGTCTGCTGGCCACGTATCTCAACCATTGCACGCAAGGTGGGTGTCTCGTCACGCACTGTGCAGCGTGCAATCCAACTCCTGATCTGCCGTGAATTGATAACGGCCGAACAACGCTATCGCAGCGATGGTTCCTGTTCATCGAACCTGTATCGGCTGTCGCTGGAGGGGGGTGACAATTTGTCACCGGCCCCTGACCGTGGCGACACCACCCACGGTCGCGTGATGTCGGGGTCCCCCTGACGCTGGTGTCATACCAGGAACCACCATAGGAACCATAAAAGAACCACCACAACCACGTGCACCGGAAACTGCCTCTGCGGATGGTGGTGGTGGGGAATTATCTGATTTGATCTACCCGAAAACTCTGTTGCCTGCAGAGCGCTCTCGAGCAGAGGTCATGATTGCCATGCTGGCCGCACCACTCAACCAGCAGGTGCTTGATGAATGGGCCGGCATCATTACGGCTGGCGACATACGCTCCTCATCACTCGGTTGCCTGCGTGCGCTGATCAAACGCGCGCAGGCGGGCACATTCACACCAGAGCGTGCCTTGCGTGTGGCACAGGCACGCAAGGACGTCAACGGGCAGAGGCAGCACAAGAGCACGTCGAGCTGCCCGGCTACCACCGGGCCCGATCGACGAAGACAGTCCGCTTGTGCGCCGCATGATGGAAATTGCACAACGCTCGTGCAGGAAATAACCGGTAGTTTCATGAAACCACCACAACATATCTGCACCGAAGGTTGCCCGATGCAAACGAATGCAGCCTGTGTGACAGGCTACCGTCTGGCGCACGGGATGCCACGCACGAACGGCCGCGTCAGTACCGAGCGCAGCGCAGTAGTGACGCGGTTACAATCAGGATTATCCGGCCTCCCACTAGCCAGGATTATCATCGGTACGGATGAGGCATGAATACCACCACCATCCGCGCTTGCTGCCGATGCCAACATGCCGGAATCAACGTCCGGCCCGATACTGATTGGCGTGAGTAAGCGCGCGGGAATGATTTGCACGCGTAAATGAAAGTGAGAGGAGAAAGTATGATGAGGGAAATATAATTTACTCCCTCCGACTTATTGTCCCATTAACGAATTTTTTTCGACAAACCTCCCGGTTAGGCTGGGCATCCGGTAGTCCCGAGATTATTTCCCCTGCTTGTTGTGGTTCGGCTTCGAGCGGGAAATGTGCGGGACTCCTTTGCCCGTGCGTCCGCGATGCTCGACATCTGTTCGATCTGTACCTTTGCACCGGGTGTCGGATCTTTACTGCCAGACAGATGTTCGGCTATCCGTTCCTGGACTCGGCCGCGCTGGGCGATGCCGGTATAGTTGTTGGCCCCCGCCAGTTTCCTGCTGCTGGCTGCCAATAACCGCATGTGGGATAACGGGCTCGCTCCCGTCCTGCAGTCGGCGGCTATCGTATTCCCGGACGGCAATGCCGGGTCCGGCAGTGAAATCGATTTTCTTCTTGGGCTGCACTTTCCAACCGGCTTGCTTCAGCATCGCATCGATGTTGTCATGGGCTTTCTGCTCGGGTGTCTGGGTCGCCATGGTCAACCTTGGGTTAGCTCGTTATTCCTTTCTTCATGGATAACAGCATTGCGTAATTCTGTTCGAAAGTAATAGTGGATGGCCTTCGGCTCATATCTTCTGCGAGTCGTGACTCTGAATCAACATCCGTTTCTTGTCGTAGTATTTCGATAATTAACCTTTTGGTAGGGGATGATACTGAGCTGGCAATATCGCGCCCCAACAATTCAGCACCAGCAAGCACGTAATCAAAATCCTCGGTTAATAGGTCTGGGTGGTCGCTGTATAACCGCTCACGGTTGCCCGCATCCAGATAGGTCCGTAGTACGGTGGCAAGGTCAATGGCGTCTTTATTGCCGGCTGTGTTCCTGTCAGCCCAGGCGATGAGCTTCATAACCGCCAGTCCAAGCGGGCTGGCAAAATTGATATCAAGAGGTGGTTCTTCACGAAGTCGAACTGGTTGTGCAAGTTTGAAAGCATCTTCAAAACCCACAATATTCATAACTTCATCCTGGTCAGGTGGCCAACGGATATTGCCATCCGCACTCGATATGGCACCGAATGGAACGATGTCAACCGGTATGGAGTTATCATATATAAGGCGCTGCTGTGCACGTTGTTCAGAAAATCGGCCGGTATTTGTAAGGGCTTTTTTTAATTGGTTGAATTCATCCCAGCTCGATACATTAATGCCAAGATCAATGTCGGCTGTAGCACGACTGATTTCAATTCCGTAGCCCATGCTGAGGATCATATCCCTGGCAGTTGCACCGACGATGAAATATGGAATTCCAACCGCGCTTGCCGCAGTATCCAGGGATTCGAAGATCGTGAGGAACAGGCTATCTATCTTCGGCGATAAATTGAGCAAGATACTGGTCATAGATTATTGTGGCGGTTTCAATGTTTCTCTGATCGCCTGTGGCCAAGAGATCGGCGTAGGTTAGCAATGCAGGAGTGACATCTTTATCATCAATATCGCATTCCTTGTTCCAAAAGGTCTCCAGCAGTTCGATCTCACCATTAGGGTCTTTTCGCATACCGTATTCGAGTTGTAGTCTGGCTGCCTGACCACGTACATAAATGGTGATTTGTTCGGGCTTCAGATACTTTGTTAGATTTGCAGCTGCAACCTCACCTCCCCAGTATGCTTGGAAATTATGGATGGCCGCCTGCTTCCACCATGTTTTCTCACGAACGGTATACCGGCCAATGAGTAACTTTGGACGCAACTGCTCCGGGTACGTGGTTACCCAGCGATCAAGTAGCTTTTGACGTCCCCGGATGACTCTATGGCGCTTCCCAAGTTGTGCGACATGACCAAGGTCTTTGAGATCGTTAATGACCCATCCTACTGTTCCGAGCGCGACATTGGCTGCATTCGCGATATCACGATATGGCGCATTTACGAGATCTGGATTGCACAGGAAGGCAAATAGAACTTTTAGGCCGGTTGGTTGGAATGCTCTTGTTTTATAGGCTGCGGTTGCAGGCTTTTCTGGTTTGTTTCCCCGGATAAACACTAGAACAGGTGGCAGATTGAGATATGCATTGCCAACAGTATCGATGAAGAAGATACCTAGCTCCTTCAAATGCTCTGCCATTACCGGGTTAACGTATTCAGTCACCAGTAATCCGTGTTCCTTGCATTGCCCCAACTGTTGGGCGATTGCACCCAGCGTTGGCTTGGTCAGTCTTGCTTTTATTTCGATTGCTAACGGCTCATCAATGCCACCAATGTTGAGGTGGCCGATAGCATCAACTCGACGAACGCTGTTGGGCTGGCGATGGAGGTTCTCAAACTGATCAACAAGGATGCGTTGCCCCGTGGCAGCATGGAATGCAGCAAGAGCCCGATCAAGAAGATCTACTTCCTGGCGGGTAGTCGGGTTGGTAGGTTTGTAGGCCATCATTTGTATAAAAATAGAGCTTGTTCAGCAATAATGAACGGATATAAATAATGAACAAATATCCTATAACTCATTAATAATGGAACATTAAAATGTTATCGCCTGTGATGTCTTTCCGGTAAATTGTTCAATATTATAAGACGTACACTGTAAATGTACAACATTAAATAATGTACATTTATTCGTTTATGTTTGGATGTAGAATCGCAACTATTTGATTAATAATGATATTGACTTAAAGCTGGCTAGGCATGTTCTTAAGAGCAAAACTTTCTTGGTAGGTGAAGTATCAGGATGTGTCCCTTTTGATGCGACTCAGTAGGGAATATCCGGAATCCCTTGCCGGGCTGAGAGCAAGTCGCAGGCCGAGCTAAATAACGTTCTTGAAGGCGCCAAGGGATGGCAAGTGATGCCTCTGAGGAGTTAGCAATTCCTCAAATGGTGTATTTTTCGATATGTCGTCTGAAAATGTTGCCATTTTCGACAGGCATGAACGATTTTCGACATGAGAAATTCAGAACTGCTTGTGCGAACACATTTCGTGCGGTTTGAATCCAGGTAGTGCTCAGGTGAGTAATGCAGCTGTTACGGTGTACAAAAAAACTCCAGAAGGAAATGGGGCTAAAGCAATCCGATCTTTGCGCTGAGCAACCGTGCTTCTCGTATCTCGGCTCCTGGCATGCCAACCTGATTCACATTGACCGGCGCAAATGCGTCCTGTTCGTCAATGACAAGACCCTGTTCAATTTCATTGTGCCCGATTTATCAAGGGCACAGATCAGGGAACTGGACAGGTTATTCAAGAATTACCTAAGCTGTGTGCTTGCCGATGCCGGCATTTCAGAGGAGGACCGGGCCAGGATACTTTCAGAGTATGACGAAGTGGGATTCGCCAATACCAACAGCAAAAGCGTACTCGGTTCGATGAACGACCTGGCATTTCATTACAAGTACAGCATACAGGAAGTGGGTGGTGTGCACAGTCCTGCCGTGCCGGAGATCATCCGCCGGCTTAATCGTATGCCGATGGGTGCTCTAAAATACGTGTTCCCGATTGAGGCATTGAAAGCCCTGTATCAGACGGAAGAAAGGTAAGCGAGGTTTCAGCTTCCTGAATTCTCACTAACCTTGATATTGGTTTACGAGAGGAAAGCTTCCCGAATCATATTCGGTAACTATAGTGGATATTTCGTGATTTTCCCGTCTCGCGTAATGCCAGCTATGAAGGGTGCATCATGTTTATCAACGAATCGATATATCCGGTTGATGTGTTTGATCAGTATGTCGGCAATGTCCTGGCCTGTAGTGTTCTTGGCACGCACGACAATGAGCTTTGCATTTGCATCTATCAGCGCGGCCTTTTCAGGCTCGCGATAGCGGATGTTTTTGTCGCGACCTATCGCGATCCAGCCTTTCTCACCCACTAACTGCAACCAATCTTCGTCGGTAGCATCCTGCGGTAAGTGATCATCATGGACCTCGCAGGGAATTCCAGCTTTACGCAGATTGTCGGCAAGTACATGCCGTCCCAGGTTTCTGTCGATGAAAAGGACCGGCCTGTTTTCAGGCGGCCTGGAGTTCACAGCGGATGGCTTCTTCGATTTCCTCTTCCTGGCGACCATAGTCATATGCGAGCTCGCTGATGGACTCGCCAGCTTTGTATCGTTCTGCGATGATCTCAGTTGCCAGGCCGGTACCAACGATGACTGGACGACCGCCGGAGATAGCGGGGTCGATCATAATCACGGAGGGTGCATTCTCAATATGAGCTCGGGTGAAGGGATAAAGTTTGATAGGTATATTGTTATTATCTCGCTCAATCCGTTTTAGGGCCGCTTCCATAACATGTCGCATAGCAGTTTGCCCATCCTTGGAGATGTTGATCAATTGGCCATAATTGCTAATGAAGATATCAAGACCATCCGTCTCCAGTTCCTTTGCCAGTAGCGGATGGCTGGAGTTGTAACGTTTTTTCAGATAACCAATGGCGCTACGGACACTTGGCATTGATACTTTATGCTCGCGTCGAATCGCAGCCAGCAGGTGTAACTCCACCAGGTTCAGGAAGGAAAGGATGATCGGATGTTTTTCTGCGGCGGTGATGAGTGCCTTGTAACTATCCCTGCCAGCCGACCAGTACCTCACTGTTGATGCAGGCAAGCCCAGATAGTGCGCTGCCTCGGGTACTGTATAAGCGGGCATTTCCCTTGGGTCTGTCGATCTTGATTTGCCGTGTCTGGTCATAGGATCCTCCGACGAGGAATGTTATCAAACCACTGCAAGCTTTGTACTGATTCAAAGACATTCACTTTAACCTTTGCATCGAAATTTTCTCTGTAGAAATGCTGTACTGCGTTTGCCAAATTGAATGCGGATATTTGAACCGTGGAATCGGCTTCCTGAATGCTCATAAACAATTCTTATGGCAAATTCCCGGTACACTTGCGGTACACCGCCCAGTTTTCACTACTTGCGCCAACCTGGGTTAACACACTGAATCAACATAAGAATCCCCAACTGTACCGAAGAACCCCTGTTTCAGCATAATCAGTAAGTTATTGATTTTACTGGCCCTGAAAATCCCCGTGTCGGCAGTTCGATTCTGTCCCTGGCCACCATTTAACTTCATTCAGTGACGCCTGTTACATCCTGCGCGCACGGCTCTACTGGTCGGCACTGATTCCCGCGCAACTTCATGTCTGCAAAGTAAGTATCGCGGTGCCTGATTTTTTCCTTGGGATGTACGGGGAAGGAGCGGGGTTGACTGGCTATCGCGCGGCATGGCGCAGGACGGACTGCCGACTACGCAGTTACTCTTGCTGTTATTATTGGACAGTGGTTACCCGGACAGCTATATAGAGGCACTACTCACAGGACACTGCAATGCGAAGCCGACTGACATCCCTTATTCTGATTGCCGCCCTTGCCGGCGGCTGCGCCACCTCGCCCACCGGCCGTTCGCAGCTGGTGCTGATGCCGGAGAGCCAGATGGACCAGATGGGCCTGCAGGCCTTTACCAATATAAAGGACGAGACGCCGGTGGAACGCAATCGCACCACCAACAGTTACGTGCAGTGCGTCGGCAAGGCCATTACCCGGGAGGTCGGTGGCAGCTGGGAAATCGTGGTGTTCCAGGATGATGCCGCCAATGCGTTTGCCTTGCCCGGCCGCAAGATCGGGGTGAATACCGGACTCTTGAAGGTCGCGGAGAACCAGCACCAGCTCGCCACGGTGCTTGGTCACGAGGTGGCGCACGTGCTGTCGCAGCATGCCAACGAACGCGTCTCGCAGCAGTTTGCCGTTGAGCAGGGACTCGGCCTGATCACCGCCATCGCCAGCCCGCAGTCAGCGACCGGGCAAACCCTGATGGGGTTGCTGGGTGTGGGCGCCCAGTACGGCATCCTGCTGCCTTACAGCCGCGTGCAGGAGAGCGAGGCCGATATCCTCGGCCTGGACCTGATGGCAAAAGCCGGCTTCGATCCGCGCGAGAGCGTCAAGCTGTGGGTCAACATGGGCAAAGCCGGCGGTGGTCAGCCGCCGGAGTTCCTCTCCACCCACCCGTCGGACAGGACGCGCATCAGCGGCCTGAATGCGCACATGGCGGTGGCGCTGAATCTGCAGAACAAGGCCAGGCAAGCGGGCAAGCGCCCGGCATGTCGCTGAGCGCAGGGTTGTACAACTATCTAGTGTCCGTCCATAAAGGCAGTAATTTCTCTCGCCAAGACGCAAAGGCGCCAAGAAATAAATATCAGTATGCTTTTATAACAATGACTAATCCCTCTGCGATCTTTGCGTCTTGGCGAGAGTTTTTTCTTTTTGGATGAGTACTATCTAATAGTTATACTTGACTTGTACAACCAGTTGCTCTAGTTTTCTGGTCTCACCATGGCGCTTGCAGTTGCGCCTTAAGCTGTTAATGAATCCAACCATGAGAACTGATATGCAGGCACTCGTATTGATCGCACACGGCAGTCGGCGGCAGGCATCCAACCAGGAAGTGCTGGATCTGGCGTCCCGGTTGCGGCAGCCGGCAGGCGACCGCTATCAACTGATCAAGGCCGGTTTTCTTGAAATCGCAGAGCCTTCCATTCCCGATGCCATTGAAACCTGCATCCAGTCTGGTGCGACCTCCATCGTTGTCGTGCCCTATTTCCTTGCCGCGGGTCGGCATGTTGCGGAAGACATTCCGCACATCGTGAAACCGGTAGCGGAGCAGCACCCGCAGGTCAAGATTCGCATCTCGGAACATATCGGCATGTCCGATTCCATGACCCGGCTCATCCTTGACTCGGCCAGCAGTGACAGCGCGCCCGTCGTTGGTGCCGACATGGAACAGGCCGGTTGATCTGCCCCGTTCTTCACGGTTCGCGCTACCCATGTCTATGACCATTACCAACGCTCGCTTGCGGGTGGTACTCATCGCGGGCCTCGTGACACTCATGGCCACCCCTGCTGTCAGTGCCGAGAAACAACCGCCACCGGAGACGGTACCGTTTGTTGACCTGGATCGCTATGCGGGTCGCTGGTACGAGATCGCCAGTATTCCCAATCGCTTCCAGAGACATTGCCGTGGCAACACCGTGGCCAGCTACCGGCCGGTTGAGGAACAGCGGATCGAGGTCATCAACAGTTGCCTTGACAAGGATGGTTCGGTCGACACGGCGCAGGGGATTGCACGCATCGTCGACAGCAGCAGCAATGCAAAGCTGGAGGTCAGTTTTGTTTCGCTATTCGGCTGGCAGTTGTTCTGGGGTGATTACTGGGTGCTCGAGCTGGCAGACGATTACTCGTATGTCATTGTCGGCACGCCGAACTATCGTTACGGCTGGATATTGAGTCGCACACCTGAGTTGTCTACGGAAATTCGTCAGTACCTGGATGAGCGGCTGCGCGCTTCGGGTTATGATCCCGCCGTCTTCGTGGATACCCCGCAGGGCCTGGAGTGATCAACTGGCATATGCTGTAGGAGCGGCGTCCCCGCCGCGATTCGTTTGTTTCACGATAAAAAACAATCGCGGCGGGGACGCCGCTCCTACAGGAAAATTCTGTGTCAGGCGGCCCGCTCTTCGGCCATGGGCAGTATTGGCAACAGCGCCTTGCGGCGATTCAGCGGTTTGCCCAGTAATACCTGTGCGGTACCAATGGCGCGTTCCCGGAAACCGCCCTCGCAGTAGCACAGGTAGTATTCCCACATGCGGATGAACTCCTCCGGGTAGCCAAGCGCACGCACCTCATCAAGCTTCGCCATGAAACGCTCACGCCAGTGCTTCAGGGTGGTGGCGTAGTGCGGACCGATGTCCTCGAGATGCAGCAGGCGCATGTCGGTGTTGCGGGCGACGGCATCGCTGATAACGGCCACCGACGGCAGGCAGCCGCCGGGGAAGATGTAGCGCTGGATAAAGTCCACCGAACGCCTGGCCGCCGCGTAACGCTGCTCGGCGATAGTGATCGACTGCAGCAGCATCAGGCCGTCCGGTTTCAGCAGTGAGCTGCATTTTTCGAAATAGGTGTCGAAGTAGGCATGGCCCACGGCCTCGATCATCTCGATGGACACCAGCTTGTCGTACTGGCCACTGAGTTCACGGTAATCCTTGCACAACACGGTGATGCGGTCGTCCAGGCCGGCCTGTGAGACACGCTCACGCGCCAACTCGTACTGCTCGCGGGAAATGGTCGTGGTGGTGACCCGGCAACCATAGTGGCGCGCCGCGTGCAGGGCGAGGCCGCCCCAGCCGCTGCCGATCTCCAGCAGGTGGTCGCCGGTATGCAGTTCGAGCTTGCGGCAGACACGATCGAGCTTTTCGACGGAAGCCTGTTGCAAGCTTGCATGCGGGTGTTCAAAGATGCCGCACGAGTACATCATGGTGTCGTCAAGAAACAGTTCAAACAGTTCGTTACCGAGGTCGTAGTGCGCGGCAATGTTCTTGCGGCTGCCCTGCAGGGTGTTGCGCCGCAGCGCGTGCCATACCTTGTTGACCAGTGACACGAGGCGGCCCGGTCCGCGATTCAGTCCGTAGAGCACCTGCGGGTTGCGCAGGAACAGCTGTGCCAGGCCGGTGAGGTCATCGCAGTGCCAGCGCCCGGCCATGTAGGCCTCGCCCGCGCCGAGTCCGCCACTGAAGGCGATGTCCACCCAGGCGGCCGGATCGTGGATCGTCAGCGTGAGGTGCGGTTCGCCACTTTGAGCCCGGCCGAAGCGGCGACAATCGTCGGCGTCGATCAGCGTCAGCGAACCGTATTGCAGGCTGCCAAGGCGGCCAATGATCGCCTGCTTCACGAGTCGGTTTAACAGATTGCCGCGTTGCGGGCGGTCGATCGGTGTGCTTGCAGATACCAGGCTTGCTTTCATCATGTCTTCACCGCGTGCGGTGCCTCCTTCTTTCCGGGGTGGGTGTGAAACGGGACTTTCTTCAGCCACAGGCGCAGTGCCTGGTAGTAGATGGCCGTGACCACCTTCATGGTCATCAGCGGGTAGCGCAACAGCGCGGCTGCCAGCGAACCCGAACTGATCGGCTGGCGGTCAATCATCAGGCTTGCGTCGAACAGCTTGTCGCCCTTCTGGTTGTTTTGCAGATGCACGAAGAGGCGCTTTCCGGGGCGCATGAAACTCCACTGGTAATCGATGTCCATGCCCATGAAAGGCGAGACATGGAACTGCTTCTCCAGTTCGAAGCGCTGCACACGCTGCCGGGATTGCGCTTCATCTGCGTTGAGCAGGTAGCAGTATTGCTCGCCCCAGGGGGTGTTGTTGACCTCGACGACGATATGTTCGACGACTTCACCGCTGGCATCGAAACAGTAGTAGAAGCTCACCGGGTTGAAGCCGTGGCCGAAGTAACGCAGCTGGGTGAGCAGTCGTACCGGTCCCTGCGGGCGCCGTCCGCTGCGTTGCTCGACAAGGTCGCGGACGCTGTCCGCCAGCGGCTGTTGCGGGTCGCCGAGATGATCGGCACGGCGAAACCACGCCAGGTTTGGCCGCCGCGACGACCACAGCCAGAAGCGCTCGAACAGGCCGGGCAGTTCATCAAGGTCGAGGTACAGCATGAACAGGCTGTACTCGAATTCATGGCGGGTCGGCGCGAAGCGCCGGTGCCTAACTTGCCCGCGATAGAGGCAGCTGTTGCTCACTGTCTTTCTCCCTGAAGTGTGCCAGTGCGTTGAGTGCGCTGACCACGCCGTCTTCGTGAAAACCGTAGCGCCAGTAGGCGCCGCAAAAATAGCTGCGCCTGGCGCCATTGATCTCACCCTGGCGCTGCTGTGCCGCAATACCCTGCTGCGTGAATACCGGGTGGTCATAGCTGAGGCGCTTGATGATCTTGTCCGGGTTGATGGCGGCGCTGTTGTTGAGTGTCACCAGGTAGGTCTGCTGTGTCGACAGGCCCTGCAGCAGGTTCATGTTGTACGTGACCGCGACCGACGCGTTGTCACCGGCAAGGCGATGGTAGTTCCACGCCGACCAGGCGAGGCGCCGCCGCGGCAGCAGCGAGGTATCGGTATGCAACACGACATCATTGCGCTGGTAGGGGATGGCACCGAGCACCTCGCGCTCCAGCGGCGAGGCGTCACGCAACATGGCCAGCGCCTGGTCGCTGTGACAGGCAATAAACACGTGGTCAAATCTTTCCATGCCGTTGCCGGCACTGCTGACTTCGACATGTGTTGCGTGTCGCGTGATACCGGTCACCGGGGTGTTGAGCCGTATCTGCTGGTGGAACGGTGCGGTCAGTTTGTCGACGTAATTCCTCGAGCCGCCGCGGATGACGCGCCACTGCGGGCGGTTCTTGATGTTCAGCAGGCCGTGATTGGCGAAGAAGCGCGCAAAGCTGGTTGCCGGGAACGACAGCATGCGCCGCGGTTCGGCCGACCAGATTGCCGCGCCCATGGGGATGATGTAGTAATCGGTAAAGGCCGTGCTGTAATGGTTGTTGTGCAGGTACTCACCCAGGGTGAGCGCGTCGTCACCGGCCTCAAGCAGGCTCCTTGCCTCGCGGTTGAAGCGCACGATATCGCGCAGCATGCGGTGGAAGGACGGCCGCAGCAGGTTGCGCCGTTGCGCAAACAGGGTATTGAGCGTGTGGCCCTTGTACTCCAGTCCGGTGCGTTCGCACTTCACGCCGAAGCTCATCTCGCTGGGTTGCGAGGACACACCCAGCTCGTCGAGCAGGGCGATGAAATTCGGGTAGGTCCAGTCATTGAACACGATGAAGCCGGTGTCGATTGCCAGCGGCCGGCCGTTGTCATCGATGCTGTGCGTGTGGGTATGGCCGCCGACGTGATCAGCGGCTTCGAAAACCGTAATCTCGTGCTCGCGGCACAGTTCCCTGGCCGCGACATTGCCGGCAATACCCGTGCCGATGACGGCGATCTTCATGGCGTCTGTCCCTCTTCGACCACGTGCAGGGGCCAGTGTTGCGGTACGACGCGCAGCTTCGAGGTGTCGTAACCCTGTGCAGCGATGATTTCGGTCAATTGCGCCATGTCCTGCGCCGGGATCTGTGGTGAGCGCGCCATGACCCAGACATAGTCGCGTTTGTTGCGTCCAATGATGGTGTGCCGGTAGTCTTCGTCGACATACACAATGCGGTAGTCGGCCTTGATTGGCCAGATGAAGCGCATGCCCCATACGGCATTCGATTCGCTGTCGACGACAAAGCCGGTCGGATGGTAGGTCTTGCGCTTGCCGTCGAAACCACCGTCGTTGAAACTGAAGGTGGTGGCGATGCGGCCATCATCGAGCAGACGGTAGGATTCCACGGCGTTGTAGGCATCGCGTTCCAGGAAGGCAGGGATGTGTGCAATCACGTACCAGTCACCCATGAAGCGCGGCAGGTCAACGTGGTCGGCGGTGCGAATGGGTGCTGTACCGGTGCTGCTGCAACCGGCCAGCAGTGCCAGGCTGCCCACCAGTCCCAGCAGTCCGACGGATAATTTCGTCAATCTTTTTGCAGGAGCGGCCTCCCGGCCGCGAATCGCGCCGGGGACGGCGCTCCTACAAGATAATTTGCTGAAATATACTCACTGGCAACGCTCCCGTCCTTGTCCGCTATCGCTACCCGGCGGTAATACAGCTGGCGGCCGCCGCTGGTGGTGGTGCTCAGGCCAAGCCAGTCACGCTCGCTGGAGTACCACAGATCAATGTCGTTCTCGCTGGTGCTGAGGCGGTAGTGCAATGCGGGTACATCACGGCCCTGCAGTTGCAGTGTTTTTTCGCCAAGCGGCTGCACGCTGACCTCGAGGTATTCCCCGGTCTGCGCATTCAGTAGCTGCTGCTGGTCGAGTATCTCCGGGTTCCAGTAGGCAAAGGTCATGACGCAGCCAGGCACGCGGCGATTGCCGCTGTTGTCTTCCAGCAGCAGTTGCTCACCGTTACTGTTGCCGCGCACGAACAGCTCCTTGCCGTTGTCGTCGGTGCTGGCTTCGATTCGCTGCAGGCAGTCCTGTTGCCACAGCTCCAGGTTCTGGTGACTGTAGTCGTAGACGGTGAATCCCAGCAGCTTGACGCTGAAGCTTGCCTCGCCGCGCAGCTCGCGTGTGTCACCCACGGTGTTGAGGCGGAAATGGTGATAGCCGATGGGCTTCTCATCGAGAAACACCTGGAAACGCCACTCATCGCTTGTCGTGGCACTGACCTGCAGTGGTAGCGAGGCTGTGAACAGCCACAGCAGTGCCAGTGTACGTGGTGCTATTTTAATCATGCCTTGACTCCTGAACGGTTTGCCATCTGCAAGCGCTTGCGCGGACCGGGAATGAAGGCATTGGTCTGTTGCACATACTCGCGGTAGGCGGAGCGGCGATCGCTGATGTCGCGCTCCAGCAGGGTCACGCCGGAGACGCGCAGCAGCAGGAAGGTCATCAGCAGTGGCGCAGGGAAGGTCCACCAGCCACCGGCGGCGACCGCCAGCAGATAGAATCCCCACCACAGGGTGCACTCGCCAAAGTAATTGGGGTGACGGCTGTAGCGCCACAGGCCGCTGTCCAGTACCTTGTTGTGGTTTTCCGGCCTTGCCCTGAAGGCGGCAAGCTGGGCGTCGGCCACTGTTTCGTAGCCAAAGCCGATGAGCCAGATCAGCACCGCGATCACGTCGAGTGCGCCGATTGGCGCGCTGCCGGTGGCAGCGGCCAGCAGCGGCAGTGATATAAACCATGCCAGCAGTGCCTGCAGGCCAAACACCAGGTACAGGCTTTTGTAGGCGAAGCCGGGTTCATGCTTGCGGCGTATCGCCTGGTAACGTCGGTCCTCGCCTTCGCCGCGGTTGCGCCAGCTGATGTAAATCGACAGGCGCAATGCCCAGGCGCTGACCATTACCAGCAGCAGCGTGGCGCGCGCACTCAACTCACCGTTCAGCCAGGCAGGGCTGGTGTAGGTGAACGCCATCGCCAGCAGCATCAGCGACCAGGTACTGTCGACGATGCTGACGTCGCGTTTCAGTACACTCGCGATCCAGGTAGGCAGGATGAGGATCAGCAGCACGGGTAAGGCGGCTAGATAAAGTGTGGCATCAAACATGGCGTCAGGCTCCGGCTGTAAAGGGGAGGGTGTTCATGCCGTCTGCCCCGCGGGTGCGGCAGCCGGTTTTTCGAACAGGTAGTGGCTCACCCACCACTGCTGCCCGTCGTCATAAGCAAACAGCTCGGCGCAGGCCATGAAGAACATGCGCCAGCGCATCCACCACTGCTGCGTGTGTGCTTCACCGTAGACGCCAGCCAGCAATGGCCATACCTGGTCGCGGCGACTGTCCATGTTGCCCAGCCAGGCATTGGCGGTGTCGCGGTAGTGCTGTCCGTTCCAGCGCCAGTGTTGCAGCAGTTGCATGTGCGACTGGAAGTATAGCGGCAAATCGTCACTTGGCATCATGCCGCCGGTGAAGAAATGGCGGCTCATCCAGTCGCCCGGACCCTGGTCAACAAAGGCATACGGCACCGAGCGGTGGCAGAAGATATGCATGAAAAAACGGCCGCCGGGTTTCAGCCAGTCGGCGACGCGTGCAAACAGCGTCTGGTAATTGCGCATGTGCTCGAACATTTCCACCGACACGACGCGGTCAAATTGCTTTGTGATGGCGAAGTCATTCATGTCAGAGGTGATTACTTCAATGTTGTCGAGTCCATTGCGTTGCGCCTGCGCCTCGATGTAGTGGCGTTGTGGCTGTGAATTGGATACTGCGACAATGCGGCTGGCGGGATAGTGCGCGGCCATCCACAGTGTCAATGAGCCCCAGCCACAACCCAGTTCCAGAATATCCATGCCGTCCGTGAGTCCGGCGCGTTCACAACTGACGCTCAATGCTGCCTGTTCGGCGCTATCAAGGTCACTGACGCCCTCCGGCCAGTAGCAACAGCTGTACTTGAGGTGGCGGCCAAGTACCGCGGTGAAGAATGCATCGGGCAATTCATAGTGCTGCTCGTTCGCCTTGTGTGGCAGCGGTGCAATGGCCTGCTGCTGCATGTCGGCGATGAAGTCGGCCGTGGCACTGGCCTGCTCTTCAATGTCGGCGGGCAATGACTGCAGGCGTGCCTTGAGCATGCGTCGAATGCCGTGGCGGATAACGCTATCGGGTACCAGGCCTTGTTCGGTCCAGTCTATGGTCTTACGGGTGGCGTTCACGCATGTTCTCCCTGTCTCGAGCTGTGTTTGAATGATGTACAAATACTATACAAATACTTATGCAGTTGTCAATAATATTTTTAAATCTATTTATATTCAGAGCCTCTTCGGGGACATTTGCCAGCTTTAATCGTTTGTATGTAACTGTAATTCATAGTTTATACAGGATAATTTCGTGGTTGCTTGCGACTGGCCATTCGACCGAAAAAACAGTGCAAAAGCTGTACAAATGCTGTATAACTATTATTCCAGAAGCGAAAACAGGCGTGTGGAGGTTGAGATGAATAGATGGTTGGCAGGTATCGCTGTGGTGACTCTGCTGGGTAGTTCTGCAGCAGCAGCGGGGTCGGCGGATTGCCCGGCTGCACTGGATTTCCACCAGCGACCGCTGATGGGTGACAAACCGGTGCATCTGTGCGAGGAATTTCGCGGGCAGGTGGTGCTGGTCGTCAATACGGCCAGCAAGTGTGCATACACACCCCAGTATGAAGGTCTGGAGGATATGTACGCGCGCTACCGTGAGCGTGGCCTGGTGGTGGCCGGATTTCCGTCCAACGATTTCGGTTCACAGGAACCCGGCAGTGAAAAACAGGTACGGGATTTTTGCAGGCTGACCTATGGCGTGCAGTTCCCGATGTTCGCCAAGACGCGTGTGCTGGGTCCCGATGCGGAACCTTTCTACAAGCACCTCGCCGCTGTCACCGGCGATACGCCGCGCTGGAATTTTCACAAGTACCTGCTTGACAGGCAGGGGCGCGTGGTGGCGAGTTTTCCCAGCCAGGTCGGTCCGGATGATGAGCGCCTGATCACCGCCATCGAGACATTGCTGTGAGAGCGACTGCAAACGTAACGGATTTAAATCTGTCTATACATACAAAGGAGAACGATGATGCTAAATCACTCACAGAACACGTTTGAGTCCGGCCTGGGGCAGGTGCGACTCGGTGTCAGTGCCTGCCTGCTCGGCGCGAAGGTGCGCTTCGACGGTGGCCACAAGAGAAACCGCTTCCTCATCGAGGAACTCGGTAGCCACTTCGAGTTCGTGCCGTTCTGTCCGGAGGTGGCGATTGGCATGGGTACACCGCGTCCGTCGATACGACTGGTCGGCGATGTCGAGGCGCCACGTGCACTTGGCAGCCGCGACGATGGCCTGGATGTGACGGATGCCCTGCAGGCGTACAGCACCAACAGGGCGCGGCGGCTGGAGGGTTTGTCCGGATTTATTTTCAAGAAGGACTCCCCGAGCTGTGGTATGGCGCGGGTCAAGGTTTACAGCGACAAGGGTATGCCGCAGCGCGACGGTGTCGGCATCTTCGCGCGCGCGGTGCAGCAGGCGAATCCCTTGTTGCCGGTTGAGGAAGAGGGCAGGCTGAATGATTCGACCTTGCGGGAAAACTTTGTCTCACGGGTGTTTGTCTACGCGCGCTGGCAGGCGTTACGCCAGCAGGGATTGAGTAAAAAGGGCTTGCTGGACTTTCACACCCGCCACAAGCTGTTGTTGATGGCGCACAGCCCCCTGGCCTACCGGGAGCTCGGTCGCCTGCTGGCGCAGCTTGATAATGCAACGCTGGAAGATCTGGCCGATCGCTACATCGAGCGTGTTATGGACGTGCTGAAAGCGCCGGCCAGCCGCAAGCGTCATGTCAATGTCCTGCAACATGTGCTGGGTTATTTGCGCACGCATGTGGACGCGACCAGGCGTGCCGACCTGGTCGATGTGATCGACGACTACCGGCGCGGCATGGTGCCACTGGTGGTGCCGGTGACGTTATTGCAGCACCATTTCCGCAGCAACCCGCATCCGTGGATCAGTCGGCAGGTGTATATGAATCCGCATCCGCGTGATCTGATGCTGCGCAACACGCTGTAGAGAGTCGATTGTGAGCACACAGTTCGGGGTGCTGGTGGTCGGTGACGAGATCCTCTCCGGTAAACGTCAGGACAAGCACTTTGCGCATGTCATCGACACACTGCGCGCGCGTGGCCAGTCAGTCGCCTGGTATCGCGTTGTTGCTGACGACTACCGTGCCCTTTACCAAAGCCTGTGCCAGAGCCAGCAGGACTGTATGCCGGTGCTGTGCTTCGGCGGTATCGGTGCGACGCCCGACGATAACACCCGCCAGGCGGCGGCGCAGGCCTTCGGCTGCCGCTTGCAAGTCCACACTGAAGCACTGGCGCTGATCGAGTCCCGCTTTGGCGCAGCGGCACGGCCCAACCGGGTGCGTATGGCGGAGTTGCCAGAGGGCTGTTTGCTGATTCCCAATCCGCTCAACCGTATTGCCGGGTTCACGCTCTACGAGCACCATTTTTTCCCCGGCTTTCCAGACATGGCATGGCCAATGCTGGACTGGGTGCTGCAACGCTATTATCCGCGCAGCCAAAGCAGCATGCTGTACGAGTCTTCGCTGCGCGTGTTCGGTGTTCCGGAATCCGAATTGCTGGATCTGATGGAGAGGATGACGCTGGAGTTTCCTGCGGCACGGCTGTTCAGTTTGCCGCGCCTGGGTGATCCGGCCAGTATTGAACTCGGTTTTCGCGGCGAACAACGAGTCGTGGATGCGGCCTGCGCCCGTCTGCAAGCAGAGCTGCAGCAACGCTGCCTGTTGTTTGAGCGGGAAGACGCCGCATGAATTCAACCAATGACAGACGGAGAGTGTTATGAGCCTGACCCGCGTGCAGCAACGGCTGCTGGTGTACGTCACGAAAAACCCCGACAACGGCTGCTGGGAGTGGAACGGGCAGATAGCCAACAGCGGTTACGGCCGCCTCAAGGTCAAGGATCATCATGGCGAGCTGCGCATGCAGAGTGCGCAGCATGTCAGTTACGAGGCCTTCATCGGGCCATTGCCTGAAGGCCTGCTGGTGAAGCAAACCTGCAACAACCGCTTGTGCATTAATCCTGAACACCTCGAGCTGTTCGATCCGGTTAAAAGGTGTTCCGCCTGATTAATTTTCCCGTTGACTCGATCTGTCCTGCAGGAGCGCTGTTCCCGGTATGAATTCGAATCGCGGCGGTTGTGAAGACGCCTCAGCCCGTTCGCAGGATAATCGCCACCTGTGTCAACATGAGTCGTTCCTGGTACGAATCGCCAGATTGCGCGCGATGCCCCCGTGGGGTGGCGAATATTGGCTCCTACACCAGGATTTTTGCAGTGATTGCGTTAATCCCATCATTACTTTGCAGAAGAATCGGGGTAAAACAATCACGCCGGGGTACAACTCAGATCGAGAGCAGGACACATGAATACAGAGTCAATCGACTCTTTATGTAGGAGCGCCGTCCCCGGCGCGATTGTTTTTTGTTTAACATCGCATCACGCCGGGGACGGCGCTCCTGCAATGAAATGATGGGGGGTTAGTTCAGCTTCTTTGCAGTTGCCTGACCTGATCCCAGGCGCCTAGAGCCTGTCGGCGACTGTCCTGCAAGTCCACCATGGGTTCCGGGTAGTCCTTGCCGAGAATGATGCCGGCGTCTGCCAGAACAGCCGGGTCGGCTGCCCACGGTTTGTGTATGTATTTGTTGTCGAGTCCGGCCAGTTCAGGTATCCAGCGGCGAATGTAGAGGCCTGCTTTGTCGAACTTCTCGCCCTGCAATACCGGGTTGAAGATGCGGAAGTAGGGCGCGGCATCGGCACCGCAGCCGGCGCACCATTGCCAGCCCATGGTGTTGTTGGCGAGGTCGGCGTCGACCAGTGTGTTCCAGAACCAGCGTGCACCCTCCTGCCAGGGGATCAGCAGGTTCTTGATCAGGAACGAGGCGGCGATCATGCGCACGCGGTTATGCATGTAACCGGTCGTCCATAATTCGCGCATGCCGGCATCAACCAGCGGGATCCCTGTCTGTCCACGCTGCCAGCGTTGCAGGTCTCTTTTGTAGTGCTTTCTCCAGGGAAACCCGTCAAAGCGTTTGTCCATGGATTGCAGCGGTGTGGAGGGATAGTGATACAGCAGCTGGTAGCTGAATTCCCGCCAGGCGATTTCGCGCAAGTACGATTCTGTCGCGGGGATTATGCCGCGGGTGGTGGTGGTTGCTGCGTGGTTGGAGAGTGTCTTCCATATTTGCAGCGGGCTGATTTCACCAAAGTGCAGGTGGGGTGAAAGGTGTGAGGTGCCGGCAAGCGCGGGCCTGTCCCGGTGGGCTGTGTAGTCGAGCAGGTTTTGGTCACTAAAGTGTTGCAGTGCGTTCCATGCCCCGTCTTCACCGGGCGTCCAGCGTGTGTAAAAGGCCTTGTCCCATTTGACGGTCGGTAACAGTTTGAGCGAGTCGATGGAGACGCTATCCGTTATACGGCCGGGTTCGAAGCCCGGTAATGTTTCAATGGCGCTAATGGTCTCGCGCGACGGCCCGATGCGGTGCAGTTTCTTCCAGAAGGGTGTGAACACGCGGTAGGGGCTGCCGTCGTTCTTCAGGTTTTCCCAGGGCTCACGTAACAGGGCTGCATTATGGCTGCTGACGTGACACCCCTGTTTCTCAAGGACCTGCTTGAGTTGTGTGTCGCGTTTTATAGAGGCCGGTTCGTAACGGCGGTTCCACGCCACTCGGTCTGCACCGGTCTGCAGCAGCAGTCGTGTGAGGATGTCTTCCGTATTACCCTGAAAGACCAGCAGGTCGCTGCCGTGTTGTTGCAGCGATTGTTGCAGTGCAATCAGGCTGTGATGCAGCCACCACTTGCTGGCTTCCCCCGTTTTCCAGTCGGTATCGGGTTCGTCATGAATATAGACAGGCAGCAGGGTGTGGCCTGAATCGACCAGTGCCTGTAACGCGGGATTGTCGGCGAGGCGCAGGTCGCGACGAAACCAGAGCAATGCCGGCGACATGTCAACGTGGCTGCCTGGTTTTCAGGGTTTTGTTGATCAATTGCAGGCCTTGCGCAATGTTCTTGCCGAGGTAAATGGCGCCACCCTGCTCGAGTTTTTCCTGGTGTGAAATGGCGGTGTCTCCACCGACAAAGACCGGTGTTTTTATGTGACGGATGAGATCCGGCAGTTCTGTGTCGATCACGCCGCGAGCGGGCTTTGACGAGCCTGACAGAACGACCGCCGCGCAGGGTCTTTTATCGAGTACGCCGGGGATTTGCTGCAGGGGTGTATTGGCGCCCAGTATCAGTGCCCGGTAGCCGGCATCGACGGCGGCGAGGGCAAAAAACAGCAGACCCGTTTCATGTAAATCGCCGGGCAGGCAGGCGAGTAACAGCAGCGGGCCGTTACCGCGCTGGTTCATGTGGTGAATGCGTGCGCCGAGTTTGTTGCGCAGGTACAGCGAGAAAAAATGTTCCTCGGCAATGCCCGTGTCGCGTTTTTTCCAGCGTTCGCCAAGCAGGCGTAACAAGGGTGTGGTAAGCCGCTGGTTGACGATATCGAGCGGGTAGAGTGACAGGGCATCGTTATAGCTTCTGTCCAGTGCCTGCTCATCAAAGTCCTCGATGGCGCTGAGCATGCTGTCCTGGTGGTCTTTCCAGGTGTCGCCCGCATCGGTTGCGGGGGGTGCCGTGGCGACACCGGGTACCCGGTCAAGCAGGGGTTTGACGTGCCCGACTGAAATGCCCTGGTCGAGTAACTCGACAATACGATTAATGCGCTCGACATCCTGTTGTGTGTAGAGCCGGTGTCCCTTGGGTGTGCGTTGCGGGATGACCAGGCCGTAACGACGTTCCCAGGCGCGCAGTGTGATGGCATTGACGCCGGTGAGAATGGACACGGTGCGGATCGGCAGCAGGCCTTCTGCGGGTGGTGCCAGTGTTTTTTTGTCTGTGTCGCCCATGCAAGTTCCCGCAAAAAGTTATACAAGCATTTTGCCGTATTGTACAACAAGTTGCAGGCAGGGTAAGGTCGCAGTGAGGCGCGGTTTCAGCAGGCTTGTGGTTGTAAGCGGGAGCCCGGGATGGCCTCAGGTGCCATCCCGGTTGTCTGCTCAAAAGTTCTTGCCTGATGCAAACAGGCGGGCAATCAGGTCTGGCGCGTTAGCCCTCGTCGATGCCGCTGTCGATCGGGTTGTTGATGATCTCGTGCAGGCGGCTACCCGGTACGAAAGAGTGAAGTATCTCGACGCTTTCACGCTCAGCGACACGGATAGCCTCGTCGTAATACTGCTCGGTCTTGCGGATCTGTAGTTCGTAGTTGCTCATGGTCGTTCTCCTTTGTGGTTAGGCAAAATTGCCTGGTTAAAGCGCTTGCTGGTTCGTTTTAAAGTCATGTTCATGTCGGTCTCCACGGTGGCTCGTCGCTATTACTGCAAGTCCATGAAGGTTGTTTCGATGTGCTTGATCGAGGTACGTATATCTGTCCCGATGGGCAGCGCACCGGCGCTTTCAATTGCGTGGCTGCAACTCACCGAACTGTGGCCACCGACGAATACCGGGCAATCCGCCTGCTGCACCAGTCTCGGCAGATCGCTTGCCAGCAGTTCTGCTGACGGGTTCAGTGAGCCGGACAGCACGATGCCATCACAGTCGGCGCGTCTTGCCGTCAGTGCCAGTTCCCCCAGTGGCATATTGGGCCCAAGGTAAACCAGGCGGAAGCCGTGGTCGTGGGCTGCCAGTGAAAACAGCATGATGCCAATCTCGTGGTGTTCATTCGGCAGGCAGCACACCAGCAGTTTGGTGCCGGTGGTGCTCTTGTGACGATGGTGGAAACGGGCGCCGAGCTTGTTGCGCATGAAGGCGCCGAAGAAATGTTCCTCCGCTATGCTGCCCTCGGTGTTCACCCAGCGTTCGCCAAGTGTGATCAGAACAGGAATCAGCAGGCGCTCGGTGACGATGTTGATCGGGTAGAGTGCGAGTGCCTGGTTATAAAGGTTGTCGAGTTGGTTCTCGTCGAAACGCAGGATTGCGTCAATGGCGCGCTCCCGGTAGGTAATCCACGGGTCGGACGATTGCTGCTGTGCCTCGGCGGGTTTGGCAATACTGGCCCTGAGACTGTTGCTTACCTGGCTGATGGAGATGCCACGGTCCAGCAGGCGCACGATGCGATTGACGAGCTCGATGTCCTTGTGAGTGTAGAGGCGATGACCCTTGGCGGTACGTGCCGGCTTGATCAGACCGTAGCGACGCTCCCATGCCCTCAGCGTTACCGGGTTGACACCGGTGATAGCGGATACCGTTCGCATCGGGTAGTTCTCCTGCGCGACGATTTTGGCTGCTGCTGTGGTCATTGGCTTCTGTTTTTTCCTTTCAGTGTTAAAAAACTGGTCGCCCCGTACTATTTGGGGGAGTCTTCCGGAGCAACCAGTTGGTAAAGCTGTTACATGTCTTCGGTGATACAAAAGCTATGCGATTTCTGTTTCGTTGAGTAAATAATAATACAAAAACTATACATGTCAAGTAGTAAATTACAAAATATCTCTGCAATATAAGAATTATCTATTGAATACAGTTATTTAATGCTATACAAGAAGTGTACAAAAGGGAGGAAAACTGCTGTCAGCCGGCGTGGTCATGCAATCAGGGTGACGGTTTTATCTGCAGTGAATTTGTGTCATATTCCTTCGCCACTGGAAGGCGGTTCATTTTGAGGAAAAACAGCTATTTCGTCATTACTGCGGAGATGAGGTCAGCTGACCCGATCGGGACATCCTTGAATTTACCAATACGACGAACGCGATTTGCAGTTACATCACTTTCTCTACCACCTTACATAGATAAAGCAGCAGGTACCTGATGAACCATCTGAGTTTTTCCCTGCCCGGGATTCTTGAAACGGAACTGGCGCGGGCGCTGGACGACTGGCAGCAGCATGACAAGGTGTCGCGCCTGTGGAATCGCGACGCGTCACTGTGGAGCAATAGTGACGAGGCCGACTGGCTGGGCTGGCTGACCATCGTGGAGCAGTCACTGGCGCAGCTCGATGATGTGCAGTCATCGGTGCGTGCCCTGCTCGACAGTGGTATCCGTCAGGTGGTGTTGCTGGGCATGGGGGGTTCCAGCATGGCGCCGGAAGTCTTGCGCGAAACCTTCGGCCTGCAATCGGGCTTTGCCGAGCTGCTGGTACTGGACAGTACCGATCCGGCACAAATCGGTACCATCGAGGCGGCCCTGACGTTCGAGCAGACGGCCTTTATTGTGGCCAGCAAATCAGGCAGTACCCTGGAGCCCAATATCCTCAAGGCCTATTTCTACCAGCGCATGGTCGAGGCGGTCGGTGCTGAACAGGCGGCTGCGCACTTCATTGCGATTACCGACCCGGATTCAGCGGTGGAGCAAGCGGCGAGAAAGGACGGCTACCGTTTTATTTTTCATGGTGTACCTGAAATCGGCGGGCGTTTCTCGGCACTGTCGAATTTTGGATTGGTGCCTGCCGCCGTTATCGGCGTGGACTGCCGGCGCTTTCTGGAAAACACACAGCAGATGGTGTCGGCCTGCACGGTGACAACCGCGGCGGACAACCCGGGCGTGTTGCTGGGCTGTCTCCTCGGCGTGGCGACGCTCAACGGTCGCGACAAGCTGACATTGATTGCCTCTCCGCAGGTCGCCTCGATGGGTGCCTGGCTGGAACAGCTGATCGCCGAGTCCACCGGCAAGCAGGGCAAGGGCGTGTTGCCGCTGGACGGTGAGCCGCTTGGTTCGCCGGAGGTTTACGGCGATGACCGCGTGTTTGTCTACCTGCGCCATGACGGGAGCGTGGATGCTGAACAGGACCGGGCCGTTGAACAGCTGGAACAGGCGGGCCAGCCGGTGATTCGAATCGATATGTCCGATGTCTACAATGTCGGTCAGGAAATGTTTCGCTGGGAAATCGCGACCGCCGTGATCGGTTCCCTGATCGAGGTGAATCCCTTTGACCAGCCGGACGTGGAAGCCAGCAAGATTGAGACCCGCAAGTTAATGGGTGCCTTCGAAACCGATCGCCAGTTGCCCGGGGAGGTACCGCTTGCCGAGGACGGACAACTGACCCTGTACGCCGATGCGCGCAATGCCGCTGACCTGGGCGACCTGTGCGGCGAGCATGCCACGCTGGCTGATTACCTGCAGGCGCACCTTGCCCGTCTCAAGGCCGGTGACTACATGGCGTTCCTGGCCTACCTGGAACGCAACGAGTCCCATACCCACTTGATACAGGTCATGCGCAAACAACTGCGTGACACCCGGAAGGTGGCGACCTGTCTCGGTTTCGGGCCGCGCTTTCTGCACTCGACCGGCCAGTATTACAAGGGCGGTCCCAATAACGGCGTCTTCCTGCAGTTAAGCGGCGATGCCGTGCATGACCTGACGGTACCCTTCGAGCATTACAGCTTCGGCATGGCCGAGGCCGCACAGGGACGCGGTGATTTCGAGGTGCTGGCCGAACGTGGCCGCCGGGCCCTGCGTGTCCACCTTGGCAGTGATGTTGAGGCAGGCCTGAAGCGTCTGGGCCAGTTGCTGGCCTGACGGGGAAAGCCACCCGTAGGTTGGGCAAAGCGCAGCGTGCCCAACGCACCTGCGACACTGGTGTTGTGTTGCAGGAGCGCCGTCCCCGGCGCGAATCGCGGCGAGACGCCGCTCCTACACTAATGATTCAGACCAAAGTACTATTTAATATGTAAAAACAGGCGGGTACATTATCTTTACCAGACACGACCCGCGTGCTGATACACTGGAAAACTCACTATGGATCACCTGATTGCGCCGCATGGCGGTACGCTATGTAACCTGCTGGTCGATGAAGACCGGGCTGAACGACTCAAGCAGGAGTCGGGCAAATTTCTCAACGTAACCCTGAGTCAGCGTCACATCTGTGACCTGGAGCTGCTGCTGTGCGGTGGACTGTCGCCGTTACGCGGTTTCATGGACCAGGCGAGTTACGAGTCGGTCATCAGCAACATGCGGCTGCCCGATGGCAGCCTCTGGTCGATCCCGATTACCTTTGATGTCCCCGCAAAGCTGGCGGAAAAGATCGAACCCGGGCAGCGCCTCGCGCTGTGCGATGGCGAGGGCTTCATGGTGGCCGCGCTGACGGTCAGCGACAAGTGGCAGCCGGACAGGCAACGTGAGGCCCTCGAAATCTACGGCACCACCTCGACGGCCCACCCCGGTGTGCGCTACCTGATGGAGCAGGTGCACGACACCTATGTCGGCGGCGAGGTCACGGGTGTGCAACTGCCGATCCACAATGATTTCGAAACGCTGCGCGATACTCCGGAAGAGCTGCGCCACCTGTTTGAGAAGATGGGCTGGCAGAACGTGGTCGGCTTTCATACCTGCAAACCCATGCACCGCTTGCACCGGGAGATCACGCTGCAGGCAGCCAAGGAGGCACAGGCCAATATCCTGTTGCACCCGTCGGTGGGCATGACCAAGCCGGGTAATTTGCACTACTACGCGCGTGTGCACTGCTACCAGGCGATCCGGCACCATTACCCGCACCACATGGCGGTGCTGTCATTGCTGCCCTCCGCGGTGCGCATGGCCGGGCCACGGGAAGTGTTGCTGAACGCCATCATGCGCCAGAACTACGGTTGCTCCCACATGATCGTGGGTCCCGAGCATTCCGCGCCCCCGGGTGTGCGTGACGAAGCGAAGCGTTTCTATCCGCGTTACGCGGCACAGGAGATGATGGAACAACACCAGCACGACCTGGCCATCCGGATGGTCCCGGTGAAGGAGTTGTGTTACGCCTCGGATACCGAGGCCTTTGTACCGGTCGACCCGCAGAACACGCATTGCATTTGTTTCACCGACAAGGACCTGAAGCACCACCTGGAACACAACCAGGAGATTCCCGCGTGGTATTCCTACCCGGAAGTGATCGCGGCCTTGCGCAAGGTGTATCCGCCACGTAACAAGAAAGGCATCACCCTGTTTTTCACCGGGCTGTCGGGTTCCGGCAAGTCAACGCTGGCGAAGATACTGTATGCCAAGTTCATCGAGGAGGGCGGCCGCCCGGTGACCCTGCTGGACGGTGACGTGGTACGTTTGAACCTGTCCAGTGAACTGGGTTTTTCACGCGAGCACCGCAATATCAACGTGCGCCGCATCGCCTTCGTTGCCAGCGAGATCACCAAGAATGGCGGTATCGCCATCTGTGCACCGATTGCCCCCTACACCGCCATGCGCCGTGATGCCCGCGAGACCGTGGAACAGTACGGCTCCTTTATCGAGATCCATGTCGCCACCTCGCTGGAGGTGTGCGAAAGCCGCGACCGCAAGGGCCTGTACGCCAAGGCGCGCGAGGGCATCATCCCCGAGTTCACCGGCATCAGTGACCCCTACGACCTGCCCGAACACCCGGAGATCCGCATCGACACCGCCGGCAAGAGCCCCATGCAGGCGGTGCAGGAGATCATGCTGTACCTGCTGCGCGAGGGTTATATCGATACCCATGACGACATCTGCGCGGAAAAACATACGTAGGGCGGACTTCGTCTGCGAGTGCCAGCGTTAAGCGGCGTCAACCCTGTAAACGATCATTCGCCACGGAAGCACACGGAATGACACGGAAGAAAAAATTGCCTTTCATTAAATAGTCCCGTGTTTTTCCGTGGCGGGGTTCTTCTGCAGGCGACACCCAGTGTTGTCTTCTTGTCTCCGCATCTAGCTGCCGATGCCATGAACGAGAGTGACGAGCCAGGGCAATTGTTTGTCAGATGGATCTTCCCCTGATTGAGTGGGTAACACATCAATTTAGACGAGACGCATTCTTTCTGATGGCAAGGTTGTTGGCCGAATGAATTCGGCCCTACTCAATCAAACCCGTAGGGTCGAATTCATTCTGTAGGGTAGGGTCGAATTCATTCGACCAGCGGTGTTTCATCCGAGCAGGCGTGCTGCGGTGATATCCGTGAACAAAGGATGACGACCGCGGGTAACCGTGGTGATGCAATAGACTTGATGGTGCAGGGAATGACGCCCCCTGCGCAATGACAATACAGGCGACTTTTCTCCAACTCCTTCTCTCCCTGGCAATTGGCCGAGTGAATTCGACCCTACAACGGTAATCTATCCACTGATTTGGGGAAGAGCCTGTCAGATAATCCTGCCCTGAAAAGTCGTTACCCCCGGCGGAAGCCGATCCAGGCTGCTACTCGCCTGTTTGTTTCTGTGGTGAGCTGAATAGGTACTCTGTATCAAGCGTACACGCAAAGCAAAAAAGAGGACATTAAGTCGGACATATTACCGGTCATTAATGCCCGATATAATGGCTTACTAACCTAGTAATGCTATGATACATTGGCTTATAGTTAAGCTACGACAATGGCCATAGAAGCGGACATGAAAGAGGACATTATAGAGGCCGTAGACAGGGGCGAAGCGGTCTCCATGATAGAGCCACTGCTGATTTCTGGCGGCTCGGAACACCGCGCCCACCTCAATGACCTGGCACTTGATCTGGCCGCCCATGCTGCGCGACTCAGGGGGAGTCTGCCAAAATATGTCGAGCACTCCCTGGCCGACCTGGTCCGCGCTATGAACTGTTACTACAGCAACCTGATCGAGGGGCATGACACACACCCGGTCGACATCGAGCGGGCACTCAAAGACGACTACAGTTCGAACACCAAACAACGCAATTTGCAGCTTGAGGCAAAAGCGCACATTACGGTACAGCGCTGGATCGATGAAGGCGGCCTCAAAGATCATGCTGCGAGCAAAGAAGGTTTATGTGAGATTCACAGGCGTTTTTGTGAGTTGCTGCCAGAGGAACTGCTGTGGGTCGAGGAACCTGATACAGGTGATCGCATGCAGGTTGTACCGGGAGAACTGAGAAAGCGTGATGTTAAGGTCGGAAGGCATATTGCGATAAGCCCCGGTGCATTGCCACGATTCCTGGCGCGTTTTGAATCTGCATATAGCCGCCTGGGTAAGACAGAAACGATTTTTGCTGCCGCAGCTGCCCATCACCGGTTTCTATGGGCTCACCCTTTTCTTGACGGCAATGGCCGTGTGGCCCGGTTGATGTCATATGCGATGTTGCTGGATGTATTAGATACAGGTGGTATCTGGTCGATTGCCCGTGGCCTGGCCCGCAATGAGGGACAATATAAAAGTAAGCTCACAGCATGTGACCTGCCGCGTTGCAATGACCTGGATGGACGCGGCAATCTCAGCGAAACAGCACTGGTCGATTTTACCCGGTTCTTTCTTGAGACCTGCATTGATCAAGTGAATTTCATGCAAGAACTGATCGCCCCGGACAAACTGCGCACACGTATCCTGTCCTGGGCTGATGAAGAAATTCGCACAGAAGCGCTGCCGCCACAATCGGCAAAGATTCTGGAGAGGATTTTTGTACCAGGGTGAACTCCCACGCGATGAGATTGCGCCAATGTTTGATGTTACACCGCGTCACGCAAGGCGCTATGTTGAACCATTAACCGAGCGTGGCGTACTGATCTCAGCGACGATTCGCGCTCCCTTTCGTCTTGCTTTCCCGGCCAAATTGGCAACACAATGGATGCCGGGATTATTTCCAGAGAAAACATAACGATTTCAGGCCACGGGATAGTCGGACAAGCTATCTTCTTTTCCTCCGGCAACAACTGCGTGGCTTCAGACAGTGTCTGCAAATTACGTAACGCGGCATCGTAAAGCACTTCATCCTGCGTGAGGTCCCCCCGCGCCTGGATGCGCTGGATTTTGGCAATGGCATCCAGAATATGCTGCGCATAGGGCTGCCAGGGTTTGTTCATAGCTCCACGGCCTCACTCAGCACTTGCTCGCGGATATGACGATTGAGTTCGTGCTCGGGGACCAGGTCCACGTGTCGGTTGAGTAAACGGCCGAGTCGCTCGGCCAACAGCCATAATTGCCATCGGAGACAAGGAGGTCGCCATTTTTATTCACGGATATCACCGCAGCACGCCTGCTCGGATGAAGCACCGCTGGTCGAATGAATTCGACCCTACGGTCTGTTGATCGAATGAATTCGACCCTACAGGTTTGATTGAGTAGGGCCGAATTCATTAGGCCAACAACCTTGCTATCAGAAGGAATGCGTCTCGGTCTAAATTGATGTGTTACCCACTCAATCAGGGGAAGATCCTGTTGCTTCTTTCAATTTCCGGATCATCGATCTACTCCAGGGATTCAATCTTTCTTAACGGTTTTCTCTGCTCTGCGAGACGCCAGTCCTCCAGTTCCTGCTGTTCGACCAGGGGTTTGCTATCCATGCGATGCTTAAGTATGGGCTCAATACTTTTGTAACTGTGACTGCCCAATGTCAGCGCCCGTCGGCAGACAGCCTCCAACCAAATGCTCATCGCCGTATGCCTTGCCAAGACCTCGCAACACCACGCTCGGTTACCTGACCAGGAGGATGTCGTAAAAATCCCTTCCAGAAGATAGCAGGATAGGGTGGACAGAAGATTGACGTGTCATGACATGTCAACTACACTGCTGGCATGGCCACAATCAAGATCAGTTCCAAGGTTGAAGAGCAGGTATGGGAAGAGCTCAGGATGCTGGCGAAAGAGTCGCATCAAAATGTCTCGGGCCTTGCTCACCGAGGCAATCAGTGACTACCTGCAACGGCGTCGCATCCGCCCCGCTGTACTTGACCACCTGTCCGATTCCATGAACGAGAACGACGAGCTGGGGCAATTGCTTGCCAGATAATCCTGTCCTGAAGGGGTGATCAAGCGGTTTCCGTGAGCCCGGCATGAATAACAATCTCGTCATAGGGAATGGTCAATACGCTCTCTTTTCATTCTTCTCTATCAAGCCGAGTTTTACCAGATGCGCGAATTGTACCCCCAGGTTTAACCATAGGGGGTTAAGCCTGAAAGATTTTTTGAGAGGTGAATAACATGGCAACGTTGACTATTCGGATACCTGACGACAAACACCTCCGTTTGAAAGCGTTAGCACAACATCGGCATGTGAGTGTAAACAAACTGGTTGAAGAGCTTTCAACCCAGGCGCTCGCTGAATTCGATAGTGAAGTGCGTTTTCGTGCCTTAGCTGCAATGGGGGACACAGATAAGGGTTTAAAGTTACTTGAAAAACTGGATGCACATTTTACCAAAGGTTGACTCATAAGTGCCGCGATGCCGGGTACTGTCAGCCCGCACCTGCACCCATTATGTATTCAGATGAGGTGTGAAACTGAAATATATTATGAATTTACATGAACTTACCCCGTCTGAAAAAATACTGTTAGCTGAAGAGTTGGGGATAGCGTAGCTTCTGATGAGCAGCTATTTCCATTAACAGAAGATCAGAAAAAAGAGCTTGATGTCCGTTTAACCCGTTATTCGATTGATCCTGAAGCTGGAGATTCATGGGAAAATGTTAGAAATCGTATTTCCAGTACATGAATGAAATGCGAGTAATAATTCGCCCATAGACTGAAATATCGCAAGTACACATCTGATCCCCCACTAGCTGCACTATTTGCTCATCTTGAGCGGTCTTCCCCGATAAGATTCCCAGAAAGCGGTCCCTGTGCGTGCCATGTTACTGATTTCCTGGCGAGTACTGGTAAGCAGCTTTTGCGATCTGGCCCCGGCTTTGTATATATAGAATTTGATATATATATAAAATCTTGTATAATGACGCACATGAAAGACGTGCGCTTCATGGACAGCTCACTGGACGATCTCAGGGATTTCCCGGCAGGTGCGCGCAGAGAGGCAGGTTTTGAGATTCGAAACATCCAATCCGGGTCGAAACCGAGCGATTGGAAACCGATGAGTACAGTAGGAGCGGGTGCTGGCGAGATTCGTCTTAAGGATGAGTGCGGGATATATCGCGTGATCTACGTTGCCAAGTTTGAAGAGGCGGTATATGTGTTGCACGCCTTTGAGAAGAAAACACAAAAGACACGTAAAGCTGATATTGACCTGGCCAAAGCAAGGTACAAGGCGCTGGTGAGAGAGAGGAAACAGAAATGACTATTTCAAAAGGCTATAGCGATGTGTTTGAGGCGCTGGAAGACAATTCAGCGATTGCACAAAATCTGAAGATTCGTGCAGACTTGATGAAAACCTTGCGCGAGTTTATAGACGATGCCGGGCTGGGACAGAAGGAAGCTGCAGAAGTGTTTGGTGTTCATCAGCCGAGAATAAGCGACCTGATGCGTGGCAAAATCGACAAATTCACCATTGATGTGCTGGTCAATATGCTGGCACGGGTTGGAAAGTCAGTGGAGTTCAGGGCTGCTTAATATTTGAATTCCCGCTAAATTATTGTAACTCTGAAAAAGTCCTCACCCCGGCGAAAGCAGGATCCAGGCTTCTCGTAACCCCAGCGTATGCCGGTATCCAGGTAAGTCGTCACCCCGGCGAAGGCCGGGGTCCAGGCTCGGATTACGGGTTACACCGGATCAAGGGAGCGAAACTTGTTCATGCCCTCCCTCGATGAGCTACGGGGCGAGTGACAGTTTATCTGGAAGAGAGCATTGAGGATAAGACGTCTGCGGCAGCAGAGATTGCACACCTATCAAAAACTAAATCGGTAACAAGCATGATCAAGGAAAAAGTGACAACAGAATGGCCTGAATCAATAGCCCGGCTTGCCGGTGCCTGGAAAGATCTGTCGTTGGCCGAAGAAGACAGAGCCAATCTCGGTCAGGATGTAGAACGAGCAGCACTTCAGGCCAGGCAAGAAGCCGTTGCCAAGAGTACAGCGGTACGGGGTAAGCCATAAGTTGATGTTTCTGTGTTTTATTTTTCCGTGTCCTTCCGTGGATTCCGTGGCCATTAATCTTTCCTGGCCGAAGCTACAGATGTATAACGCTTTGAATTAATTGACATTATATAAAATTTCTTGATGCTGATATCTAGTCATAAATATAATTAGTGTGCATCCATAAACGCTGTAATTTCTCTCGCCAAGACGCAAAGGCGCCAAGAATGAAATATCAGTATGTTTTATATCAATAACTTATCCCTCTGCGATCTTTGCGTCTTGGCGAGAGTTTTTTCTTTTTGGATGGGTACTAATTAGATATCACTATATATGTACACTAATTGAGGTGGCGCAATGACTGCAATCTCTCTCAAACTGCCGGATGAACTGGCTCGGGAAAGCACACAGGCCGCCGAGATGCTGGGTATTTCCAGAACAGAGTTGATACGTGTGGCCCTGGAACATGAGTTGGCCGCTATCAGCAAGCACCTGGAACGGGCGGACATGGCAAAGGCTATTGAGGCAATGCGAGAGGACACTGACTACGGACGGGTATGTGCAGAACTGGACCAGGGATTGATGGAGTCTCTGCCAAATGAGCCAGAAAACTGGTGGCAAGAATAACGCGACAGCCTTAAGGTGAGCAGCTATGCACTGGTCGAACACTGCAGTGCAATCTCAATCCGTCGACTGCATCGCCTGATCGGCTGGTGATACAAATAGTCGCGGCAGAACCACCCGGATTAATACTGAACAACAGTTCTATATACCCTCTCCACGGAAGGGGGTATAAATATAAAATTGTTTTCTTGTTTTTGATTTTTTCCGTGTAATTCCGTGTGCTTCCGTGGCAAATAATTTTGTTTTTATAGATCCTTTAAAGAGATAAACAACATATGAACGTAGTAATGATCGGCTCCGGTTACGTGGGCCTCGTATCCGGTGCCTGCTTCGCAGAATTTGGTGCCAACGTCACCTGTATCGATGTCGATCAGGGCAAGATTGACCGCCTGAATGCAGGTGAAATTCCCATCTACGAACCCGGCCTGGATGACCTGGTGGACCGCAACGTCAAAGCCGGACGCCTGAGTTTTACCACCGAATACAATCCCGCAGTCTGCGAAGGCCGACCTGGTGTTTATCGCCGTTGGCACACCGACACGTCGCGGCGACGGCCATGCGGACCTGGTCTATGTGTACGAGGCCGCCAAGCAGATTGCCCCGCACCTGTGTGGCTACACCGTCATCGTCGACAAATCCACGGTACCCGTGGGTACCGCGCGGCAGGTTGAGCGCATCATCCGCGAAGAAAATCCGCAGGCCGATTTTGATGTGGCCTCCAACCCCGAGTTCCTGCGCGAGGGCGCGGCCATCGGCGACTTCATGCGACCAGACCGCGTTGTGCTGGGGGTGGAAAGTGAGCGGGCAGAGAAATTACTGCGTGAGCTGTACCGTCCCATCAACCTGATTGAAGCCCCCATTCACGTTACCAACCTTGAAAGTGCCGAGCTGGTCAAGTATGCCTCCAACGCCTTTCTGGCCACCAAGATCAGCTTTATTAACGAGATCGCTAATTTGTGCGAAGAGGTGGGTGCAGATGTACATGCCGTTGCAAAGGGCATGGGACTGGACGGGCGTATTGGCCGAAAGTTCCTGCATGCTGGTCCCGGCTACGGCGGTTCCTGCTTTCCCAAAGACACCACAGCGCTGATACGTATTGCACAGGAACACGGCGCTTCCTGCCGTATTGTGGAAGCAACCGTTGAGGTCAATGCCGCGCAAAAGGCGCGCATGGTGAAGAAAATCCGCGGCGCGCTGGGTGGCAGTGAGTCAGGTAAAACGATCGCCGTACTGGGCCTTACCTTCAAGCCGGAAACCGATGATATGCGAGATTCTCCATCTCTGGCGATTATTCCGAACCTGATTGACAAGGGCGCAAAAATTCGTGCGCACGATCCGCAGGGGGTGGAGGGATGGCGAAGAAACTGTTGCCGGAGAAAGATTGAATATTTCGATGATGTCTATGAAATGCTCAATGGGGCAGATGCCTGCGTACTGATGACTGAATGGAACGAGTATCGCGGTCTTGATCCAAAACGTATCAGGGAGTTGATGACAGGGAACGTTTTTGTTGATCTTCGAAATGTCTATGAACGAGGAGTAATGACCGGCTACGGGTTTGAATATTCCTGTATCGGGAGAAGTGATTGAGGAGTGGATATCCTCTGCTAATTTTCATCTAAAACTGCTCCGACATTTGTTCAACGGGGCAACGTACGCCAGTGCATGCAGAGCGATCTGAGCTTCTTCATGGCATGTCGTATTTCGGCTTTTACCGCATGGTTTTGTTATCAGAGAGACCATCAAGAATGGAATCATAGTCATCTGCCTACCGTTTAAGTCTTATGTTTCTGTGTGCCGTGCGCGGTTGATATAGGAGCGTTTAGCATTATGTGTTTTGCCGGGCTATGCTAGTCTGGAACTTGGCAGACGTGGTCTAAGATGCGCCATTTCAAAAGCGTGTCATGCTCGTATTTTGAAAAATTACTAGTGAGAAATATGCGGTTGAGTGATGGTGAGTAATAACGCAACAAGGGTGGCGATATTGACTAATACGATACCCATGTATAGGCGACCAGTCTTCGAAGAGCTTAAGAGGCGTGCGCCCCCGAGTTCAAGATTTTCTTGTCCATGAGGTTTGATGACGCTGACGCCGCTGTGGCGTCTGGTCTGCCGCTGCATTATTCCAAGACAGTGAATATCAAAAAGCGAACGTATTATGGGGAGGTTGGTGTTGCGAACGCCGAACCAATGCCGGTTCCGATTATGCTGTTCTGGGACCTTGGTCTATCGACCTAAATTGATTATATCTGGCGAGTTCGGCTTAAGACGCTGATCGCATATCTCGTTTCCCGCATGTTAAGTGTGCCGCTGGTGCTCTGGTCAGAGGAGACTTGCGACTGTGCACGTGTAGCATTTCTAAGTTCCAGTATTCTTTACGTCGTTTCATGATTCCTAGGGCTGAGGGGTTTCTGGCCTGGGGCAAACCGGCCTATGAATACCTTCTAACATGGGATGTACCCAGCGATAGAATTCAATACTGCGCCCAGCAGTAGACAACAAGTATTGAGCCGGGAGGCAGCGGGATCGCGGAAAACGTCACCAGAATATATTATCCGGTTGCTGCTGGCGGCGCTTTACGTTGGGTCAGTCGATACCGCAAAGGTATGGATCTGTTCCTGGATGCATGGGGCCGGCTGCATCAGGACATTAAAGCGGCAAATACGGTGCTCATCATCGGTTCAGGTCCTGAGGAGGAAGCCCTTAGACGGCAAGCAAGTCAATTGGGATTGCCGAACGTTGTATTTGTCGGATTCGTCACGCCTGCCGAATTGCCTGCATATTATGGGTTGGCCGACGTGTTCGTATTTCCCTCATTAGTTGACGTATGGGGTTTGGTTGTAAACGAAGCTTTGGCTTGTGGGCTTCCGGTGCTAGCGTCTAGGTATGCAGGGGCTACGCAAGAGTTGGTTGAGCCCTATGACGGCATCGGCGAGGTGATTGACCCAAAAGATACCGCGGCATTTGCTAAGGTATTGGAGCGTTGGTGTTGCGGAGAGATGAGTATGGTGCAGGGGGCGCCTGAGCAAGTTGTAGCGACGTTGAATTTCGATGTAACGGTCAACGCTATGCTGCGAATGGTGGAGAGGCTAACCTGACATGTCAGTCAATGGGTGCGACGCTGTACGTAGATGTTTCCGTAAGTATGAAAAAAAGAGATGTTCGTGTCCCCATGAAAAATTCTTCTGGCCCAAAACCATTACCGCACAAGTAAGTTTCTCAATAACTCTTGGTACGCAGAGGTATTCATTAGTAAGTACTGTGAAATTATTAAAGTTCATGGTAAGTGCGTTATTTTTGGTCAGTGATAGGAAGTGCGTCTGATAATATAGCCGTTTAGGTTGTAGCCGCAGCTGCAGCTGCAGCACTCATGTGGATGAGGAGTCTTGGTTGCGTGTTGGGTAAAAGAGTAAGCAGCATATTGGCTGTGCTCTCCGCGCAAGGGTTTTGGTCCGCCTCGAATTTCGTGATCGCTATATTTCTCGCACGTCATTTGTCTGTCCATGAGTTCGGTCTGCTTGTTGTCATCTTGGCAGTCAGACAGCTCTTCGCAGCGGTTCTTGGTGCCTTGGTATTATCGCCTATCACTGTTCTGGGGGCTGCGTATTGCTTCAGATGATGGCTGATTTGTTCCGGGTTGTTACGTTGATGTTCTTATTGGCATCTGTCTTGTTGTTGGTCCTGGGTGTGGCACTAGGCTCACTTCATGAAGCTGCGGGAGCCAGCTTGGCAGTATATGTCATTGGCGCGCTGGCCGAGTTGCAGAGGCGAATGAATTTCATCGAGGGGGGTTCTTCACGATGTTACAGGGGGTGGCGGAACCTAGTGGCGCCGATTGGCACGCTTTGCTCTTAGCCAGTATGCAGTCCCTCGAGTTGGCTCCCGTGCGCTGCCGAGCATCGGCATAATCAACATCATATGGGTCTTGGCCAGTGGCCGCCGACACTGGTTCCATGTACCACGTTTAACTCAGTGGACCCTGATCCGAAAAATGGGGAATAGGCCGTTGGGGGCTCGGGGGTAACGCCCTCGGATATATGTACGCTCAGTTCAGTACATTCTTAACGCTCGGAATCATAGGCCCGCTGGGGGTCGCAGTTCTGGAGCTTGGCAGGCAGCTTGTCGCGCCGGTGCAGCCTATCTTGTTGGGCGCAGCGAATATACTGCATCCGAAGATTGCGCGAAGTGCACGTGAGGATTTATCTAGTATCTTTGTTCGCAAGGTGTGGCGTTATGCAGTGATACAAGCTGTGGCCTGTTCTATTCTGTTGGCGGGGGTTCTTTTTTTTCTGCCTGATTCCGTTGCTGGTACCCGGAAAGGAGTCGGTGTACGAGGGTTCAATCGCTGTCGCGCAGGCATTAGCGGCATCCATGTTTCTGCAGGCGCTTTGGCAGCATCCCAGTTTTTCTATTATTGCGATTGGCAAGCCGGAGTATCAGTTCCTTAGTCGCATAGTCACAATGCTGGCTCTTATTCCAATCGGCTATTTATTAACTAGTAGTTATGGCGTTGTGGGTGCGGCTTGAGTAGGGCGCTAGCCGATGCGATTTTTCTGCTTCTCTCTGCTGTTATGTTACGTCGGGCAGCAGGTTTGTTTTGTGCATCGGGAGCTTCATGCTAAGCGAGCTGTCATTGATCCCCCCTGGTTCTGATGAACCGTTGAATGGCCCAGCCTCTGAGCAGAACACTAGTAGTAATATGGGTGCGCGCTGAAATGACGGCCCACATTCTGGAGGATAGATTGCCCCAAGGCGAAGAGCGATGCGCTGCGGCGCCCCTTTCATGCCGGCTGCGTAAGTTCTCGGGCGGTATTGCGAAATATTTGTCACTGCAGCAGCAGCACGATGGAAATTTTCCTGCCAGAAATTTCTATGGCAAGTCATTTGCGGCGCTGTTATGGGCGCAGCAAGGTTCGCAGTTCAATTCGCACATCGATCTGGCATTGCGCTGCATCTCCGAGGAAACTGCGCAGCCCTTGCCGAAGAATTATCATTTCGAGTTCAACAGATATGCATTGATCTTTACTGCAAAAGGATCCTTGCCGCGGCAGGCTGGAGGATTACTTGCGTTGTGACCGTTATACGGGAACCCGCGTCGCCAATTGGACACTATTGCGCGCATTTTGCCGTACACTTTCGGGAGTCACCACCCAGCGTATGCTACAGGTTAGAAGTTGCAGCTGTGCGATGGATATTCTGAGGCTTCAGGTTTGATCGAGGATCAACGTGGCGCCTTTACTATGCAATACCACGCATTCTGCGTTGTGACTACCGGTGAGATACTTGCTATGGGAGCAGCCATCAAGCAGCGTCATCTCATGGTTCCAGAAAGCTGCTAAATGCAATGGTCGACCTGATTCTGCCTGGGGGGCAGTGCAATTACATCGGAAGAGGAAGTTTGCAGAGTTTCGGTTATGCTGCAACGGTGTTGGGATTGGCTCACGCGTATCGGGCATCCAATACATATTATTTGAGCAGGCTCACATCGTGCTTGAATTCATGGAGCGATTTAACAGTGATGGGTCGTTACCTTTGGTGCTTAAGGAGTCGGAAGAGGGTGTGCCAGAATTCGATACGATGGATCCGGCGTATACCGGGTGGTGGAGCTATAACAACTACTATGATTATCTTCCGTTCACCGGTGCTCTATTGGGATTAGCGGCGGATATATTCGAACTTGCCGGAAAAGGCAGTATTTATAGCCCCCGCTCGCAGAGCGAGAGCAACGGTTGGGAAAAGTCCATCATTGTGGTTCGACGCAAAGCGTATCGTGCAGTTGTCACCTTGCCGAATGCCCAGGTTCTTACTTCCATGCAGCCTGTACCGTTTCTTGAGGTCGCTGGTGAGTATCCCCGTCGTGCTATGGGGGAGAGAGCATGTCCGCAAGCTCTACAGTGCCTATTCGTTCCCGCTGCCTGTGGTGGAGATGGACGATGGTGATGAGATTGGTTAAGTCGCGCTATCGCTGGATCCTAGGGGCGGGGTTCGCGACTGAGATGCAAGGGATTCGTCACGAGCGCCACTTTGAGTTCGAAGAGAAAGAAATAGTCATGCGCGATTCGATCAATTGGTCACAAGGTGATGCTCCAAAAGTTGTGCGAATACCGCGGTTCATGGTCCCTGTTGGAGTGCCCGAACCTGACGATGCTGGCAACTTCAGCCTGGGGCCGCTTCGTGCATCGCGTGCGGTGGTCCAATGGTGTGTGAGGTGGATCTGGTTCACTGCCCATCGGGGCCTGAAAGTGTATTTCAGGCGTTACGGGTTCGATGCAGGGCATTCGACGTCTAGCATGCGAAACGAGATTCCACTCCTGAATGGCTAATCCGGAAACGCAAGATGATGGCAGATATAGCAGGCTGTGATGATGTGCGCTGGCCACGTATTTCGATCTTGATCACGGCCTACAACGCAGAAGCGTTTATTAGCAGCTCGATTGCTGCTGCACTTGGGCAAGAATATCCAAACTTTGAGGTTATCGTTGTCAATGACGGATCTACAGATGCTACAGCCGCAGTGTGTGCTAGATTCGAGGATCCTCGGCTTCATTGTATGTGAATACTGAACGCACGAAGATCACGCACTAAATCACGGAATTTCATTGGCTACCGAGAATACATAGCTATTAACGACGCGGATGATCTGAGTTATCCTTGGGCGGTTGTCGTATGCTGTGTCTTTATTTGAGTATGGCGGTGGTACTTATTGGTACGGCCTATGAAAAACTCGATCAATTCTGTATCGTCATTCCGCGTGCGATGCTGGATGCGCGGAAAGCGGTTTGGTGGAAGACGAGGTGGTCATTAAACCGAGTCGGCTGTACCGAGGTAATCCTTTGATACATTCGACGGTTGTGTTCCGCAGGGTGGTGTGGGAGCGCGTTGGCGGGTATGACGATGAATTAACGATTTGTGTGGATTACGACTTTATTGTGCGAGTAATGCAATTTGGTAACATTACCCGCTGCCGCAACCAACCATACTTTATATAGTAACCTGACCTCATATCAAGAGAAAAAGACCTCGTGAGTACCAGGTGCGCTTCGGCAGATCAAGCGCAGGGCAAGAGTATTGTTGCGGTTGCCCGCGGTGGTGAGACTGTGAAGGATCTCGTAAGCTATTATGTATGCGTTACGGGTCAGGATAAGTCATTGTTTGGGTGGAATTATCGCTAGATTACGACGCCGATAGATTATTAATGGAGGTATTTAGAGGGGCGCGCTCTAACTTGATTGTCCCATATGTACATAGGGGAACCTTGATCAGTTTCACTGCGATAATCGTTCGTGCGGTCATGGGCATGACCAGATCGTGTCAGATAATCTTCAGCAGCGGCTTAGAGAAGGATCTTGAAGTGGTTTGTTGCCATCACCGCAACTGCGACCACGGACGTTTTGCTGCTTGCCGTCGCCGATGGGCATGTAACGGGCTGTTAACGCTCAGCGAGGAAGCTGAAGAAAATCAACTAATCCCACTTCATAAGAACGCTAGGACCCATTAAGAATGAAAACGCACCGGCTGAATCCGTTGTACTAGCTAGTAGAATCCGCATAGAATTTCGTGCCGATCCCAGCAGCAAACAGTTTCAATGACTGTAAGGTGACCTGGGCATTGGGTGAAAGGACTTCATTATTAGATCTATATATAGCGCCCCCGCACGGTCCGTGCGTCCCAAAATGCGAAACATTTTTTAGTATAGGAATGACTTCATGAATAGAGGAAAGCTGCCGCCTGATAGCAATCAATTTATCGAGTCGGTCAAAGAGCTAACCAGTACCTGCGACAGAATTTCTTCGCTGGCATTCACATTCGATGAGTCGCTACCAGGTTTACTAAGGTCGGTGATCAGAATCGAAACTTAATTTACTCTTTGGGTTTGAGTTTGCAAGAGAATTTTTCTATAGTATCAATGAAATCATGAGATTGGTGAGTAGTGACTTTAAGGCTCATTGCGATATTGTGAACCGATGGGAAACGCAGGTGACGGTGCGCGCCCGGGACGATTTCCATTTCCATCTCCGAGAGCGTTGACGGCAATCGTATTGCTCGCTCTGCGCGATTGGCGACTAATAGGAGCAAGGGAGGTGATAGCTGGCACGTGATTCTTACCTGGCGAGTTCTTCCCGCGAGCATTGATCGCCAACAATGAAATTCAACATAACAACTCTTCAGTATATTACATGCATGAGGTCGAAAGTGCAGTATTGTTTGGGCCGACCGACCGTGTTCAAGTGTGCTATACAGGTGGGTCTATTCCAGCCGGAATGAAGCGCTTTACATACGTAAGAGATCTTCCGGGGCGTTGGGTCGTCCACTTACGCGTCTTACCCGATCCGAGTCAATCTGCCACGGTGGAAATGATGCGGTTACCAGTGCGGCTTGAACAAGTTGATAGATGGGGCGTGTTGCAGCGCGTGTTGAATAGAAGCCTGGCGTACTCTCCGCTGTGGCAATATTTCTGGCACCGCGTCGAGCGAGTACCAAATCCGATGTTGTCGATTGCTGCATAAGGGTTGAATCAACTCAGTGCCTGTCACCGGACGAGGATCAAGTGCGAAGCAGTGTTTTCCGATGAGTAACTCAAAGCAAGATCTGCAGTTCGCCAGACTCTGATCAAAGCAGTGGTGCGAAAAGGGCTTCTTACACGTCGTGCGATTCGAGCAGCGGAGCTCGAATTCAAGCTGCGTGGTGTGCAACACGGTGATCGTGTGATCGTCGGGAAAAACGTTGAGATTATCAATCGCACTAACTCGAGTCGGTTCCGATGTGATGCTGACGGCCAATATCTTCATATCATGCGCTGCCCCGGTGACTGTGGGAGATCGCGTAATGATCGGTCCTGGTCAATAATTCACTCCTACATCGCACCACATCGACAGCAAGAGACCTTACCACAAGCCTATTACAATCGAAGAAAATGTATGGATTGCGGCTTCCGTTACCATTACATGTGGCGTACGCATCGGCCATGACTCCGTTATTGCGGCAGGGGCAGTGGTAACAAAAGACATTCCATCTGGTGTTGTTGCTGAGAAAACAGCAAGAGTGATAAAGAGCATCGAAAATTCTCAAATATGACCGTTTTGAAGATCCAGATTGGATAAATAGCTTCTAAGAAGCCTAGATCATCCCTCAATGGAACGACTATGGCCCAGGCAAAACAAAAATGCGATAGAAGGCCTTCAGCAAGCGGCTTCGGAAGACACCACAAGATAACCTACAAGGAGCGACTTCGGATGGGGTGCATCAGGTCTTGCTCGAACGAACTGGTGCAAGTGTGGCTCCATACTACCCCAACTACTGTTGCTATCACTGACCGATCGGTTTGGAGCGGATGCTGCGCATCTATTTCATGCGCACTGGTAACCAATCGTGCTTCAGATTCAAGGCTCACATTGTTGTGGGCACTGAAACTGTCTGATGCGTCAGGCAGCCGCCCCCAGCAGCCAACGCACACGAATCGCAGGACTTGGCGGGACTACTGTAATGGCGAAGAAACACGGACATGAGATTGTTCTGCCTACCCAAGTTGGGGTAGTGGTGCGATGATCTCGCGGCCTCTCCAAGAATGCCAATCACCTATTCTCGGGGTATGCGGTGGTGATATCGTATTGCTGTAGCGGTGTTTGTTGCGATACGTCGATAGGCAAGAATGGCCGGAATTGGTGGAGATACGCCTTGTGTAGGCAGCCCCGAGTTGCGGAACCTGTACTAAGGATCCTCTGATTAATTCTCTGATTTTGCGATAATACGGCAATCAGACTTGATAGGGAAGAGGAGCGATGCGCCAACAGACCCTAGCCGACAGGCGGTTTCGAGAAATATCGCAAGAAGACCCGCAAGGAGCAGTTCCTGGACGATATGGAGCAGATCATTCCCTGGAAAGAGCTGTGTGAGGCGATTGAGCCGTATTACCCGAAGCCAGAAGGCGCTGGACGCAGACCGGTCGGCATTGAACGCATGCTGCGCATTCATTTCCTCCAACACTGGTTTGAGCTGTCCGATCCGGGCACCGAAGAAGCCCTGTACGATTCCCGCGCCATGCGGCAGTTTGTGGGCATTCTTCTGGATCTGGGCCGGGAGCCGGTGCCGGACGAGACCACGATCTGCAAGTTCCGTCACCTGATGGAGCGCCATAACCTCGGAGATGCGAATTGTTCCGGTAGGTCAATGCGATATCTGGAAGAGAACGGGATGAAGCTCGATCGCGGCACTATAGTGGATGCCACGATCATCAATGCGCCGAGTTCGACCAAGAACAAGGATAAGCAGCGCGATCCGGAGATGCACCAGACGCGCAAGGGCAAACAGTGGTACTTTGGGATGAAGGCGCACATCGGCGTCGACAGCAAAACGAAGATGATTCACTCAGTGGCGGCAACGCAGCCAATGTGCATGACTCGCAGGTGCTGGAAGATCTGCTGCATGGCGAGGAGACCCCGTGTATGGGGCGATTCGGCGTATACAGGGCAGAAAGCAGGTGCTGCGCGAGCATGCGCCGAACGCCAGGAGTTTCACGCAACACAAGGGCAGTCGTCATCACGCGGCTACCGGAGAAAGAGCGGTCGCGCAATCGTAGCAAGTCTCGAGTGCGCTCGAAAGTGGAACACATCTTCCATGTCATGCGAAGTGCCAATTTGGTTTTACCAAAGGTGCGCGTTATCGTGGACTGGATAAGAACGCGCACTTTCTATTTGTGAACTGTGCATTGATCAATCTGGTGAAGGCAAGGAAACGACTATTGCGAATATCACAGGGAACGTGCGCACCTGAAAAACACCAGAATGGTTTAAATACGAGTCAACCTGAAAAAACAATGCTCTGAAACATAATGCTCTGGGGAATATTTTTTTAATGGCATACGAGTCTCTGATGCAAAGGTGTGCGTTTCGTTAATTAATCAGAGTGTCCCTAAATTTTCAGCATCGTCTTTTATGTGGTGACATGTTGGGGGAAGTAATGAGATGCCCCATAGGCAAAAGAAGGTTCGCCCTGGTTTCGGAGAGGTGAATGGAGAAGGTTCGGATGCGCTGCCAGAGGTCTGAGGTAGCGCACAAGTAATGTTTCATTGGCATGATGTACAAAGGGGGTATAGCAAGTGGTCTATGAGAACAGTGAGTCAGTAAGAGAAGCTCTTACTCTTTCAAGTATAATTCGGGGTATGGCGGTGGTACACAGCGCTGATAAATGGGTATTGGTCTTTTTCTTTCTATGACCAAGGTTTACGAGAAATACATATCACCCTGCATGATACAGAAATCAATGTTTTAAATTTCGGTTGCGGCAACCGTTTTTACGAAAGGTATGATCAACTCTGACTTGCTTGCGCTCCATCGTTATCTAAAGGGAAAGCGACGCCTGGATTTGTATTGGAGCGGAGGCAGAGTTAAAGGCGTTGCAGCAGCACATGGAAGAATTGTGTGCGAGCATGTCATCGAGCATATGCTTCCGGATAATGCGTTAAGACTGTTCGGAAAGGGGCTTTCTACGAGCATTACAGCCAGGTGGCTTGCTTATAGTATCTTTCCCTGATGTCAAACGAATCTTTGGAGGGAACGCCTGCCAAGGATTCAATTCGCTGACTGTATCAATAATCTGCCTGGCGTACCGCTACGGCCATCGATTCATGTATGACACTGACGATTGTCGCAGCCATGCTGCACAATGCCGGATCAACGACATACGAATAGTCGACTTAGCGAAATACCACTCCAGGAGTTCGTGACCCAGGGCGTGTCGAGTTCGTACGTGACTGCACGCGACATAATCTCGTACCCAATGCCAGAGGGTGGGTGTATACGGGAAAGTGGCAGGTATCCGGATCAGCATGGGCTATAAGGACGTTGTGACAATGTGTTTATTGAGCGCCTGGCGAAGCTGAAATATGAAGAGGTGCTATCTGAAAGCGTACGACTCAGTTGCCGAGGCCCGGCTAGGTATCTGTACCGCTTCAGGTTTTACAATTGTGAGCGCAGGCACCAGAGTTTTCTTTGATCGGCAAACGCCGGATCAGTCCTTTAGCTGTCGTTTGACATGGCGTGCGCCGTGCAAAGGCGGCGTTTCTCAGTGGGTGCGAATCCCACCCGGCGATTTTGCTCCAGCCGGAAGCAATCGGAGCAGTCATGGAGGTAACGAAGTGGCTGAAGCCTCTGATGTAACGGGTCATTTTAGATGATCCAGCGAGTGTGCAGGCCGTAACGCGAGTGAACGCTGAGCAATCCTCGAAAACGACGTTGCACAGGCCGACCTGCCCGCCATTGCGGGGAAGGCTGATAGGACTGGTGGGAATGAGCAAAGCAGTGCCCTCAGTCCCTGTGCCGGGGTAGTAGCGACAGCATGTACACAAGAGGGAAACGCACGCAACACGGGAAGCCCCTTGGCGTGGTGAAGGATGACCAACCGGACGCCCGTGAGGGACAGGCCGGGCGCCTTGGGGTGGCGGAGAGGTTCGTACTACCGGGGAAGCCGGGTAATGCCGGTGGAGGGAAGGGACCTCAGTTCAAGACAAACGCAGGACGTAGGAAAGGACAGGAGATTGGGTAACCTATCAACTCCAATAAGTGTTCAGAAACTGCAGAAGGCGTTACACGCGAAAGCGAAGGCTGAGCCTGACTTTCGTTTCTATGCCCTGTACGACAAGATTTACCGGGAAGATATCCTGGCGCATGCCTATGCCCAGTGCCGCTCCAACAAGGGGGCACCGGGTGTGGATGGTCAGGACTTTGCGGACGTCGAGGCGTACGGGCGAGAACGGTGGCTGGGTGAACTGGCGCTTGCGCTCAGAGAGGAGACGTATCGACCGGAACCGATCAGACGAGTGTATATTCCCAAGGCCAATGGCCAGCTCAGGCCGCTGGGTATTCCGACCCTGCGGGATCGGGTCTGCATGACAGCAGCGATGCGGGTGCTGGAACCGATCTTCGAGGCCGATCTTCCACCCGAGCAGTATGCCTACCGTCCGGGCCGCAATGCCCAACAGGCGGTTTTCGAGGGGGAAGAGGAAAAGACCCGCAGTCACCTCGGACGTTGTAGATGACAACCGTCGGACTACTTTGGAGCATCCCTCATGCCGAACTGCTGGGAAACTGGTCGCACGCCGTGTCGTTGATCGGCGCGTGCTGCACCTGATCAAGCTATGGCTGGCGTTCTCCTGTGGAAGAAATCGACGGACGCGGCCTGGAAAGCGGCGGACCACGGTGGCGAAGGACACAGCCGTTGCGCAGGCCCCGCAGGCGCTCCATCTCACCACTGTTGGCCAATCTGTACATGCGCCGGTTTGTGCTGGCATGGAAGCAGCGGGGGCTGGAGCAACGCCTTGGCAGCCGGATCGTGAACTATGCAGACGACCTGGTGATCCTGTGCAAACGCGGCAAGGCCGAGGAGGCCCTGCTGAGAATGCGCGAAATCATGGGTCAACTGAAGCTCACGGTCAACGAGGAGAAGACACGTGTTTGCAAGGTACCGGAAGAGACGTTCGACTTTTTGGGTTTTACGTTTGGGCGGCTGTATTCGATGCGCACGGGGCAGGCTCGTCTTGGCTACCGGCCGTCGAAGCGCAGTATCCAGCACATGGCGAGAAAGATCCA
>CALOCX010000013.1:0-33274 GCA_942491995.1 uncultured Gammaproteobacteria bacterium | reverse complement strand
CGAAAAAACGCCAGCTGGCACGGGCACCCGCGGTCGACATGGCAGGCGCAACCGGGACACGCACCTCCGTCGGCAAGCCAGTGTCCGGGTCAATCGGACCAGGTACCAGAATGTCCTGCAGGCCATTGTCACCGAGTTCCTCTGCGAAATCTCCGACCAGCAGTTCACGGTAAGCACGGAAATGTGCAGCCACTTCCGTCGACAAGCCATCGGTCAGATCGAGCTGTGCATCCGGCACCCTGTCCATGTCGGCTGCATCGACGCTGGTATGGCAGTCCGTGCAGGTATCTACGCCACGGTCATGGTTCCACAGGGGATGGATATGCTGCTCATAATGGATCACCGTCCTGCACTGACTGTTCCACTCCCCCTGGCAGGCCAGTGTGGCCGGAACAGCGGTGAACAGGTCGGCATACAACAGGCTTGACGACGCATCCTTGAGGCGAGCAGCGGCCGTTTCATCGGTCCATAGATCGTGGTAAATCAGGTCGGTTGACGGCAGCAGTGCGCTATCATCAAAGCGCGCCAGGGTTTCCGCCATGGTTTCTCCGTATATTGCAGGCAGGGCAGGGTCTGTATTCGGAAACTGCATGGCGGTTGCCGGGGCACCGGCATAGACTGACAGCGGACCCTGGGGGTGACCGTGTGGCCGGCCACTGGCATGATTATGACAGCCACTACAGTGGACGGTTTCTCCGGCACGCACCTGCAACCAGTTCTGGTGACGGTCACCGATGCGGCGGCCATCACGATCCACCACACTGATGGCCAGTGGCACATCGGCTGGCACCTTGACCATCACAGACCCGTCCGGCTGTATCGGTGTGTAGCCGATAATCTCGCGCATCAATTGCTGACTGCTGCGTCCAAAGGCCGTAAACGGCAGCGTCGCCGTATCGTTGTCGGGCATCGCGACAGCCTTGACGATACGCAGGAAGCGGGCAGGGCGGTCAGCGGCCAGAAACTGCGCCGGGTCCGCGAGTGAAGCAATATCCGGTGGTGCGGTATCGACGCCATCGATGTCATAGACACTGCGGATATTGAGCACACCGACACCCTCGTCGAACCACTGCTGGTCAAGTTCGATGCCGGGTTGCTTGTCAAAAATAATGGCTGGCAGGGGACGCGGGGCCGTCGCTACCACGTCGGTAAAGGTCACACCCTCTTGCGGGACAACTACCGGTAACTGGGTATCCGTCGCCATGCCATAGAGAAATATTCCATACAGTGGGTCAGCCTCAACCACATCAGGATTTTCAAGCCGCTCGTCAGTACAGGGGACAATGACGGAGTCCTCCAGCAAGCGGCACTCACTCCAGCTGACCAGCACGCGGTCGCTGCCATCCTGCAGCGGCCAGGCGGCACGAAAGCGACCTCCGGGCGAGATACTGTTATCCGTACGGACATCATTGACAAGCAGGGATGACTGCGCCGGTCCGGACAGCATCCCCTGGTTATCAGCCTTGGCCTCGGTGTTATCGATATAGTTTTCTATATCCAGTGATACCAGTTCGCCGCCGCGGTAGGAGCCTGTAAACGGCAGCAATACGGTCAGCAGGCTGCCATCGGGTAATTCACGTGGTTGCAGGAAATGGACATTGGCGCCATTGCTGCCAGTATCATGGCTGTGGGCGCCATACAGCAGCTGTAACCCGGTGCCATCCGGATACATCTTGTAGAGGCTGATGGCATCGCGACTGCCCATGTGGTCCCAGCGACTGAAAACCACCTCCCCGGACGAGAGCACCGTCGGATCAAGATCATGACTCTGGTTAAACGAGATCTGCCGAATATCGCTGCCATCTGCATTCATGACATGCAACACCACGGCATGCTCGCGACGGTTTTCATCCAGCGCGGCAAATTGAGGCTTGCCTTCGTCCAGCAGAATGGCACGCGAGGTTCTTTGGCGTGTGGATGAGAATATGATGCGGCCATCCGGCAAATAGTGTGGGGCCACGTCCTGCCCGGCAGCAGCTGTAATGTCGGATGGAATCACACGTCGCAGCTCATCCGTGTCGATCGCGTATTCCCAAATATCCCACTTCGGCTGATCAGCCGGGGCGACGCCGGGGATTTCCGCTGCACGCATGGCAAACAGCAGCCGCTTGCCATCATAGGACACTTCCACATCCTTTACATCGCCGAGACCACCGGTAAAGGAACCGGTCACATTGCGTTGCGGTGCACTCGGAGATGCCAGGTCCCGGTAAAACAGATCAGCACCGGCATTAAACGTTAACACCTCGCGAATGTCCGGCTGCGTCAACTCATTGTTCATATCGACAACCAGCGGACGACGCACGAAGGCAATGCCGTAATCCTCGACCAGTGGATCGGGGTCCTGACCATCCCCGCCTCCACAGGCCTGCAGCAACACAAGCGACGCACAGACAATGCATATGATTGCGATTTTTCTGCTGCCGTGCACACATGCGTTGATTCGATTCATGCTAGACCCTGATGCACCAATGTATCTGCGCACATCTTCTGAAGTCGTCCAGGATTGGTATTCACTGCATCAGTAATCACACACAAATATCAATGTGATCCAGTTACCGCCCGACACATAACACGTGTCGCAGTTGAACTATAGGGCAGTCGGCGAAGCCTGTTCCGCGAACAGAATCACAGAAAGCCACGCGTACAAACTTCAGGATTGTCAGCCACGGGCAGAACGCCAATTAAAAACCAATGACTGCAGGTTGACACTATGCATCCGTTAAAACAGTCCGATCGCACAACGACCATCATGCGGTGTTATCAGGTGATCATTGTCTGCACCCTGCTTGTTTTCTCGGCGACTGTCCTCGCGGATGCACTCGAGCGTCGCCAGGCGAAACGCCTGCATGACAGATTAACCGGGATCCCGCCCGAGGAATCGGTACTTGGTGATATGGAGGCCGCCTTGATGGCAGGCAATGACATGGAGGCCGCACTCATCGCCATGGATAACAAGGCCTTCTATAACATCACCCTGAAGAATTTTGCGGCCCCATGGAGCAACCGTGAAAGGACGCTGTTTACCCCATTGAACGATTACACTGCCACGGTCATTGGCATGGTGCGGGATGAAACGCCGTTCAATGAACTGCTGTCCGCCAACCTGGTGTATGTGGGCGACCCGACCCTGGGGCTGCCCGCCTATTCAATGACCGACAACAATCATTACCAGGCCATGGAAGACCGGGGTATTGACCTGAAGACACACCTGCAGGCCGTTACGCAGTCCTCTGTCACCAACCTGCCAGCGAATGCAACCGCGGGTGTCATGACGACACGCGCTGCAGCCGCGGCATTTTTCGTGGCGGGAACGAACCGCGCCATGTTCCGCTTCACCCTGCTGAACCATCTCTGTAACGATATGGAGCAGGTCAAGGACAGCAGTTACTCCCCGGACCGCATCCGCCAGGATGTATCGCGCAGTCCCGGCGGTGACAGCCGCCTGTTCCTCAACTCCTGTAATGGTTGCCACAACGGCATGGATCCGATGGCGCAGGCATTCGCCTACTACAATTTCGATGAAGACAGCCAGCGTATTCAGTACACGCCGGGTTCCGTGCAACCCAAGTATCTCATTAATGCAGATACCTTCAAGTACGGCTACATCACGCCAGATGACCGCTGGGACAACTACTGGCGCAGCGGGCAGAATGCCTTGCTGGGCTGGGACAGCAACCTGACCGGTTCCGGTTCCGGGGCCAAGTCACTGGGCAGAGAACTTGCCAACAGCGAGGCATTTGCACGTTGCCAGGTAAAGAAGGCCTTCAGGACTGTTTGTTTACGTGAACCGGGCAATGCGGCTGACCGTAACCAGGTGGATATCACCACCGCCAGTCTCAAGGCAGATAACTACAACATGAAGACTGCGTTTGCAGAAGTCGCTGTCTATTGCATGGGCGATTGACGAATGAAGCACACCATAAAATCAATCCTGTCTGTCGCCCTGCATCGCTACGGGGTCATGCTGCTCGCGAGTATCCTGCTTTCAGCCTGTGGTGGTGAAAGCACGGTCGAAAACCCGGTGACATCGATCACCACGACTTCAAACTATACCGGTCCCGCGGCAAGTACAGCCGATGTACAGGCATTCAGGTTGAATGTCTGGGAGAACCTCAACAAGCAGAATCGCTGCGGCGCCTGCCACGGCACCGGCGGGCAGTCTCCCACTTTTGTACGTATGGATGACATCAATCTTGCCTATGCCCAGGCCAACGGTATTGCAGATCTCGCCAACCCGGCCAGCTCCCGCATGGTCACCAAGGTGGCGGGCGGTCATAACTGCTGGCTGGACAGCGACAGTGCCTGTGGTGATGTCATCACGGCCTATATTACTGCCTGGGCCGGCGGTCTTGCCGGCAGCGGTAATGTTATTGAACTCGTTGCTCCCACCCTGCGGGACCCGGGAGACAGTAAAAGCTTTCCCGTCGATTCAGGCCTGTTCGCCTCTACCGTACATCCCCTGTTGACCGCTCATTGTGCTACCTGCCATGTGGACTCGGCCGCCAATGCACAATCTCCGTTCTTTGCGGACAGTGACCCGAATGCAGCCTACGAGGCTGCAAAACCGAAGATTGACCTGGATAATCCGGCAAATTCACGCTTCGTGCTGCGCTTGCGTGAAGAGTTTCACAATTGCTGGACAACTGACTGCCTGAATGACGCCGACATTATGGAGTCAGCCATTGCCGCCTTCGCTGCACAGATCCCGCTGACACAAATCGATCCGCAACTTGTCACCAGCAAGGCGCTGACCTTGCCTGACGGTATCGTTGCCAGTGGTGGTAGTCGCCATGAAGCGAATGTCATTGCGCTCTACCAGTTCAAGACCGGGCACGGGAAAACCGCGTTCGATACCAGTGGCGTAGAGCCGGGTATGCACCTGACGCTCAGCGGCAATACCGGCTGGGTAGGCGGCTGGGGCATCGATATTACCAACGGCAAGGCGCAGGCCTCGACAACAAGCAGTCGCAAGTTACATGAATTGATAACGGCGACCGGTGAATACACGATTGAAGCCTGGGTGGTACCCGCTAATGTCACACAGGAGGGTCCGGCACGCATTATCAGTTACTCAGCCGGCACCAGTGCGCGAAATTTCACCCTTGGACAAACGCAGTACAATTACAATTTCCTGCAACGCAGCACCAGCACGGATCCCAATGGAGATCCCTCGTTGTCTACCGCAGATGCCGATGAAGATCTGCAGGCAACGCAACAGCATGTCGTGGCCACTTACGACCCGGTAAAGGGCCGGCGTATTTACGTCAATGGCGTCTTCACCGGTGACACTGACCCGGTTGCCGGCGGCAGCCTGATTGACTGGGACAACAGTTTTGCCTTTTTACTCGGTAACGAGGTCTCCGGCGATCGCCAGTGGCAGGGCCGCTTGCGGCTGGTCGCCATACACAACCGCGCCCTCACGCAGACACAGATCGTGCAGAACTTTGAAGCGGGTGTCGGTGAGAAATTCTTTTTACTGTTTAACGTCAGTGATCACAGCGGCATTCCGGACTCCTATGTCATGTTGCAGGTCAGCCAGTTCGACAATTACAGCTATCTGTTCAATGACCCGCAGTTCATCATCCTGGATGCCAATGCCACGCCAGACAATATTCCGGTGACGGGCATGCGTATCGGTATCAATGGCAAGGAGGCAAGCATCGGCCAGGCCTATCAGCATCTCGACACTACCCTCAGCAGTGCGCAATACCAACCCGGAGTGGGTCAGAAACTGTCCTCACTGGGCACCATTATCGCACTGGAAAAAGGGGCTGAGTCAGACGAATTCTTCCTTACTTTTGAGTCGTTTGGAAATAACACGCATATTGCACTTGAACCACAGCCACTGCAACCCGGCACACCACTCGATCTGCCCGAGGCCGCCGATGTCGGGCTGCGTACTTTTGACGAGATCAATGCCAGCATGGCTGCCATTACCCGCGTAAGTCCTGAACAGCCAGATGTAGATGCTGTATTCGAAACCGTCAGGCAACAACTGCCGACGGTAGAAAATATCGAAGGCTTTCTCTCGGCACACCAGATGGCCATTTCGCAGCTGGCTATCGAATACTGCAACGCGCTGGTTGATAACAACGGAAACATGCTGCGCACTGACTATTTTCCGCAGTTTGATTTCAACGAAACAGCGGACAATGCCTTCGATACCGCCACACAACGTGACCGGATCATCGTGCCACTGCTGGAGCGGGTAATGAATACCGGCTTGACGACACAGCCCGACCCGGCACTGGTCACCAGTGAACTCGATGACCTGATGCTCATCCTGACGGACTGCGCCAATGGGCCTTCACCAAGCTGCGCGACGACAAAGCGGACGCGGGAAGTCGTGAAGGCGACCTGCGCTGCCATGCTTGGCAGTGCTGCCATGCTGATTCAATAGGACAACACGGGGAGAACTGCATGGCCAGAAAAACCAACCACCGACGACTGCATGAGCCATTGCGTATGAATGATCACGGCCGCCCAATCAGCCGGCGTGACTTGCTGGGGCAGGGGCTTCTTTCAGGACTTGGCCTTGTGACCGCACCAACGTTCCTTGGACTGTTCGCCAACCCGCGCAGCGCAGCAGCCGACCTGTCCCCGGACCTGGAAGCGCTGAAGGCCAGCTGCGGCATCAAGTCCCTCGGCGCCGGCAAGGTCCCGTTCATCTGTTTTGATCTTGCCGGTGGTGCCAATATCGCCGGGTCTAATGTGCTGGTCGGGAAACAGGACGGGCAGCTGGATTCACTGAGTACCGCCGGTTACAGCAAACTGGGGCTACCGGGTGACATGACACCGGATTCGATTAATCCCCTGACCGGCACCAGTTTCATCAACACGGACTTCGGCCTTGGCTTTCATGCCAGCAGTGCGATGCTGCAGGGCATCCAGGAAAAGGCCATGGGGCGCAGTGCCGAAATCAATGGTGCGGTGATCCCGGCACGCTCGGATAACGATACCGGCAATAACCCGCATAATCCCATGTACGGCATTGCACGCGCCGGTGCAGACGGCAGCCTGTTGTCACTGATCGGCTCAAGCAGTTCCGACTCGGGCGGTAACTCCATGGCACCCGCCATGCTTATCGATCCGTCAATCCGTCCCACCAAGGTTGACCGTCCGTCCGATGTCACCGGCATGGTGGACACCGGACAGTTAATCGGTGTGCTTAGCCAGGATGACGCAGTCGCCGTGATGGAGTCCATTGAACGCATCAGTCGAATAAAACTCGACCAGGTTAATACCCGGGTCACTGCGGATGCCATCATCAAGGACCTGGTGCAATGCGGTTATGTGAAGGCGGCAGACATTGCTGACCGCTTTGGTGATCCAACGACGCTTGATCCGGCACTCGATCCTGACATCGTCGGGCCCGGCGGGATATTCGGCAAAAACGAGTTCGATAACAATAGCGAGTTTCAAAAAACCGCATCCGTCATGAAAATGGTTATCAATGGTTTTGCCGGCGCAGGAACAATCACCATGGGTGGTTATGACTACCATACCGGTGATCGCGCTACCGGCGAATTACGTGACCTGAGTGCCGGACGCTGCATTGGCGCCTGCCTGGAATACGCAGCACGCGCCAACAATGGCAGCGGTGTACCTCTCATGGTCTACGTATTCAGTGACGGTTCCGTCTCCAGCAACGGCATGACCGACGATTCACAGGCCGGCGGGGGTAAAGGGGTCTGGACCGGCGACAACTCGTCAACCGCCGCGTCATTCTTTCTTGTCTACAATCCCGGCTCAAGACCACAGTTACTCGGTGCCGACCTGGTTGAGCAGGCCCTGCATCAGCAACTGGGTCATTTCCGCAGCGACGGTTCCGTAGAGACCAATGCCACTCCAGCTGCCAACCAGGTCAACCTGCTGGTCGAGACCGTGGTATTGAATTACATGGCACTGCATGGCGAGCAAGCCAATTTTGCGAACCTGTTCCCGAATCATGGTCTCGGCAATGCCGCACTCAGGGACAGAATGACAGCATTCAATGCCATTGTCGCCGGAACGATATAGACAACATGTATAAGCCAATCGCACTGTGTATCCTGTTTCTATTGCCATTGAATGCGCTGGCCGACTGGCATCGCCAGCAAGCCGCCATCATGGGTACGGCCATCAATGTTGAACTCTGGCATGAAGACGCTGAACAGGGGAGGACACTGGCCCGGTCGGTAATGGACGAAATGCACCGCATTGATGACCTGATGAGCACCTACAAACCCGACAGCGAACTGTCCATTATTAATGCCAATGCCGCTGAAGGTCCGGTTACCGTCAGCACTGAACTTTTGTCGTTGATCATTCGTGCACTGGATTACTCTGTGATTACCGCTGGCGCCTTTGATATTACCTATGCCAGTGCAGGGCAGTACTATGACTACCGCAAAGGTATAAAGCCCAGCGACAGGCAACTCCAGCAGTCCTTGCCCGCTATCAATTACCGTCACGTAAAGATTGACCCGCAGAACTCAACTATCGAATTCCTGCGACATGGCGTGCGCATAGACCTTGGCGGCATAGCAAAAGGCTATGCCGTTGATCGCAGCATGGAAATCCTGCAAGGTGCCGGCGTGGAAAATGCCATTGTCAGTGCCGGTGGTGATTCGCGCGTCATCGGCAAACGCTGGGACCGCCCCTGGAATGTTGGCATCCGCCATCCGCGCAACAGGGACAGCATTGTCTCAATGATCCCGCTGGAAAATTCCGCCATCTCCACCTCCGGTGATTATGAACGCTATTTTGAAGAGGGCGGTGTGCGCTACCATCACATACTCAACCCGGGCACCGGAAAATCTACACATGAAGTACAAAGTTCCAGCATTATCGGGGCGGTGGCAACGGATACCGATGCCTTATCTACCAGCGTGTTTGTCCTCGGCGTCAATGAGGGTCTGGAGTTAATCAATTCGCTTGATGATACCGAGGCCATCATTATCGATAACCAGGGACGCATGCATTATTCTGCCGGGCTCGCGCAGGTCCAGTAACATTTTTTGAATTCACTTGCAGGAGCGCCGTCCCCGGCGCGATTGTATTTTCATATTTCGAATCGCGGCGGGGACGCCGCTCCTGCAGGCACGTCTTTCTAGCACAGAAACGGACTGCGTCCGCGATCAAGAACTGTGATGCTCCGCGCATCCTCTTGATGCGAAATTCAGCACACTTGTAACAGGCTGCCGGTCGGCAGTCGCTGCTGTGTTTACGGAGACCGCACGTCATGTCCCTGAAATGCCATTTTCCAGTCCCGTTTCGTTTCTGGATAGTCCTGCTGATGTTATGCAGCACAACCATCACCGCCGGGCCGACCGCAGAAACGGACAACACCACGGCAAGCCTGGATGAAGAAATCCAGTCCCTGAAGCAGGACGTGCTGGCGCTCAACCGGGAACTGTTCATCCTTGAAGAGGAACTGCTGTTTCCCGCGAACACCCAGGTCGCGGTATTTCTGTCTCTCGACATCGGCGAGTTTTTCAGCCTTGACTCGGTACAGTTGAAGATCGACGACAAGGTGGTCAGCAACTATCTCTACACACAACGCGAGGTACACGCCCTGCACCAGGGTGGCGTCCAGCGCCTCTACATGGGCAACCTGAAGGCCGGTGAACACGAGCTGGTTGCCATCTTTACGGGCCAGGGACCCAATGGCCGCGAATACCGTCGTGGCGCCAGCCATGTCCTCACCAAGACGCTCGGAGCCCGATACGTTGAACTAAAGATTGTTGATAACGATAGCAGCGAGCAGCCTGATTTCAGCATCAGGGAATGGGAATAACCAGCATGCCGGTTTTTACCCGCTCACGGCTTTTGCTGCTGTTTCTGATCGTCATCACGCGCACCCTGGCGGCAGCGAACTCACCACCATCATCGGTCAAGGATCTGCAATACGGTGAGGTGCTCTACTATTATTTCCAGCAAGATTACTTCAACAGCATCATACGGCTGCAGATTGCACAGCAGCAGCAACGACTGCCAAACCACGCGGCAGAGGCCGAACTGATGCTGGGTGGTCTCGACCTGTCTTATGGTCTGAGGGACGAGGCCAATCGCATCTTTCAGCGCCTGCTCAACGAGGAGACCAGCGACGTCAGTACGCGCAACCGCGCCTGGTTCTATCTTGCGAAAATCTCCTGGCAACGTGGTGATCTTGACGCGGCACTGCAAGCCATAGAGCGTGTGCAGGGAAGCATGACAGCCGCAACCCGCACGGCCGCGATTAACCTGCACAGTCTGTTATTGCTGCAACAGGGGAACAACAAGGCGGCTATTAGCCTGTTGCAGGATGCGCGCAGCAGCAGGGACTGGACACCTTTCCTGAACTACAACCTCGGTATTGCCCTGATCCGGGACCAGCAACAGCAGCAGGGCGCGAGACAACTTGATCGTATCGGCGACAGTCATGGCCGCAACGAAGAACTGCGCCTGCTGCGTGACAAGGCCAACCTGGCACTCGGCTACAGCTATCTGCAAAACGACAACCCTGAAATGGCCCGCAAAACCCTGGAACGTGTACGTCTCGAGGGACCGCTATCGAACAGGGCGTTGCTCGGCACCGGCTGGGCAGATACCGAAAGCGAAGAATATGCGGCGGCACTGGTGCCATGGCTGGAACTGAGCAGCCGTGACAGTACCGATCCGGCGGTACAGGAAGCATTACTCGCCATTCCCTATGCCATGACGAAGATGAACCTGCACGGTCGCGCCGTGCAGCACTACAACGATGGTATCAGGCAATTGCTCGAGGAACGGCAGAAACTGGAACAATCCATCGGCGCTATCCGCCAGGGCGGGCTGCTGGACCTGCTGAAACAACATGACCTGGGCTCTGGCAATGGCTGGATGCAGCAACTACACCTCGACTCCGAGGCACCGGCACTGCGCTACCAGCTCGCACTCATGTCATCGCATGATTTTCAGGAAGCCGTGAAGAATTACCGTGATCTGCTTGTAATACAAGCGAATCTATCCGCATGGGAGATCGATATCGCCGCCTATGATGATATGCTCGCTAGCCGCCGGGCGCGTTTTGAGAAACACCGCCCGGCGGCACAACAGGCAATGCAGGGCACGCACCTGCAGCAACTGCAACAACGCCGTGCGGCTCTGGCTGAAAATCTTGCACATATCGAGACAACGGGCGATGCAGCCGGACTGGCAAATTCGGAAGAGGCCCGGCAGTGGCAACAACTGACAACGATCGCTGAGCGGCTGGCGCAGTTACCGGATAACCCCGATACCGCCGTACTGCGTGACAAGCAACAACGGTTGCGCGGCATCCTCCTCTGGCAATTCCAGGACGACTACAAGTCGCGCTTGTGGCATGCCAGAAAGCAGCTCGCTGAACTGGATCGACTGCTTGCCGATTCACAACAGGGCTTCGACAGTCTGCAGCAGACCGATCTGGCTGCACCATCCGGTTTTGGCGATTTCAACCGGCGTATCACCGCTAACAGGGCACGCGTCGAAAAGCTGTCAACAAAGACAAAAGCCACCCTGCTTGCACAAGGCAAGCAACTGGAGCATCTCGCTATCAATGAACTCGAACAGCAACAGCAGCGTGTCGATGCCTATATCATCCAGGCGCGTTTCGCCCTTGCACAAACCTATGACAACGCCCTGCAGAAACCGGCAGTGGAGGCTAACGTACAGTGAAACCTGTACTGCCTGTCATTGTGATGATGGCCGCCCTGTCGAGCGCCTGCTCTGTGCTGCACGGAGATAATGAGCCCACCATCGGGAGTCTCGGCAAGCGTCCGGTAAAACTCGAAGACACACCGGTATCAGCCAGTGATGCACAGGCCATCTCGGCCTACCGGTCTTTTCTTGACAGTGGCGACGAATCGGATTCACGCCCGCATGCGATGCGCCGCATTGCCGACCTGAATCTGGAAAAAGAGGAACTGCCGCAAGCGGGACAGGCAGTGCCGGAATCACCGACACTGCAGCCAATAGACACACGTGAATCCATTGAACTGTACCAAAGCGTGCTGTCACTCTATCCAGAACGCATGGACAATGACTCGGTGCTCTATCAACTTGCCCGCGCCTATGAAATGGATGGCCAGCCGAGACAATCGCTCGACACGCTGGCAACCCTCGTCCAACAGTACCCGCAGAGTCAGTATCTACTGGAAGCACAGTTCAGGCGCGGCGAGATCCTGTTCGAGCAACGCGATTACGAACACGCGGAGCAGGCCTATCGTGCCGTGGTCAGCAGCGGTCCGGATAATCCCTTCTACCGGCAATCGCTGTACAAGAGCGGCTGGTGTTTTTTCAAGCTGTCAGAGCTGGACGAATCACTGGATAGCTTCATGGCACTCCTCGATCTGGAACTGCAGGATAGCGAAGCGGGGAGTGCGCAACTCGACCAGCTGAGCCGCACCCGTCGCGAACTGGTGGACGACACCCTGCGCGTTGTCAGCCTGAGTTTCTCCTACGGGCAGGGCGCCGATGGGGTGGCTGAATATTTCAAACAACGCGGCACACGTCATTACGAATACATCATCTACGACAACCTCGGTCTGCTGTACCTGCAGAAGGAACGTTATAACGATGCCGCACAAACCTTCCAGGCATTCGTGACACAAAACCCCATCCATCGTCTCGCGCCCGGCTTCCAGATGCGCGTCATCGAGACTTATCAGCAAGGCAAGTTCCCGACACTGGTGCTGGAAAGCAAGGAGGCGCTGGTTGATCAGTACAACCTGCAAAGCGAGTACTGGCAGCATTTCGCGCCAGAGGACAACCCGCAGGTGCTGGATTACCTGAAGCTCGCCATGACCGACCTGTCGCGTCACTACCATGCACAGGCCCAGAAGGACAAGAAACCACAGGACTATCAGCAGGCCGCGCACTGGTACCGGCGTTACCTGGGTTCATTCAGTGAAGATGCAGACGCCCCGCAGATGAATTTCCTGCTGGCGGAACTGTTATTTGAATCCGGCGACTACCAGCAGGCTGCACTGGAATACGAGATCACCGCCTACGACTACGCGCCTCACGAGAATGCGGCGGCTGCCGGCTATGCGGCGGTGCTCGCCTATGACAAGCAGGAACAGCGCCTGACTGGCAGCGCACAGCAGGCGTGGCACCAGCAATTGATCGAACACGCCATCCGCTTTGCCAGCACCTTCCCGCAGCATCCGCAGGCCATGGCCGTCCTCACCCGCAGCAGCGAGCAGCTGCTCGCCAGCGGCGACCAGGAGCGGGCAATACAGGTCGCAGAAACGGTCATTGCAAGTGAGCAGGCCAGTGCCACGCAGCAGCGGGTTGCCTGGACGGTACAGGCACATGCGTACTTTGAGCAGGGAGACTTCCTGCAAGCCGAGGCGGCCTACCAGCAGGTACGCCAGCGTATGTCACCGGACAACAAGGAATATGACAATATAAATGAGCGACTTGCAGCATCTATCTACAAACAGGGAGAAGCATCGCAGACGACGGGCGAGACCGCCGACGCCGTCGCCCATTTCCAGCGGGTGCGTGAGGCCACACCCACGGCGTCGATCGTGGCAACCGCCGAATACGATGCGGCCGCCGGATTACTGTCACTGCAGCAATGGTCACAGGCTGCCGCCGTACTGGACCGCTTCCGCAACAGCTACCCGAATGATCCACGCCAGGACGAGGTGACGCGGCGCCTCGCCACGGCCTACCTGGCCGAGGAACAACCGCTGCAGGCCGCCAGGGAATTCGAGCGCATCGGCAACAGTCACGAGGACCCCACGCTGCGCCGTGAGGCACTCTGGCAAGCAGCGGAACTCTATGCCTCGGCCGGCCAGCCGAATGAGGCTGTCATGGTGTACCAGCGCTACATCCAGCAATTTCCGCAACCCGTTGAACAAGCCGTCGAGGCACGACAACGGGTTGCCACGCATTACGCGGCCAGCAACAACCTCGCGGAGCAGCAGCACTGGTTGAAGGACATCATCAAGGCAGACCGGCAGGCAGGCGTGCAACGCAGTGACCGCACCCGCTATCTTGCCGCGCATGCACAGCTGACGCTTGCTGATCATGCCCATGAAAACTACCGTCGCGTAACACTGGTCCTGCCACTGGAGAAAAACCTCACCACCAAGAAACGCCTGATGCAATCAGCCATGCAGCAATACGAACAGGCCGCCGCTTACCAGATCGCCGAAGTCACCACGGCCGCCACCTTTCAAACGGCACAGATCTACACAGAGCTGGGCAGCGCTTTACTGGATTCACAACGGCCAGCGAATCTCGTTGGCGAGGCCCTGGAGCAATACAACATCCTGCTGGAAGAACAGGCCTATCCGTTTGAAGAACAGGCCATCACACTGCACGAAACCAATGTGCAACGCATCGAGTCCGGTCTCTACAACGTCTGGATCGAAAAGAGCCTGCAACAACTGGCGCAACTGGTACCAGCCCGGTACGCCAAACTGGAAAGAGGGGCGGCCTATGTCAGCGCAATCCACTAGTCACCACATCCGAAATACTCCATCCCCTCTCCCTGCGGGAGAGGGCAAGGGAGAGGGGATAAAAATAATCAAGCATGCTCTAGCATTATTGTTCCTCGCGATCTGCCTCCTGCTTCTGAGCGGCTGTGCAACCACCCACACGCAGCAGGCGATCACCGCGAGACCCACTGCGGACATAAAATCCGTATATCAAGCCACACTGGAATCCATGCAGGCCGGGCAATGGAGTAAAGCCCGCGAACAACTCACTCTAATTACCACCCAACAACCCTCACTCTCCGGACCCTGGGTCAACCTGGGTATTACCCAGACCATGCTCGGTGATCACTCCAGTGCGGAAAACGCCTTCAAGAAGGCCATCGATACCAACAACTCAAATATCGAGGCCTACAACCAACTCGGCATGCTCTACCGGCGCCACAACCGTCTCGATGAGGCGCAATTTATCTATGAGGAGGGTCTACGCCGTGATCCGGACAACACCAGTATCCACTGGAACCTCGGCATCCTCTATGACCGCTACCTGACGAACCCGCGCCAGGCCTTGGCGCATTACCAGCGCTACCAGCAACTCACCAGGTCCGAAGATCCCCGCTTACTGGCATGGATTGCCGAACTCGAGGCGCGCAATCCCGGCGACAATGTGACCGCGAGTGTGAAGCAATGAAGTACACAACATTACACAGGCTGTTACCTGCCATGCTGCTGTGCACCACAACCCTGCAGGCACCCGCCGAGGACACCCTGACACTCGATGGCGCCACCATTGTCGGTAACCGGGAATTGCCGAAGGCACTACACATCGTGCCATGGAAATCCGCCGAGGCCGGCGAACTGGCCGGCCGCCCCATGAACAGTCTTGTCGACGAAATCCTTGCACCCGTAGACCGTGACGTATTCCTCAGGGAACTCGAGTACTACGAAGCAGTTCACGGAATTGAGTGAGTACATTAGTAATCTTTACCCAGTAGTTTGCAAATCACGGCCTGAGAGCAGGTTTTGCCGTTGGCAAGGTTATGGCTCAATCCTGCAGGAGCGCCGTCCCCGGCGCGAATCGCGGCGAGACGCCGCTCCTACTGTAAGCTTTTTGCAATGATTGTATTTTTCAACATCGACACAGTGTGAAAAACGAGCATCACCAGATACATTCTAAACACGGTAAACAGGAGCACCCTATGGACGCCTACACCACCATTGTCGGATTCTTCCAGTCCGGCGGCTTATTCATGTACCCGATAGTGCTGATCCTGGCACTGGGCCTTGCCATTGCCATCGAGCGTTACATCTATCTCAGCATGGCGAAGACCAGTAACCACCGTATCTGGAAAAAACTGCAGCCGCTGCTGCAGAAGGGTGACTACCTGCAGGTCGCCATGGTCACCGAGAAGTCCCGTTCCGCCATCAGCCACATCTTCAGTTACGGTCTCAACCGTGCACGCACCTCACGGCGCCGCGATGATGTCGAGATCGCCATGGAGGAGGGCCTGATGGAAACCGTACCCAACCTTGAAAAACGCACCCCCTACCTGGCCACCTTCGCCAACATCGCGACCCTGCTGGGACTGCTGGGTACCATTATCGGCCTGATCCAGGCTTTTACAGCGGTCGCCGCCGCCAACCCGGCCGAGAAGGCCGACATGCTGTCCGCGAGTATTTCGGTCGCCATGAACACCACGGCCTTCGGCCTGATGGTCGCCATACCGCTACTGCTGATATACGCCGTGCTGCAGACCAAAACCACGCAGCTGGTCGACAGCCTCGAAATGGCCTCCGTCAAATTTCTTAACCTGTTGACTGAACGACCCCTCGGCGAGGTCAAGGCCGGATGAGACGTCGCCTGCACCGCCGCGCCGGGCATCACGAACCAGCCGACATCAATATCACCGCCTTCATGAACCTGATGGTGATACTGGTGCCGTTCCTGCTCATCACGGCGGTGTTCTCACGCATCACTATTCTGGAGCTGAATTTGCCGGCCGCTGGCGCCAGCCAGGCTGAGGACGAGCAGGCCTTGCAGCTGGAGATCATCGTGCGCGCTGACAGTATCGAAGTTGGCGATCGTAACAGTGGCCTGATCAGGCGCATCCCCGCAAACGCCGCGGGTCGTCAGGACTACCGGCAGCTTTCGGAGCTGTTGCAGCAGGTGAAAGCACGCTTCCCCGAGAAGCTCGATGCCATGTTGTTGCTGGAGGCCGACATTCCCTACGACACCGTGGTACAGGTCATGGACAGCATCCGTGTGGCACCAGTCGTACAGGCCGGCGCATTACAACTGGCCGAACTGTTCCCGGAAATCGCCATTGGCGATGCACCTGCCACAAACAGCAAAGTTGCCAGTAACAAGGGCCCGTAACCATGATCCATTCGCGCCGTGCAGATCGCATGAAACGCCACCACAAACGGGCCAGCCGCAACACCGGTATCAACCTGGTGTCGTTAATGGACATCTTCACCATCCTGGTGTTCTTCCTGCTGGTGAATTCATCCGATGGTGAAGTGTTACCGACACAGAAGTCGGTGAAACTACCCGAGTCAGTTGCCGAGGAAACACCACGCATGGCGCTGGTGGTGATGATCAACGACACCGATATCATGATTCATGGCAAGGTGATCACCAGCACGAAGGCGGTACTGAAAGCAGACAGCGGAGCGACAGAACTGCTGAAAACCGCGCTGCAGACTGAACTTGGGAAATCCTCACAGCAGGGTAAAAACGGCAAGACCGTCAAACACGAGGCCACCATCATGGGTGACCGCGACATTCCCTACAAGATTCTGAAACAGGTGATGGCGAGCTGTACCGAAGCGGGATTTGCGCGCATTTCACTGGCGGTATTGCAAAAGCCGTTGCAGGAGAGTTAAGTCATGACGAGCTACAGTCACGCGCTCACCATGCCGTGGTCATATAGTGCGGAAAGCGATGACCGTTTTCAGCGTATCCTGCGTATCAACCTGGTGCTGTGCCTGCTGTTCAGTATTGCCATGCCGTTTCTGCCGCTGTCAGAGCGGGACGAGCCCATCATTGAAGAACCGCCGCGCCTTGCAACCCTGATCCTTGAAGTGAAGCCGGTCCCACCGCCGCCAAAACCGAAACTGGTACCAAAACCATTGCCGAAAAAGATCACCCAACCGGAACCAAAACCCGTACCAAAGAAGGCCGTGGCGCCCCAAAAGACGGTGACGCCTGCCAAGCCGGTACCGAAGGTTGCCAGGGCAGCCCCGGTGAAACCCGTGCAGGCAAAGCCGGTGCCGGTAAAACCCGGGGTAACGGCACGGCAACAGGCCGAAAAATCCGGACTGCTGGCACTGAGCGACAGCCTGGCTGACATGCGCCAGGACACCAGCAGCAATCTGCGTAAAACGAGTCAACTGTCAAACAGCGGTGGGCAGGCTCGCACCACCGAGCGCGCCGTACTGACCAGCGGTACTACCCGCTCCAGCGGTGGCATTCAGACCGCCAGCCTGAGCAGAAATACCGGCGGTGGGGAACTGGCCTCTCGCTCCACCACCCGGGTATCCAGCCCGTCAGGCTCTGCTGCCGGTGGCGGCACACCGGGCAACAGTGACCGGGGAGTGCGCAGCGCCGGGCGCAGTATCGAAGAAATCCAGATGGTATTCGACCGCAACAAGGGGGCTATCTACAGTGTCTACAACCGCGCCCTAAGGAAGGACCCGACCCTGCAGGGTAAGATTATATTGCAGCTCACCATCGCTCCGTCAGGCAAGGTAACCCGATGCGAACTGGTCTCCAGTGAACTGCACGATGCCGCCCTCGGTCAAAAGATCACCCAACGCGTCAAGCTCTTCAATTTCGAGTCCAAAGACGTCAGCGAAGTCACCATCACCTATCCCATCGATTTCCTGCCTGCCTGATCCGCAATGGCGGGCACCGCAGGCGCATGCCTTAGCCCGTTAATACCGCTATAATGAGTGCAGATACAGGCAGTAGTGCTGCCATGTGTATTCAAAAATAACCACAACCCGGGGCTTCCGATTATTTACTGTTTCCATAGTCAGTAATCTTCTTTCACCAAACTGTGAAATCAATGCCAACGCGATACCTTAGCTTTTCCTTGTTGATTCTCTCATGGATCCCGCTCGCAACGGCCGGGATGACGGAACGGGTGGATCAAAATGGCGTGGTCTATTTCAGTGCCGAACAGTCCCCGCAAGAAGTGGTTATGTACGCGGTTCCTGACTGCGGCTACTGTCGCAAGGCGCGCCAGTATTTTTCGAACCACGGTATCGATTATGTCGAATACGATATCAGCATGTCTTCAAAACGCATGAAGGAATTCAGGCGTTTGGGAGGGCGTGGTACGCCGCTGATACTGATCGATGGCAGGAAAATACAGGGTTTTAACACGCGCGCTATCGAAGCGGCGTTGAAATAGATATTACCCATGAATGATGAATAATGAAAGAAACCGCATCATTGACCAACTGCGTCGCAATGCGGTTGCGTTAATCAGCCTCGTGATTGCAGTCAGCAGCCTGAGCTACAACATAGACGAGATGCGTGGCGAAACGCTTCATTTACTCGAATCGCTTGAATGAAATTCATACGTGAGCGCCACGCTGCACTGTGCACCGAAACGGCCAACAAAATATGTGGTGTCCCTTGCGCCTATCCTGTAGTTCCTGTGCGTCAGGTCGCCAATCGCTAAGCGCCAGGGCCTGTCATCCAGCAGAGAACCTGTTTGAGCATTGCCCGGCATGTAAATCAGTATTATTGATGGCATACTATGCAAATCATTTTTCAGCGGATTTGATTACATGGCATGGACCTACCTCATACTTGCCGGCCTGTTCGAAATTGGCTGGCCGGTTGGTTTAAAAATGGCACAAGTACCTGAATCACGGATATCCGGTATCGTTATTGCCATCGCCTGCATGGGCATCAGTGGTCTGCTGCTGTGGCTCGCCCAAAGACAGATACCGCTTGGCACCTCCTATGCGGTATGGACGGGAATTGGTGCTGCCGGTACCTTTCTGGTGGGCATCATGTTCTATGGTGATGTTGCCAGCATTGGCAGATACCTCGGGATCATCCTGATCATTGGTGGCGTTGTGACACTGAAACTGGCCCACTGAAATCACCAGATATTCATGCGCTCATATCCCCAACATGATCAAGTGGATTGAATACCTCAACGACAGCGTATTGCATCACCATGGCACACGAGTGATTGGTGGATTCCCTGAACCTTTCTACAAGGCAGCGGAGAGCGGTTCACTGGCCGAGGTGCAGTTTACCCGCGACTATGAACGCAGTGCCCTGCACGAACTCGCGCACTGGTGCATCGCCGGCAAACAGCGGCGTCTCGTAAACGACTACGGTTACTGGTATGTACCGGATGGCCGCTCTGACGAGCAGCAACGACTTTTCTATACAGTAGAAGCCAAACCCCAGGCCGTGGAAAAACATTTTTGCAGCGCGCTGAAATTACCCTTCGAGGTCAGCGCTGATAACCTGGGCAACTATTCCAGGACCGATATAGATGCCTTCAGTGGCCGCGTGGATGATCAATACAGGCTCTACCGGGAAACAGGCTTTCCAGCCCGGGCCACTGACATATACGAGTGCCTGCGGCAGTGGCATTCTGAAGCCCGGAGCAGGGCGGTACCTAACCCATTATGAAACTCACCAAAGCCAGCCTGCATAGTGCCGTAGACGAAGGTATCCTGGACAAGCAGCAGGCAGATGCGCTGTACACTTTCCTGGGCTCGCAACCCGACGCGGGGCCGGCCTTCAGCTTTACCAATATTCTGTATTATTTCGGCGGCCTTATTGCCATTGGCGCCATGACGCTGTTTATGAACCTCGGCTGGGAACAGTTCGGCGGCTGGGGCATGCTGTTTATCGCCATCCTCTATGCCGGCATCGGACTGTTGCTGACAGGGCATTTCCAGCGAGGAGGGCACCTCGTTCCCGCCGGCATCTCTGCAACCTTCGTGATTGCGATGGCCCCGCTGGGCATCTACGGTTTACAACAGGCCATGGGATGGTGGCCGGACGATACCGTTTACCGGGACTACCATCACTACATCAAGTGGCACTGGATCTACCTTGAACTGGGCACACTGGTCATCGGTGTGATCATGGCCTGGCGCTACCGCTACCCGTTCATGATCATGCCGATCGCCGTGACACTCTGGTACATGTCGATGGACGTCGCTGCCATGCTAACCGAGGGGGAAGCTGATTATATATTCCGCGCCTTTGTCTCCATGTGGTTCGGCATGCTGATGATACTGCTTGCCTTCTGGGTCGATATACGCGCACGCAAATCCGGACTGGATTACGCCTTCTGGCTGTACCTGTTCGGCGTCATGGCGTTCTGGTGCGGACTTTCCCTGCAGCACTCCGACAGTGAACTGTCCAGGTTTATTTATTTTTGTGTCAACCTGGGATTAATCGTTGCAGGTGCGATCCTGGTACGCCGTGTTTTCGTCGTATTCGGTGCATTGGGCAGTGCCGTTTACATTGGACATCTGGCGTCAAGTATTTTCCAGGACAGCTGGTTGTTTCCGATAGCACTCTCGGCCATCGGCCTCGGTATTATTTATCTCGGCCTGTTCTGGCAGCGTAACGAAACCCTGATTACACAGAAGACGCGGGCGTTGCTACCCGCGGCGCTGCGGGAACTACTCGTGGAAAGGACCTCGTAAGGAACGGCATCCATGGAAGAGGGTGTTATAAAATTCAAACTCGATTTCTCCAGGGCCGGGCCCGTGGATATGCAGCCCCTTGCAGAACTCAACCAGTGGCGAACCATTCTCTGGCAACAGGCACTCATCGGACAGGACCCGGCACGTTATGAAGGCTATGGCTTTGGTAATGTGAGTCAGCGCATCGGGAGCGATGATGCAGTACGCGGCAAACGCTGTTTCGTCATCAGCGGCACCCAGACGGGCCACTTGCCGGAACTGGACAATACGCATTACACATTGGTCAAGACATACGACGCCGCCAGTAATGCTGTCAGCGCGACAGGGCCCATCAAACCCTCATCCGAATCCCTGACCCATGGCATGATTTACGATCTGGACAATGCGATACGTATTGTCCTGCATGTCCATTCACCAGACATCTGGCTGGCAGCCGACAGCCTCGGCATACCCGTCACGGATAGCGCCGTACCATACGGAACACCACAAATGGCCGCAGAAGTGCAGCGACTGTTTAAAGAGACTGACGTCTACAAACAAAAAATATTCTCCATGGGTGGGCACGAGGATGGGGTTGTCTCCTTTGGAACAACCGCAGAGGAGGCCGGTGAGATCCTGTTACGTACACTGGATGCCAGCCGGAAACACTGAATCCGTGATCCCGGCGCATGCCGGGATCCATACCAGACAAAGCGAGACTCAACATGACAAAACCAGTAATCAGTTGCTCAAAAAACGGCCCCATGATTATTAAAGGGCTGGAGAACTTCATTGACAGTGACGGCAAACGACTGGAGACGAAAGCGGCGATGGGTTTATGCCGTTGCGGTGCCTCGAAGAACAAACCCTGGTGCGATGGCACCCACAAGGACATCGGCTTTAGTGATGAACTCTCAGCGGACAGGACTGAAGACAAGGCAACTCGTTATGAAGGCAGGGAAGTAACCATTGTGAACAATCCGCTGCTGTGCTCGGTAGCGGAATACTGTCACCGGGAACTGGAGAGTGTCTTTAACATGCACAACGATCCCTGGATAAACCCTGATGGCGACACGCTGGAGAACATCAAGGCAGTCATCGAAAAATGTCCATCCGGTGCATTGTCGTATTCGATAAACGGGCAACCGCAGCCAGTCAGTGATTGCGATGCAACCATTACGATTGAGAAAAACGGACCCTTGCGGATAACCGGTGGTATCGAACTGAAGGATGCGAACTGGGGGCAAGGTGCTTCACAGGAACATTACACGCTGTGTCGTTGTGGTGCTTCAAAGAACAAACCGTTTTGTGATGGCTCACATCTGGCCATTAACTTTGACGACAGTCAGTAGATCAATTTCCACAAGACCTGTTAATTACGTGCAACTGGCTCAAATCGCTTGATCTCAAAAATGCCTTAAGACAGGGGCCTGCAGGGCGAAAAACGGAAATATTGATAAATATGCTATTTAACATAATATACATTATACGCACTATTATACACACCCGGTTTTACAACCGGGGGGCGACAACCGGGGCTGCCGGGAGCTGCACAGGACGTCCTGGACCACCCGGTAATATCGGATGTTCAGGACGTATGGGCGGACGGATGACCGGCGGATACAGCGGACGATTCGGGTAGCCGTAGCCATCGTTATAGTCTGTCACCGGTTGCACTTCAGTTTCTTTGGCTTGTTGCTGTAACTGCAATTGTGCATCCTTGCGTTGCTGCGCACGCTCTGCATTCGCGGCGCCAAGGTCACTGGCCTGCGACTCAATGCGTTTAGCACGTTCGATGCTTTCCAGTTGCTGGGCTTCTGATGGCCCTGGCTGCACCTGAATTTCCTGCACCTCAACTGCGCTGGGCGGCGGACTGTCGGAGAATGTAACTTCTCCACGTTCATTGACTGATTTATACAGGGGTTGCGCGACACCACTTGTAGTAGCCATCAAAGAGAATGCGATACAGCACCATTTGACCCGATTATGCATTATTTGAATCCTCGCCCTTGCAAGATTTAGAACCAGTGTAGAATACTATCCAACTTCCAGTAACCGGTTAATGTCAATGTTTTCACATTTTTACAACATGAATATGCACAAATTTCTTGTTTGCGTGCTTGCCGCCATCACCAGCACCCAGCCCCGGGCTGATATATTCATGTTGCCGCCACCGGATGTTGACGTCATCGGCCAGGTTGAGACCATCACTGCCAGCCGCGATGAAACGCTGCTGGATATCGCCCGCCGATATGACCTTGGACAAAATGAGATCCTGCTGGCGAATCCGTCTGTAGATCGCTGGTTACCTGAAGAAAATTCGGTTGTCGTCCTGCCAAATCGCTTCATCCTGCCAAATGTGGAGCGTACCGGCCTGGTACTCAACTTGCCAGAAATGAGGATGTATTACTTCCCGAAACCCGCGCCCGGTGAAACACCTGTCGTCATCACTCACCCGGTCAGTGTTGGCAGAATGGATTGGGAAACCCCGCTGGGGAAAACAACCATTGTCACCAAGAAAAAAGATCCGGACTGGCGTCCTCCGCAGTCACTGAAAGATGAGGCCATCGCCGAGGGCAATGACCCCTTGCCGGATATTGTCGAAGCCGGCCCTGACAATCCGCTGGGCCGCTACGCCATGCGGCTTGGCATACCCGGTTACCTGATTCACAGCACCAATAAGCCTTACGGTGTGGGTATGCGTGTCACACACGGCTGCCTGCGCATGTACCCCGAAGACATCGAGCGACTGTTTGAGAACATCCCGGTCGGCACGCAGGTACACCTTATCAACCAACCCATCAAACTGGGCTGGCTTGCGGGGTCACTGTTCGTGGAACTGCACCCGCCGCTGGAGGAAGATGCCGAAAATTACGCGAACTACATGCAAAGCGTACTGGATGCAATTGCCGAATTTACCGCCCCGGATGAAATCAATCTCAGCGGCAGAGCACTGTGGCAGGCCATAGAACATCAAGACGGTATACCGGTTGCGGTAACCCGCTAGTAACAGAAAAAAAGCCCCCGAAGGGGCTTTTTAACTATTTCATATAAGCCTTTATTTATACATGGCTTTTTTAAACATACGATCAATCTTTGCCTCGGTATCTTCCGAGGTCGCCTTGGCTTCGTTGGCCGTCTCTGTTGCACTCGCTGCCATTGTCCTTGCCTCAGCAGCCTCTGTACGCGCCGCACTCGCCTCGGCCTTGGCTGCACTGGCTTCTGCACTGGCCGCATCCACTCTTGCACTCAGCGCATCCAGATCACCGGTACTTGCACAACCCGCCAGACCAACAACGGCCGTGATTAATGTAGCCTGCGCGATCTTTGTCAGGACTTTTCCATTCATACCCATCATTCATTTCTCCTTCACAATCTGAATAAACAGGTGATCTGTACTGCCGGCTTGTATTAGCCGTCATACACATATCACCCTTGCCGCGCATATGCTACCAGCATCTGCACGCGGCTGCTCAGCGAATTTCCACCGGGGTGCCAATCCGGACCCATTGCAACAGCTGATCAATCTCTGCATTGGTTAAAGCCACACACCCGTTTGTCCAGTTATATTGTTGATGCACCGTCATATCGCCCTGCCCTAACCCATGAATCCCGATATAGCCACCAAGCGGCGTCTTTTGCGGGGGTATCTTTCCCGCTTTGAGGGCGCGACGGATTTCCTGCCACTGCGCCTCGCTGATCCGCTCATCCACCAGACCGCGATCGGCCGCCTCTTGGTCCGGATAGGTCAGACCCAGGAAAATATAGTAGCGGGAATCCCTGTTGATCCAGCCGATCCTGTAGTTTCCCAGCGGGGTTTTATTATCGCCCTGGTGCTTGAAATAGGTCTTGCCATAACGACCGATTGCAATATCCGGGAATGTCTTGATGACGGTATCACCCCGCATCACCGTCAGCGTTTCGGCCCTGGTATCAACGATAATGCGGGCACTGCCCGCCTGTGCTTGCGAGCCACAAGCTACCAGGACCAGCAACAGCAAAACATGTCGTAATATCTGCGGGATATTTATCATACAATCAGGACCATCACCGTTATCATGATCAACCGGTCGCTATCATACCCTGCAAATATTCAGCATTGTTAATCCATGCGCACAGGCCTTTCACATGTATGAGTCCGAATTCCGTCTGGATGACTCGATCATCTACCTGAACCACGCGGCGGTCTCCCCGTGGCCACAACGCACCGCAGACGCGGTCAAACGTTTTGCCGACGAAAATGTTGCTGTTGGCAGCCGAAACTACCTGAACTGGGTTGCCACGGAAAGTGCGCTACGGCAGCAGTTGCAACAGCTGATTAACGCGGCCTGCAGCGATGAAATTGCACTGTTAAAAAACACCTCCGAGGCACTGTCCGTGGTCGCCTACGGACTGCCCTGGAAATCCGGTGACAACGTGGTCATCACCAGCCAGGAATTCCCGTCCAACCGGGTGGTCTGGGAATCGTTGCAGAAGTATGGTGTGACGACCCGTGCGGTCGACATCAACGCCGGCGGCTCACCCGAGACAGCGATACTCGATGCCCTTGATGACCACACCCGCCTGCTCTCGGTCAGCGCCGTGCAATACGGTAGCGGATTGAAACTGGACCTGCCTGTTCTCGGTGCGGCCTGCCGGGAAAGAGGTATCCTGTTTTGTGTCGATGCGATCCAAAGCCTGGGTGCGGTTCGCTTTGACGTGCAGGCCTGCCAGGCTGATTTCGTCATGGCGGATGCGCACAAATGGATGCTGGGCCCGGAAGGCATCGCCCTGTTTTATTGTCGCCAGGCAGTCATGGAGCGCCTGGACCTGAAGCAGTATGGCTGGCACATGCTTGAAGACATGCATAACTTTGACAACAAGAACTGGGAAATTGCCGGCAGCGCACGTCGATTCGAATGCGGCAGCCCGAACATGACCGGCATTCATGCCCTGCACGCCAGCCTGTCTTTGATCCTGGAGACTGGTCTGCAGACCATTGAAGAGCAGGTCCTCGATAACACGCGCTTCATGATTGATTATTTTTTACAACTACCGGATCGCTATCAGCTCATCACCCCGACCGTCGAACAGCGCCATGCAGGCATCGTCACTTTTCGACCATTGAATGAGACACCCGAATCCCTGTTCGAGATGCTCGGAACGGAGAATGTCTTCTGCGCCCTCCGGGGCGGCGGCATTCGTTTCTCACCGCACTTCTATACACCGCGCAAGCAGCTGTTCAAGGCCCTGGATCTGCTTGATGGCTAAGCCATGTGCCCCCGCCTGCAGTTTCATATTGCAGATGGCCGAGCCGATAGACTCTATGGCCCACGACATTGTATATACTGAATCAGCGGCTTGAAATCGTCTTGAAACTCACTGCAAGAATGCATGTCAAATTTTTTATTGAACTGAAACGAAGAGTGAATACCTGACTATACGAATACACCGTACTTACAGCTGTTCAACTACAACACCGCACTAATGGCGTTCGACACGCGCCAGGGATGACTGATATGCACTGGATGATCGAACTGCCTGTTATTCTGGCGCTACTCGGATTCATGATGGCCCGGCAGGCATCACGCACTCTCTGGACAGCCGTGCTGACCGCCATCCTTGGCTACTGGGCCCTGCGCTATACACCACCCACCTGGGCGCTGCTCATTGCCCTGGGCATGTTTATCCCGCTGGTCGCCATGCTAACCGTCACCCCGCTGCGCCGCGCACTCGTGATCAAACCGCTGCTTGGCGCCTACAGAAAGATCATGCCGGGCATGTCCGATACCGAACGCGAAGCACTGGAGGCCGGCACCGTCTGGTGGGAAGCCGAAATCTTCAGTGGACGGCCGGACTGGCAACGCATGCTGGGCTTCCCCGCCCCCTCACTGAGCCCCGAGGAACAGGCCTTTATTGACGGGCCAGTCAATGAACTGTGCACCATGGTCAACGACTGGGAAATCACCGAGGAATTGCGTGACCTGACGCCCAGCACCTGGGACTTCCTGAAGCAGCAAGGCTTCTTCGGCATGATCATCCCGAAACAATACGGCGGGCTCGAATTTTCAGCCAATGCACATTCCGCCATTGTCCTGAAGGTTGCCAGTCGCAGCATCTCGGCCGCCGTCACTGTCATGGTGCCCAACTCCCTGGGACCGGCCAAGTTGCTGTTGTCCTATGGTACCGAGGCGCAAAAGAACTACTACCTGCCGCGTCTCGCCAGCGGCGAGGAAATCCCCTGCTTCGCCCTGACCGGCCCAGAGTCCGGTAGTGACGCCGCCTCCATGCCGGATACCGGGGTTGTCTGCCGACAGCCATTTGAAGGCAAGGATGATGTACTGGGCATACGCCTGAACTGGGAAAAGCGCTACATCACACTGGGCCCGGTGGCAACATTGCTGGGACTGGCCTTCCATCTGCACGACCCCGACCAGCTGCTGGGTGACCAGGAAGATATCGGCATCACGCTGGCACTGATTCCCACGACCACGCCAGGGATTGAAATCGGTAACCGCCATTTCCCCATGAGCCAGTCATTCATGAACGGTCCCAACCGCGGCACAGACGTATTCATTCCAATGGACTGGGTCATCGGTGGCCAGGACTACGTCGGCCAGGGCTGGCGCATGCTGATGAACTGCCTCTCCGACGGCCGCGCCATCTCCCTGCCGGCCCTGAGCACGGCATCGGGCAAACTGGTCAGTCGCAGCGTGGGCGCCTATGCCGGGGTGCGCAAGCAATTCAAGGTGCCCATCGGCAAGTTCGAGGGCATCAGCGAGGTGCTCGCGCGCATCGCGGGCACCACCTATATCATGAATGCCGCACGCGGCTTTACCACGGCCGCCATCGACAGCGGCGAGGAACCTTCCGTAGCCTCCGCCATTATCAAATATCATTTAACCGAACGTATGCGGGTGATCGTCAACGATGCCATGGACATCCTCGCTGGACGCGGCATCAGCATGGGACCGAGTAACTTTCTTGGCCGCGCCTACCAGGCCCTGCCTATCGCCATTACCGTGGAAGGCGCCAATATCCTCACCCGCAACCTGATTATTTTCGGCCAGGGGGCCATCCGCTGCCATCCGTTCCTGTTCAGGGAAATGGAGGCCGCCAGCCAGTCCGATGTTGCCGGGTTTGACGATGCCTTGCTCGGCCATGGCAGTCATATCATGAGCAACGTCAGCCGCAGCCTGTTCCATGGCCTGACCGGTGGCCGTTTGCTTGCAGCACCCCAGCACGGCGTGCGCGGCCATTATTACCGCCAGTTTGCACGCATGAGCCTGGCCTTTGCGGTGACCGCCGAGATGACCCTGATGTCGCTGGGTGGCGGCCTGAAGCGCAAGGAGTCACTTTCCGGCCGACTCGGTGACGTGCTCAGCCTGCTCTACCTGGGCAGTGCCGTACTGAAGCACCACTACGATAACGGTTCCCCGGACGACGAACTGCCACTGCTCGAGTGGGCCTGCCAGGACCTGCTGTACAACATCCAGATACGTCTTGCATGAAGTGCTGAACAACCTGCCCAACCGCTTCGTTGCCGGCATGACGCAGTGCTGACCTTCCCGCTGGGCAAGCCCTACAAGCGTCCCTCTGACGAACTCGGGCAACAGGTTGCAGATCTGTTCTTGAACCCGGCGCACTGCGTGACCGCCTGACAGAAGGTGTGTATATTCCAGTGAACAAGACGGAAGCCGTTGCACAGCTTGATGATGCACTTGAAAAGAGAATTTGCAGCAGCACCGGCGCTGCGCAAACTGCGCAGCGCCATGAAGGCAGGCACCCTGCCCAGGGGTGACCCTGAAGACCATGTTGATGCCGGCGTCAGCCCGGCATCATCAGCACACAGGAAGCTGCAGTAATCCGCGCTGCCATCGCCGCACGCAAGCTTGTCATACAGGTAGATGAATTTCTCCCTGAATACCTAACCAAGGAGCGCAGAGAATGGGGGAGCAACAATCTGGATGGGGTGGCCGGCCAGTCTATGTAGTTGATGGCAGTCGCACACCTTTTTTAAAGGCCCGCGGCAAACCCGGGCCATTTTCGGCATCTGACCTGGCGCTTGCTGCCGGTCGACCCTTGCTTGCACGTCAACCGTTTGCAGCAGAGCAGCTGGACGAGGTCATCCTCGGCTGCATGATGCCCAGTCCGGATGAAGCCAACATTGCCCGCGTCGTGGCACTGCGCCTCGGCTGTGGTGAACGCGTGCCGGCATGGACGGTGCAACGCAACTGTGCCTCCGGCATGCAGTCCATCGACTCTGCTGCGCAGAATATTGCCAGTGGACGTTCCAGCCTGGTACTGGCTGGCGGCGTTGAATCAATGAGCCGCGCACCGATTCTCTACAACGACGCCATGGTTAACTGGCTGGCCGCGCTGGCCCGGGCAAGGACAGCTGGCGCAAAACTCAAAGGTACTCGGCCACCTGCGACCCGGCCACTTCAAACCGGTTATCGCCCTGCTCCGCGGCCTTACCGACCCGATGGTCGGCTTGTCGATGGGACAAACCGCGGAAATACTCGCACACCGGTTTGATATCAGCCGTGAAATGATGGACAGCTTCGCCATGCGCAGTCACCTGCGCCTGGATGCGGCGCACAAAGACGGTCGCCTCGACGAAATCGAGGTGCTGTATGACAGCCGCGGCAATGTCTATGACCACGATGATGGTGTACGCGCTGATTCCAGCATGGAAAAACTGGCAAAACTGCGACCGGTATTCGATCAGGGGGATCGGCAATGTCACTGCTGGTAACAGCGCCCAGATCACCGATGGCGCCGCCTGGCTGATACTCGCATCCGAAGACATGGTGTCCCGCCATAACCTGCCGGTCATGGGCCAGCTTATCGACAGTCAGTGGGCCGGACTCGACCCGGCACAAATGGGACTCGGACCCTGTTATGCGATGGCACCCATTATGAAACGCCATGGGCTGGATACAGCCGATATTGATTATTTTGAAATCAACGAAGCCTTTGCAGCGCAGGTGCTGGCCTGCCTTGCCGGCTGGAAAGATGCGGATTTCTGTCGCGATGAACTCGGTTGTGAGTCAGCCTTCACAGCGATTGACGAAGCGCGTTTGAATATCGATGGTGGCGCTGTCGCAGTCGGTCACCCGGTCGGCTCAAGTGGTGCCCGTATCGTGCTGCATATGCTAAAACTATTGCAGCAACACCTGATGCGAAGTGGTATGGCCAGTCTTTGTATCGGTGGCGGGAAACAAGGTGGCGCCATGCTGATTGATCGGACAACGGGGTAACCGGCATGGACAACACTAACCATATCCACTTCCGCACCGAAACAGACAGCGACAATATTGTCTGGCTGCATTTTGACAAGGCAGACGGCGCAACCAATGTACTCAATGCCGAAGTCTTTGAGCAGCTTGACGAGCACCTGCGAAGCATCGCTGCACAATGCCCGCGCGGACTGGTTATTCTTTCAGACAAGACCAATGGCTTTATTGCCGGTGCCGATATCACGGCTTTCACAAAGGTCACCTCAAAAAACCAGGCGCTGGACTTTCTGCGCATGGGACAAGACGTATTTAATCGCCTGGAAGCATTGCCGTTTCCAACCGTTGCCCTGATACACGGCTTCTGCCTCGGCGGTGGTACAGAACTTTCACTGGCCTGTCGTTACCGCATAACCCGTGACGATCCGGGTACCCGACTCGGTCTGCCGGAAGTTAAACTGGGCATACATCCCGGCTGGGGTGGCAGCGCCCGCATGGTGCCTTTGCTGGGCGGACTCAAGGCGATGGACCTGATACTCAGTGGACGTTCCATTGATGGCCGTACCGGCAAGCGCCTGGGTTTGGTTGACATGGTGGTTCCCGAACGCCACCTGCAGGATGCAGCACGCAAAATGGTATTTGATGCACCACCGCCACATCAACCCGCCTGGTATGACCGGCTGTCAAATAACTTCCTGGTGCGTCCCCTGCTCGCCAGCGTATTTGCCAAACAGGTCGCAAAGCGCGCCTCGAAACAACACTACCCGTCGCCCTATGCGATGATCGACATCTGGCGCAAACATGCCACCGACAAACCGGCCATGCTTGCTGCGGAAGCAGAATCACTCGGCAAGCTGATCACCGGTATTACTGCGCAGAACCTGGTTCGCGTGTTCTTCCTGCAGGAGCAACTCAAATCGCTCGGCAAGGACAAGTCCTTCACACCCCGGCATGTACACGTCATCGGTGCCGGCACCATGGGTGGGGACATCGCCGCCTGGTGCGCCTTCCGCGGCTTTCACGTCACACTGCAGGATCAGTCCCCCGAGCGGATCGCACCGGCTATGAAACGCGCCTACACCCTGTTCAAGCGCAAGCTGAAGCGCCCCCTCAAGATCAATGCCGCCATGGATCGCCTGATGCCTGACCACCAGGGTATCGGCGTGGCCCAGGCGGATATTGTAATTGAAGCAATTTTTGAAGATGCCGAAGTAAAGCGTTCTTTATACAGTGATATTGAACCCAGAATGAAGCCGGATGCCATCCTCGCAACCAACACCTCCAGCATCCCGCTGGAAGAACTGACCAGCGCACTCTCAAAACCGGAGCGACTGGTTGGTCTGCATTTCTTTAACCCTGTTGCCATGATGCAACTGGTAGAGGTCGTCAACGGTGAATCCGCTTCAGCGCCTGCCGTTATCCACGGGCAGGCGCAACGTCACCCGGAAAATCGACCGCTTGCCGCTGCCTGTCACCAGTACACCCGGTTTCCTGGTGAACCGCATCCTCATGCCCTACCTTATGGAAGCCGTGGTACTGGAGGCTGAAGGCGTGCCTGACCCGGTTCTGATCGACTGGGCGGCCACCACCTTTGGTATGCCGATGGGCCCTGTGCAACTGGCAGATACCGTCGGACTGGATATCTGTTTGCATGTCGCAGAGATTCTGGCCGACCATTTCAACGCCGAAATTCCGGAACGACTCAGGAAAAACTTGTTTCAAGGATGGCAATCTCGGTCGCAAATCCGGACGCGGCTTTTATCAATACAAAAAGGGCAAGCCGGTCAAACCAAAGGCAGGCGGTGGTAACTGGAACATGGAAGAAATCACCAACCGCCTGGTGCTGCCGACTGCTGAACGAATCAGTGGTTTGCCTGTTTTCGTGAAAACGTTGTCCTTAGCGAAAGGACCTGCTGGATGCGGGTATGATATTCGGTACCGGTTTCGCACCCTTCCGCGGTGGCCCCATGCATCATCTGGATGCTGTGGGAGCCAAAGCACTGTACAAACAACTGGAAACGCTGAAGTCACTGCGTGGTGATCGTTTTACGCCTGACCCGGGTTGGGAGGCATTGACACACTCTTTGGGAGGAAGAGGACCACATGAACAAAAAGGATAAATCTGATTTTATTGTAGCGCAGAGACCGCCGTCACGCTGGCGGGATTGTTCGGGGAACGTGTCAAACGCAGCCCAGGTGGGGTTGCATATCGCCAGTTAAAAAACCTGATCAGGACTGGGACTGATGGTGATTCCCCTGGGCAGGAAATGGCAACCGAGGTGGCGCGCGGGCAGGACGCACTCGCCAATGAAGGACTGCAACATGGCGACCGCGTCGCAGTGTAGCTGCATAACTGCAAGGAGTGGGCAACTTTCGATCAGGCGGCCCTGGGGTGTGGTCTTGTTGTTGTGCCGCTGTATACCGATGATCGCCCTGAAAATGCCGCTTACATTCTCAATAATTCCGGCGCCCGGGTGCTGCTGCTGCAGGGCGAGGAACAATGGCAGGGACTGCAGACGGTACCTTACGAGCAGCTGGATGGCCTGGTACGTATTGTCAAGCGCTGGAACCTGTCGACGGTACCGGGGAGGGTGAAACCCGCGTCAGGTACCGTAGCCGACTGGTTACCTGCAACTGGCGGTGAATTACATGGGCCCCGATGACGGTGACTCCAACGATCTTGCCACCATTGCATACACCTCGGGAACGACCGGCAAACCCAAGGGCGTCATGCTTGAGCCACTGGAACATTCTGTTTGATTGCGACAGCGCACTGAGAAATTGTACAGATGCCCCTGAAGATGACCTGTTGATTTCCTTTCTACCACTCTCGCATAACTTTTGAACGCACCGTTGGCTACTATATTCCGATGGTGGTGGGCGCCACCATTGCCTACGCACGTTCCATACCGGAACTTGGTGAAGACCTGCAGACAATAAAGCCAACGGTGA
>CALOCX010000012.1:0-199675 GCA_942491995.1 uncultured Gammaproteobacteria bacterium | reverse complement strand
AACATAGTTGTCGCCTGAGCCTACGCAGCCTGGTTTAATTCAGACTGTTCTTTCTCTGGGTTTAACCAGACCATCTCCGGTAACTTCCAGTTCCTGATTTCACCACTCCAGCGGTTGGGATTACGGTCTCTGGCTAGCCGGTATACCTGCTGCCGGTGTTCGAGTATGGCCGTTGACTCACCCGTATGACGCTGCACCGGTGTCGTGAACCTCAGCCCGCTGTGTTTGTGCTGCGTGTTGTACCAGCGACTGAATGACAGTACCCAGGCTCTGGCCTCATCGAGGGTGGCAAAGCCGTTCGCCGGGTAGTCCGGCCGGTACTTGCAGGTCCGGAACAGCGATTCAGCATAGGCATTGTCGTTGCTGACGCGTGGACGGCTGAAGGAGGAGGTCACCCCCAACCGGTGCAGGGTCTCCAGCATGCTGGATCCTTTCATGGGACTGCCATTATCCGAGTGCAGCACCAGCGGTTGTGACACAACCCCTTCTGCCAGACAGGCCTTGCGGATCAGTCGCGCGGCCAGATCACTGGCTTCATTCTCGTGAACTTCCCAGGCAACGATCTTGCGGCTGTAGAGATCCATGATCAGATAGAGATAATAGAACAGCCCACGGGCAGGACCCGGTAGCCACGTGATGTCCCAGCACCAGACCTGATTGGGACCGACGGCACAGTGCGTGCTCGGGGCCTTGCGCTGTGATTCCTCACTACGGCCTCTGTGGTGCTGCTGATCCGCTGCTCGCAATACCCGGTAGAAGCTCGACTCCGAGGCCAGGTAGCGCCCCTCATCGGCCAGCGCGGGTACAATCTGGCTGGGCGGCAGGCTGCGGAATGCCGGGCTGTTGCTGACGGCCAGGATGGCTTCCCGTTCCTCGCGACTGAGCTTGTTGGCCGGGGCCGGGCGTTGAGCACCGGGACGGCGATCACTCAAAACAGCTTGGTCCTGCGTCCAACGCTGGTAGGTACGCGCACTGATCTCCAGGATCTCACAGGCCTTGTGCTGTCGCGCACCGGCGGTGACGGCTTCGTCGATCAACTCAACGGCATAATGGCGATCCGGGGTACTGATCATTCGTCCTCTGCGTCCCCCCAGATCGCCTGGGCTTTTTTTTGGAGTATCAGCAAGGCTGCGGCTTCTGCCAGTGCCTTCTCCTTGCGGTGCAGTTCACGCTCCAGCTGCTTGATCTGCCTGCGGTCCTTCTTGCTCTGTTCCCGCTGGGCCTTGGCCTGAGCGACACTATCGGCATTGGCCTGCAGGCAGACCTTCCGCCAGGCCGCGATCTGCTCGACATACAAACCCTTCCGGCGACAGTACTCGGCCAACTCTGCTTCATTCAACGATGCGGCTTCCAATACAATGGCAAATTTGTCTTCTGACGACCATTTCTCCGGATTCTTCCCATCAGCTGGCACAGCGATCCCCTCCACTCTGGCTTGTTTACGCCAAGTGTACAGGGTGACATCCGAAATGCCTGTTTCGGCCGCCAGCTCGGGTATGGGCGTGTTATGGGGTGGCATCATCTTCTGGATCACCGACTCTTTCCGTTCTACTGAATAGCGATTCATTTCTCACTCTCTATCGCCCACCTCAACTTCGATTACAATGACTCAAGTGAGGCGACAACTATCCTGACAGAGGGGGTTAGCGGCAGACCGAATACCACCCAGAATAAAACATTCCCTCGAGGCCGGATACATTTAATATAGTACATAAGCCGCAATAGTTAGCTTTTATTGCTATTGCGTGTCTGGCGTTTTTCCACCAGGGTTTGATAACTGGCTTCAACAAATAATGCATTGGGCTGAGGTGGCTACATAGACAATAAGATACCCGGTTCAAATCAAAAAACACCAGTAATCCAGCAGTAATTCAGTCGCCATACTTACTATAATCTGGCAATCACGGTAAAAGTCTAACTTTTATTAGTGGGGGGTGATGTATGACTGTCAAAAAGCCGGCATATGATGAGCCGTCATATTTTTGAGAAGGTGTTGTAGTAGCTTTAGTGGCAGTGTTTGCGCTGTTCCTTGTGGGGGCTTATAAAGGATTTCTGCCATGAGGATTGGCAGGAGGCCAATTAGAAGACCGTCCAAATCCCATATTTTGGAAGATGCGGCGATAGCTTTTCTGGTTGTGCTTGTGGTGCTTATTGTTGCGACTTTTTGATGGGTGATCAGGCTGTCAAATAATAGGCAGCCAACAAGATACCTGCCTGTATCAGCAGCGACACAAGTGCAGGCCACCGGTTGGAACGCATCACCCGGCAAAGACTCCCGTTCGTCATTGGTCGATATTTTGTGCCGTCCCGGATAGAGACTGCGATTCAAGCAGCGGTGAGTTTTTTTAATTCAGGGTTACTGATTATTTGGTGTGTCGTTACCACGAAGAATGGTTGGCCCTTACTATTTTGAATTGTCATCTGCAATCCCCATCCCCGCTTCCATCTGGCTGTTCGGCTCCATCCTGCTGGGTCTGGTCGACATGGCGAGAAGAAAAGCCTAAAACCTGAATTCTCAGCGACTTTATTACAATCATCGTTTCATTATCCAGACGTCTTTCAGTCCCAACTTTTCCTTGGTGGTGTCAACATAGGCCCTGGCCTCGGCCTCTGTTGAAAACCCCGTTATCTGTGCACGCCAGTATTGTTTGCCTTTCACAATTACTTGCTGCTGTTCCGTTTGAATATCTCTGGAATGGGCCTTTTCCGATAAGCGATCCACATCAGCCTTACTCAACGAGGAAACTAGATTGATAACCCATGGGCCCTTCTTATCCACGCTGATTTCGGACTGTTTATTGATAACAGGATTCTGATGCTCCATTGCTACAACTTTGCTTGCTTTGGTAGTTAAGGGTTTACGCGTGATTGATTGTCCACCCGCGACGGGATCTTTACCCAGGATGGTTGATGTAGTCTCTTCGTGTATTGCTCTGTTGGTTTTCTGCAGGGATACAAGTGTGGTTGTAGCGACAGCATCAACTAGTGACGTGTCCATGGACTTAGTTGTTCCACCTGCAGTGGCTTCCAGATGCATTTTTTCAACACTCGCACCTCTGCTTGTTTGGCCAGCAGCTGTGGGCGGCAGTGTCTCAAGGTCGTATAATCGATTTCTATAGGGTTCTTTGTCCAATTCGATCCACAAGGAAATCGTGACCGACGAGATAACCACAGCCATCCCAAATGAAAGCCACATGGCATCGCCCTCCAAGGTGAATAGTCGACTTATCCTCGACCAGGAGACACTACGCTTTATGTTATTTTTTAAGTTCCTTGTACTTTTAGTTGACTTGGTATGGCGATCCAGAAGGCGTTTCCGCAGCTTGTATATTTCCTCCAATTGATTAATTCGATCCGACATAAGACACAGACTTTTCTTTGTTCCTTAAGTTAATGGGGATTACTATAAGTGCAATCAGGATTTGCCCATGCCTGTATGTGTCATACATACTATAACTTTAAAGTCGGCACAACGCACATCATCAGGAATATGCCAGCCTGTACCAGTAACGCGAATACAGCAGGCAGTAGTTACAACAGAATATTCCTGATTAGGGACATAGCCCACTGCTGAAATGTATCAGCGGTTAATGCCTACCGCTCGTCATCAGATAACAGCTTGTCACGGTCCAGATAGGCGGCCTTCGGGTCGCCTTTTTTGGGGGGGAACCTTTCTGGAGTCAGATCATCACCATAATCATCATCAGCCAGCTCGTAATTTTCAAACACCTCTTCCGGTTCTTCCTTCGGACAGCAGACAGGACACCTGTCCTTGTGGTTTGTGATCTCATAGCGTCTGCCACAGGCATGGCATCTGGTGGTGTCGGGCAGAATGTTCACGTTGATATTTTATCATACTGTATATATATACAGTATTGCACACAGAAACCCCATGCTGCCGCATAAGAGTCTATTATAGCGACGATCTCGGTTTGTTGGGTAGGGGTATGGGTTAGGTTCAGGGTGTCGGGCAGCTGAAACAGCCTATATCGGGTGGCGCACCATCCCCTGTTATGACAGATCGCAGACAGCATCTACCTCGGATGCAGGGCTATTTATTTGACTCCTCCCAATTCGGTAAAATGTTGGTAGCTCTAGCGTAATTTTAAGAAAACTCACTCTCTCAGTGAGTCGTTCCAATAACGCCAATCCATTCTGTCGTTCCTCATGAGCGCAGTCATCACATTTCAGTCTATTGCTCAGCTGGTTGGCGTATGCAACAGCCTCCAGAGCGGTCATGGTATTAATTCGTTCCAGTTCTTTTTGCGTGACCTTGTGCACCATTACCCCCCACATGAGAATATGAGCAATACCATACTACTTTTAAGGGAATTAGTTTTTGATATAGGTCAACTGAAAGCCCCGCCACAAGGTCGGGGTTGCACCCTACTACTTTATGACAGATCGCAGACAGGTGTCTACCTCGGGTGCATGAACAGTAACATCGGGTAAACCAGTGCTACCAAAAGGACATAGCCGACTGTGCAGGTAGGTTTTACCTGTCAATTAGTTGACTAATATCAAGGTAACCCGATCAGAGTTTGTCTACAGTCCTACTTCGGCAAATTAGATTGTTTCTGGTATTGCGTTTTATAACGCAGACGCCTGGCGCACTTTCCCCAATCACCAATCGAACAATGAAGTTTGTCACAATCGAACTCACACAATTGAATATCGTCAGGGACATCTTGGACTATCGAGTTTATGAGCCTTTGTCGCAATCGATGAAAGCAACTGACTCCATTTCTGTACAATCCAGACATGATTCGCCCCTCGCTGAAAATAAGATCCTTGCTCCCCATCATTTGTAAGCAGAAGCTGCTTACAACATCATCACTTTGTTGCACGCCAATAGGATAATCCCCTTTAATTTGTAAGGCAATTAAAATAAAGTATTTTTTCGACTTTTAGCTGCAATGGGGTGAGGGTTACATACCAGCTTCAAGACCTCAAAGTCTTGAAACAGTACGTTTTTGCCGTCCAGACCGAAATGTTGTACTTCTGCTTAGGATCTCTACCGCCTTTTGAAAATACTTACGGTGGTTCCTGAAATAACGGATCAGTGACAACAAAAAAAAAAAAAAAAAAAAAAAAAAAAAAAAAAAAAAAAAAAAAAAATAAGCAGCATAACCTGGCTTCGCTATTCCAGCCCTGATATCGATACTATGATATGTATTGAGATAACCCGTCAGGTATATGGGCGTATAACCACGGGAGAGATGACATGAAGATTCTTGTAGCTGTTGACCTTTCTGAATGCACTGAAAAGATTGTGAAAAAGATTGAAGATATTGCCAAAGCACTTTCAGCAAAGGTGTGGCTCCTGTATGTTGCTGAGCCTGATCCAGACTTCGTTGGATTTGATAAACCACAAGTTGGATTAAATGCGGACCCGCAATCGGTCCGGGATGCCCTTGCTACAAGATTCCATGGTGAGCACAGCGAGATTCAAGAGATTGCAGATCGATTGCGCAAATCAGGCCTGAGTACAACAGCACTTCATATGCAAGGTGCAACGGTAGAAACGATTTTAAATGAAGCCTCGAAACTTGATGTAGACATGATTGTTGTGGGCTCTCATGGACGAAGCGCGATGCATCAACTTCTTGTGGGTAGCGTTAGCGAGGGCGTTAGCGAGGGCGTCATTCATGACTCCGAATATCCTGTTCTAGTTATGCCAACACACAAACGCACCTAACCATATCCATATCTTCAGCCCCTCCGCACAGCAAGATTAAAGCAAGCCACTCCCGCGACACCCTCCCCGTATTAACGCATCGCAGACAGTGTTGCCTCAGGTGCTGTTGCAGCATGCTTTAAACCGGTGCCGGATGACTATAGAACAAAGCTGTGTGCACAATCAGGTGGTGTATGACTGATAAAAAACCACCACATGATGAACCATCATATTATTGGGAAGGCATCGTGGTGGCTTTAGTGGTTATGATTGCACTTTTCATTGTGGTGCCATATCACGGTTTGTTGCGATGAGCATTAGCCGGAGACCTATAAAAAGGCACTGGTCGCCGCATCAGTGGGAATTGTTGCAGCTGCTGGCGGGCTGTTCTGGTGTTGGATGAAGTTAGTGCCACGTATATGGCGAGTATTTTATTGAGGCAGAGCAAAGTGAAAACTCAATTAATCTACATGCTGTTCGCTGTAATCGTTTTATCGCTGATGCTTTTTGTGCTCGTTAATTTATATCCTGGGGCATGACAGGACAGGCTGTCAAAGCTGGACGTACAGCACGATAAATACGGCAGCCCATATCTGCAAAGTTACAATCGCAGGACTCAGGTATTCAAGAAGCCTGTTCTATGCAGGCTACCGGCTCGAACGTATTCTCATATAACACCTCCCACTCGGCACCAGATAACAGCCAGGCAGGCGATCTTCATTCATTCATTCGTTGGTTGCCGTGTTTCAGTCCTCTCCTCGGCACCACCGTATCAAAGTCCGGCTGTCACTAATGGGCAACCGGCCTTTTTTTTATTCAAACGGATGTTTCAGAACAATCGTCTCGGCACGATCCGGCCCGGTTGAGACGATGGCGATGGGGGTTTCGCAGAGTTCCTCGATCTTGTCGAGGTAAGCCTTCGCGGCCTCCGGCAGGTCCTCGAAACGTTTTATTCCGAAGGTCGATTCCGACCAGCCCGGCATTTCGATGTATTCCGGCTCACACTGCTCGATCAGGTCAGCCCCGGCCGGCGGTGAATCAACACGCGCACCGTTGAGGGTGTAAGCAACGGCGATCTTGAGAGTCTCGAGTCCATCGAGCACATCGAGTTTGGTAATGCACATGCCGGTGACACTGTTGATATCCAGTGAGCGCCGCAGTGCCACCGTGTCCAGCCAGCCACAGCGGCGCTGGCGGCCGGTGGTGGCACCGAACTCGTGACCCTTTTCGCCAAGGTGATCACCGACCGCATCGAACAGCTCGGTCGGGAATGGCCCGGCACCGACGCGGGTGGTGTAGGCCTTGACGATGCCCAGCACGTAATCAATGTGTCGCGGACCGACACCGCTGCCACTGGCCGCACCGCCGGCCGTGGTAGTGGACGAGGTCACGTAGGGATAGGTGCCGTGATCGATATCCAGCAAGGCACCCTGTGCGCCCTCGAACATGATGTCCTTGCCCTCACGGCGCATGCGGTGCAAAAGACCGGGAATATCGGTCACCATCGGGGCAATCTGTTCACCCTGTGCCAGCGCCTCGTCGAGCACCTGCTGGTAGTCCACCGTGTCAGTCTTGAAGTAATGCTTCAGGGCGTGGTTGTGATACTCCATCACCTCGCGCAGGCGCTCGGTAAAGTGAGCCGGATCCAGCAGCTCACCCAGGCGTAAACCGCGACGTGACACCTTGTCTTCATAGGTCGGCCCGATACCGCGTCCGGTGGTACCGATCGCCTTGCTGCCGCGCGCACGTTCACGTGCCTGGTCAAGGGCAATGTGGTAGGGAAGGATCAGCGGGCAGGACTCGCTGATCTTCAGGCGCTCACGTGCCGGTACACCGGCCTTGTCCAGCATTTCCAACTCTTCCAGTAGCGCCGAGGGTGACAGCACCACACCGTTACCGATAAGGCACTGTACATTGTCACGCAATATGCCGGATGGAATCAGGTGCAGCACCGTGGTCTTGCCGTCTATCACCAGTGTATGACCGGCATTATGGCCACCCTGGAAACGCACCACGGCGGATGCCCTGTCTGTCAGCAGGTCAACGACCTTGCCCTTGCCTTCATCACCCCACTGGGTACCGATGACAACTACGTTTTTACCCATTTGAATACTCTCTTATCTGTAGAAACTGAACTGGTACATGCCTTCGACAACTGTCATCCCCGGTATTAAAACTCGCTGCCACATTCACTAATCACACCGGTTTAACCACCCATTGACCGTTCTCGTTGACCAGCTGGCGGTCACAATTCATGGCGGCCGCATCACCCACCTGTCCGGGCAAGTGACGCACAACCCGCTCACCGGACTGTCGCAGTGCCTGTACGGCAGCCAGCAAGTCATCATCCTCACCGGCTGGCGCAAACACCGCGCCGCGTCTGTCAGCAAATGCACGCTGACTCAACTGCATCAACTCTCTCAGGTCGGTACTGAAGCCGGTTGCCGGCCGCGAGCCTCCAAACACCTTGCCGATCGAATCATAACGGCCACCACGGGCGATCTCGCGTCCACTGCCGGGCACGAATACGGCAAACACCAGACCGGTCTGGTAGCGGTAACCACGTAACTCGGCGAGGTCGAAGTACAGCGTCTCACTGCCGGCACGCTTTTCAATCAAGGCTGCAATCGCAGCAAGATTTTCCAGTGCGGCGAGCACAGCTTCACTGGCACCGGCGAGTTGCTCACGGGCACGATCCAGCACGCTGCGGTCACCGTTCAGGCTCGCCAGTGCCGCCAGACGCCGACGTTGCCCGTCATCCGCGACATAGTCATTGAGCATCTCTTCTATTTCCGGGACGGCCTTGCGCTGCAGCGCGTCGAACAGCTCGTTTTCCTGCTGCCCGGAGAGATCTGCGTCCCGCGCAAGCCCGCGAAAGATGCCCACATGACCGAGGTCAATATGCAACTCGGGAATCGACATCAGCTGCAACAACTCCAGCAGCAGGCTGATTATTTCGACATCACTTTCGACACCGGCGTGTCCAAACAGCTCGGCACCCACCTGTAACAGGCTGCGCGAACCACCAAAGCCGTCTGCGCGCGTATGTAACACCGTGCCCAGGTAGCACAACCGTGTCGGTTCGCTGCGTTGCAACGGGTGCGCATCGATACGCGCTGCCTGCGGGGTCATGTCAGCACGCACACCCATCATGCGTCCGGTCAGTTGATCGGTTACCTTGAAGGTCTGCAAATCCAGGTCATTGCCGGTACCGGTCAGCAGGGATTCCAGGTATTCGATAAACGGCGGCATGATGAGGTCGTAACCCCAGCGCGAAAACAGGTCCAGCAATTCCCGCCGCGCACACTCCATGCGCCGCGCCTGGACGGGCAGGACTTCATCAATGCCTTCCGGCAGCAGCCACTGGTCTTTGCTACTCATGTCAACTCTGTTCTTTCCTGTTTGGCAGGCACCGTCGCCCGTTCAACGTGGCGCATTCAAGTTTTGTCATCCCGCGTAGCCCGCTCGAACCCCGCTCCATTCCCGCTTCCAGCGGAATGACGCAGTGTTGAGCAGCTATCTCACTATGGTTAGCAGTACGACACCGGTAATCATGCTGACCAGACCGACAATGCGCAGTGTTCTGTCATCCAGTTGTGACACTGTCTCCAGCATCTGCCGCAGTGACCGCGGATTCAGAAACGGCACCATGCCCTCGATCACCAGCAGCAGCGCAATGGCGGCCAGCAGATCTGTCCAGATAACGTCCATCAATCACAAAAATCCCCGGGCATCGGCCCGGGGATTAAAGCTGTTCGGCGTCATCGTGGCCCGGCCGTCATCACTTGACGGAATAATCACTGAAGTACTTGAAGAACTCGGAGTCAGGTTCGAGAACCAGTACATCCTGCGAATTTGCCAGCGCCTCGCGATAGGCCATCATGCTGCGATAAAATTCGTAGTATTCCTGGTTTGCCCCATAGGCATCTGCATAAATCTCGATGGCACGCGCATCACCCTCACCATGCAGGATTTCCGCATCGCGCCGCGCCTCGGCAAGAATAACGGTGCGCTGCCTGTCGGCAATTGCCTGGATACCCTTGGCGGCCTCCTGGCCCTCTGCACGGTGTTCCTTGGCAATACGTTCACGCTCGGCACGCATACGCGCATAGACAGAGTTACTGACCTCTGCAGGCAGTTCAATCCGCTTGATGCGCACATCCACGACTTCGATACCGAAGGGCGCCGTCTCGGCATTGGCCTTGGTTGTCAGATCAGACATCATCACCGAACGATCATCCGACACCACCTGCTTGATGGTCCGCTGGTCGAACTCCAGCTGCAGGCCGTTATTGACAATCTGCAGCAGGCGCAAGCCCGCCTGGCGTTCATCACCCATGAATGAGGTGTAATATCTCGCCGGATCCTTGATGCGCCACTTGACGAAAAAGTCGACCTCGACATTCTTTTTCTCGCCCGTCAGGAAACGTTCCGGACGGGTGTCCAGTGTCAGCACACGCTTGTCGAATTTACGGACATTATTGATCGGCCAGGGTGCCTTGACGTGTATACCCGGCTCGTAATCGGACTCTACGATCTCACCCAGCTGGAACTTGATGGCGAGCTGCCGCTCATCAACAATAAACAGCGAACTTATGGCAACCAGCAGCGCCGCCGCCAGCAGTACCAGTACATAATTCTTCATCATTAGCGGGTACCTCCTGCACGGGAAGAGGTGCGCCCGCGCGACCCGTTTTCGGGCGGCGTGGGTGTCATCACATCAATCTGCACATCCTCAAGCGGTTCAGCACTGGACCTGCCCCTGTTTTCCATCAGTTTGTCCAGCGGGATATACATCAGATTGTTGCCGTCTTTCACTGTCATAAGCACCTTGCTGGTGTTCCCGAGTACGTATTCCATGGTTTCGAGGTACATACGCTTGCGAGTGACTTCCGGCGCCTTTTCATACTCATTCAGTGTTTGTGAGAAGCGACTCGCCTCACCTTCCGCATTTGCTATTACCTTGTCACGGTAACCCATGGCCGCCTCGCGCAGCCGCGCGGCATCACCACGTGCCTTTGGCAGGATGTCGAGCGCATAGGCTTCGGCCTGGTTCCTGTAGCGCTGCTCGTCCTCCCGTGCCTTGATGGCGTCTTCAAAGGCACCCTGCACCTCTTCCGGCGGCTGCGGATCCTGCAGGTTGACACTGGTCAGGATCAGGCCGGCCTTGTATTTGTCCAGTATGGACTGCGTCAGTTCCTTGGTCTGCTTGACGATAGCGCCACGCCCGCCGCTGAGAAACTCGTCCATGGAAATGCCGCCGATAACTTCACGCAAGGCACTTTCAGCGGCTTCCTGCAGGGTGTAATCCGGATCACGCACCTGGAACAGGTATTCCTGCGCATCGCGCACCTGGTATTGCACGGCGACCTCGACCTGGACGATATTTTCATCCCGGGTCAGCATCTTGGCGCGATGACTGACGGTACGCAGGTTATCGACGTCAACCTTGTCGACGGTCTCGAGTCCACGCATGATCCAGTGCGGGCCCGGTGAAGTAATTCTGTCAAATTTACCGAGACGCAACACCACGCCGCGTTCCGCCGGCTCGATGATGTAGATCCCGGATAAGACCCAGGCCAGCACGGCAACAATCGCCACTAGACCAAAGTTCAGCGGTATGCCGCCACGTTTTCCAGCACCGCCCCCCCCCTTGCCACCAAAGAATTTATTCATGCGCTCGCGCATCTTGCGCGCCATTTCATCGAGGTCTGGCGGACCATCATTACCACCGCCGCCGCCCCACGGATCCTTTTTATCACCGCCGGGTTCATTCCAAGCCATACATTACTCCAATTCAGACCAAAACAAGGCGCATACCGCAACGGCATGTACCTGGATGATGGGTTAGTTTATGAAGCTTGCGCAGTACCCGCAACAATATCCACGGAATCTGCCTTGTAAAAATCGCAGCCACCCTCAGCTTCACGGATTATCTTGTCAATGTTTCTCTTTGCCATACAGATTTCAAGCCACCAGCTGCCCTGCTCATCGACGTGTTCCGACAGGACCTGCCCGATATTATACAGGGAGGAACGGGTACTGCCCGCCTGCGGTAATAAATGCAGCCAGCCGTGCACCTGCGCGCCGTGAAAATGAGCCATCAGGGCCTCGGCCAGCAGGTCCAGACCGGCGCCGGTCAGTGCAGAGACCCAAACCCGGTCCACACGTCCGTCATCCAGATATTCAATGCGGGGTTTGCTGTCTGAAAGATCGATCTTGTTGTAGACGCGAATCTGCGGGACTTCAGCCGCACCGATTTCAAGCAATACTTCATTCACCTGGTCAATATGCGCATGTTTTTCGGGGTCATTCGCATCCACCACATGCAGTAGCAGGTCGGCTGTGCGGGTCTCCTCCAGCGTGGCACGAAAAGCCGCCACCAGGTCGTGCGGCAAATGCCGAATAAAGCCTACCGTGTCGGCCAGCACCAGCGGTCCGACGCCCGTCACATCGACACGGCGCAGGGTCGGGTCCAGCGTGGCAAACAGCTGGTCGGCGACGTATGCATGCGCGCCCGTCAGGGTATTGAACAGGGTCGATTTTCCGGCATTAGTATACCCCACCAGCGATACCGAGGGCACATCGGCACGTTGTCGCGCACGGCGGCCCTGGTGACGCTGCTTTTCTACCTTGTCAAGGCGCTGGTTAATCATCTTGATACGGGCATTAATCATGCGCCGATCGGATTCCAGCTGGGTCTCACCCGGTCCACGCAGCCCGATACCGCCCTTTTGTCGCTCAAGGTGGGTCCAGCCACGAATCAGACGGGTAGACAAATGCCGCAACTGTGCCAGTTCGACCTGCAGCTTGCCTTCGAAGGTACGGGCGCGTTGCGCAAAAATATCGAGGATCAGGCCGGTACGGGCAAGCACGCGACAGGAAAGTAGCCGTTCAAGGTTTCTTTCCTGGGTTGGGCTGAGCGCATGATTGAAAATCACCAGGTCGGCGTGGTGATGCTGCACAGCGGCAAGGACTTCTTCCGCCTTGCCCCGGCCGATAAACAATCGCGGGTCCGGTGAGGCGCGCATGCCGGTTACCGTGGCAACGGTTGTTGCCCCGGCTGAAGCGACCAGCTCGGTGAATTCCTGCAGATCCTCCTGACCGGCGCCATCGGGAAAATTGACGTGGACCAGAACGGCCCGCTCACCACTCTCAGGGCGATCGAACAAACAGACACCCCGTTCTTTGATGGTTGAACTCAGGCATTCCCAGGCTGATTGGCATCCTGGACTTCATCAGATCCCGGTATGCGGACATTACGTGCCGGCACCACGGTCGAAATCGCATGTTTATAGACCATCTGACTGACCGCATTCTTTAAAAGCACCACAAACTGATCAAATGATTCGATCTGGCCCTGCAGCTTGATGCCATTGACCAGATAAATCGAAACCGGGACTCGCTCTTTGCGCAAGGCATTCAGAAATGGGTCCTGCAAAGATTGTCCTCTATTCATGTCTTAGACTCCTTTTTCTTGTTCCGCATATCGTTATATGGTGATTTTTGCATTCCGTTTCAACTCATCCGCTCACGGCCCTGCCCAAATGATACTGAATTTTTAGCACAATCACAGACTTATTTTGTTGTCCTGGCCTGTTTTTCCGAGCCAAACGTCGAGTCGCTGGCACACCTGCTCGAGAACACGGCTGTCCTCGGCGCCAAAGCTGTCAAGGTCGGGCTCTCCGCGCAACCAGGTCAGCTGACGCTTGGCATACTGGCGGGTTGCGATAATCGCCTGTTCCACCATTGCGTCGTACTCCAGCTGACCACTGAGGTAGCGCCATACCTGACGGTAACCGACAGCGCGCATGGCGGGAAGTTCGGCACTTAAATCACCACGAGCGAACAGTTTCCCTACTTCTTCCAACAACCCATCCGCCAGCATCTGCCGGAATCGTGCCTCGATCCGGTCATGCAGCAACGACCTGTCAGTGGGGATCAGCGCCAGCTTCAACAAACGGTAAGGCAGGTCCGCTGCTGCGTGTTGGGCATGAAAGCTACTCATCGGCTGCCCGCTGAGCAGGTAGACCTCCAGTGCCCGCTGGATACGCTGCGGATCGGTTGGCTTTATTCTCGCCGCCGATTCCGGGTCGACGGCCGCCAGGCGCGCATGCAAGGCCTCCCAGCCGTCGCGCTGCGCCTCCTCTTCCAGGCTGGCGCGGATTTCCCGATCGGCGGCCGGCATTTCGGAGAGGCCATACTGCAATGCCCGAAAATACAGAAAGGTACCGCCGACCAGTAACGGGATGCGGCCCCGGGCGGTGATCTCGGCCATCTCAAGCAACGCATCCTCGCGAAATTCCGCGGCCGAATACGGCACCGAGGGATCGCGGATATCGATCAGGCGGTGCGGTGCAACCGCGAGCAGGTCTGCTCCCGGCTTTGCCGTGCCGATATTCATACCACGGTACACCAGTGCGGAGTCGACACTGATGACCTCCATCGGGTAGCGTTTGACCAGCTCGACCGCCAGCGTGGTCTTGCCAGACGCCGTCGGCCCCATGAGGAATATGGCGGGTGGGTGGGTAGCTTTCACGACCCGAAAACCAGCCGTAGGAGCGTCGTCTCGCCGCGATTGACCTCCTGCCGACAAGCGATACCGAATCGCGCCGGGGACGGCGCTCCTGCCCCAATTGAGACACCTGCAGGAGCGGATCGCACACGTGAACAGGTTCTAGCCGGTTTCATATGATTGCAGCTGCAGCTACCTGCCCCGCTGGAACAACTTGTCCAGTTCATCGAGGCTGACCTGCACCCAGGTCGGGCGGCCGTGATTGCATTGCCCGCTGCGCTCGGTGCTTTCCATCTCGCGCAACAAGGCATTCATTTCGTCAATCGTGAGGCGACGATTGGCGCGTACCGAGCCGTGACAGGCCATGGTTGACAGCAGTTCGTTGACCGAGTCCTGGATCCGCTGGCTGCTGCCATGCTCCAGCAGGTCGGACAACACATCACGCACCAGCGCCGCAATATCCGCCTCGCGTAACAGTGCCGGCACCTGACGCACCATCACCCGTTCGGGACCAAGACGATCAATCTCGAAACCCAGCGCCGCGAACCAGTCCTGACGCTGTTCACAGACATCGGCTTCCCGCTGGCTGACATCCAGACTGATCGGCACCAGCAACGGTTGCGCCCGAATACCCTCGCCCTGCTGCGCGGTTTTGAGCCCTTCGTAGGTGATGCGTTCATGCGCGGCATGCATATCCACCAATACCAGCCCGGCATTGTTCTGGGCAAGAATATACACACCGTGTAACTGTGCCAGCGCAAAACCCAGCGGATACTCGTCCGCCATGACCGTCGCGGCGGCCGCATCTGCCATGGCGCCAGCTTCCTCTAGCGGTTGTGGATGCAAGGCCGCATAGCGGGACAGTTGTTCCTGTACACCCAGCGACATCCTGCCCTGTGAAGGCACCGTGCCTGTTGCGCTCGTCACCTGCAGAGAATCCAGTGAGCGTGCTGGCCGGGGCGGCGCCTGGACAGTCCCCGGGCGCAGCTGTGCCAGCGCCTCGTGTATCGTTCTGAACAGGTAGTCATGCACCAGGCGACTGTCACGAAAGCGCACCTCGTGCTTGGTCGGGTGCGCATTGACATCCACCGCGGCCGGATCGAGCGCGAGAAACAATACATAGGCCGGATGACGGCCGTGAAACAGCACGTCCTGGTAGGCCTGCCGTACGGCGTGAGTCACCAGTTTGTCGCGCACCATGCGATTGTTGACATAGAAAAACTGCAAATCGGCCTGGCTGCGGGAAAAGGTCGGTTGCGCTACCCAGCCATGCAGGGACAGGCCGGCGGCCGCGTGATTGATATGGATGGCCTGCTCCATGAAGGCCTTGCCACACAAATCCGCGACACGCCGCTCGTGCTGTTCATGACTCTCGGCACCCTGGAGATGAAACACGGGACGCTGGTTATGCTGCAATTTAAAGGCGACCGGAAAACAGCTCAGGGCGATGCGGCGCACCACGTTTTCTATGTACTTGAACTCGGTCGTCTCGGTGCGCAGAAACTTGCGGCGTGCCGGGGTATTGAAAAACAGGTCTTTTACATCGACCGTGGTGCCGGGTGTGTGCGCGACCGGCATCGTTTTCAGCAACTGGTCAGAGCCATCACCCTGCACACTCCAGCCGCTGTCGACCGACGCCGGCCGCGAACTGAGCTGCAGACGCGACACCGACGCAATACTTGGCAGCGCCTCCCCACGGAAGCCAAGACTGCAGATCTGTTCAAGGTCCTCCAGGGACGCGATCTTGCTGGTCGCGTGCCGTGACAGGGCCAGTGACAACTCGGCCTGCTGGATACCGATGCCGTCGTCACGCACACGAATGCGCTGCTTGCCGCCCTGCTCGATATCCACCTCGATGCTTTGCGCGCCGGCATCGATACTGTTCTCGAGCAGTTCCTTGACCACGGATGCAGGCCGCTCGATCACTTCACCGGCGGCGATCTGGTTGACGAGTTGTGAAGGAAGAATCTGAATGGACATATATCTAAACAGGCAAGCAATGGGATGACAGCTAATTGAAGAACCCTGCCACGGAAACACACGGAAGGACACGGAAATATTTCCGTTAAGGCTATTTTTTCTTCCGTGTATTTCCGTGTGTTTCCGTGGCCAATTGTACGTTTATCCAGATGACACAGCTAAAGCACGCATTGTTCGGGCAAGGACCGGGGACACACATGATACCGACAGGACGTGCGACAGAGAAGCAGCAAGACCGTTGAACCACTCAATCAGTGAAATACAGCCATGCTGACATCAGCACCGGAGGCAAGAACGAACGGTCCGGGATTAGCTAGCTACCGCGGAGCGGTGGAATACGCAGGGTGTCCCCGACACGCAGGGTATCGGATTTGAGGCTGTTAAAACCACGCAGACTGTTCAGGCTCACCTGGTACGCCGCAGCAATGTCACTGAGCGTATCCCCGCGCTTGATGGTATGTTTGCGGGCCACGCGCAGCGTGCCCGGCGGCGGGTGGTTGTCAAAATAATCTCTAATGCCACTCAGCATGGCCTGCGCCAGCTTCGCCTGGTGTTGCCTGCTACGCAGCTTGTTCTCTTCGTCAGGGTTGGAGATAAAGGCGGTCTCGACCAGAATCGAGGGAATATCGGGTGATTTCAGGACTACGAAACCCGCCCGTTGCACGTCGGACTTGTGTGTTTTGCCGATCCGTTTCAACTCGCCCAGCATGTTCGAGGCGACCTCGTGACTGGCTGCAATGGACGCCGACTGCGACAGATCCAGCAACACGCCGGCGAGCACGTCATCCTTGTCATCGAGACTGACACCGCCGGCAAGATCGGCAGCATTTTCCTTCGCGGCAATCCAGCGGGCCATTTCCGAGGAGGCACCGCGTCGCGACAGTACGAATACGGATGACCCACGCGCACGGTGGTCGCGGAAGGCGTCTGCATGGATGGAGATAAACAGGTCGGCATTGTGCTTACGCGCCTTGTCCATGCGCTGACGCAACCCGATGTAGTAGTCCCCTTCACGGATTAACACCGGCCGCATACCGGGTTCTTTCCTGATGAGTTCGGCCAGTTGGCGGGCAATTGCCAGTACCACCGTCTTTTCACGTGTCCCGTTTCGTCCTATGGCACCGGGATCTTCACCACCGTGCCCGGCGTCAATGGCAATCACCAGGTCGCGGGCAGCTGTGGGAGCTGCAGCCTTTACCTGTAGCGGCTGGGCTGTCCGGGTGGCAACCTGGCTGACGGGCTGACTGGCAGGCTGGCTAACTGTTTTGGAGGCCGTCTTGTTTCCCGACCCGGCGGCATCATAGAGATCGATAACCAGCCGGTGTCCATACTGCTCGTTGGGTTTCAGACTGAATGCCTGCGGTTTGGCGGCCTGCTTCAGATCAAGCACGATACGCAGCGTGTCCTTTTTGTTCTGCGCCGCGCGCACCCCTTTGACGAGACCGCCGGACACCTGCTTTGTGTCCATGGACTTTGCAACACGCGCTGACGTCACATCGATGACAAGCCGATCGGGATTCTGCAGGGAAAAGATCTTATGGGTCACGGAACCGCTGGTATCGAACACCACACGGGTATGATCGGGGGCGGCCCACAGCCGAACACCCTGAAAATCAACAGCCCCGGCAAAGACTGTGGCTTGACCGGCCAGCCAGAGAAACAGTCCTGTTAGCAGCCTTTTCACGTGACGTTGTGAGTATGATCCCATAGTCATTTCAGGGGATTTTATCCATAACCCGGGGGTTAATGCAACAAATACTGTTTAAACTCTTTGGGATAGCGTCAAAACATGAACACTAATCGAGATGGCCCGCCTGATCAATAAAATCAGGCACCCTCAAGCCCCTTGAGCAGCTGTCTTCCTGCCGCGCTTTCAGCCACCAGTCGTGCCTCGCGACCCTCACCTGAATATCCAATATAAATAGTAAGATCTGCAGGCGGCAGGACGCCGTTACCCCGCTCCGGCCACTCAACCATCAAGAGCGCGGGCTCTGCCAGCATGTCACGCAGACCCAGCCATTCCAGCTCCTCGGCATCGGCAAGGCGATACAGGTCCAGATGGAACACCGGGCAACGTTCGCATGCATACGGTTCAACCAGTGTATAGGTCGGACTTCTGACCTTGCCGGTATAACCGAGCGCATGAATAAAACCGCGTACCAGTGTCGTCTTGCCGGCACCGAGTTCACCGATCAAATAGACCATGGCCGGCGTGACCGACGCTGCCAGTTGCGCACCGAGTTGCTCCGTGGCAGCGGCGTCGGCCAGTTGACACTTCATGACGCATCCGTGGAATCATTCAGCACCGCACGCAACGCGGCGATGATATCGCGCGCCATCAGGCCACGTTCACCGCCCCTGGCGGCGATATCACCGGCACAGGCATGTACACACACACCGGCCGCCGCGGCTGTATCGACTGCCATCCCCTGCGCAATCAGCGCGGCAATGACGCCCGCCAGTACATCACCGCTACCAGCCGTTGCCATGCCCGGATTCCCGGCCGCACACACCTGTGGCATGCCAGCGGCTGGCTGGATAATGGTACCGGCCCCTTTCAACACGGTGGCGCCGCCATATTGTCGTGAGATCGCACGGGCCGCTGCAAAGCGGTCGGCCTGAACATCCGCCACTGTCTGGTCCAGCAGGCGCGCGGCTTCTCCCGGGTGCGGCGTCAGTACCTGCCTGTCACAGCGTGCGGCATCGCCGGCAAGGCCATGCAGCGCATCGGCATCGATGACCCGTGGCTGCGGGGCCTCCAGCACAGCCGACAACAGTGACTGTGCCCAGGCAGAGCGACCCAGACCGGGGCCGATCAATAACACGTTTGCCGAACGAATCAGTGGCCTGAGCTGCTGCGTAGAGGCCACACCATGACACATCAGCTCCGGGCAAGCAGCCGCGATCAGCGCCGCATGCTCAGGGCGCGTGGCAATACTGACGCGACCTGCACCGCTGCGCAGCGCGGCCTCGCCAGCCAGTCGCGCGGCGCCCGTCATACCGTGATCACCGCCGATGACCACAACATGCCCGAAGTGGCCCTTGTGTGCACGCCTCAAGCGTGGCGTGGCCAGTGGACCCAGGTCGGGCCGTCGCACCAGTGCCGCGGCTGCCGGCACCTGCCGGAGTATGCCCCCGGGCACGCCCAGGTCCGCAAAGCTGATGTCGCCGCAATAATCCGCCGCGGCACCGGTGTACAAGCCGGTCTTGCGGCCAATGAAAGTCACCGTCTGTTGTGCCTGGATGGCCGCACCCGCAACCGCACCGGAATCCGCCTGCACGCCACTCGGGATATCCACCGCCAGCACCGGGACGGAGGACGCGTTGATGGTATCAATCGCCGCTCGCCATAATCCTTCAAGCGGCCGGTCCACGCCGGTCCCCAGCAGGGCATCAACAATAACCTTGCCCGCTACTGGTACACCCGGGGCATAGGGCTGAATCTGGCCACCTGCCGAGATAAATGCAGCACGCGCCTGCCGCGCATCCGGCTGCATCCGTGCCGGATCACCGAGCTGATACAGCTGCACCTGCCAGTGTTTCTCCAGCCCCAGGCGTGCGATGATAAAACCATCACCGCCGTTGTTGCCGGCACCGCAGAACACGGTCACCGAGCGCACTTCGGGCCAGTGCACACGCAATACCGCCCAGCAGGCCTCGGCGGCGCGTGTCATCAACATGTAACCAGGAATACCGGCGTCAGCAATCGCCAGACGATCCAGTTCGCGTACCTGCGCGGCGCTGTAGAGGGGGATACCGTGTGAGTGACTGTCTGGCATGATGTGCTTATTATGTGTTTTCTTTGCGTCCGCTGCACCTTTGGGTTGAAATACAAGCCTCTATGGAACGCTCACACCCGCAACCCGACCCGGCACTTGATTACGCGGCGCTCGCACGGCACATCAAGCGCTGGGGCATGGAACTGGGTTTCCAGCAGGTCGGTATCAGCGACACCCGGCTGGATGAGGATGAAGCCTTCCTGTTGCAGTGGTTGCGGTCGGGATACCACGGTGAAATGGATTACATGCAACGTCACGGCACCCGCCGCAGCCGCCCGGCCGAACTGGTACCCGGCACCGTGCGCGTCATCTCGGTGCGCATGGATTACTGGCCCGACGGGGCACGGCCGGTCGGCGAGGTACTGCAGGATCCAGCACTGGCCTACCTGTCCCGCTACGCACTCGGACGCGACTATCACAAGGTATTGCGCAAGCGCTTGCAACAACTGGCAACAAGGATTGAATCCTTCAGCGGACCGTTCGGATACCGTGTCTTTACCGACAGCGCACCGGTGCTGGAAAAGGCACTGGCTCAACAGGCCGGGCTTGGCTGGATCGGCAAGCACACCAATCTGATCAATGAGCGGGCCGGGTCCTGGTTTTTCATCGGCGAGCTGTATACCGACCTGCCATTACCGCCGGATATGCCCGCAGTCAACCATTGCGGGCACTGCCAGAACTGTATCGATGCCTGCCCGACACGGGCCATCATCGCGCCCTACCAGCTTGATGCACGGCTGTGTATTTCCTATCTCACCATCGAGTTGCGCGGTGCCATCCCCGAGCAGTTACGGCCGCTGATCGGCAACCGGGTCTACGGCTGCGATGACTGCCAGCTGGTGTGCCCGTGGAACCGCTTTGCAGGCCCGAGCAGAGAAAAAGATTTTACCCCCCGTCATGGCCTCGATAGCCGCGAACTGGTGCAGCTGTTTGCCTGGGATGAAACAGAATTTGAGGAAAAAACGCGCGGCAGTGCCATTCACCGCATTGGTTACGCATGCTGGTTGCGCAATATTGCCGTCGGCCTGGGAAACGCACCGACCACGGATGCGGTGCTTGATGCCTTACGCGCCAGACAAGATCACCCGTCTGAACTGGTGCGCGAACATGTCGCCTGGGCGTTGCAGCAGCACCAACACGCACGATGATGGGCACGCTGCGCTTTGCCCATCCTACGACTGAATCGCGCCGGGGACGGCGCTCCTGCACCAATCAATGCACCTGCAGGAGCAGCGCCCCCGCCGCGATTGACCATAATATTAACGCTTGTCTTTTAGCTTCAGGCCCCGCTCATAGAGCACATTCTTTGACAACCCGGTAATCCGGGCGGCCAGTGCGGCGGCCTGCTTAAGCGGCAACTCCGACAGCAGTACCGCCAGTACCTGTTCGGACACCGCATCGATTGCCGCAGGATCACGTGGCGCCGCCCCCTGCACCATGACGACAAATTCTCCCTTCTGCTGATGGCTGTCTGCCTGCAACTGTGCAAGCAGTTCGCCCAGTGAACCTGTCAACACGGTTTCAAAGGTCTTGGTCAACTCGCGGGCAAGCGTGGCTTCACGCTGACCGCCAAGGCAATCCACCATGTCCTCGAGGCAGGCCGCGATGCGGTGGCTGGATTCATAAAATACCAGTGTCGCTGTTTCCGCGGCCAGTCCCTGCAGGCGCTGCCGGCGGGCGACCTGTCTGGATGGTAAAAAGCCTTCGAAGACGAAGCGGTCGGTGGGCAACCCTGCCACTGACAGGGCGGCAATCAGCGCCGAGGGACCCGGTACCGGGACAACCCGGATGCCTGCCTGACGGGCGCTGCGCACCAGGTGAAAGCCGGGATCACTGATCAACGGGGTACCGGCATCCGATACCAGCGCAATATCCGCCCCGGCCAGCAGTTTCTGCACCAGCCGCTCGGTGACATCACGCTCGTTGTGTTCATGCACGGACTGCAGTGCCGTTCCGATGCCATAATGCGCCAGCAATTTCTTGCTGTGACGGGTATCTTCCGCCGCAACCAGTGACACCGCCTTGAGCACCTCGAGGGCACGCGCGGAAATATCCTGCAAATTGCCAATCGGGGTGGCCACGATATACAACATCCCGGTCCGGTTATCAGACAGAGTCATAATGCAAGCATCTCGTTACACCTTTGATGATTCGATAATAGCGGATGCAGAGCCAAAATATGCCTGGCGTAAATCTTTATTTAATAGCCACGGAATCCACGGAAGAACACGGAAATATTTCTTGTAATGTTTTTATTCTTTCGTGGATTCCGTGGATTCCGTGGCTATATCATGACCCTATTTAATGGTAGACGCCGATTCGGCTTTTCAGTAGAGTCTGCGGACATTCACCAATCGTATTTTCAATGCAGCTTTCCGGTTTCTATACCGCCACCGTGTTTCGCCACGCACTCACTGCCCTGTTACTGGCGACCTTCATTGCCGGCTGCAGCACGGCAACCCGACGCAGCGTGGAAACCGTCACCCCCGTACAACAGCAGGCGCGTGAACTGGAAGCCAGTGGCGACTATGCGGGGGCCGCGCGACTTTATATTTCAGCCGCATCCCGGGCCACTGCCGGCAAGGAACAACAGGCACTGCAACTGCAGGCCGCCGCCAGCCTGATTCGCGGTGAAGATTTCACCGCCGCCAGGCGACTGCTCGATGAAATGCCGCCGACACTGGCGAGCAGCGACCTGCAGCAATACTACAGCGTCAACAGGGCGGCGATTGCCCTCTCCGAACAGCACCCGCTTGAGGCACTGGCATTACTGGACACGGTACCCGCAGGCGGTGCTTATGATGTTGACTTGTACCGTCTGCGTGCCGAGGCCTACCTGCAGGAGTTTCGCTATTACCTGAGTGCCCGGGAACGGGTACAACTTGACCCCCTGCTCACGGATCCCGAGGCACGACTCGACAACGAGTTTGCTATCTGGGAAACGCTGAACCGCCTGACCGATGCCGAGTTGCAGCAACTGCGCACGGCACCGCCACCGGATCCACTCAGTGGCTGGATGGAGCTGGTCGAACTGTCGCGCCTGTACCTGCAGCAACCGGAGGCACTGGCGGAGGTAACACCGCACTGGCAACAGCGTTACCCCGGTCACCCTGCCACAGAGGCGTTCATCCCGAAGTTACTCGAAGGCATGTCCCTTGCCGGCCAACCGCCCGCGCAGATTGCATTGTTACTGCCCTTAAACGGCGAACTGGCCGATGCCGCCGCGGCCATACGCGACGGTGTGCTCGCGGCCTACTACGACACGCCGGATACGAGCCTGCAGCCGCGCCTGCAGATTATTGACAGTGGCGACACTGCCGAGAGCGCACTGGCCGCCTACCAGCAGGCAGTACTCGATGGCGCGCAATTCGTCATCGGGCCGTTACGCAAGGAGGCCGTACAGGCACTGGCAACACAACCACAACTGGCGGTGCCGGTACTGGCACTGAACCAGCTTGAGGAACAGGCCCTGCCCAACCCCTCGCTTTACCAGTTCGGCCTGGCGCCCGAGGACGAGGCCCGCGAGGTTGCCCGCCTCGCCTGGCATCAAGGCTATACCCGCACCATTGCACTGTTACCGGAGAGTGAGTGGGGGGAACGCGTCTATGCCGCCTTCGCGGAGGAATGGCAGATTCTTGGCGGGGAGATACTGGATGTCCAACGCTATGACAACAGCAAGACAGACCACGGCAAAATCATCAGCACTTCACTCCACCTGGACAGCAGCAAGGCACGGCACCAGCAGCTGACACGCCAGCTGGGGACGAACCTCGAATTCGAACCGCGGCGACGTGAGGATGTCGATTTTTTCTTTCTCATCGCCTCACCGAACCAGGCACGCCTGATTCGACCCCAGTTGAGCTTCTACCGTGCCACCTCGCTACCCGTTTATGCCACGTCCAGGGTGTACAGCGGTCAGCCGGATGCCGCGCAGGATGGCGACATGAATGGCATCATCTTCTGTGACATGCCCTGGACACTGGACAAGGACTCCAACTGGCAGCATCTGCAGCAAACGATTAGTGATTTCTGGCCGGTCGCAGCGAACCGCTACGCGCGTCTGTATGCACTGGGTATCGATGCCTACCGCCTGGTTCCCTACCTCGGCAATGCCAATACGGGCATGTTCGGTGCCTATCGCGGTGTGACCGGCAACCTGACACTGACCAACGAGGGTCTTGTCAGCCGCACCCTGCGCTGCGCTGAATTCAGGCAGGGTGTACCCATGCTGCTTGAACAAGGCCGCAAGAATGAAACACAGGAATCGGGAACGGCCATACCCTAGACCATGGATACGTTGACGCGCGGCAAGGAGGCCGAGGACCGCGCCTGCCGTTACCTGCAGGCGCGCGGACTGCAGTTGCTGCAACGCAACTATCACAGCCGGCGCGGAGAAATCGACCTGGTGTTGCAGGACAAAGACAGCCTGGTATTTGTTGAGGTACGCTACCGCAATGATCCGCGTTTCGGATCAGCACTGGAATCAGTCAACCAGCGCAAGCAATCAAGGCTCATCGCCTGCGCACACTATTATATGCAGACACATCCGGACACCAGCCAGCAGCCCTGCCGCTTTGACGTGATATCCATCATGGGGCCCGGGGGGCTAATCGAGTGGATACCGAATGCCTTCAGCGCCACGGAGTAATTATGGATAGCAACGACCCCATCGATCGCGTCAGACGGAATTTCGAGGAAAGTATCCAGGTCAAGCAACAGTCGTTAGAGGCGCTCGCAGCGGTAACCGCACAGGCAGCCGCGCTGGTCGCGCGGGCGCTGGACCAGGGCGCCAAGATACTGAGTTGCGGCAATGGTGGTTCTGCCGGTGATGCGCAGCATTTTTCGTCGGAAATGCTGAACCGTTTCGAAATGGAACGTCCCGGCCTGCCAGCGGTCGCATTAACCACGGACACTTCGACGCTGACCTCCATCGCCAATGACTATGATTTCGGACAGATCTTTTCCAAGCAGGTGCAGGCCCTGGGCAACCCGGGCGACGTCCTGCTGGCCATCTCCACCAGCGGCAATTCAGACAATGTCTGCAAGGCAGTCGCCGCCGCACAGCGCTGCAACATGCAGGTGGTTGCATTGACCGGACGCGACGGTGGTGACATGGCTGCCCTGCTACAGTCAGCAGACATAGAAATTCGCGTACCAGCACACTCCACGGCACGCATACAGGAGGTGCACCTGCTGGTGATTCATTGCCTGTGCGACCTCATCGACCAACACATCGTTTCACGAGGGAACTGAACACATGCAACCCATCCGAACACTTCTTATCCTCATCCTGACAGCTAACCTGCTGGGCGGTTGTGCAGCCGTTGTTGTCGGCGGTGCTGCCGTTGGCGCCAGCGCCGTACATGAGCGCCGTACTGTCGGCACCATGGTTGATGACGAAGGGATCGAATGGAAGATCAAATCTGCAATCAACAAGAACGAATCCCTTGGCAGCCAGAGTCATATCAACGTGATCAGCCTCAACGGCGTGGTCTTGCTGGTTGGACAGACACCCACCGAGGCATTGCGTCAGCAGGCAACAACCCTTGCCAAAGACATCGAGAAGGTGCGTGTTGTGCACAACGAACTGAGCATTGCCGCACCCAATTCCTACATAACGCGCACCAGTGACTCCTATATCACTTCGAAGGTAAAGACCAGTCTCTTCAAGGTGAAGGGACACGAAGACTTCGATCCGACCCGCGTCAAGGTGGTCACGGAAAACGGCACCGTTTACCTGATGGGTATCGTCTACCGCTCGGAGGCTGACGATGCGGCCAAACAGGCCAGCCGCGTCGGGGGCGTGCAGAAAGTCGTTAAATTATTCGAGTATCTGGACTAGACATCGGGAATTCAAATGCTGAAACCACTTATCATTTTTCACATGCTGCTTGCCGCAGCGCTTGCCGGACCGACTATCGCTGACACAACCATCAGGCTGGGTGGCAGTGATGATGCGTCGAGGACCGTCATACAGGTAAAAGAGCACATGGCACGCATGTCGCAGTCGGGGCAGCCGGGACATGTACTGTTCGACAGCTCCCGCCACGTGGCCATCTACGTGGACCCGGTCAGGCAGGAATACCGTGAAATTGACCAGCAACAACTGGACAAGTACGCCGAGATTGTCACCATGCTGCGCCAGCAGATGGAACAGCTGTCGGCACAGATGCAAAACATGCCGGCCGCACAGCGTGCCTTCATCGAGCAGCAGATGGGTATCCCTGCCGGCGGTCTGCCTGATCTTGAGGTCATGGGCACGGAACCGCGCGGCTTACGTGAGGTCGCCGGATTCCGATGCCAGTTGCAGGTATTGCTGCGCAACCGGCAACCGATTGGTGAAGTCTGCCTGGCCACCGCGGCAGATGCGGGCATGTCGGAGAATGACTTCGCCACCCTGATGGCCATGATGAATTTTATGCGTGAACTGGCCGGCACCACCCAGAAAATGATCGGTGAGCTGGGTGAGAACAGCCGCCTGTTACTGAGTGGCCTGCAGGGTGTACCGGTGGCCATGAAGGACTACCAGAATCAGGTGGAATACCGGGTGACCGAGGTCTCGAGCGAGGCAATCAGTGCAGATCTGTTCAGCCATTACCGCACCTACAGCAAGCAGGACCTGCTGCTCGATATGCCACTGCGCTAAACAACAATCACGGCTGTAACATGCAGCAGCGCTTCTCAAGCGCGATTGTAGACGCCGTGCATATTCGCGGATGCGATCCGCGAATATGCACGGCCCCTACTACTTCTTTACATGCCGCATGAGGCGCTGCTTACGCTTCTGCTGGCGCCCGGTGAGTTTGTTCTTGCGGCCCTTGTAGGGATTATCGCCGGTCTTGAACTCGATCCTTATCGGTGTACCGGTCAGCTTCAGCGCTTCCCGAAAGGTATTGACGAGGTAACGCTTGTAGGTAGCCGGCACGCGTTCCGTCTGGTTGCCGTGGATCACGATCACCGGGGGGTTACGGCCGCCCTGGTGGGCATAACGCAACTTGATGCGACGTCCGCGCACCAGCGGTGGCTGATGTTCCTGCACTGCTCGCTCCAGAATATCGGTTAACCGGGGCGTCGGCAGTTCGCACATGGCCGAGGTATAGGCCTTTTGTATATACGGAAACAGGTCGCCCACGCCGGAACCATGCAACGCTGAAATAAAACGTGTGGCGGCAAAACCTAGAAACGGCAGCCGGCGGTCCAGCTGGTCGACAATCTGGTTACGCTCATGCGCATCCAGCCCGTCCCACTTGTTGACCGCGACGATCAGTGCCCTTCCCTTTTCGGCAATGTAGCCGGCGAGACTGGCATCCTGTTCACTGATCTCCTGCTGTGCATCCAGCACCAGTATCACGACATGCGCCGCGTCGATGGCCTGCAGCGTTTTAATGACGCTGAATTTTTCTATGACCTCCTGCACGCGCGCACGGCGGCGCACACCCGCGGTATCGATCAGGGTGTAGGCCACATCGTCGCGCACAAAGGGAATAAAGATGCTGTCGCGCGTGGTGCCCGGCCTGTCAAAAGCCAGTACCCGCTCCTCGCCCAGGATACGGTTAATCAATGTGGATTTGCCGACATTGGGACGGCCAACCACGGCGACACGGATACTGTTGTCATCAACGGTCTCGCCGGGCGCCTCGATGGACTCCGGCAACTGCGCCATGGCCAGTTCCATGAGCGTTGTCACACCGCGTCCGTGCGCGGCCGCAATCGGGTGCATATCACCGAGACCGAGCGTATAGAATTCCGCCATGGCGCTGTCCGTGTCGACACCATCGGTCTTGTTGACCACCAGCATCAGCGGCTTGCCGGTGCGGCGCAATGCCTTGGCGATGGCCTCGTCACCGGCGTTCAGCCCATCGCGTGCATCAACCAGGAAAAACAGCAGGTCCGCTTCCCCGATTGCCTGCCAGGCCTGTTGCGCCATCAAGCCATCGAGGTCATCGCTATCACCGCTCAGGCCACCGGTATCGATAACGATAAACGGCCGCTCACCAACCCGGCCATCACCGTACTTGCGATCACGCGTCAGTCCCGGCACATCCGCAACCAGCGCATCCCGCGTCCGGGTCATGCGGTTGAACAGTGTTGACTTGCCTACATTGGGACGGCCAACCAGTGCGATTACCGGTAACATGAGACTGTATAAGTATTCAGATTAACAGGACAGGTACAGATGACCCGCCACCCCTGCTATTCCACGCCGGGCAGGGTAAACGCCGACAACTTGCCTGAATTACCGTATACATAGAGGATGCCGTCACTGGCGAGCGGTTTCTCCTGAATGCCCTTGCTGTCGACCCTGGCACGCGCCACGATGCGCCCGTCATAGCGAGACAGCAAATGGACATAGCCTTCGAAATCACCCACCGCGACATAGTCATCGACCGGTTCCGGTGCGGTCAATTTCCTGTTGAGCAATTCATCCTGCCGCCACTCGGACGCGCCGGTCGAGCGCGACAGTGCCCAGACATTACTCTCATCGTCGGTCACGTACACCTGCGAGAAGTCGACACCGAGACCCACATGTGATGACATGTCCCGCTGCCAGCCCTGGTTCCCGGTTTGCGCCTCGATCACGGCAATGCGGCCCTGGTAGGTTGTCACGTAGACGACGCCGCCGACAATGATGGGATCGCCATCAATATCGACCAGACGGTCAATCTCGGAGCGGCCCTGCGGGATGGCGATACTGACCTCCCAGACCGGGAAGCCCTTTTCGGCACTCAAACCAACCAGCTTGCCATTGGCAAATCCGGCGACCACCAGGCCGCCTTCAACAGCCGGTGTACTGGTGCCACGCAAGGTCAGTACCGGTACCGAGCGGTCGTGTATCCACAACTGTTCACCGCTATCCAGACCCAGCGCGGTGATATTACCGTCTGCCGTTTGCACAATAACCTTGTCAAAATCGACCTGCGGAACAGATAACACCTCACTGCTTACTTCGACCTTCCATAACAGGGAGCCATCATCGCTAGCCAGGGCCAGCACCTCGGCGTCACTGGTCCCCACCAGAACCACGCCACTGCCAACCCCTGGCCCGCCTGAAATGGCAGCCTCTGTCTTTACCTCCCAGTTTTTCTTGCCGGTTTCAGCATCCAGCGCCAGCACGCGCCCCTTGCGATCGGCGACAAACACCTGCTCTTCATAGACGTTCGGCACCAGGCTGACAAACTGCTTGTCATGGCCGACCCCGACACTTGTGCTCCACAGTTCTTTCAGGGGTATCGGGTCAGTAATTTCACGCAGCTCTGCAGGTGGTTCAGAATTATCCGAACCACCAAGAAAACTGCTGGTCCAGTTGGCCATGGTAGAGCAAGCACTCAACAGCAGTGCCAGACTCACTGCGGTAATGGCTTGTCTCACTCGGATACCTCGTCGGCTGCAGCCATGTCCAACAGCGTACTGTCATATTTCAGTTGCAGCAGGTGGCGTCCGGGCGCATCGCTGGCAGTCGCATCCAGCGCGGCCTGGTAGGCCTTGTTGGCTGCTGTCGGGTCACCACGGGCAATTTCAATATCACCCCTCACCTCGGTATACAGCGGATCAAAGGCGGTCCCCGGCGTCGCCTGGTCCAGCAAGGCCACTGCAGCATCAAGGTCCTCCATTGCAATCATGACACGTGCCATCCGCAGGCGTGCCGTGTCCCGCATGATGTCAGAGTCACTGTTGTCCAGCACCCACTGCAGGTGCGAGCGGGCGACCGCCGGTTCACCCGCCTCAATATTAATCTTTGCCAGTGCGAGAGCCGCGAGTGTCGCATAGGGCGTACCGCTGTAGTCCGTAAGCAGCATACCGGCGCGCTCGGTGACCACCTGGTTATCCCCGCCCTCCATGGCTGTCATCAGCGTGGTATAGATATTTGACGCCGTCTCCGCATTGCGCTCCTGGTAGGCGAACCACGCCTTGCCGCCAAACAGTACCGCCAGTCCGAGGACCACACCGGTAATTATTGATCCGCCATTCTCGCCCCACCATTTTTTGAGTTCAGCAAGTTTCTCGTCGTCTGTTAAATTTGCGTCCATCGTGACTCCTGTTAATCCAAACCAATAATTTCTTTTACACGCGCAGCGACATGCTGCTGCGACAATGTTTCCTGATCAGTCTCTTGACGTAGTGATTTCAGGATCACCGTGCCTGCGGCCGCCTCATCATCACCCATCACCAGTGCAATGTTTGCACCGCTCCTGTCAGCACGCTTGAACTGGCTTTTGAAACTGCCATTGCCGCAGTTAGTCTGCAAGCGCAGGTCGGGCAAGCGCGTGCGCAGCTCCTCCGCGAAGACCATCCCGTGTTGTACCGCCTGCTGGCCGTTCAGCACCAGATACACATGTGGCTGGTTCGACGGAATTTCTGTATCAGCTGCAAGCAGCAACGCCAGCAGTCGTTCCAGCCCGATGGCAAAACCGAACGCCGGCGTCGGTTTGCCTCCCAGGTATTCCACCAGTCCGTCATAACGGCCACCGGCGCATATTGTACCCTGAGCCCCGAGCTGATCGGTGACCCACTCGAACACAGTTTTCGTATAGTAATCAAGCCCCCGCACCAGCCGCGGGTTGATTTCATAGGCAACACCGGCAGCGTCCAGCAAGGCACATAATTCAGAAAAGTGCTGCCGTGACTCCGCGTCAAGATAATCCGGCAACTGCGGTGCAGCCTCGATCAGTGCCTGCATGTCCGGGTTCTTGCTGTCGAGTATGCGCAACGGGTTGCTCTCCAGACGCCGGCGGCTGTCTTCATCAAGACCGGACTCATGTTCGCGCAGGTACTTCACCAGTGCCTCGCGGTAATCGGCCCTGGCTGCTACCGTCCCCAGGGAGTTGATTTGCAGCATGGCATCCTTGAGACCGAGCCGTTGCCACATGCGCGCCGACATAAAAATGATCTCGGCATCAATGTCCGGTCCGGCCATGCCAAAGGCCTCGACACCGATCTGGTGAAACTGGCGATAGCGGCCTTTCTGCGGACGTTCATGGCGAAACATGGGGCCGGTATACCAGAGGCGCTGCACCTGGTTGTGCAGCATGCCGTGCTGCATGCAGGCACGGACGCAACTCGCCGTACCCTCCGGCCGCAGTGTCAGGCTGTCACCATTGCGGTCATCAAAGGTGTACATTTCCTTTTCCACGATATCGGTGACTTCACCAATCGAGCGCTTGAACAGCTCCGTCTTCTCCAGCAGCGGCAGCATGATTTCCTGGTAGCCGTAGGCATGTACCACGTCACGCAGGGTATCATCCAGAAACTGCCAGCCGGATGATTCGCCGGGAAGTATGTCGTTCATGCCTCGAACGGCCTGTATGGTCTTGGCCATGTGTTACACGCGTTGTCGTTGAGTGTGTGTTAGCAGGAATTCATGTGGGCGTAAGACCGGTAAAAGCCCTTGCACACGGTCTTTGTATTCATTGTGTTTCTTGCGGGTCCGCCGGTGGCAGTGCCAGTCGTCCCGGTACAGGTTGCTGTACTTCCTGCCCCCTGGATACGACGAGTCTTTCAACAAACGGGTACGCCAGCCACAGCAGTATGGCCGCCAGCAGTACCAGGATAATATTGCGCAGCAGGCGTGCCGAGGGTAGCTGGAAAAAAGGTGTCCTGCTGCTTAATGTCACCACCTTCAGCGGTGGCGGCTCATCGGTTTGCTCTGCATAGTCGCTGACGATTTCCTCTTCCGGCAAGCCCACCAGTCGTGCATAGTTGCGCAGGTAGCCCTTCACAAAAATAGCCGCGGGCAATGCTGCCTTGTCATCATTCTCGAGTGCCTCGATCGTACCCAGATCAAGATGCAACTCATTGGCAACCACGCGCTGGTCAAGTTCGCATGCCTTGCGAGCAGCAGCCAGGCGTGCGCCTATCGACAAGGGATCATTGCCAGCCGCTGCATTCGTGCCATCAGTATCTTGACCGGCGCTCATTCTCCCACTCCAGCAATAATGCTGTCTCGTCACTATCAGGGAAATTATTCTTGAGAATAATCGCGTATTCACCCCAGGCCTGGTGATCGTTCAGGGCATATTCGGTACGCACCGCCAGCCACAGACTCTGCGGGTTGAGAGTCGCTGCCTGCTGCAGTCGCTGGATATAAGCGCGCGCACCCAGATAATTACCCTCCTCGTACCTGATAATCGCCATCTGCATCAGCGCTGGTCCAAACTCGGGATTTTTCTGTAATGCCAAACGGTAGTATTCGCTTGCTGCTACCAGGTCCGGTATGCGTGCGGCACACATTCCGGCATTCGACAACGGTACTTCCGGTGTTGCATAAAACGGGTTGTCTGCCGCCTTTAAAAATTGTTTCGTGGCTTCCTCGTAGCGGTCCCGAAAGCACAGGAACTGTCCATAGTTGTTATGCGCACGTGCACTGTCCGGTTTCAGCTTCAGTGACCTTTTATAATGTTTCTCGGCGAGCGCGTCTTCACCCACCTTCTCATACAGCACGGCGATAGCATCATGGGCAGGCGCATAGTCGGGTTCCAGTTCCAGCGCCTTTTCCAGCTTTACCCGTGACTGCTCGTATTCACCTTTACGCAGGTACTCCACGCCCATCTGGGTATTCGCATTGGCGGCTGCAGCGGCGTTTTTCTGTTCAGTCTCTTGTTCGGGTGTACTGGCACAGGCGGTCAGCAGCAAGGCTGCTATCACACAGGTCAGGATTTTTGCAGCATTCATATAATAGCTACCCGGGTATTTGTCCGCACCCGCTCGCGTCGACGGGTACGATCCTGGAACTGTCCCGCGAGTTGGCCGCAAGCGGCATCAATATCATCGCCACGGGTACGGCGTGTAATGGTCACAATCCCGGCCTTGTTCAGAATTTCGAAAAAACGCTGAATGCGGTTATTTGAACTGCGTTGATAACGGGTTTCGGGAAATGGATTGAAGGGGATCAGGTTAACCTTGGCGGGCACCCCTTCAAGACAGCGCGCCAGCTGACGTGCGTGCGCGTCACTGTCGTTCACGCCGGCTAGCAGCACGTATTCGAAGGTCACCCGGCGCCTGCCCTCGCCCACGTAGTCCTTGCAGGCATCGAGCAGTTCCCGTATCGGGTATTTTTTATTCAGCGGTACCAGCTGGTCGCGCAACAGGTCATCAGGCGCGTGCAACGAGACCGCCAGGCTGACATCACAGTCTTCCCGCAGTTGTCTGAGCGCCGGTATGACACCCGCGGTACTCAGGGTAATGCGGCGTTTGGAGAGGCCATAGCCGTAGTCATCCAGCATAATACCCATGGCGCGCACGACATTGTCATAGTTCAGCAGGGGTTCACCCATGCCCATCATGACGACATTGGAAATTACCCGTTCAGCATCGGCTGTCTGGCCAAGGTCGCGCGCCGCGATCCATAGTTGCGCGATGATCTCGCCGCTACTGAGGTTGCGATTGAAACCCTGCTGTGCGGTCGAGCAAAAACTGCAGTTCAGCATGCAGCCAACCTGCGAGGACACGCACAGGGTGCCACGCCCGGACTCCGGGATAAACACCGTCTCGATACAGTTGCCATCCGCCATCCGCAACAGCCACTTGCGCGAGCCATCGTCAGACAGGTGATCGGTAACGACCTCCGGCAGGCTCACCTCGGCACAGGCTTGCAGGTCAGCCCGCAGTCCCTTGCTGATATTGGACATTGCCTCGAAGTCGCTCACACCCTGACCATAGAGCCACTTCATGACTTGCGTGGCACGAAAACTTTTCTCCCCGCGCGCAGTAAAAAAATCCGTCAATCCGGCACGGTCAAGATCCAGCAAGTTGGTTTTCATCGGAGCGTTCATGATGGCCTGGGCAGGATTGATCTAGCGTGTGCGCGGGCACAGTTCCTCGTCAGAGAAAAAATACTTGATCTCGACAGCGGCTGTTTCCGGCGCGTCGGAGCCATGCACGGCATTTTCATCGACAGTTTTCGCGAAATCGGCACGGATGGTACCGGGCGCCGCCTCCGCCGGATTGGTCGCCCCCATCAGCTCGCGGTTCTTGCTGATGGCATTCTCGCCCTCAAGTACCTGCACCACCACCGGGCCGGAGATCATGAATTGCACCAGATCGTTGTAGAAAGGACGCTCGGCGTGCACGGCGTAGAACCCTTCTGCCTGTTCCTTGCTGAGATGCAGCATTTTTGATGCAATGACCTGCAGGCCATTGTTTTCAAAACGACTTACGATCTCACCGATGACATTCTTGGCGACAGCATCCGGTTTGATTATGGAAAAGGTCCGTTCAATTGCCATGCAAAACTCCGTTAATAATCTACAGAAACAAGAAACCCGTCAGAAAACGGGAGCTTAGTGAATAAATTCAAGCGGGTAGTTTAAGCGGATGAGGGGCAACAGGCAATGATGATGGCGGTATTTAACCCTGAAGGCCTCCGCTTATTGTTTCTGGACAGCAAAGCTCTTCTCATTCAGGTAAATGGGCACAACTGCAGGGATGCGCAGCAGCGAGCGCTGGCACCTCGGCTGACGCAGGCGTTATTAACGAGGATGCGGGATTTAAAATCAGGCAGTTATCCTGCTTTATAGCCATTACGCCGAGATTACGGGATCAGATCCATAATCTTGATAGGGACGATAAAGACATTCATACAAAGTGTCAGTCCTGCTATGAAAGGTCATCGCGGGTGCCTTTCCTCGCGCGCACCGCTTGTACCTGGCGGAGATTCTCCTTCGCAACGGTATCCCCGGGTTCCAGACGCAAGGCCTCGGTGAAGTGCCTGGCAGCCTCTTCAGGATGACCCTGATGTTTCATTATGAGGCCAAGCGTATCATGCACCCTGTATTGTTCGGGATTGATCCGCAGAGCCTCCTGCGCATGCAGCAGTGCTTCATCATAGCGATGAAGCCTGACCAGAAGTTGTGCCAGCTCCACGCGCGCGTATTGATTATCAGGTTCGAGTTGCAGGGCGGTATTGTAATGTGCAAGCGCAGCCGCATCATCTCCCTTCTTTACGAGCAGGTTTGCCAGTGCGGCATGCACGTGATGATCATCGGGCTTAACCTCCAGCTCTGCTCGACAATGCTCAATGGCTGCATCCGTTTTCCCGAGCCGCTCATAAATCATCGCCAGTCTTGAATGCGCCCCGGGTATTTCCGGAGCGATACGCTGTAACTCGTGGAGGTAATGTATTGCCTCGTCATATTTTCCCAGGCCATACGAAGACCTGGCCAGCCGATCATAGATGGCCGCATTCGGACCCAGTATGTCCTGTGCTCGTTTGAACAGGTTATAGGCCTCTTCAAATTTCCCGGCCCAGTCAAGCACCTTTCCCAGATTTATGAAGGTATAGGCTTCCGCTCCCGGATCAAGGCCTGCAATCACAGCTTCGCTGACGGCATCGATGCGCACATCGTTCCAGGAGGCATCGGGTATAACAATATTCTGACTGGCCAGATAATCGAACAGCGCCACACCCAGCAGGCGATAACCCTCCATGTTTGTGTGCACATGATCGGGGAAATATTCCTTGCCAAAGACGGCGTGATCATAGTGTTGCAAATAGGCTTCACGGATTATCCCCGGAAAATCAATCAACGGAACATCTTCCGATGCCGCAATATCTGCAACGATTTGCTGCATGGAATCCAGCATTCGCAGCGGGGCAACATCTTCCTCGACAGCCTGCCTGAATGATGTTTCCGCCTCATCATATCGTCCCAGACTGAAAAGGACCTGCCCAATCCTGTAATGAACCTCAGCATAACGATCATCTATCTCGCGCGCCTGCTGATACACAAGCAAGGCTTCGGGCAGATTACCTGCTTCCTGGAGAACCGTCGCGCGCTGATACAATGCTTCCCAGTCCTGTTGCGCCTGTTCATCAAGCCCATCCCTGTGCTCACTCTTGAACGGGGACATATCCTTGATGTTAATCGCAGGCTGCACAAACACGATGTCTGCGTCTGCACTGCGCGCAATCCTGACCATGCGCATCAGGTTTAGACGGTAGTGGGTAACGATCTGGCGTTTCAGCGCATCATCGCGGTGATAGCTCTCCGGACCCACCGTGTAATTCAGAACTTCTTCTACCTCACCGCTCAGCTTGTAATGCTGCTTCGCCTGTTGCAGAGAACCGGTCTGCATGGCATCAATCATGTCCTTCATGGCCGTATAGACGCGTGTACCACTGAGTGCAGCATTCAGATTAATCAGCCAGGAAGGCAGATCGGCAAGGGCACCGTAGGAGCGCTCCTCAAGGAATTCATTCTGTCCCGAGTAAACAATAAACAGGTCGGGTTGATATTGCTTGAGTTCACCCATCAGTTTCGCGACACGGTAGCTGGCAAAACTGATACCACCGGCATTGATCACTTCCCAGTTGCGCAGCGGGTCTGCAGCTTGCAGGTATTCACGCAGCCATCCGCAAAACGACACCTTGTCGTGATATGGCCGACCGTAGGTCGTCGACCCGCCCATGCAGAATATACGGTAGCTATTGCCGGCTTTTTCTTTGGGAAATTCCTGGTAGTTGAACAGCCCGCGTTTGTTATTGGCTGTCTTGAGAATGACGGAACCATCCACCGCCGTGGTTTCAACGAACTGCGGCACGTTCTTGGCAAACCCGACGAATGGATCGTCAGTCAGCAGGACAGGGGTAACACCCATGGAAGCCAGGATGAGTTCACTGGCTCCAAAAAATCCGGTAACAATAATAAATGTGAATAAAACGTTCTTTATATACATTTATATTCTGGTTGCTGCTTGACAAGAGGCGCAACCAGCCTCCTCTCCACATTAATCAGAACCCGACACAGGAAGGCTAGCAAATTTATTCAGGTGGCAGTTTGACTCAAATCAAAATCGGGGCTTTCTAGTCAGGCGGCAGAAGGGAAACCCACACTGGATTTCAGGATTTCAAGACAACAAACTGAACTTTATGCCAGGGGAAAAGCCATCCGTTTGACAAAACTCTGGCGTTCTGTGCGGATAAAAACGAGATTCGGGGGGGGACGTAGAATAATAGCGGACCAGGCTGGCTAGCCGCCCGGGACACGCAAGACAAAAAAGGTAACTGGTTCTGACTGGATTAATTTATTACCCTCAGCGTCGACCACCGTGGCCATGAGGGTATGCTGACCACGCGACAGGTTGGTCAAATCGACCGTCATATCAATGCTGCTGTAAGTTGCCTCACCGTCTTCCCCGTCCACAGTCAAAACAATCATGTGATCGGGCTGGAGTTCTGGCTGCACTGACAACTGTACCGTGATGTTACCGTCGTTGGCGCGGATGCCCCTTTGGTCGACCGGACTAGTGATGGAGAACCCGGTGTAGACGACGGTTGCCTCCTGCTGCGGGTCCGTGGCCACGTCACCCGCCGGCTCCCCGGACTCCGTTTGCTCAGGCACGGGCGGCAGGCTGATGGCCTGCGCGGGTGTGATTTCAACGCGCTCGGCATCCGGCCCCGGCTGATCGGAGAAATACACCTGACCATCAGGACCGATGCGCCTGAAGATTTCCGAATTCGCGGTCGCGCAGACGAACACCAGCAATAAAAATAGAAACCGTTGCATATTTTCAGGTTAACGCAGTACCAGGCAGCCTACAAGGTAACAGGTCGCAGAATGCAACACACCGCAAACGACTCTTCTGACGCTATTTCTCTTCCACGTGTAGTGACGGGTTCTGGCTTACTTGGTGAACTTCTCGAACACCTCTAAGGCATTGTCTGCAGGATGATCAAGGCAATAATCCATGAACTTGTCAGTGGCCACGCCAAGTACTTCCGGCACGTATTGGGTCGTGTTCTTCTTCCCCAGCATGTATCCATGAGCAAGCGCAATCGCGATCTCCCGATCGTCCCCGGACAGGATCATGACGTCCTTGCACTTGTAGTCCTTAAGGTCTCTGGACTCGGATAGCTCCCCGGCAAGTGCGGTCGAGCCGCCGAGGCACAACATGCTGAAGGTAACGGCAACCGCAAGGACTCGATGTGATTTGTACATAAGAAACTCCTGTCTTGTTGTCTGATTAGCGATTAATGACCTGCCATGCAGGAATCATAGACCTGTTTGTATGTCTGGTTTTTCTGGTAGGCATTGTTTGCACCGCCGGCTACGGCCCCGAGAGCGGCACCGCGCTTTGTTGCTTTTCGATTGTCGCCGACAATGGCGCCAAACACGGCGCCGCCCGCAGCACCCACGGCGGCACCGCCGACGACACTGTTTGAACCACGCTCCGCACGCTCGGCGCGGGCAGAACAATCCGCCGCGGACTGCGCATGGACCGGTGTTGCCAGGCAGATGGCCATGGTGATTGAGGCGATTGCCGCCAGGTTCCGCATTGTTTGATTTCGTAACATTCACGCTCTCCAGTATGTGTTTGCTTCCACGATCAGGCGGGGCACATGGATGCTGTTCATTATAACCATGATTCCCATGTTTGCGAATCCTGGCATGCCCCTGTCTGTCCAACCTGCCCGCCCAGTTTCCTCATGTCATAGACATATCCTTCATCCCTCACAGTCGACATCGAACATCCGCTAGCCAGGCGCAGTCCCGGTTGCCTTGTGCCACTGATAGCGTGGAAGGCCACAAGGAGATCCGAACTATTTCTTCCCCAACTTCTCTGCCCGGGGTGCCTGCCAGGTCTTCATCTTGTCCAGGTCAGGCTCGTAGACCCGCAGGATGATGTCCATGTCTTCATCCTTGCGGTTGATCGGCAGCCAGTTCTCCTCGGGCACGCCCTCGGGTTTCTCGGCGGCGACATAGACCTCGATGCCGCCGTTCTCGTCGAGCTTCATCCCGGCGTTCTCGCCCACGCTGTACTTCTTGCGGTCGTTGGGGATGAAGAACCCGTTGTTGAGGTCGTACAGCGTGAAGGACCAGAACACCTCCGTGGGCGGCATCTCGTCCGCCGCCATGCGGATCACGTAGTCGTTCATCGCGTTAATCTGCGAGCCGTCGGTGGTGGTGACGGCGGGATAGACCGCCTCGACCGCGGGCAGACCGATCGGACCGAGAACCGACTGGAACAGCAACAGTTCCAGGGGCATCCCCCCCTTGGGCTTGAACTTGCCAAAGCGCTCTTTCTCGTGAAACGCCTCGTCCGCGGCCTTGGCCATCTCTTCGCTGAAGACCCGCTCGGACACTGCACGGAACTTCACGCCGTCGATCGTCGCCACCCTGGCGGCATCGTAGGGCTGGCCCGGCACCACACCCAGCGGCTCGTAGGCGGCCAATAGTGCCTGATCGAGCTCGTCGTTCGGGTCGAAGGTGGTGTGATTGAAGACGAACTGCATCACTTCGAGCAGGTTGTTCCCGAAGACGTCCGCGTCCTTCTCGCCGACCGGCGGGAACGCGATGTCGTCGATCGGCTTGGCCGCTTGCCCGCGGAATTCGGACAGGGTGACCGCCTTCACCTGTTCCATCTGCCCGACAATGCGTTCGAATCGCGCCTCATCCCCGGCGTGGGGCATGATGCGCAGGACCGCAGAGATGAAGTCGCCGGAGGCCTCGAAGATCTGGTCGACGCCCTCCACCGGCGCGCCGTCGTAACCCTCGGTGCGCGCGCTGTAGAACAGCATCTTCTCCGGCTTTTCGAAGTCGTCGAGCCGGGTCGACATCGGCACGTTCACGTAGTGGTCGTAACCGGTGACCATCAGCGACACGTAGTCCGAGTCGAAGGCCGGCATCTCGAGGATGACGGGGTCCTTGCGCAGGTCCAGCAGGCAGCTGGTATAGAGCGTGTCGTTGTTGGGCCGCGCGATCTCGCGCATGGTGTGATCCTTGAGCTGTGTGTCAGCATCACAGGTATTCCACCCGCCGTGTTTCAACGCGAACTTGTTGTTCACGTTGTACATGGCGACGTATTGATACGAACGCTCGACGAGGTTTTCCAACTGCTCGTCAGTCAATTCAACGGTGTCTGCCGTGGCAGACATGGCCAGTGCAGCGATCGCCGCTGCCATGATCGATCGGCCAGTTACATTCATCTCTGCCTCCTCTGACTGGTTGTCCTCGGCCCGCAACCGGACCCCGGGAAGCGCCTAACGATTCAGCGCTTTCCGTATTGCGCGGCAGGCCAGGCCATTTTCAGCGCTCCAAGCGGCTGAAGCCCTTCATCTGCCGCACCGGTAACTCCATCGCAATTCACATGTGATCCTGGACCAGCGTGGTCGGCGGCACGACCACCGCCCTGCGTGCGTCGTAGCGATCGAATGCATCGAGCACGCGCGCCGCAACAGCGGCATCGCCAGCGGCCACCTCGAGATCCCCGCTCTCCATCAAGTCATCGAGGGTCGCCTCACTGAGGTACAGCTTCGCCCAGGTGTCACCCGAGAGCTTCAGGACGATGTCGGGTTGACGCACGTAGGCGTCGGGGTTCTCGATGAACTCCGCGACGGCGCGGCGGACGTGCAGTCCGGCGCTGTTGCCGTCGCCGAAGTCAAACCGCAGCACGGCGTCGGTCTCGCCGCTCTTGGCGGGATCGATGCGCACGCGGAAATAGTCGACAAAGGTGGACGGGAACGCGGCGATGGTCTCGGCAGCCGGCGGGACCAACCGCGGCAGCGTGACCTTGCCCTCCAACGCGAGCGCCTGGGACATCAGATGCGCGCGGTCGTTGGCCCCCGTGGACACATAGGCCATCTGTCGAAGTGCCTCGGCCTTCAGGCCGCGCACCGCTTCGTCCTCGGAATCGAGCGTATAGAGGTAATTGATCAGCTGGGCCGCCCAGGCAAACTCCTGCTTGTTCATGGCAGCGGCCGCGGCAGCCAACACCGCTTCGCGCCCACCCATCAAGGGCACGATCCGGCGCGCCTCCTCGAGCGGATGAATGGGTTTCAGCCTCGCGGCATCGTTGTCGTACCACCCGACCGCCTGGTAGAAGATCGCCGGCGGATAGCTCGACACCTCGCCGTAGCTCTGCAGGTTGTTTGGCACCTCGTCGAGATAGTCCGGCAACCGCACCAGGTGACGCAGCTCGTCCGGACCTTTCCCGCCGAGTATGCCGCGCAGGGTCTGATCCAGCACGAAGCTCGCCCCGTCCAGATAGCCTTCCAGTCTATTGCGCACCTCCTCCTTGCCAACTACGGGGCGCGCCGCGGCGGAGATCAGCACCTCCGGTTCGAGGTCCCGGGTCAGCTTGAGCCCGGCAATCCACTCGCGCGGATCGCGAAACACGTCGCCGCGCAACGAATACAACTGGGGCGGTCCGCTCCACAGCAGGGTCGTAAAGACAATCTTGCGATCCGGCAGCCAAACCGTCGTATGCACCTTGTCATCGGACCCGTACCTGGTAAAGAACTGCATCTTCTCCCCCAGCACGGTCATGACCTGTTCATCCTCGACCGGGGTATTGACGGGCAAGAAAGCGGTTTCCGCGCTCGTCAGGTTGGTCGGCACCACCCAGGCATCCGGGCCCTCACTCGGCATGAAGGCGTTGAACTGGATCAGCATGCGGGCCGTCAGGTAGGGGCCGAGCTCCTGAAAATAGGCCGGCGCGCCGGCCGCCTTGGCATTTTGCTCGACCACCGCATTGAGCCCGGGATGACCGATGATCGTGACATCCTCGTTGCCCTCCGCCAGGACGCCCGCGCCCATGCAGGTATGGGAGTGACCGTAGATGATGGCCTTCACGGGCTTGTCGCTGACGGTGCGCAGCGCCTCCAGCAGGAGTTCGCCATCGTGCTTGGTGTCGCCCGTATCGAACAGGATCAGTCCTTCGTCCGTGTCGATGACGCTGATGGGGGCGAGTCCATAGCCACCGAACACCCAGATCCCCTCGACAGGCTGCTCGATCGTCGGCTCCGACCAACTCACCTTGTCGATGCCGTCCAGGAGCTTCTGGTTGGCAATGGCCCCGTTCGGCGCTTTGCCCAACGCGACCGGGGCGCCCATGTACGGGTTCACCTCGGCGCTGCCGGGCTCGCTGGCGTACAAGGGCTGGGCGAGCAGCGCGATTGCGCAACCCGTCCACAGGAAAGACTGATTCTGCTTGGTCATTGTTCTCTGACTCCTCATTGGTGTTGCTTGTCGTGTCCGTCCGCCCGGATCGTGCTCCGGGCGGACGGTCTGCCTTCGCGGTTACTGCGCCGCCTCGGCTTCCGGCGCTTCGGCCTCCGCGCCCTTGCGGTCATAGGCGCCGAACAGGGAGGGGTCCAGTCCCTGGCGGTCGAACACGCCCTTGAGCGCGATGTTGGCGATTTCGGGACCGTCTTCGGTCATGGTCACCCACATGATGTGATCGACGTTGCCGGGACCTTCCGCATGGAAGGAGGCGCCTGCGGGACCCATCGTGATGTGCTCATGGCCGTCGATGTTGTCGTAGTCGTAGTAATGCAGGTGCCCGGCAATGAACGTGTGATCTCGCTTGTTGAGCAGTTGGTCAAGCACCTTGAAGCTCACAGACGGGTTTTCCCAGACAGGGTCATGCAGGAACAGGAAGGTCCAGCGCACGTCGGCGTTTTGCGCCAGCGTGTCGTTGAGCCAGGCAATCTGCTCGTCGCTGAAGTCAACGGGCTCGCCCAGTCCGGCGACGACCGATTCGTCGGCCATGAACTCCGCCAGCATGGATTTCGCCTTTTCCGGATCCTCTGTCTGCAGCCGGTTATATTCGTTGAGCTTTTCCTTGATGCCCTCGGGAGGCGTGCGCGGCGGGTCCTCACTATCCAGCACCACGAACAGCGTGTCCTTGTAGACGAAGGCATAGCGCGTGGCGCCGTGCCGTTCCAGCCAGACCTCTTTTGCGGTGTCGTTGGCGATATCGTGGTTGCCGACCGTGCGGAAGAACGGCATCTTCAGCTCGCCGAGCATGGCATCGACTTCATCCCACTCGGCATTCAGTTCAGCCTTGTCGTCGCTGTAGCCCTCGATGATATCACCGACGTTGATGACGAATTCCGGCTGAAGCAGGTTGAGCTGACCGACGGCCAGCTTGAACGTCTCCTGCACATTGGCGCCGCCGGTGCGGTCGCCAATGACGACAAACTGGAACTCTTGCGGATCGTTCTGAAATTCCGCTGCCGTCCAGGGCTTTGCGCCGGTCAATGCCGCCTGATCGTACTGGAACACATCGGCACTCGATTCACTCTCAGTGGGACTGCAAGCACTCTGCAGGAGGATACCGGCCAGAAGGAGCACCTTGAACATCACTACCGATAGTTTCATGTGCATGTGTTTACTCCTTAACCAATTTTCAGTTGAATTGCCTTTGGGCATATTAAAATTGGGTATTGAATAAGTCACAATGATATAGATCAACTACCAGCAAGATCAGAGTCATTCCACCAGCTGCCGCGAGGGTCGATGGTGTCGTGTTGACTCTGAATAACAACGAAAAAATTAGCATCGCGATGCCTTGCAGGACTTAATAAATGAAGGATTATTTCGAAGTCTGTGGATCAGCGTTATCTGACCCTGCTGCCGCTTGTCCTGGTTGCTCCCATGGCAGGAACTCAAGGTTGTAGAGGTGATTTCGCTCTTTGCCAAGGATCAGCACCACCCGCAGGCCATCGGTGTAATAAGGATCCTTGGTGTAGTTGAATTGAGGGGACTCACGGTCGGAGTATCCAACGCCCTTGACATACCCAAACGCGTGCAAGCTCTCCGAGGCAATAATATCCAGGGTAATGTACAGTCGTGCCTCATCGACGACAGGATCTATCTTGTGGGTCACAAACGTCTTGCTGGTAAACCTTATGCCGATGTCGCGGCTGATCTGGCCCACCCACACATTCTGACCATCCAGGGTGACTGGCGCCAGCCAGAGCCGAAGGTGGTTGCGTTCATCTACGGAGTGGCGCGCCTTTTGCAACGCAAAGTCCTGGGATCGACCGAAGAGATAGAGAGGTGACACAGGCGATGTACGGTAGTGCCATCCAAATACTGACGAGGCAGCGGTTCGCCACGCTGTATCGCGACGCATCGTTTCGGTGAGATCCCAGCCATTGCGCACAAGGGTCGCAAGCACATGCCGCCCATCACCCACGAACACCAGATTAAGGGGATCGCCGGGTGTTTCCTGATCGCCACCCAGTACGCAGCAAGGTAGATTATCCAGGTACTTGCGCAGACCTTCAAGATCCAGGTCCTGGATCTCGTCTGGCTCATACAGCTGATGGAAGTCGACTTGCATGAAGTCTGCTTCAAAACCCGGTACAACCTGAACGAATTCAAATGAGCGAATATCACGCTCACCGATAAGCTCGACAGCAAAGGCCTTGGCGCCTGGATCAAGGTTTGTATACACGTAACCTGCCACGGTACTGTGCGGCTGAATAAGCACAGGTACGTGTCTTTCCAGGAATAACGCCATCGTGTCGTCAAAACCCATCTCACCCTGTCCGCGGAATCGCCAGGCAATCTCTGAGGGTGTGAAGTAATCCGGGTCAATGCTAAGCAGCATTACTGCAAATTCCTCCTCTTCCCGGTTGTCGATCTCTACCCACACGGGTTGAATCCCCTTCTCTGCAAGCGGCGTGGAAAAGGTGTCTACTGTTTCCTCGGGGCTCAGGACCACAGCGGATACCCGAACGCCACCATCGACATGGGTTTCAGCCCGGGCTCTGTAGTCGAGTGACTCGCTTTGTGGTGGGGAGGCAGCACAACCCACCAGCAACAGCAGGATCTGCAATAGAGCGATGGCTTGAACCAACAGGCGTAACATAATTCAGAACCCCTGTAGTTATGGAATAAAGAACCGGTTTTACACGCATTACTACCGATACGCTATGACTGGGGAGGCTCCCCGCTACTGGGACACAGCTTTCACCTTCGGGTCGTTATCGATCGGTGGTGGTGTCGGCAGGATTTTCCGTATCGGTACGCCGGCCACGAATGTCCGGGCATGAATGGCAATACTTGTTTATAATTATTACACACCTGCACGTTGAGCTTTTCAGCAGGCTGATGGGCTTGCGATTTGGAGGCAACCATCTGACAACCCTGAACGACAGCAGACGTTCAGATTTCTGGCTTACAGTTCCGGGAGATCCTGTAATCGGTACCTTACGGGTCGGACGCAGGGCGGTAATCATCGCCCACCAAGTGATTTTTCACCCTCCGACGATTCGGCAGTCGACGGCGATCAACAGCTACAAGGAGCCCCTTGCAGTCTGTCAGCGGGAATTCAGCAGGAAACCATCGCCTGTCACCCGGTTGTCTTCTTGTAGTCATCATGGCTCATTACCTTGGTGATAAGTGATAGTATTTTATGGATTGGTAGAAAATGCAATGCCAAATTATTGGATTTTTTCGGGTTTATGGGGGAATTCACTAAGGATTTCGTCACGCCCGGTTCGAGCGTGTTCGATTTTGGGTACTCTGCCTGTTCCTCCTTCATGACCCTTCTAATTTGCATCGATAAGATCTAAAAAGTTTCCAAACGATTCTATTACCCCTAACGCGACACTATGTCGCATTCTTCCTCGAGTAATACTTGATCTCCCTCAATGCATTTCCTTCTCATTTATGTGAGAGTTCGCCATGAGAGGATCTCAAACTATGAAATTGAATGACAAACAGCATCAAGAAGGAGGCTCCAGTATGGATACCAAGCTTGCAGAGGTTACTTTACACATCGATGAAAATACATCACATGATGAACGTGAAAAGTTCCGTGATGTCCTGCTGGCAATGAATGGTGTAATAGCAGCGGCTTGTCATGACGAAAAGTCACATCTACTGCTAATTGAATACAACCCGGATGCCATTAATTCCATTGAATTTGTGAATGCTGCGAAGAAGCAAAACCTGCATGCTGAATTGATTGGTTTATAGGTTGCTTGTCATACGGAAAGAACCGGAGCGACAGTGATCTAGCCAACAGTTGTATGTTATGAATGCGGGGAGTCATATGTCTGATGCCAGAGTCGTGCAGCGAAGTTCTGTAGTCGGTAATGCCCACGTGGAGTTTGCTGCGATCCTGAAATTCACAGGATTCCAGGTAAGAGCTAGCTGCGGCAGATTTTCAGACCTTCGCGGGTATATAGCTGAGTCGTTTGGTCGGATGACTCGAATCGTTCCAATGCTGACATGCATCAAAACATTTACCCGTATCCAGGGACATGGATAGGCATTGTCGCAAGACATATGAATCAGAGTTAGAAATATGGAGAAGACAGCATGAATGATAAATCACGACGCAACTTCCTGGCCGTCACTGGCAAACTGCTTGCAGGTGCGGCTGCACTTGGAGCACTCACAGCCCATGCAACAGAGGAGCACCACCAGGGTGATTCAGGAGAGGGACTGGTGGTTGACGCTGCACTGGAGAGCAGATGCGCGACCTGCCAGTTCTGGGGTGGCATGCGCAAGGTCTCCGACGATAAGAAACAGGTGATCACGCAGAGTATGGGCTGGTGCAACAATCCGGATAGCCCTAATCACCAGAAACTGACTGCGGGCGACCATCAGATGAAAAAGCCTGGAGTCTGGAAAAAGTGGACAGTTCTGTAACGCAATCCAAATAATTTAATAAACGATAAGTGGCACACATCAGGGAGGTACTTTCACTCATCAAGCAATGACTAGCATTGCGACACCGTCAGCTAGTGATTCCTGATCTTGGTTGCTGGACGCACTGATTATTCGTGCCGGCAGATAGCTCACTGGTAAAATCGGGGCTTGGCAAGATTTGAACCTGCCTCATGAAATGATTTGACGAGAAGATAGCAATTAATTGCTCGATTCTGTCGACAGGCGTGGCTTATACTCACGATACACATAAGAGAACGATGGTCCTGCGCATATCAGCTAAAGAGGCAATCAATGGCAACGTATTCGCTTACAGCGACGACACACTGGGGGCTATCGACCGAGAAATTTTTCTACTTTTTTATGGGCCTGCGCAAGAGTGAAATACGCAAGCAGGTACAGATGATGAAGGAGCAGTATCCCGACGACGATCCGACGCAGCTGGCGAGGCGCTTTGTCTCGGGTCAGGCGCCACTGTCGCTGCTGGGTGGCGCCCTGATGCACCTGCCGATGCTGGTTCCTGCGCTCGGTCCTCCATTGAAGCTTGTCGGCATCGCCATGGGATCCTCGGTCATGATCCGCCTGAACATGACGTTGCTGTTGCAGATCGCGCTGCTGTTCGGCCACGATATTGATGATCGAGCACGGTTGAAGGAAATGGCCGTGATTATCGCTGCCTCGGGGCTGGCCTCCGGCACATCCCTGCTACCCCATGTGTTTAATCTTGAACCACGCACCAAAGCCATAGTGGGGGGTACGTCGGTAATAGCCGTCAGCCAACTGATTGGTGAAACGGCCATTCGATACTACAGCCACAGCGCAACGGTCAGGAGGTGTGTGCGAACCAGGCGGGTGCAGTCGGCGGGTTAGCCATCCAGATCAAGGGCCCACTCGTCAGCGGATGCATCGATGTACTCGCACAATCCCGCAACAGCGACCCAAAGCTTGACTAAAAGGGATGGCAGACTAACCTTAAGAGTGCAAAATGGCAGGTGTTTTCAGAATTTTTGATAGTCATATAAACGGGGGATAATCATGCAATGGCTGATTCCATTGGCAATGGGGACATGGGCTGTCCTGACCTGGGCACACGGCCGCGAGCAGGAGCGCGAAAAGCAACGTATGCGTATAACAGCGCTGTATGTCAACCCGTTCCTGTCGGCCTGCGAAGATTTGCAAAGCCGGATCTACAAGATTCTGGAACTCGGCGGGCTTGATGTTCTCAAGGAGCGCTATCCGGATGGCAGCTACGCCGAGGAGACCCTTTACCTCATCGTGCGTTACTTTGGCTGGTCTGCCGCAGTGAATCGCTACGGCCCCTACACTCAGGATCCGATGGTGATCGAACTGACGACCGCTGTACGCAAGGCATTTGCCACTTCAACAGCGGGACATCCGGTTGGACCATTTAATTTCTTCCTGCCCGAGCAGAAGGCGCTCGGCAAGATAATCATGCACACCATGGAGTTTGAACACGGACATGAACTGGACACCATATCCTACTACGACTTCAAGGAACGCCTTGGACAATCTCCCCTGAAGGATAGCCAGGCTGTGAAACAGAGCCTCGAGTCGCTGCGCAAGGCCGGTGATGCAAATGATATAGAGGGTCGCGAACGTCTCGCAGATGCCCAAAATCACATTATCGATTTACTCAACTATATCGAGGAACAGGAGGGATTCAGCCTGTTCCAGGGTGAGCGGGAAAAGTGTGCGCTGCACACATCATCCAAACGCAAGGCCTGAAATCGGCAGCGCGGGCTATTCATAGCGCCCCTCTGCCGACACATGATGTTTCTGCCTGTAGCGCACAGGTCTTCAAGCACAATCGACTGACCCGGAAGACTTGTGTCCGGGTCAGTCCGGTCACGTTTCGCTGCGAGTTGCTTGCGTCTGGACTGCGGAAAAATGGATAAATAGTGGGAATCGGTGCAGAATACATGCGCGATAGTAAGCAATATCAGAGTTATTAAGCGAACATGCGAACGATCTGTTTACTTGCCCGGAAAGGCGGCACCGGGAAAGTAACCCTCCGCCTACACTTTGCTGCGCTGGCGAGCGAACAGGGACGTGATGTTGTGATTATCGATATCGACCCACAGGCATGTGCCAGCGCCTGGAAGCGTCGGCGACAACAGCAGACGCCCGAAGTTTTCCGCCATGGTGCCCGGAACCTGTGCAGGGCACTGTCCGAACTGGAGCAACAAGGCAAGGATCTGATATTGCTGGATACAGCCACCCACAGCAGTCACTTTGAACACGGGAAACCTTGTCAAGGCAGTCGTCCTGGGGCTGGCAGCAGTATCCATTATACTGCTCTGGAAAAACAGAAGACTCTGAGGCCTTCCTTTCAAACAACGTATTTCGAGACGATCATGATACCCAGAATCCTGTTCCTGTTATGCCTTGGCCTTCTGCTGGGTGGCTGCACGGAAGAACAGCAGAACCGCCTGACCCGTCTCGGGGTCACCTGGCTCGAGGGAAATTATCGGGTGACCTACGCGGATGGTGAGCATGTAAAAAGCTGGGAGGTGCGTGACAGCAAGGTCACGTCCGAACCCGAGAAAGGCTATTATTATTTCTGGGTTAAGGAGGGCAAGAAACGTTACTATGTGCAAACCCCGATTGCGCGAACCTATATCGAGGAAATTCCATAGCTCACTACCTTGCAGACATTTGAGCCAGTATTTCTTGCCGGAGAAACCTGTCCTCTATCGTCCGGGGATTAAAGAATGTACACCTCCTATATAGTTTGCGGCAGTCCCGGCGCAGGTAAATCTACATATGCAAGGCAACTGGCTGCCGCCAGGTCCGCGACCCTGCTCGACATTGACACGGTGACCGAGCGACTGGTTCGTATCGCGCTGGTTCAATCCGGACATAGTCAGGATGATCGCGACTCCGGGTACTTCAAGCAAAACTTTCGCGAACCGATTTACGACACACTCTTCGACATCGCCAGGGAAAACCTGCCTTTTCAGGATGTGGTCATCGTCGGCCCCTTCACAAAGGAGATTAAAGACCCGGACTGGCCGTCGAGACTTGAACGCGATCTGGGAAGCTCGATAGAGGTTCATTACGTACAGTGCGCCCGGGAGGTTCGCAGACGCAGAATGGCTCACCGGGGTAATGCGCGCGATCTGGCCAAGTTGAAGGACTGGGAAAACTATATCCAATATTATGGTGATGAAGGTCCGCCAGTATTCGATCATGTGCTTGTGGATGGATCGAACCCGGAGGGATACACAACAAGCGATTAGAACTGGCTGAACACTCGCCACTCAATCGTATAACCCCGGTACCGCACCATTGTCATTGGCATAGACAAATGGATGATAGAGTTCCTTTTCATAGTAATTGGATGTATTCCCTGCAACCGGGATCAACTCCCCGGTGTAATTCAGTCCGGTCACGGCGTGGTCCAGTGAAAGCCCTGATTCCGGGGTTATGTCAAACAGGTAGGATTCATAGTTGGGATAATCAGGATACAAGGCATGTAATGACTGGCTGAACAACTCAAGCGCGACCTGGCCATAGACCTTGTTATTCCCGAGATACACGAGTGAGGTAACTTTCGGGGTATTACTGGCATAGGACTGCCTGTCGTTCGGTGCAGGGACTGCACCGGCCGGGCTCCACGTGGTACCCCGGTCGGTAGAAATATAGAAGCCATTACTGTATCCGGACCCGTCATACGAAACGTAGTTCATCAGGAGCCGGCCCACCCCCATATAAACCATATTGTAATTGACCTTTTCATGATTAGCCGGGTCAAGCCGGGTAATCGAATCATCGAATTCAACCGTATTTACCCTTGGCCAGGTCACTCCGTCATCGTCTGACCGGTAGACACCGACTCTGTAATGTCCCGTGTCTGGATCTTCATACACACCGACAAAGGCATAGGCCTTCTTTCTTGTCTCACCCTCCGGTGTCGGGATGGCGAGTGTATTGCCGGTCCGTCCCAGGTAGATGACCCCTCTGGGTAAATAAACACCTGAAATGGCACTGCCAGCAGTCCAGTTGAGTCCTGAATCGTCAGAAAAGTAGATCGTGTAATCAGCGTACTGCCCATCCACCTTGGTGGCACCGGGTGTGACATTCATCTTTATCAGACTACTGCCACCAGTGAAGGTCTTGGTATTGTGGGTGACATAATATTCACCGTCAGGTGCCTTCATGGGTGCCGGATCAGGCTTAACCGTCCATGACCGACCCATGTCATCAGAGCGGTAGACCATGGCCTGACCCGTATTGCTGATAACCGAGCCCAGCAGTTTCTGGCCTCCAAGGTATGTCATGTAAAAGAGTTCATGACCGCTTGTCGAGGCATCAACATCGATTACGCTGGTACCCGTTCTCCAGTTTTCTCCATCGTCATGTGAGAGAAATGGAGTGAACGTATCAGGTGTTACTTGATCGTCATTGAGGAAGGTCATCAAGCCACCGGAAGTGAATACCGATGCGGCGACACCCTCTTCCTGTCCGATGATGCCCTTGTATACAACAACCAAAGAGGAATATTCAGTCACACTGATGTCGGTGCCGGGTTTGTCGATAACGAATTCAATCAGCGCACCGCCCGGCATGTCTTCCTGCAGCTGTGCCGCCCCCGCAACCAGCGCCGGTTCTATCCCTGCAGAAGTGCTTGCCTGTGATACCACAAGGGGTAGACGTGATCCGTCGATTGATGTGTAGTAAAAACCAAAGGTACCGCCAGAGAGAAATGGCAAACCGGTGTTGTCGTCTGGCCATTTTGAGGTATTTTCGATGATTACACGCAGGTGGCTTGCGTCTTCCTCGGTGACCGCCTTGACATGCAGACGTCCACGGAAGAAGTAGTCGATCAGGCCGGCGCTATAGGCGACGGCGCGGGGTAGCAATAAATTCGCCTGAGTATCGTAAATATCCTGATCAAGACTGTACTTCTCAATAGCATATGTTTGCGAATTATCCAGAAAGATGCTTTGCTTTGTAGCAATTGAAGTTGTCGTGTAAGCCGGGGTCTGGCGATCCATAACCATGTGTTCAAGATATGTGTGATACCCGCCTTCTTCTTCATCCCAGCTATAGAAGGCATTAAAGTCATCAGGCTCGTTGCTTGGCGATGAATAGTAGTAAGGACCGACAGGGGGCACTGTCCTGTCACCCAGGTTTCTTCCTGCCGCAAAGAATTCCCGATTGCTGTAGTCCGCCATCCCGCGACCATCCAGCCCTTCCCGGGTGCTCCAGTAATCACTGTAGCGATCAAAGGCCGGTTTTGGGTAATCTCCGATTACAAGTGGTGAATAGGTCGTTACCTTGATACCCGTCTCATTGACTTTATCTACAGCATTTTTATCCTGGGTAACCCGCGCTTCAAGATAGCGTTCGAAGAAACTTGCATGTCCGACGATGCCACTGACTATGTCGTAACAATCGCCTGAATGCGGGTCCGCCCTTGTATGCTGGGGTTGTGCCACATCTTCCACGAGATGCACAACATCACCCAGTGAGCGAAACGTGGTCGCCCAGTAGGCATTACGCAGTTCCTCGTTGGTACCTGTGTATCCGTCTGGTGCAATTGCGGTTGTACCGGTGGCACTTTCACGCCCGGTCAGCGCCCGGTACATCGACTCGATAGCATCGAATACAGTAAAGTGATTGCGCCGCGAGTTGTCTTCGCTCACTGCAGCAGCAAAGGCATCATCCGCCCCGATAGCCCAGTCCGGGTTCTTCTCTGAAATAAGCGCAAACAACCCTTTGTCGTTCACCGGATCATAGAAATGGTGCAGCGGGCGGTCGGGTGGTGAGGGGTAAGGATCTTCGTCAAACCCGCTATTCGGTGGGTTGATGTTGCAGATGCCGTTATTCAGTTTTTTGTGGTCGTCCTCGCGAATTGCGCCACGCATAAGCCAGCCGGCTATGGTAAAGGATTATTCACTAAACCTAATATTTCTCATCAATATAGTCAGCAGTAAATTTCTCAGTAGGTGCATCTCTTTTCATTACGATATTACCATACGATCTATATATATTTAGTCCAAACGGTTTGATAGTATCGAGTTCTCGAGCCCAATAATATTTACTAAATTCACATCAGATGACAAGTAGATTGTTGGTATGCCTCATATGTCAACTTTCCATGCGTAGCCAATTCGAATGCACTCGACGTCCAAATGATTGCAGAGGTGCAGAAATAATATGGTAAATATAACGAACCTTTTCATTCAATTTCTTCCAGCCTCTCATAAAACCGTGTGCTTGCCTCCCCATCATCGAGTTCAAGCTCTTCAACATCTTTCAAAAATGATAACGCCTTTATCTTTTCATCTTTGCTAAACGCCGATTTTCTATTTCTATATATAAAGCTCGTCATATATCGGAATCAGATTCTTGTTCACTTTCCCTGCCTGCATACAGCTGGTATTTTTATTAACATCAGTCAAGTACTCGATTCTTTCTTGCGGGGACTCTTGAACACCTATCAACTTATCAGACGGCGCCGGCACATCATTCACCCAGTATGGTTCACGATACCCTGGCTTGTAGGCCGTAATCAGAATCCGGGGCTTGCGGTAATTCGCATACTCTTGACGTATTTCCGGTACGGGGATGTAGTAACGCCCTGCCCCATCGGTCTTGGTTACCTCGACATGAAAACAGATCGCACCACCGCTATGACCCAGACCACCTGAGGTACCCGTCCAGCGAGCGACTACAAAGGCATCCGGAATCGGCTCACCGGTCTCGTAATGCGTGATCACTCCCTCCACCGGTTGCGCTGCCGTCGAGTACTTGCCAGTCGAGCAAGCTGTCAGCAATATGATCGCGGCATATAGCAAGAATGCCCATAGAGTTTTTTCTGACTTAGTCATAGCTACATGTCCTCAATTCGCCACAATCCGGATTCCGATCGAATAAAATTAACGGTATACACATAAGGGATCCCGTTCTTTTCCCGTTTAACAATTATTTCTCCAATATCGCTGCCGATCTGTGTCCGGGTAACCGTTCCCAGCGAATCAGCTAATATGGCTAGCGTTGGCTGCATCGCTGTGAAAAGCGATTCGAACCTCTCCTGGCTCGTAGCCGTAAACGCTTTTATGGCAGCCGGTATATCGCCTCTACGAAGATTATCCAGCAACTGATAATAGACACTGCGCAACATGGCTGTTTGCCTGTCTGCTTGCGTCACGACTATTGTCCGTGAACTGGTATAGATGCCGGACGTGGAATCGGTAGCCGTCATAGTCGCTGTATAGCAGCCCGGTGATGTGTAAGTGTGCAGAAATGTGGCGGCAGGATCGGTTGTGGTGTAATCCGTCACCCCGTTTCCATCAACATCATATTCTATCGTTGCCAGTGTGACACCGGTGTTTTCCGAGAGGCTGAATGTGACGGTATGGGTGGCATAGCCCACTTCGGCATCTGCCTCTAACTCGACCAGACTGTTGCCTGTACTATTCACAGTAATCGTTTGGGTTATTGATATCCCATCCGCCGTAGTCGCAACCACATCCAGCTGATTGTTACCGGTCACCAGTGAAACATTAGCCGCGCAGAAGGTACTGTCGATAATCTGTGCCGAGTTGCCATTGACGGTGATGCCGACATTGGCCGGCCCCTGAAAGGTGCCGCTGACTCCGACATGGCTCGTATTGACGGTAATGCCGTCCAGTGGTGTCAATACCGTCACACTCGGCGCAGGCGCTGTCCCGGCCACCTGCAGGATACGCGACGCTGTGGTGTTACCCACCGGGTCATTTACCAGGATAACGATATCATCCCCGGCCTGTGCTCCAATCGGGATGGCATAACTACCATCTCCATTCACCGTGGCCTGCATGGACTCGCCCGTCCGGGCGTTGGTAAGGGTCACGCTATCGCCAGCTGTTGCATTGCCCGCTGGCGCCGAAACCGTTACCTGGCCTGCATCAGGGCTAGCAACTGTTATTTGATCGGTATCCGGAATCGCGGGCGGCTGACTGTCCAAAGTAAACGACATATTCAGGGTACTGCTGTTACCGGCCAGATCGGTGGCGATCAATTCGACGACATTGAGCCCCTGCAAAAGTCCGGCCAGTGCATGCGTGAAGCCGTTATCAGGATTAACAGTCACCGCCTCGCCATTAATAGTCAGCATGGCAGCTTCATCCAGTTGTCCGATAAATGTCGCATAGCTCACCAACTCACCCTCGGCCGGTTTGGTGAGTGTAATCAGCGGCGCAATCGCGTCACTGTCGACCGTGTATATCAGATAGGGCAAGCTCTGCTCAGATCCATTGATGGCAATGGCATACAGAGTGTTACTGCCCTGGACAAGGGTCATCGTCTGACTAAAGCGCCCTTCCGCATCACTGGTCAGCGTCGCTTCCAGCTGGCCGTTTAGATAGAGCTGAATCTCCCGGTTCGGTTCGCTGCTGCCATTGACGGTATAGGTTGAAGCATTGGTACTCGGGATTGCCAAATCCAGCGCCGGTGTCAGCGGTGATGTTTCCGTCAATATTGCCGACTGGACCGGCAGATAGTCCACGGTGGGTGAGTTTTCCGGGTTGTCATGACTGTCGAAGATTTGACTATCGATGCTGAAACTCGATGCAGTACCCCACCAGTTGCCCCTCGCGTCGATCGTTACGGACTGGGAAGAAAAATAATCGTCGGCGAGCAGGTCGATACTGGTATTGGCATAAATATTGTTCTCGTGAATAACCGGCACTGGATTTCCGCCGGGCAAGCGGGAGCCGACAAGATTGATGCCCTGTGTATTGTTTGTAATGGTGTTGTGCGGGTAGATGATCGGGATGGATGCAGCTGTGACCCACAGTCCGACGGCGTTTTCCTGGATATCATTATTGGAAATGACGGGCTCTGCGCCTGCGTCGATATAGAAGCCATAGAAATTATTCTTCAGGGTCGAGTGGTCAACAGTGGCTGAACCGCCATTAAACCAGACACCGACGGCGGCATGCTCAATCAGGGCATGTTGGATGCGGGTTTTACGATTTGAACCTGCCGGTATTTCTATACCGACCCAGTCACCTGGTGAGGGACTGGAGGCTGACGACCTCAGTTGAACGGGGTTGCCGGGTTCACCCAGGATATTCAGCTCGCCTTCTGCAAGAATACGTGTCCCGTTACTGAATTCAAGAACGGCGCCGGCCAGAACAGTAAGCCTGGCAGACGATCCTATCTCGATATCAGCACTGATTTGATAGGGTTCAGGCTGTGGCGGCAGAACCAGATCACTGTTCACCGCCCCTCCGCTATAAGCGGATAATGATCCGTCAGGAATATAGTCGACGACAATCGGACTGGATGGCGTGCTTTCACCGTCGGGCGTCAGGAACGTTGCATGGATGGTATTGGTTCCAACATCGAGGACGGTATCAAAAGTGATGTCATCATAGTCAGTTTGCGAAGCACTATCCCGCAGCACCCCGTTGATATATAAATTGGCCTCCTGGAAATACAGATCCGAGACAATGCTGATTGTTACCGGGTTAAGCGATGTGGGACTGCTGACCGGGTTAATCACCGGCACATCATTCCACCAGGGTGTCGGTGTGTAATAGATGCGGTTCATCGTCCATTCCGATTCCTCGACTTCCCGACCATTCTCAACCCGGCGCACGAAGAAACTGTAATAGCCTTCTTCCGGGAATATGTAAGCGATGGAAAACCTGCCATCTGCATCGGCAGTCACCGTTCCTGCAAAATAGACATCCGCCCCGGATGCATAGACAGTCACCTCTGCACCTGCGGGTGCGGTGCCTTTTATGGTGTAGGGTTTATCGATCGTTTCGTCATAAACAGGATCAAGCAACAATTCATCGTCGAGAGGCAACGTCTTGATTCGTGATATGTTGACAGTGGCTCGATTACCTTCATCACGCGAGTCCCTGATCTGCCTGTTAATCAACACGCGGTCATCAGTGCCCCACCAGTTGTCATTTGCATCGAGTAACAGGGTCTGTTCCGGATAGGTGATATTGGCCAGATAGTTCATGTACCAGTTGTGGTCAATGGAATTACCATTAAGAACTGGCCTGGGGTTTCCGGTTATGCTGTCACCCACCAGGTGAATGCCGGTATCATTCTGCCTGATGATATTAGCTTCGATAATCTGTGGTCTGGCATCTCCGTATATAAGCAACGCGCTACCACCCTCGCGAAGGGTATTCCCCTTGACAAGCGGCCTGACAGCCTGATGATAACGATTGTCTGCATACATCAGAATACCGACACCATTCTTCTGTAGCAGACTGTTCCTGATCACCGCATCGGAACCCTTGTGGAAGATCGTAATGGCATCCTTTGCGCCTTCTATCACGGCATGATCAATGGTTGCACTGCTGTATTCCGTTAACCATACTCCACCCCATTGTCCTGCGTATTTTCCCGGCCGATCATCGAGTGAAGTCAGGTAAACAGGATTATTGACAGAGCCCTCTATCTCCAGACTGCCGAGAATGTCGAGTCTTGCAAACTGACTGAACCGGAGTTCGGTACCCGCCTCGATGATCAATCTTGCCAACTGTGGCAATACTTGTGTCTCAGGGACGATATAGACCTTTTCATTGATGAGCGTTTTTATATTTGGCGATGCCTGGCTGTTGTCTAAATAAAGCACCTCCGTTTCCTTGACCGTCGCGGTGGTTGTAACCGGATCTGATATTTCACCATTGGCAGAAACGGTCAGTGTGACGACATGGCTACCGGCAGTTGTATAGATATGCGCTGGCTGTACCCCTGTCCCCGTAGAGCCGTCACCGAAGTCCCAGTGATACGTCAATCCATTGGTATATCGGTCGAACGAGCCTGAGCCGTCAAACCAGGTCTTGAAATTAACGGCCCCGCTGTAGGGACCACCGTGAACGGCGGTAGGTGGCGTGTGCACGAAGTCGACCATCAACGTATTCGACGCATTGCTCTCTTGTATGCCGTCCCACGCCGTCACGAAGACCGTATTCGCCCCGGCCTGCAACGTGGCATAGAACCGAAAAGTGCCCGATTCGTCTGCAAAGACGGGGGCCTGCGGTTGGCCATTGACGTTTATACGAATTTCCATACCGGGGTCAGCCATTCCGAGAACGGGATAGGGACTGATGCGGGTTGGAGACAGGGCCGGAAACAGAACCGGCACTGTCGCGCCAATGTTGATTTCCGGCAAGCTGATCAGCCCCAGCACGGCTCTCTGCAGCACCACCAGATCACCGGCGTTCAGTACTCCATCCGGTCCGCCGAGAGGAGCGACATCGGCAATCAGCAATTCTTCGGCCGTCGGGATTAACTCACTTAAGATGAATCGTTCAAGGATGAGCACGTCAGCGACATTGAGCTGACCGTCCGGATCACTCAAAGGTGCAACGTCACCGGCGAGGTGCCGGGCTGAGGAAACGATGAGTGGAAACAGCATAAGCAGGCCCGGCAACAGGAGTCTCTTGACGGCTCGTTGAAAATGAAAACTGGCCAATTGCCGAGGTTTCCTCGTTGACTGTTTTTATGAACTGAAAATGACTCGAACTCCAAATCAGTGGCCACGTTATCAACACGGAATGAGGCGATCGATAGGACAATCCTGAAGATTGTGTAAGACAGGCGTGATGGACAGAACGCAATATTCTGCCGGGGCGGGAATTGAGGGAGCGACTTTTACAGCCCTGGATTAAAGGCTTTCATCGCAGAAGCAAAACAGACCATCATTCCCGGGTTCAATGGAATGACGATCAGTATTCATCCAATCATTGCTAAAAGTTTATTCATCATTGCTAAAAATGCGTCTCGTCTAAATTGTGTTTTAGGAGCGCCGGGGACGGCGCTCCTACAGCACTGATCCAGAGCCTCACTGGCAGCAAAACCGGCTTTCAGGCCGGGCTCTATGCAATTACCGGGGTAACTCAGGAAAAGACGCGCTTGGCGGTCTCGCCGATCAGGGCAGGATTGCGCACCACGTGCACACCCAGTTCTTCCATCAGGTCCATCTTGGCGTTGGCGGTATCGGCTTCACCCGAGATGATCGCACCGGCATGCCCCATGCGGCGTCCGGGTGGCGCGGAAACACCGGCGACAAAACCCACCACCGGCTTGCTCATGTTCTCTTTTGCCCAGCGGGCCGCATCGACTTCCTGTGGACCGCCGATTTCGCCGATCATGATAACGGCTTCCGTTTCCGGATCCTCTTCAAAGGCACGCAGCACCGTCACGAAATCGGTACCGTTGACCGGGTCACCGCCGATGCCCACCGAGGTGGTCTGTCCCATGCCCAGCTCCGACATCTGCTGCACCGCCTCGTAGTTGAGGGTGCCGGAACGCGACACCACACCGATGCGTCCCGGTGTGTAGATATGCGAGGGCATGATGCCAACCTTGCAGGCAGCCGGTGTAATGATGCCCGGCGTGTTCGGGCCGATGATGATGGCGTTCTTGTTGGCCGCATAGCGTTTCACCCGCACCATGTCCTGTACCGGTATACCGTCGGCAATCACCACAATAACGCCGATGCCGGCTTCCAGTGATTCCATGATGGCATCCGCGGCAAACGGTGGCGGTACGAAGATACCACTGACATCGGCACCGGTTTCCTCAACCGCCTGGTGCACGGTATCAAAAACCGGCAGCCCCAGGTGTTCCTGCCCGCCCTTGCCCGGCGTCACGCCACCGACTACCGTGGTGCCGTTGTTCATGGACTCTTCCGCATGGAAGGTCGCATGCTGACCGGTGAAACCCTGGATGATGACGCGTGAATGTTTGTGTACGAAAACGCTCATGCCGCGCCCTCCAGTGCTGCAACCACCTTGGTCGCCGCATCGTCAAGATTGTTAGCCATGATAAAGGGAAAGCCGGAAGCTTCGAGAATCGGCGCGCCCTTTTCAACATTGGTGCCCGCCAGACGGACCACAATCGGCACCTGGATGTGCAAGTCGCGCATCGCCTGTACCAGGCCCTCGGCAATCCAGTCGCATCGGTTGATACCGGCAAAGATATTCACCAGGATGGCCTTCACATTCGGGTCCTGCAGCACGATACGGAAGGCATTACCGACCTTCTCGGGCGAGGCGCCACCACCCACGTCGAGGAAATTGGCCGGCTTGCCGTTGTGAAAACTGATCGCATCCATGGTGGCCATGGCGAGGCCGGCACCATTGACGATGCAGCCGACATTGCCATCCAGGGCAATGTAATTCAGGCCGTGGCCGGACGCCTCGACTTCCTTGGGATCCTCTTCATCGAAATCGCGCAGCTCGGTAATGTCGGGGCGACGGTACATGGCATTGGCGTCGAAAGACATCTTTGCATCCAGCGCCATCAGCTTCCCGTCGTCGATATCAGCCAGCGGATTGATTTCCGCCAGCAGCGCGTCCTTGTCACGGAAGGCGCGATACAGTGCCTGCATAATCCTGGCGGCCTCACCAATCTGCTTGCCGGTAAACCCCATCCTTGCAGCAATCTTGCGGCACTGGAAACCGGCCAGGCCGATAGCAGGATCCACCGCCTCGCGGATAACACGATCCGGATCGGTCTTTGCGACTTCCTCGATGTTCATACCGCCGGAGGCCGAGGCAATCACGGTGATGCGTTGCGTGGCACGGTCAATGACCATACCGAGATAAAATTCCTTGTTGATGTTGCAGGCTTGTTCGATCAGGACCCGCTGCACCAGCCGGCCCTCTGCACCGGTCTGCGGCGTCACCAGGTGAGAGCCGATCATCTCGTCGGTAAATTGCTTGACCTCGTCGATGGATGAAGCGACCTTGACACCACCGCCCTTGCCCCGGCCACCGGCATGAATCTGCGCCTTGACCACCCAGTGTTCACCACCAAGTTCTTCCGCAATGGTGGCGGCATTGTCTACATTGTGTGCAACGCGACCGTCCGGGACCGCCACGCCGTAGCCGCGCAGCAGTTCCTTGGTCTGGTACTCGTGAATATTCAAAAGACTTCTCCGGTTTTCAGGCTGTTAACAGCTGTTATTTACGGGCCGCGAGGGATTTCTCGATCTGCGCATACTTGTCCACCAACACCTGTGCCTGGCGAATGGACGCCGCGTCAATCAGGCGTCCGTCCAGCGACACGGCACCCTTGCCTTCGGCCGCGGCCTCTTTCATGGCGATAAGGATGCGACGCGCACGATCCACCTCGGCGGCAGGCGGTGTAAACACCTCGTTGGCCAGAGCAATCTGTGACGGGTGGATGGCCCACTTGCCCTCGACTCCAAGTGCGGCAACACTGCGGGAGACCGCCTTGTAGCCTTCCGGGTCGTTAAAATCACCGAACGGGCCATCAATGGGACGCAAGCCGTAGGCACGACAGGCGACCACCATGCGTGAAATGGCAAAATGCCACTGGTCGCCCCAGTGACGCTCACGCCGGCCCTCGCTGTCCGGGTGCGTCAGGGTGTAGTAATCGGTATTGGCGCCGCCCATGTTGGTGGTGCGAGCCTGTGTCGAGGCCGCGTAATCGGCGACACCGAACACCATGGCCTCCATGCGCTCCGGACAGGTCTGTGCAATGCTTTCGACATTGGCCATGCCCAGTGCGGTTTCAATCAGCACATGGAGATTGATTTGCTCGAATCCCTTCGCCGCCTCGATCTGCTCCAGCATGGTTGAGACGAACAGGATATCCGAGGGAGAACCCACCTTGGGTATCAGGATGGTATCGAGCTTGTCGCCAGCCTGTTCGACCACGTCGACGATATCGCGGTAGCAGTAATGGGTATCCAGACCATTGATGCGCACCGAGACACTGCAGTTCGACCAGTCCAGATCGTTCAACGCTTCAATCACGTTTTTCCGTGCCTGCGCCTTGTCATCCGGCGCGACGGCATCCTCAAGATCCAGAAAGACCAGGTCAGCACCGGCCGTGGGCGCCTTCTCGAGCATGCGGACGTTACTACCGGGAACAGCCAGTTCGCTGCGGTGCAGGCGATTTCTTAGAGCCATGATATACCTCTAGTTTTTTGAATAATCAAATGCAGGGCGTCGGGACCAAGCCGGTGCAAACAAGGCCGCGTAATATACAAGGTTAAGGCGCACATTGGAATGTGGCGTCACGCGAGCCGCCGCCACGACAGCAACGCCACGCCACTGGAAAAACAACTAATATTTACTTTATTAATCATTTTATTCAGTATTTTTTTATATTTATTTAAAGTTATTTCTACATTACGCCGGACGCCTTTATGACTTTTTCACATTTGCCTCACATCACCTCGCCCCTTCTATATAATCTGCATCCCGGATCAACACCCGGGCATAGACCGAACCCCGGCGGCAATCACCGCCGTCTAACCCCAGGAGGCAATACATGAATTTTTTACATGGGCTGTGTGTCGCTTTGTTGCTGGCCGCCCCAATGGCTCACGGCAGCAGCACGGAATCCGGAAAGGTCATCGCGGGCTGGGTAGAAAAGATCAGCCTTGTCGAACCCGCTTTGGTAATCAAGGCCAAGCTGGACACCGGTGCCAAAACCTCGTCCATTCACGCCGTCAATGTTGAGCCATTCATGCGTGACGGTGACCGCTGGGTGAAATTCGACCTGCTGCTGGAAGACGTTGATGACAAGCAGCACACCCTGCACATGGAGAAACCCAAGGTGCGACGTGTACGCATCAAGGATAACGACGGTGATGACGACCGACGTGCCGTGGTTGAACTGGAAATCTGTTTTGACGGGCGCAGGCATGTCACGGAATTCACCCTCGCGCAACGCACTGATTATATATACGATGTGCTGCTGGGGCGTGAGTTCCTGCAAGGCGTTGCGGTCGTTGACCCCGAGAGCACCTTTCTCACCCAGGCACACTGCCCGTCACCCTGACCATGGCGACCAAAAGACATTGAAAAACATTACTGCAAGAAGCTGGGCACTGGTACTGATTCTGCTGGGCCTGACGATCACAGCCTACAAGGCCTATGAGCTGGGACTGCCACTGACCCCCGAACAGAACGCCGACGTCTGGACCGTGCAGGCGCAGGTGTCATTCGAGGGTACAGGCAAGCCGGCAAAACTGTCGCTGTTCATTCCTGAGAACATACCGGGCTTCATGTTGCTGGATGAGGACTTCATCTCCAGCCGCTACGGACTCACCATTGCAAAAACACATGAAAACCGAAGGGCCGACTGGGCCATACGTCGCGCAAAAGGCGACCAGACCCTGTATTACAGGATATCGGTGGCCCGCTCGAACCTGAGAATAGACTGGGACAGTAAACCCGGCTTCCCGGAACCGCCCGATTATCCCGAGCCTTATGCCTCTGCAATCAAGGCCATTATTGATGATGTGCGCGAAGAGTCCGCCGACGTGGAGTCATACACACTGGAACTACTCAAGCAACTTAATTCGAGTGCACCGAATGAAAACGTGGAACTGATCCGTGACAAGGCAAGCAGCGTCGGTCAGTGGACAGAAGAAATCATCAACGTATTGAAAGGCGTGCGTATACCGGCACGCAGCATCTGGGGAATCGATATCAGCGATGCGGCAAATAACGCCAACCTGCGCCCCTTGCTGCAGGTCCACAATGGTGATAAGTGGCTGACCTTTGATCCCGAGACCGGCAGCGAGGGTATCCCGGCTAATTATCTTGTCTGGAAAGTCGGTGACAAGGATATTACCTCGCTTGAAGGCGGCAATGACCTTGAGTCAAGATTCTCGGTGACCCGCACCTACACCGAACTGATCGATGTTGCCCGCCAGGGCGCCGCGAACAGGGATTCTTTCTTTTCCGAGTTTTCCCTGCTGTCCCTGCCGGTACAGAACCAGAACGTTTACCAGTTGCTGCTGATGGTGCCGCTGGGTGCCTTGCTGGTCGTCTTCCTGCGAACCATCATCGGACTGCAGACCTTCGGCACCTTCATGCCCATCCTGATTGCCATGGCCTTCCGGGAAACGCAGCTCTTCTGGGGCGTCATCATGTTCAGCCTGATTGTCTCGATTGGCCTGCTGATTCGCTTTTACCTTGAGAAACTGTATCTGTTGCTGATTCCCCGACTGGCCTCGGTGCTGGTCATAGTCGTGATTCTCATGTTGTTGATCAGCCTGATAACCAACCAGCTCGGTATCGAGCGCCTGTTGTCCATCTCGCTGTTTCCGATGGTTATCCTCGCCATGACCATCGAACGCATGTCGATCACCTGGGAGGAAAACGGTGCAAGGGACGCGATGCTGCAGGGCCTTGGCAGTCTGTTCGTTGCCTGCCTGGGTTACGTGGTCATGACCAACGAGAACCTGATGTATCTCGTCTTCGTATTTCCGGAGTTGTTGCTGGTTATCCTGGGACTGTGTCTGTGGATGGGCAACTACACCGGCTACCGACTGACGGAGCTGGTACGCTTTAAAGGCATGCTCGACAAGGAAGCACGATGAGATTCTTTGCCACCCCCCGGGAACTGCGGGCACGCGGCGTACTCGGCATGAACCAGCGCAACTCGGATTACGTCATGCGCTACAACCCGAGGAGACTCTATCCGCTGGTTGACAACAAGCTTGAAACCAAGCGGCTGGCGATTGAAGACGGTATCGCGGTGCCGGAACTCTATGCCGTGGTCAGCATCGAGCACCAGGTACAGGACATGGCAAACATCCTTGCCGACCACAAATCACTGGTGATCAAGCCGGCACATGGCAGCGGCGGCACCGGCATCCTGGTCATAGACGGTCGCATGGGCAGCCATTTTCGCAAGGCAAATGGCAGCCTGCTCACGATCGAGGCCATACAACACCATACGTCGAATATTCTCAGCGGTATGTACAGTCTTGGCGGCGTCCCCGACAAGGCCATTCTTGAATACCGCGTCGATTTTGATCCCATGTTCGAACATATCAGCTACCAGGGTGTCCCTGATATAAGAATCATTGTCTTTAAAGGCATCCCGACAGCCGCCATGATTCGTCTCCCTACCCGTGATTCTGATGGCAAGGCGAACCTGCACCAGGGTGCAGTCGGGCTCGGCGTCAATATCGCAACGGGTGAAACGACCAATGCCGTCCATCATAATCTCCTTGTGGATCGGCATCCCGACACCGGTTACGAAACCAGCGGCATTGTTATACCCCACTGGGACGACATCCTGCGGCTTGCCATGCAATGTGCGGACACGGTTGGTCTGGGATACCTGGGCGTTGATATTGTCATTGACCGTAACCTCGGGCCGCTGATGCTGGAACTGAATGCACGCCCCGGACTCAGCATCCAGCTCGCCAGTGGCCGAGGCCTGCTAACCAATCTACGCAAGGTTGAATCACACAAACAACTACCCACTGATATCGATGCGCGGCTACAATTCGCTAAAGGTCTCAATCAATCAGAAGATATAATGAAGGTAATCAACTAATTTGCATGTTTAGTGTTTTATGAAATCAAGCCTACGCCGCAGCGGACTGACTATCACAGGTAGCCTGTTATCCATCCTGGTAGCGGCAGCAAACGCGGCCGTCAGCGCCCCCCCGACAGATCCTCCCGCCGGTGATGCACAACACTCGCAGGTAGCCAGCCTGGATGAAACCGAACTGGCGGGACTGACCGAACCGGTGGTCGCACCCAGCGTCGATCTGAAACAGGTGGCCCCGTTACCCCAGCCATCACACACTGTCGAACCTTTGGGCGAGAATGCAGAACCGGATAACGCCGCCCCGCAAACGAATACCGGAGCGGCACCCGATGAGTCGGCTGACGGCGAAAAAATGGTTATTCTGGGCTCGGAAATCGCACCGGGTACGGCGACACGCCTGGCATGGTCTACCGATGGCAATATTGCCGGCCTGACCACGCCGACACCGGTCATGGTGATCAGGGGGGAGAAACCCGGCAAAACCATGTGCATGACCGCGGCTGTTCACGGCGACGAACTGAATGGCATCGAAATCGTGCGCCGCGTGATGTATGACATCGATCCCGAAGACCTGACAGGCAATATAATAGGTATACCGATTGTCAATCTGCAGGGCTTCCAGAGAGCTTCCCGTTACCTGTCCGATCGGCGTGACCTGAATCGTTTCTTCCCGGGCGAAGCCAATGGCAGCCTCGCATCGCGCATCGCCCACTCGCTGTTTAATGAAATCATCGTCCATTGTGATTTCCTGATCGATATGCACACAGGCTCCATGCGCCGCACCAACATGCCGCAATTGCGTGCCGACATGCGCCATGAGGATGTCGCGAAACTCACCGAGGGCTTCGGCAAGATCGCCGTCATACACAGTATCGGCAGTCCCGGCATGTTGCGCTTCGCGGCCGTTGCCCATGGCATCCCTGCCGCCACACTGGAAGTCGGTGAATCCCTGCGCATACAGGAAGACCAGATAGAAACAGGCGTTAGCAGCGTTAACCGCTTGCTGGAACGCGAGGGCATGTACTCGCGCCTCTTCACATGGGGCGACCCCGAACCCGTCTACTATAAATCCAGCTGGATAAGGGCGGAACGCGGTGGCATCCTGTTCAGCAAGAGAGAGGTCGGCGACATGGTCGACGTCGACGATGTGCTGGGCGCCATTACCGACCCGATCACCAACGAGTCCAGCAATATCCTGGCAACAGTCAGCGGCCGTATCATCGGCATGGCCGTCGACCAGTTTGTCATGCCCGGCTACGGTTGTTATCACATCGGCATCGAGGCTTCTGAAGAAGTCCTGGCCGACGTGGAATCAACAGCAGCCACTGAAAGCGATGTTGAGTAGCCAGCTACTGCAATGTGCTTAACCCGCTGTAAATAGTCCAGACACCGGGCCGAAATCACCACCTCTCAGCCGATCCTAACGATTTCCTAACATACCCGGGCTAGCATTTTCCTGTAAGCCTGCTCACCTTCGGGTATTCGGAGTATCAGTCAAATGCTGGAAGTCATCGACACACCTCAACCACTTAACAGGCGCCCCATACTGGTGCCCGTGGATTTCTCTGAATGTTCCCGATCCGCGCTTCTGTATGCCTGTCGGCTGGTCGAGGGTACCCACACGCCGCTGCTGATTCTCCACGTGGTGCATGACTCACCGGGAAAACCCGGCGTCTACCGCAGGCCTAATGGAGACCATCCCTCCCGGCCCATGATTGATATCGCAGAGGAAATGCTCGACGAACTGCTGACAAAGCTGCGCGGCAAACACCCTGACCTCACGGCACTGAAAACCGCGAGGACGCGCCTGGTTCAAGGCCTGCCCGGGGCACGGATCATCGAGATTGCCGCACAGGAACGCGCCGCAATGATCCTGATGGGCACCCACGGACGCAGCGGTATAGCCCATTTCCTGCAGGGCTCAGTCGCCGAGCATGTCTCGAAGCACGCCCGTGTACCGGTAACGACCGTCAGGGAGAAGGTCGTTATGCCAGTGAAACTAAACCTCGATACCTCCGGGTTTGCAGTCGGCTCGGGCGTTCAGTAGCCCCTTTTCAAAGCGCACGCACACAAACAGGGATAGCGCTCCCCTGCCTCAGCGGCAAAAGCAGTAAATACTCCACAGGCTAAAACTGGTAACTTCGGGTTATGGCTAAAAGCCGGATCGATCGGCCATTCTGCCGATTAACTCCCTCTCCCACAGGGAGAGGGTTGGGGAGAGGGGATATAATATAGGCAATGACCTGATTATATATCCCCTCTTCCTGCCCTTCTCCCGGAGGGAGAAGGAACCCTTCTTTCTGGATAGTATGTATTTCCTATCGAATATCATTTGCATACAGACTACTCCTCCGCCTAAAGGCGGGGGGTTACGGGTCCCCTAATCGTGTCGGTTGCAGGAGGTTTCCGAATGACTTTTCAATACATCGAGTCCATCAGTCAAGTGTACCCACAGTAGCAATCCCTCCTGGTCGCCGCTTTCGATTGCAACATGAGCACTTGATGACCGAACCCGGTCGTTCACCTCTCCCAGATTCATGGAATTCAGGAGGAGCTATACTTAGATAAGAGACATACAGACATCACTGTGATCAGGAGGCTTACTCGAGGACAGCAACCATGCAGCACAGCATCTACCGATTGATTGTAACCATCCTTTTTGCAGCCTTGTTGCCAGTCACTGCGTGGGGTTACGGTTTCTATGAAGGCCCCACGGGCAGTGATTACCCTCCCTATGCCGGATCAGAGAGAAGCCATCGCTATTCGGGCTCCTTACGCTTGCACACGGACGAAACCCAGGACGGCTATTACGTCCGCACCCATATTCAAGGATTAAGCCCCGAGGACATCCAGGTTTTTATTCGACGTAACCGCCTGGTACTCCAGGTCGAGCAAGGTGACCAGTATGGTCAGTATAGCCCCGGCCCCCGCAGCACATCACAATGGCGGATGAGCTTCCGCAAACAATTGCGGCTCCCCTACGATGCCGACTGGACACGCATGACGACAACCACGACGAACGGCATCATGGAAATCTACATACCAAGAAGGCAATAAGCCATAGGATTCAGTAACAGGCACGACCCTGTCCGCTATAATTAATACAGGAGGACAGGAGGTGTGCCATGACTATCAGAAGGCCAACACATCACTTGGAAGATGCCGCATTAGCTTTTCTGATCTTGCTCGTAATATTTATTATTGCGTCTTTCTTTTGACGATTGCCCGGACTGCGAGGCATTATTGGGTTCCGTCCAGCCGTACAAACAGATAGCAATGCGAACGAATATTTGCCGACTTCTGGTCGCAATCGCCCTGATTTGCCCGGTACTCCCGCTGCAGGCCTATGACGTCAGTGACCGGTTTTCCGTCAATGGAATAGTTGCAGGAACCGGTCAATGCCAGAATGTCTCGGCCAGGCTGCCATCGGCATCCCACGATGATGATGGTTCTTTTGAGACATTCGACAATACCTGTCGCGGTGCCCTGCCCTTGCAGCTGGAGGCCAGCTTTACCCCCGGCAACAAATCGAGGGAGGAGGCCTCAGTGAGTATCAATACGTTGCAGGTGACGTTTGTGCCTTGCCGATTTTATGAAACGACAAACAGTGCTTGTTGCCAGGTCAAAAGGCTCAGATTTTGGCTGAGGGGCGATTACGAGGTATATGGTACAACTTGAAGAGAAAATGCAGGAATGAGCTTTTTAAGCGGATGCCTCAGACCGTGCAAGATTGGTCACAGCGGGTCTGCTGGTTATCGTCGCAGTCTTCCAGAATGCACAGACATTCTTGGCAGTGTTGGCTGTGTATAGGCAGCTTAACGCCTGCTAGACGCTATTCGTAGGACGTCATCGAGTAGTGCGCGCATATCGCCATGCGCAGGATTGCCGTCGCACTGTTGAGTGCATGACACCGATACCAGTGTTTTGATGGATTCAGCGGCTAGCGTCGCTTCTTGGCTGATTTCAAAACCACCCTTCAGAAATTCTGGATTATCTATACCTGCGCGAACCTGACAAAACACTGACAACGTTGGTCAGGGAAGTGTAAGGGGGACCATGGCTAAATGGCCTCCATCGGGAAATCACGGTTGCTACCGGGCTGCCGTATCAAAAGGGAGATCGCAGAGTGCCAATTCTCAAAAATGCGCATTGGATGTTACCAATGGGCGCAGCCATTCTTTATCTGACATTCGCTGGAAACGTGCGGGCTGACACGTCCTTGTCAGGGATAGTCGAGGCGACATTGGTGCGCCATCTGGGGCGTGAGCAGTCGCAAAGTGAGCGTGACATTGCCAATGCCCTGGATCAGAAAGCCGCCCAGCCGCTTGCGGGTGATCCTACCTTCAATCTCAAGTACGAGACCGATGCCATTGGCAGCGATCTCGGCTATCGGGAATGGGAAGGGGGGGTGGAGTTGCCCCTGTGGTCGCCGGGTCAGTCACGTGAATATAAACGCGAGGCGGAGCGGACGGGTTTTGTTGCTGACGCCATTTTGAATGCCCGGCGTCTTGAGGTCGCTGGCAAGGTGCGTGACCGTATCTGGATGCTGGCACTGGCGCGCGGTGACCTGGAGCAGGCGCAGTCGGCACTGCAGACTGCACAGGGACTGGCTGACGACGTCAAGCGCCGCGTCGATGCCGGTGAACTGCCACGCAGCGATCTGCTGCTGGCGGATAAAGACGTGTTAACGCGTACCGATGCGGTGGAGCAGGCAGAAAATCGTGTCGCCCAGGCTGAAGGCGCGTTCAGGAATCTCACCGGACTGGAATCGGCACCGGCACCGCGTCGGGAGCCACTGCCAGCAAACAAGGAACTGCCTGAAAATCACCCGCAACTGGTCCTGGTAGACGCAAAGGTGGAACAGGCGCGAGCACACCGCGAGCGGGTCGAGGGCGAACGTCGCAAAGGCCCCAACGTCTGGCTGGGCGGCAAGACCTTCAAGGAGCGCGCCGGAGCCGGCTACGACTCCGCGGTTGGCGTTGAGATCAGCATCCCCCTTGGCAGTGTCGCGCATGCGGCCCCGGCTCTGGCAAAGGCAGGTGCCGCGCTGACCGAGGCGCAGGTTGAGCGTGAACACCGCCAACATCAACTGGATGAAGCACTGTACATCGCAACACTGGAATATCAGCGTACGACCGAAGCACAGCAACGCGCACAGCGTCGGCAGGAACTGGCCGAGGCCAGCCTCGACATAAGCCGTCGCGCATTCGAACTCGGGGAGACCGATCTGGTCCGTCTGCTGCAGGTGCAGGCCGATACCATTGATGCCCGTCATGATCAACAGATTCGCCAGCTGGATGTCGGTCTGGCGATTGCACGACTAAACCAGTCCCTGGGAGTAATACCGCAATGAAAATGATCATAATGACATGCCTGTTACTGGCGAGCAGTGTTTTACCTGCGCAAACGCTGACGCTGGACGCGGAGCAGCGCGCGGCCTTTGGTATAGAGACGGCCCCGGTGCAACTTGCGACCGAGACCCTGAGCAAACCCTATCCGGCCAAGGTGCAGGTACCGAATGCCCAGTTGCGTGTGCTGAGTGCACCGCTTGAAGGTGTCGTTGAGGCCCTGCTGGTTGCTGAAGGCGAGTCCGTCGAGCAGGGGCAGACATTGGCACGTGTGCGTAGCCGGGGATTGCTGGAGCTGCAGGCGACCTATCTGGAGACTTCTACGCGTCGTGCTTTGGCAGGTGAGACCCTTGCCAGGGATAAAAAGTTGTATGCGGAAGGCATTGTTGCGAAGCGTCGTTTGCTGGAGTCCCAATCTGCCTATCATGAACTGTCAACGGCAGAGGAGCGGGATCGACAATCCCTGCTGCTGGCAGGTCTGTCGGAGAGCATGCTCAATACTCTGGTTCGTGAGAAAAAGCTGAGTGCCGTGCTTGAAGTGAAAGCGCCCCTTTCCGGGGTCGTGCTGGAGCAGATTGCGACTGCAGGCCAGCGCCTTGCGGTATCCGATCCACTGTATCGCATCGGCCAGCTTTCCCCCTTGTGGATCGAGGTACATGTGCCTTTGAATGCCTTGGGAACGATTGCTCCCGGCAGCCGGGTACGCATTGCAGAGGGCGATCTTGATGCCGAGGTCATTACTGTCGGGCGCATGGTACATGGGACCGATCAGGGTGTGCTGGTCAGGGCAGAGGTGCGTGAAGGCGTTGAGCATCTGCGCCCGGGGCAGTTTGTCGAGGCACAGATCAGTCAGGGTGCCGGCAACGGTGCATTTGTAGTGCCCGCACAGGCGGTCGTGCGCATGGACAGTCAGGACCGGGTGTTTGTGCAGCGCGCCAATGGTTTTGAGTTGTTGGCTGTGGAAATCCTGTCGCGCGAACGCACGGTCATTGTAGTACGTGCCGACCTGGAATCCACTGACAGGGTCGTTACCAGTGGCACTGCAGCGCTCAAGGCCGCCTGGACCGGAGGCGCCGAGTAATGCTGGCGCGTGTGATTCAATTTGCGCTGACCCAGCGCCTGCTCGTCCTGCTTGTCGTATTACTGCTGATTGGTGGTGGCTGGTATGCGTTTACGAATACACCCATCGATGCCTTCCCTGATGTCTCGACTACCCAGGTGAAGATTATCGTCAAGGCACCGGGGATGACTCCGGGTGAGGTGGAGACGCGCATCACAGCGCCTGTTGAGGTGGAAATGCTGGGTATCCCGCGTCAGACCATGCTGCGCTCTGTGTCCAAGTACGCACTTACGGATATCACCGTAGATTTTCAGGAAGGTACCGACATCTACTGGGCACGTCAGCAGGTCAGTGAACGCCTGAACGCAATCTGGGGTGATCTGCCGGCAGACATTAGCGGCGGCATTGCACCCATGACTACGCCGCTGGGTGAAATGTTTATGTTCACCATTGAGGGTGGTGAGCTGAATAATATGGAGCGTCGGGATTTGCTCGACTGGGTTATTCGACCGGCGTTGCGCACGGTCGCCGGTGTGGCAGACGTCAATGCCCTGGGTGGTGAGGTAAGAACCTTCGAGGTGGTGCCGGAGAATGCGCGCTTGAATGCGCGCGGCATCAGCCTTGAGCAGTTGCGTATGGCGCTGGAAAACAACAACCGTAATGACGGTGCCGGTCGCCTGGATGATGGTGAAGAAGTGCTGCTGGTGCGCACCGAGGGCAGTATCGTCAGCCTGGAAGATGCCGCATCGATTGTCATCAAGCCGGATGCGGTCCAGCCGGTGCGCGTCGGCGATGTGGCCGAGGTGCGGCTTGGTGCGCTCACGCGCTATGGCGCGGTGACCAAAAATGGCACGGGTGAGGTCGTCGAAGGGTTGGTACTTGGGCTGCGTGGTGCGAATGCGCGAGAGGTGGTACAGGGTGTGCGCAGCAAGCTGGAAGAACTTGCACTCAGCCTGCCGGACGGTGTCGAGACCCGGGTCTTCTATGACCGGGGAACACTGGTGGATCGTGCCGTAGGCACAGTCTCCAAGGCGCTGGCCGAGGCTATCGTGCTGGTGTTTATTCTGCTGGTATTGTTCCTTGGCAACCTGCGGGCGGCCTTGACCGTCGCGCTGATTCTGCCGCTGTCTGCACTGGTGACCTTTATCCTGATGTATGCCTTCGGCCTGTCGGCCAACCTTATGTCACTGGGCGGTCTGGCTATCGCGATTGGTATGCTGGTGGATGCCGCCGTCGTGGTGGTAGAGAATGTGGTGTCTTCACTGGCACAGCATCAGGGACGGGGTAAGCTGCCGCGCCTGCATCTTATCTACCGTGCGGTAAAGGAAGTGGCGGTACCGGTTACCTCCGGCATCCTCATTATCATTATAGTATTCTTGCCGCTGCTCACCCTGCGGGGGCTGGAGGGCAAGTTGTTCGTGCCGGTGGCATTGACGATCGTGTTTGCCTTGAGCGCCTCCCTGGTGTTGTCGCTCACCGTGATTCCTGTCATCTCATCCTACCTGCTGCGCACGGCCAACCACGATGAGCCGTGGTTGATGCGCAAGCTTTCGGGGTTCTATCTGCCTGTGCTGGACTGGAGTTTGCGTCACACCCGTACCGTGGTCGGTGTTGCGCTGGCGCTGTTGATCACGGCTGGCGCACTCTACACCCAGGTTGGCAAGGCGTTTATGCCGACAATGGACGAGGGTGATCTGATTGTGCAGCTGGAAAAGCTGCCTTCCATTAATCTCAACAAGTCGATTGATCTGGATCAACGTGTACAGCGGGCCATTATGGAACAGGTCCCGGAGGTCACCGGTATTGTCGCCAGGACGGGATCGGACGAACTGGGTCTGGATCCCATGGGTTTGAACCAGACGGATTCTTTCCTGGTGCTTAAGCCCCGTGACGAATGGCGTATGGCCACCAAGGATGAACTGGTCGACGAGATTCGTACCGTGCTGAAGAACTTTCCCGGTGTGGATTATGCCTTTACGCAACCGATTCAGATGCGTGTCGATGAAATGCTGACCGGTGTGCGCGGCGATCTGGCGATCAAGGTGTTTGGTAGCAATCAGGAGGCGCTGAACCGGACCGCCGAGTCGATCGTCGCGGTCGTCAAACAGGTCGACGGTGCCGAGGATGTGTATACATCGCGTAACGAAGGTGCTCAGTACCTTCAGCTGAAGGTCGATCGCCTGGCAGCCGGGCGCCTGGGGCTGGATGTCGAAGCGCTGGAAGACGGTCTGCGCGCACAAGTTGAAGGCATACTGGCGGGCACGGTTTACGAGGGTGCACGGCGTACGCCGCTGGTGATCCGCGGCCCGGACTCCCTGCGTGGATCGGCCGCTGTTTTTGGTGCATTGCAGCTGACGCTGGAAGACGGACAGGCTGTGCCATTATCATCGCTGGTCACAATGGAACGAACCGAAGGTCCGGTCGCCATACAACGTGAACATGGGAATCGCATGGCGGTGGTTGTGGCCAACGTCAGTGGCCGTGACCTGGTTGGTTTTGTTGAGGAAGCCCGGCAACTTGTGGCTGCACAGGTGCAACTGCCGACCGGCTATTATTACGAGTGGGGCGGTGAGTTTGAGAACCAGCAACGGGCGGCTCAGCGTTTGTCAGTAGTTGTCCCGATCGCAGTCGGCCTGATTTTCCTGCTGCTGTTCAGTACCTTTGGATCTGTTCGCCAGGCCGTGCTGGTGTTGACCAATGTGCCGTTCGCCATGATCGGCGGTATCGTGGGGCTGTGGTTGACCGGAGAGTATCTGTCCGTGCCGGCTTCGGTGGGTTTCATTGCCCTGCTGGGTATTGCGGTATTGAATGGCGTGGTCATGGTGACCTATTTCAATCAATTGAAAGCACTTGGTTACTCGATCGGCGAACTGGTTGTAGAAGGTGCCAGACGTCGCCTGCGCCCGGTATTGATGACGGCCAGTATTGCCGCTTTTGGGCTTGTACCATTGCTGTTTGCCAGTGGACCCGGTTCGGAAATTCAGCGGCCGCTTGCCATTGTTGTGATCGGTGGATTGATTTCGTCAACAGCGCTGACTCTGATCCTGTTGCCGATCCTGTACCGCCGTTTCGGCGTCGCTACCAGAGAGGCCTGATATGAACGAAAACTGTCTTTTGAATCTTGTGGTAACACCGGAAGTCGAGGATGCGGTCGCCGACTGGTTGCTGGAGTATCCGGCCGTCACCGGATTTTCCAGTTGCCCGATTTCCGGTCACGGCAGTTCGGAACAAAGCATGACCCTGGCCGAACAGGTTGCCGGCCGGCGTCACCAGCAGCTATTCCAGATGCACCTTTCCTGCGTTGACGCCCAGGCTTTGCTGGCAGATATCAAGCAGACATTCCGCGGCAGTGGTATGCATTACTGGTTGTTGCCGGTAATCGACGCGGGTCATGTGGATTGATGTCTTCGGGCTGCCAGATTAGGTAATATTTACAGGTCATCATGCTGACTCTGTCAACAATGGGTGGAATTCCCGGACGAAGCGTTCGTATCCTGACGCTGGCCATCGTGTTTACTCTGTGCGCGCCGCGCCCCGGATTGACCTCAGAACCGGCATGGGAAGACGATGACCATTCCTACGATCGCGCGAGGCGTGCGGTGAGAAGCGGCGAGGCAATGCCTCTGCCACAGGCAATGACACGTTTGCGTGCAACGATAAAGGGGAGCTTGATTGCGACAGAGTACGAGTATGAGTTCGATCGCTGGGTCTATGAATTCACCGTGATTGATATGGAAGGCAAGTTGCGTAGAGTGCATCTGGATGCGCGTACCGGTGAGCTTGTGCGGGTGACGGACGACTGATGCGTATTCTTCTGGTGGAAGACGATGACGGTGTCGCAAGCAGCGTGACGCAGGCGCTCGAAACGAGCGGTTATGTGGTTGATCACGAAACGGAAGGTGAAGTGGCCTGGTTTAAAGGCGACACTGAATCTTATTCAGCTGTCATCCTTGATCTGGGCCTGCCGGGCATCGATGGCCTGACGGTGCTGAAGCGCTGGCGAGAGGCCGGGCAAACTTTTCCTGTGCTAGTGCTCACCGCGCGCGGTAGCTGGAATGAAAGGGTCGAGGGTATTGACGCGGGAGCGGATGACTATCTGCCCAAGCCCTTCCAGGTCGAGGAGTTGCTTGCGCGCCTGCGCGCTATCCTGCGCCGCACCACCGGACAAACCAGTCCGCTGATCAGTGTGGGTGCGCTGACTCTGGATACCCGGCAGATGCGCGTGGCAGTCAATGGCCTGCCGGTGCATCTTGCACCCCAGGAGTACCGGCTTGTCAGTTATCTGTTACAGCATGCCGGGCGCGTGGTTACCCAGCTGGAGCTGACGGAGCAGTTGTATTCGCAGGATTTCGAGCGTGCATCGAACGCGATCGAGGTGCTGGTTGGTCGCGTGCGCAAGAAACTCGGTGTCGATATTATCGAGACGCGGCGTGGTTTCGGCTACATCATAGAGAAGCCGTCATAGTGCGCATTCGTTCGCTGCGATTTCGTTTGCTCGCGGCCGCAGCTGTCTCTGTTTCCCTTGCGCTGATAGCAGCGGCATTCGGTCTGGTTCTGTTATTCGAGCACCATGTGGAAAGGCGGCTGGACCAGGAGCTTGAAACCGACCTGCGACAGCTGATCGCGCGTATACAGCTTGATTCGGATGGGCGGATTCATATTGGCAGCGAATTGTCTGATCCGCGCTTCGAAGAACCGCTAAGCGGATGGTACTGGCAAATTCAGGACGATGAGCGCCTGATGCTGTTGCGTTCACGTTCGTTGTGGGACGCTAAGCTGGAGCTGCCAAATGATCAACTCGATTTGGGGGTTGTACACCGACACGTGCTGGTCGGACCTGATGATCAATCTCTCATGGTTAGGGAGCAGCAGGTAATTGTGCATCCACAAGCCGAATCGCGCCGGTTAAGGGCTGCCGTGGCCATGGATCGCAGTGAACTGCTTACCGCGCGGCAGGCCTTTTCTGCAGATATGCTGCCGTATCTGGTATTGCTGACTCTGGCATTGATGGGTGCAACATGGGTCTATGTGCGTATGGGTCTATCACCGCTCGACCATGTGCGTCAGGGGGTTCTGGCAATCAGCTCCGGTGACGCACAACGCCTGCCTGACGAGTTTCCGGATGAGGTCATGCCATTGGTTGACGAAATCAATGAACTGCTTGAGGCGAGAGATGACGCAGTTGAAAGAGCAAGGGCATGGACAGCGGACCTGGCACACGGGCTGAAAACACCGCTGACAGCGCTGGGTGCTGATGCACAACAACTACGAATAAAAGGTCATACTGATATGGCCGAAAATCTGGATCAGCTTGCGCAGTCGATGCGCCGGCGTGTTGATCGAGAGTTGATTCGCGCGCGCTTGCGCACAGCTGGAGTTTTGGTACCACGGCATACTGATATGGTTTCTGCCGCAAAGGGTGTGATAGCCACACTGGTGCGTACTCCACTCGGGTCGAGACTGAACTGGCATACAGAGTTACCTGAATCTTTGGAAGTGGGAATGGCATGTGACGATCTGACCGAATTGCTTGGCAACCTCATGGATAACGCCAGCAAATGGGCGCGTGATCAGGTTTGGATAAGCGTCGCGCAAGATGACGGTGTAAGAATCGTTATCGAAGATGATGGCCCAGGGGTACCTGATCCAGAACTTACTAATCTGGTCAAACGTGGTGTACGTCTGGATGAACAGACTGCAGGTTCAGGGCTTGGTCTGGCTATCGCCAGAGATATTCTGGATGCGTACGATGGTCAGATGTCTTTTTCAAGATCTAAACTGGGTGGGTTGTCGGTTTCTGTTCAGCTTAAAGGGGACGCACGGTTGCCTGGCTCGCAATAGGGGAGGTGTCCTTGGCGAATTCCTGTTTATGCAGCGACCTGGGTTTGAAAAAGTCCGTTGCAGTGTGATAGCCATGAAGAGTTATTGAGATCTGCGCATTGAGTTTGAGAAATGCCGCTAACAACCGCCGGTGCATCTCCGGCCAGCGATTGAAGAACCTGATTCTGGTTGTAGTATTTTCTAAAGGCCTCAAGTTTTCGCTCCAGGTCGCGCGCAATCCAAAAAATAATGAGCTTCAGGTATTCACAACGAATCGTTCCAATTAATTGCTCAATGAATGGATATTGGGTCTTCGGTTTGTGGGCTACTGCTGAATTGTAACCAGCACCGTGGCGTCAAGCGCGCTCAATCACTGCCCGGAATGGTGTACCTCGACAATGGTGTGAACAATGCCAAGATGCTTTGGAATGAGGCTTTTGTAGTACTCAGGTGATCCGGGTGCATCGCTCACCACAGTCAGTGTGGCTGAGTAGATACCTGGCCCTATCGACCAGATATGCAGGTCAGTGATCTGGTTGTTATCGTCATTTTCGATAGCGGTTCGCGTCTGTTCCAGGATGTGAGCCGGGGCCTGATGGTCCAGCAGAATACCGCTGGTATCGCGCATCAAGCCCAGGGACCAGCGTGCCACCAGAATGGCACCGACGATGCCCATCACCGGGTCCATCCAGTTCAGGCCCAGGTACTTTCCTGCCAGCAGGGCAAAGATCGCCAGCACCGAGGTGAGTGCGTCTGCCAGCACATGAAGATAGGCCGCGCGGAGGTTGTGATCCGTGTGTCCATGATGGTGGTGGTGATCACCATGGTGTTCATGATCATGGTCGTGATGCCCCCCCAGCACGATCATGCTGGCGCCATTGACGATCAACCCCAGAACGGCCACTGCGATGGCTTGATTAAAACCGATGTCAACGGGATTGAATAATCGATTGACACTCTCCCCTGCCATCAGGAGGGCAAACAACGCAAGCAGGACAGCGCTGGTATAACCGGCGAAGGCATTGACCTTGCCTGTTCCAAAACAGAAACGTGAATCGGCAGCACAACGGCGGGTGTAGATATAGGCAATGGTTGCGATGCTCAGGGCGGCTGCATGCGAACCCATGTGCAAGCCATCGGCCAGCAGCGCCATGGAGCCGTAGGCAAGCCCCGTCGCGATCTCGACAACCATCATGGTTGCGGTGATAGCGATCACCCACAGGGTGCGACGCTCACCGGGCCTGACCCTGTCCTGGCCGAAGATATGGTCGTGTTGCGACGGGTGCGTGGTTTGAGTGCGCATATCAATTGCCACCAGGCCGGCAAGCCATGTCTACGCCCCGCTTGAAAATTTCCTGTGCTGGCACATCCTCCAGACACCGATGATGTGTTTGGAATACGCCGGCTGATTAACCAGTCGTCACGTCGAAAAAAAGAACCGAAAAACAATCAGAAACTGGCAGTCACGTATAAAACCGGGCCTTTGTAATCGATATCATATCTGTCTTTTCTGTTAGATTTATTGATCGTCAGGTCCATATTAATGTAGTTGTAACCGACACCCACACCAAAATGCTCGGTCAGACGGTAGTCAAGATTGGCCGCGAGCGTCAGGAGATTACCATCATAGTCACTGTAACTCAGGCCAAACCAGCCGACGGAGCCATCCAGCGACAGTTTTGGTGTAAAGGCATAGGTGCCATAGCCAAGGACATTCGGCAACGGCGCTGTCAGATCGACCGAGTCTGACTGGACACTGCCGCTCGCATTGTTGATGCCGCCACTCACCTTGAGTTTCGTATCGAACCTCACGATGTGCACACCAGCACCGATACCAAGTTCGGCACGTTCATTCTTCAGCAAGGAATAACCGACCTGGGCGATATAAAAGTCCGTTTTGAACTTCGTATCGACGGCCAGAAAACCCGAGGCCTGAATGTCTCCAAAGTCGAGATCATCGAAATCCTCACGGACGTTGCCGTTAACATCCAGACCGAAATAATCGAAGGTAAGACGCCAGCGCTCAGTAAAGCGCCAGCGTGCAGAGAATGCCGCGTTTGTTTCCGTGTCATCAACACCCAAATCACTGGTTGTGAGCTTTTCCGTGGGGTCACCCTCGCGCGTGGAACTAAAGCTGCCGTCAGCCTTCAGCCAGGAGGCCCCAAGCTTGAAGGTGAACTTATCATCCAGTACGGGATTCAGCGAGTTACCGGCAGCAAGGACCGTCCCTGAAAGAACACTTCCAAACAGTAACGCGAATAGTCGTAGTTTCATCTAGCAATCTCCTGTTAATGCCCGCCACCTGCATGTCGGGTAGGTGGATTCTACCCGGTTAGACACAAAAATGAACTGCCTTTCAACAGACTACCTGCTCTGTCGCGCTTGGAAGAGGCGATACCGCTCCACTACCCGCTTGCTAATTTCGCCCAGGTTCCAGCGCAGACCGATCGTAACCACGTTACCCAGGGCCTCTCCATCAGTCAGGTGACCACCATCAAACTTCACATTTGCATAGATCATGTTCTGAAAACCATCATGTGAATAGCGCAGGCCGAGGACACCGTACTTGACTTCATAGTCACCACTCAAGGGGTCACTGTCAGGACGCAGGTAGTTCCAGCCGCCCGTCAACCATATCTTTTCACGTAGCTGGTATTGGCCGTACACCTCCCAGCCCCAACCGTCAAAGTATATACCCTGGTCTGTTGTTTGCTGGTTCAGCAAGCGTGATACCACGGTCCCCAGGTACCAGTTTTCACCAAACTGGCGGGTGCCCACGAGAAGTGCATGTACATTGCCATCGAGTCCGGCCTCACGGATAGCGGGGTCATCACGGTCATTAATTTCCGCGAAGTTATAGGCAATGCCAAGTGAAAAATCAGGCCTGATCTGCTGAATGGCGCTCAGACCGACGGCTGTGCCGTAACGGGCACCATCAACAAGTGGAATGGGCTCACCCTGCTGCACCTGCAGGTTCAGGTTAAACGGCTTAATGCCAATGACTTCAGGCAATTTACCCATGTGCAGGCGTGTCTGTATGACGGACTGCGCCCTGCCCGTGCCGGTGGCACCGCCATCCGTACCCGCATTGTAGGCTCCGGACGCATCCCCGCCGGTACCGGCAAAGCGGTCGGTAAAACCAGCCACCTTGTAATAGGTTGACCAGCTCTTGCCGTATGTCAGGAAATAGCCGGGCGCTTCCACGCCGACATACAACAGGCGCTTGAAAAAACTGTTGCCCTCCTTGCCTTCCGGCGCACTATCTTTACTATCGATCAGGAAATCCAGTTCACTCAGCAGATTGAAACCCAGCTCGGCCCGTCCGAAGACCTTCAGCTTTGGAAACAACTGGTAATGCGCATCGGCACCCACCCGCGATCCGCCATCTGAGAGTGCATAATCACTGCCGTCGGTACTGCGAAATCGCAGGCGGTAGTTTCCATAGAGACTGTAATCATATTTTTTGACTGCAGGCTGCTCGGGTGCCTCCAGGGTCTTGACCTCCTGCTCAGTCATAGGGTCTTCACTGGCATCTGCCTCACGATTGACTGCCTCCTGCGTGGCAGCTATTTCAACCTCCGTAGGCTCATCTTTACTCGCAGCCGTGGACTGTCCATCCGCAGGGGACGCACCTGAAGCATCGGCAGGACTTGCGGCATGCAGTGTCCACGGTATTAGACACAGCGCCAGGCTGATGAGGAAAACTTTCATGCCGGTGCGTTCATGACAGGCTCTTCAGCATGCGCCGGTGCAGGATGCCGGCATCAATAAACGGCTCTCCACTCTCCACAAAGCCGAATCGTGTATAGAACGGCACTGCGCTGATCTGTGCGTGCAGGAAGACAAGGGTATACCCCTGTTCACGGGCATATTCCAGTAACGCTGCCAGCATCGCCGCACCGACACCCTGCCCGCGGCAGTCTTTTACTACGGCCATTCTGCCGATGTGGCCATCCGCTTTGATTCTAGCCGCACCGACAGGCCGTCCGTGCACATCGGTCACCAGCACATGGTGACAGTACGGGTCGTGCTCATCCAGCTCGAGTGCTTCTGGAACCTGCTGTTCAACGACGAACACCTGGCAGCGCACATCAGACAGTGACTGTTTATGTTTCTGCCAGCTGCCCGCTGTCAGGTGGAACGATGAATTCACCCCTTGCGACACCCACTGCGGTCGTCAGTCCCGCTCCTCAATCCATGCCATCTGGATGGCCTCGAGGATGCGCTCACCACAGTGTTCAGGATCGTCGTCAAATTCATCAAGCGCCATGACCCAGTTGCGCAGGTCAACAAAGTTCACATGAATGGGGTCTGCATCGGGATGCGTTTCATCAAGCTCAATGGCGATATCGAGGGTATCGGTCCATTTCAGGGCCATGCTCTACTCCTGGATTATTTTGTTGAATAGCCACGAAACCCAAGGAAGAACACGGAAATATTTCTGCTAAAGCATGTATTCTTTCGTGGATTCCGTGGCAGATTTTCTGTCTTTAATCGGCTGTACCTGTACTAGTGATTCTCACTGACCATATTAATGGTGTATTTCGGAATTTCCACCACCAGGTCCTCGTTCGCGACGATGGCCTGGCAACTCAGGCGCGAGTCCGGGTCCAGGCCCCACGCCTTGTCGAGCAGGTCATCCTCGTCTTCATCGGACTCGTTCAGTGAATCGGCACCCTCCCGGATATAGACGTGGCAGGTGGTACAGGCGCAGGACTTCTCACAGGCATGCTCGATCTCGATGCCGCTCCTTAGTGCCGCATCACAGATACTGACACCGGGCTCGGCCTCGACAACGGCGCCCTCCGGACAGATTTCTTCATGTGGCAGAAAAATAATTTGTGGCATAACGGCTTTCTCAATAGTTTTGTAAAGTATGGCTTTGGTTATCCTTTCCCTTCGGGAGAGGATAAAACAGGCTTTACCCCATCATTGCAAAAAATTACCTGCAGGAGCGCCGTCCCCGGCGCGATTCGCGGCGAGACGCCGCTCCTACAGTACGATTCAGAACCTCACCAGCAGTGAATTCAGACTCAATACACCATGAAGCATTTCACCCTGCAGACCATCTGTCTAAACCGGAGTTGAGGTCGGAATTTATGCAACTATCGGGGTTATTCGGGTTATTCACGGCGAATTGAATTCATCCACCTTGTGTCCGGCCATGGCCTTGCGAATACTGCTGTTCATGCGGCGCTCGACATAGGCGCTGCTGGCCTTTTCAACCGCTTCAATAGCCCGCTTGATGGCACGATAATCGTTACCCTGACGCTGTTCCTCGAGCTGTTTTGCGGCCTCATCAATGGTCGCTCGTTCTGCGGCCTGCAGTAACTGCTCGCCATCGGCGGCCAGTGCGGAATGCAGGGCCTCGAGCACCCTGTCCGCCTCGACCTGTTCCTCGCGCAGGCGACGCGCATCCCGGTCAACCGCGGCGGTTTCCATGGATTCCCTGAGCATGTTCTCGATATCACTATCGCTCAGCCCATAGGACGGTTTAACCTCGATACTGCTGGCAACGCCCTGGGTCTGTTCCTCGGCAGTCACACTCAGCAAGCCGTCTGCATCCACCTGAAAAGTCACCTTGATGCGTGCAGCCCCGGCCACCATCGGCGGTATATCCCGTAATTCAAACTTCGCCAGTGAACGGCAATCCTCTACCAGTTCACGCTCACCCTGCACCACGTGAATGGACATAGCGGTCTGGCCGTCCTTGAAGGTGGTGAACTCCTGGGCGCGCGCCGTCGGAATGGTGGTATTACGGTGAATAATCTTTTCCGTCAGCCCACCCATGGTTTCAATGCCCAGTGACAGCGGTATCACGTCCAGCAACAGCATTTCATCATCAGGCTTGTTGCCCGCAAGGATATCCGCCTGAATGGCAGCACCGACAGCGACCACCTTGTCAGGATCGATATCCACCATCGGTTCGGCCGCAAAGAAAGCGGCCACGCGTTCGCGCACCAGCGGCACGCGCGTCGAACCGCCGACCATGACAACGGACTGCACGTCGCCGACACGTATACCCGCATCACGCAATGCCCGGCGGCAGGGACCCAGCGTCTTGTCGACCAGCGGTGCGATCAATTCGTTGAACTGTGCACGCGACAACTCACCGCGCCAGTCGGCATGACCGTCACGCACCAGCTCGATTGTGGCTGATGACCGCGTTGTCAGTTCTTCCTTGGCCGCACGTGCAGTTCGCATCAGGCGGCGCATGTCCACATGCCCCGCATCGGTGCTCATACCGGACTGCTGCATAATCCAGTCCGCGACGAGATGGTCCATGTCATCACCGCCAAGCGCGGTATCGCCCGCGGTCGACATCACTTCAAAGACACCCTTGTTGAGGCGCAGGATGGAAATATCGAAGGTGCCGCCACCCAGATCATAGATGGCGGTAATGCCTTCCGAGCCCTTGTCGAGCCCATAGGCAACCGCGGCGGCCGTCGGTTCGTTAAGCAGGCGCATGATATTCAGCCCCGCCAGTCGCCCGGCGTCCTTGGTCGCCTGACGCTGTGCATCATCGAAATAGGCCGGGACGGTCACCACGACACCGCTCAGCTCACCCCCAAGGGTCTCCTCGGCGCGCGTCTTGAGTGTGCGCAGGATTTCAGCCGAAACCTCCACCGGGCTGACATCACCCGCCACGGTATGCAACAAGGGCATGCCACTCGACCCGGGCACAAATTCATAGGGTAGATACTTGCCGATACGTTTTACATCCTCGACACCCCGGCCCATCAGGCGTTTCACGGACGCGATGGTATTCAGCGGGTCGTCGGTGGCTGCGGCCAGTGCCTCGTGCCCCACAACCGGCGTACCGTCGTCACGATAGCGGACCACGGATGGCAACAGGTGGTGGCCCTCCCTGTCCGGCAAGGTTTCTGCCACACCGCTGCGAACACTGGCAACCAGCGAGTTGGTCGTCCCCAGATCGATGCCCGCCGCCAGCCGATGCTGGTGCGGCGCACTGGATTGACCGGGTTCTGATATCTGTAAAAGTGCCATTGTAACTATGCTCTAACTACTGACTAATAAGACTTCTTGCAATGATTGGGTTAACTCTCAAGCTCATCCTCAAGCGCTAATTCCAGTTCCATGGCCTCTTCCTGCAGCTTGCGGTAAAACTGCATCTTCGTGAGGCTGTCTGCGGCCAGATCAAGACTGGCCTCATCTCCGGCACTGAACTGCTGCTGCAGGCCACTGGCCAGTCGTGCAATATCATCGGCAATCCGGTCCATGATCAGGCCCAGTTCGGCAAAGGCATCTGCGGCATTGCGCACCTCATCCAGCGCCTCGCGCAATTCCATCTGCTCCATCAGGAAGTTGACATCGCTGTTCGTGTGCGGCTCATTATCGAGGTTGCGGCCTGCCAGTTGCAGCAGGTAGCGGCCCCGCTGCAGCGGATCCTTCAGTGTCTGGTAACCCTCGTTGACCAGCGTTGCCTGCTGCATGGAGATGCGACGCTCCTGATCAGTGGCATGCGCGAAGCGGTCGGGGTGCACGGCACGCTGACTGTCACGATAATGTTTATCCAGCAGCTCCAGATCCACGTCAAACGACTGCGCCAGACCGAAACGCTCAAAGTGGGTTGTGGAATGATCCGCAGCCATGGAGACAACCAGCAGGAAACAGGACAGTTGTCAGCGACAGGCTGACATCAGACGTTAAAACTTTCCCCGCAGCCACACATATCCTTGACATTGGGATTGTTGAACTTGAAGCCCTCGTTCAGGCCTTCCTTTGCATAATCGAGTTCCGTGCCGTCGAGATACACCAGGCTCTTCGGGTTGATCAGCAGCTTGATGCCCTGGTCTTCAAAGACCACATCGTCATCCTCGACCTGGTCAGCGAATTCCATGACATAAGCCATGCCTGAACAGCCGGTTGTCTTCACGGCAAGGCGCAGACCCACGCCGTTGCCGCGTTTATCGATAAATGCCCTGACCCGCTCGGCTGCTGCTGGTGTTAACGTAATCGCCATTGTCATTACCTGCTAGTGCGCGGCCCACTGCACGGAATTCAGATCGATGCCTTCCTTGTACATATCCCAGAGCGGCGACAGCTCACGCAGCTTGGTAACCTTCTCCCTCAGCAGGTTGGCGACGTGATCAATTTCCTCTTCCGTAGTAAATCGGCCAATGGTTAAGCGGATGGAACTGTGTGCCAGTTCGTCATTACGGCCCAGTGCCCGCAGTACGTAAGACGGTTCGAGACTGGAACTGGTACAGGCAGACCCCGAGGACACGGCCATGTCTTTCAGTGCCATGATGAGGCTCTCGCCTTCGACAAAATTGAAGCTGACATTCAGGTTACCCGGCACACGGTGATCCAGGTCACCGTTGAGATAGACCTCTTCCATATTACTCAGCGCATTCCAGAGGCGGTCGCGCAGCGCGCGGGTACGGGCTTCCTCTTCCACCATTTCCTCACGTGCAATCCGGAAGGCCTCGCCCATGCCGACAATCTGGTGGGTTGGCAGCGTACCGGAACGCAGGCCGCGCTCATGTCCACCACCGTGCATCTGCGCCTCCAGGCGTACGCGCGGTTTACGGCGCACATACAGGGCACCGATGCCTTTTGGGCCGTAGATCTTGTGCGCTGAGAACGCCATCAGGTCCACCTTGAGTTTTTCCATGTCAATCGGAATCTTGCCGGCGCTCTGCGCGGCATCGACATGAAAGATAATCTTGCGCGCGCGACAGATCTCGCCGATCGCCTCGATGTCCTGGATGACGCCGATCTCGTTGTTGACGTGCATGATGGACACCAGCACCGTGTCGTCACGCAATGCCGCTTCGAATTTTTCCAGGTCAAGCAGGCCACTCGGCTCCGGGTCCATGTAGGTGACTTCATAACCTTCACGTTCCAGCTGGCGACAGGAATCCAGCACCGCCTTGTGTTCGGTCTTCAGGGTAACGATGTGCTTGCCTTTTTTCTGGTAAAAATGCGCGGCGCCCTTGATCGCGAGGTTATCCGATTCCGTGGCACCCGAGGTCCAGATAATATCCCTGGGATCGGCATTGATCAGCTGTGCCACCTCCTTGCGCGCCTGCTCCACCGCGGCTTCCGCCTTCCAGCCGAATTCATGCGAGCGCGAGGCCGGATTACCAAACTGGCCCTGGCGCGTGAGATAGGTACACATTTTTTCAGCAACACGCTCGTCAACCGGCGTGGTAGCCGAATAGTCCATGTAGATCGGTATGCTAATGTTCATCTCAATTTACCTGCAAAGCCTTATTCAAAGTGAGTAACCAGCCGCGGTCTGTCGGCCGTATCGTTTAATGTGGGTTCAGCCACCGCAATTGCAAGATCTGACTGCTGGCGCCTTACCACGGCATTGACCTTGTCACGCCTGAGAAAGCTGGCCAGCGTAATGCCATCCATAAAGTCAAGAATCGAGTTGCCCAGTTTTTCCCATAATGCATGCGTCAGACAGCGCTCGCCGTCCTGGCAGTCCTCGTTACCGCCACACATGGTGGCATCAATACCTTCACCGATGGCATTGATAATCTGCGCGATGGAAATATCCTCGGGTGAACGTGCCAGTCGATAGCCACCACCGGGACCGCGCCAGCCTTCCACCAGGCCGTTCTTTTTCAGACGCACAAACAACTGCTCCAGGTAGGACAGCGAAATACCCTGTGTCTCTGAAATACCCGCCAGCGTCACCGGACCCTCTTCATAGTGGATCGCAAGATCCAGCATGGCGGTCACTGCATAGCGCCCCTTGGTTGATAACCGCATGATAGTTTACCCGTCAACACACGCGTATGACCGTAGCAGACGTGCGAAATAATAACCTACTAAATTGCTCAGGTACTAAGTATGCGACACTCACAGATGACGAGCAAGGTTTTGGACCTGCTCAGAAGGGATATACGAAGGGGTAAATCCTCAGGATTCAACACTCAGCAGCGGATTGTCTGCTGATTCGGAAAAACTGTCGTCCGGCAATGTAACCTCGGCGGCGGTAAAGCGGTGTCCCTGCAGCAGGCAATAACCCAACCATTTCTGCAGGAATCGATTCATGCGCCATTTTTCAGACAGGCTATAGCGGTTGTACATGCGGTTGTAGACGGCGTGGCGAACGCCACGACGCCGTCCACAGGAAATCACTTCACCGACCTGGGCATCATGGTACATGCGCACCAGCATATCCGGCGCAGGAAAACGGCCCTGCTGGTCGTGAAAATAATAAGTAAGATTAAGCGTGGTAGTGAACTTGCAACGTTCGACAACGCGCAGGTGCAGGTCGAGCACAGCGTCGATTCGCGAGACAACGTGCTCCGGCATCGCTTCCAGATCCGGCACAAGGTTGCGCAGGCGGATATAGTTGCACTCATACAATTCCATCAGCCCCGCGAAGTTACGTGCGGGTATGCCATTGTATAAAAAATGTGTCTCCGTGTTGCGCATGTCTGCATCATATCACGTTAAAGTTTATCGTCTTAACATTAGCAGCTCGTATAAAATGCTGCTATTTTGATCAGCTATCGGCGATAATTAACAGATCTTAATCAGGCGTCAATGCTTGACACAACTGTGTTTTCATGTCTGACAATAACTTCACAACGCTACTGCAGAAACACTTGCCGCAAGGCTGCGTCATTACCAATGCGGAAGAATTGCGTCCCTATGAATGCGATGCACTGTCCGCCTACCGGCAACTCCCGATGGTCGTTGTTATTCCGGAAACAGTGCAACAGGTACAGATCGTCTTGCGCCTATGCTCCGAACACAAGGTGCCCGTGGTGGCCCGCGGCTCGGGCACAGGATTATCCGGTGGTGCGCTGCCGCTCGACAATGGCGTGTTATTGAGCCTGGCCAGATTCAACCGCATTCTTGACATTGATGTCGCCAACCGAACTGCACGGGTTCAGCCCGGCGTCACCAACCTGTCCATTTCAAACGCCGTGGCGGCACACGGCCTCTACTACGCGCCAGACCCGTCCTCGCAAATCGCCTGTTCCATTGGTGGTAACGTGGCCGAAAATGCCGGTGGCGTACACTGCCTTAAATACGGCCTGACGACACACAATATCCAGGCGCTCGAGGTACTCACTATCGAGGGTGAACAGCTCACCATCGGCAGCCAGTCGCTGGACGCACCGGGTTACGACTTGCTCGCACTGATGACGGGATCGGAAGGTATGCTCGGCGTGATCACCGAGGTCACCGTGAAGCTGTTACCCCGTCCCGAGATCGCACAGGTGGTCATGGCCGCCTTCGACTCCGTTGATGCCGCCGGTGCCGGTGTCACCGCGGTCATCGCCAGCGGCATCATCCCTGCAGGCCTGGAACTGCTCGACAAACCGGCCATCGATGCCGTTGAAAAGTTTATTCACACCGGTTACCCGAAAAACGCAGCGGCCATCCTGTTGTGTGAACTCGATGGCACCCAGGCCGACGTGAGTGCGCAGATCGAACGCGTCAACCAGGTTTTCAGGGAAGCCGGCGCTATTGATCAACAGGTGTCACTTACTGAAGAAGAGCGGCAACGTTTCTGGGCCGGCAGAAAAGCGGCCTTCCCGGCCATGGGCAGACTCTCACCAGACTACTACTGCATGGATGGCACCATCCCGCGCAAACACCTTGCCCATGTACTGAACCGGATCAGCATCATGTCAGAAACCTATGGCCTGCCCATCTGCAATGTCTTTCATGCCGGTGACGGTAACCTGCATCCACTGATTCTTTACGATGCCAACAAGGCGGGTGAACTGGAACGCACCGAGGAACTGGGCGGAAAGATTCTCGAGTTATGCGTGGAGGTTGGCGGCACGATTACCGGCGAGCACGGTGTGGGCCTGGAAAAGATCAACCAGATGTGTGTGCAATTCAATACCGCCGAACTGCAGCAGTTTCACGCCATCAAGTCGGCCTTTGATGCTGACAACCTGTTGAATCCCGGCAAGGCCATCCCTACCCTGCACCGCTGCGCCGAATTCGGCGCCATGCATGTGCATCACGGGGAATTACCCCATCCCGAGCTTGAACGGTTTTAACCATGGCACGGCATTTAAGCAAAGCATTCCCTCTCCCACAGGGAGAGGGGATAAAAGTAAACTCTATGGCAACAACCTTTCGCCAACAATCCGGCGATACTGATTGCATAATGTACATAACTGGCCATTTAAAATACCCCCTCTCCCCAACCCTCTCCCGGAGGCAGAGGGAGTCAGTTCCGAGACAATCAGCATCTTCTTTGGAAATACCCAATGTCATTTGAACAAACCCTGCAGGAGCAGGTGCAGGCTGCAGCGGCAACAGGCACGGCCTTGTCCATACAAGGCAGCAACAGCAAAGCGTTTTACGGTCGCAATTCCCGGGGCGAGGTGCTGTCTGTTAACCAGCACCGGGGCATCATCGACTACACACCCTCCGAACTGGTGATTTCCGCTCGCGCAGGTACCACGCTTGCCGAACTGGAATCCGTACTGCAACAGCAAGGCCAGATGCTGGCCTTTGAACCCGCGTACTTTGGCGATAACGCCACCCTTGGCGGTACCATCGCCTGTGCATTCTCCGGCCCGCGTCGACCCTATGCCGGTGCCGCACGGGATTTTGTACTTGGCGTCAATTGCATCAATGGCAAGGGTGAGCGATTGCGCCTGGGTGGACAAGTCATGAAGAACGTCGCCGGTTATGACGTTTCGAGGACGCTGACCGGCTCACTGGGCACACTGGCCATCATGCTCGACATCCATTTGCGCGTGTTACCACGACCGGAGACCGAGGTCACGCTGCAACAGTCCTGTGATGCCGCCACTGCCATCCAGCGTTGTAATGTCCTGGCCGGTCAACCGCTGCCGCTCTCTGCGGCCTGTTACCTGGATGGACAACTCACTGTCCGCCTCTCCGGCATGGAAAAGGGAGTGCATTCGGCCGCGGCCAGCATCGGCGGCGAGACGCTGGCGGACGCCGCCCGTTTCTGGCAACAGCTACGCGAACATCAACTGGCGTTCTTTTCGGGTGAACAACCGTTGTGGCGATTAGCCGTGCCGCCGGCAACAGCACCTTTGCCACTTGAAGGCGATACCCTGCTCGACTGGGGCGGCGCGCAACGCTGGCTCAGGAGCGAACAGCCGCCTGACACCATCCGCAGCATCGCCGCCTCAGCCGGCGGGCATGCCACCCTGTTTCGTGGCGGCGACCCCGGCGGTGAAATCTTCCATCCGCTGCAACCGCAACTGCTGGCATTGCACCAGCGTTTGAAACAGTCCTTTGACCCGGCCGGCATTCTCAACCCGGGACGCATGTACCGCGAGTTGTAAGTATGCAGACCTCATTGACAAACGCGTTGTTGCAAACCGCTGCCGGACAGGAAGCCGATGAAATCCTGCGTAATTGCGTGCACTGCGGATTCTGCAATGCCACCTGTCCGACCTACCAGTTGACCGGGGATGAACTCGATGGTCCGCGTGGCCGCATTTACCTGATCAAGCAGGTCCTCGAGGGTCGGCAAGCCACGCGCAAGACACAGCAACACCTTGACCGCTGCCTGACCTGCCGTGCCTGCGAGACCACCTGCCCCTCCGGCGTGGACTACCACCTCCTGCTGGATACCGGACGTGACATGGTAGAACGGTCGGTGCAGCGTTCGGCCGGCGACCGTCTTGTGAGACGCGCGCTGCGCATGCTGTTGCCATGGCCGGCGCGTTTTGCACCGCTGCTACGCATGGGTCAGTTTGTGAGACCCCTGCTGCCTGCGACACTGAAGCAACATGTCCCGGAAAAACAGGTCAGCAACCAAACAGCGCCCGCACGCCAACACGCGAGGATCATGCTGTTGCTGGATGGCTGCGTACAACCGTCACTGGCACCGCAGATCAATCACGCGACCGTGCGGGTACTGGATGCGCTGGGCATCACAGCGCTAAGCGAAAAAAACAGCGGTTGTTGCGGCGCCGTCAGTTATCACCTCAATGCGGCTGATGAAGCCAGGGCCTTCATGCGCACCAACATTGATGCCTGGTGGCCGGCCATTGAAAAAGGTGCGGAAGCCATCATTGTGACCGCCAGTGGCTGTGCCCCCATGGTCAAGGACTACGGACGCCTGCTGGCAGCAGACAGTGCCTACGCCGACAAGGCAAAACGCGTCAGTGAACTGGCAAGGGATATCAGCGAAATCATCGCGGCTGAATTTTCCCGCGAGGCCTTCGCAGATACCGGGGGCGGAACCCGCATTGCGTTTCACTCTCCCTGTACCCTGCAACACGGTCAGCGCATCACCGGCAAGGTGGAAAATATACTCACCCGACTGGGTTTTAAATTAACGGCCGTCAACAACAGCCACCTCTGCTGTGGTTCGGCCGGCACCTACTCGATCCTGGAACCCACGCTGTCCTCCGCGTTGCGCGACAACAAGCTCGCTACCTTGCAGGCCGACCGGCCTGATATGATTGCGACCGCCAATATCGGATGCCTGATGCACATGGCCGCACACGCGGACGTCCCGGTAAAGCACTGGATAGAGATACTTGAACCCCTGATACGCGAACCGATCACCACATAGAAAACATCATGAACACAAAGACACTACCGCTTGTCATTGAACCAGATGTACTCGAAAATTCATTGGATTACGAGAACCTTCTAATAGTTGACCTTAGCAGGCCGGAGACTTACCTGAAGATGCACGTTCCCGGTGCCGTGCACCTCGACTATCCGCAGATCATTGCCGTCAGCAGGCCGGCCATGGGACTGGTCCCGGACGATGCCACCCTCACCCGGGTATTTTCCGCGCTGGGAATCGATGAGCACACCCACGTGGTCGCCTATGACGACGAGGGCGGCGGCCGTGCCGCACGCCTGTTATGGACACTCGAGGTCGCGGGACACAAACATTACTCACTCCTCAACGGCGGCCTGCATGCCTGGGTCAATGAAGGTCACCCGCTGGAGACCACAGCCGCAACTCCGACCGCCAAGACGTTTCAGGTTCGGCGCAACAATGCGCCGCTGGCGGACAGTGCCTATATCAGCGACAGGCTCGGCAAGGATGACTGCCGCCTGCTGGATGCACGCAGCCCGGATGAGTACAACGGCATCAAGAAGTATGCCGAACGTGCCGGTCATATTCCCGGCGCGGTCAATCTTGAATGGACACAGGCAATCGACACCGGTCGTAACATGCGGCTGAAGACCAATGAAGAACTGAATGCCCTGTTATCTCCGCTCGGTCTCACAGCCGACAAGGAAGTGATCGTCTACTGCCAGACGCATCATCGTTCGGCACATACCTATCTCATGCTCAGGCAACTGGGCTTTGAAAACGTGAAAGGCTATGCGGGTTCCTGGTCGGACTGGGGGAATGATCCGGACCTGCCGGTTGAGAGTTAGCCTGGAAAAGACGGGCACGCTTCGCTTTGCCCATCCTACGCGACCATGGGAATAATCCGGATTTACCTGTCTAAATAAACAATCTGTAGGAGCGGCGTCCCCGCCGCGATTCGGTGAAGAAAAAAACAATCGCGCCGGGGACGGCGCTCCTACAGGAATTGATGCTGCGGAGCGTATCCACGATTGTTAATATTTGAAAAAACTCTCGCGGTAAAAACGCAGTTCACGGATCGAATCACGGGTATCATCCATGGCCAGATGCGATCCCCCTTTCCTGAAACCGCTCAGCACATTCGGTGGCGCCCAGCGTGTTATCAGTTCCTTGATAGTACTGACATCAAGGTTTCTGTAATGAAAGAACGCTTCCAGCTTTGGCATGCAGCGCGCCATAAAGCGGCGATCCTGGCAGATGCTGTTACCACACATCGGTGAAGCCCCCTCCGGGACATGCTCACTCAGGAACTCGATCGTCTGGCGCTCGGCCTCGGCCTCATCCAGGGTACTTCTGCGCACCCGGTCGACCAGTCCGGATTGCCCATGCTGGCGGGTGTTCCACTCATCCATGCCGTTGAGCACCTCGTTGGACTGATGTATTGCCAGCATCGGACCCTCTGCAAGGATATTCAGTTGTGCATCCGTCACGATGGTGGCAATTTCGATAATCTTGTCATTATTGGTATCCAGACCCGTCATTTCCAGGTCGATCCAGATCAGGTTGTTGGCGTCTTGCGTCATGTAGAACAGCATCCTTCTAAAGATTAAGGTTGAGTCGCATTGTAGCAGAGGCTAATCTGCCAGTTGCCAATATACGAGAACACGCAATCAAATGAATACGTTTACCTATTTGTTCCTGCTTGCCCTCGCCGCCTCACTCGGTGTGCGCTTCTGGCTGGCCGCGCGCCATATCGCCCATGTAAGGAAACACCGCGAAACCGTTCCTGATTCGTTTGCCGGTCGCGTACCGCTTGAGGACCACCACAAGGCCGCGGACTACACCCTCACCAACACCCGTGTCGGCAGAATCGCATTGCTCTACGACAGCCTGCTGCTGCTGGGCTGGACACTTGGTGGTGGTCTCGAATGGCTCGACAACAGCTGGCGTGCCGCTGAACTGCAACCGGTCGTCACCGGTATCGCCGTGATGTTCAGTGCCGTGCTGATCATGACCGTGCTGGACCTGCCCTTTTCTCTCTACCACACCTTCGTCGTGGAAGAACGCTTCGGCTTTAACCGTTCCACACCCGCTGTATTCGTTACCGACTTGCTGAAAAACGCGCTGCTGCTGGTCATTATCGGCGGGCCGTTGATCGCACTGGCGCTATGGATCATGGAGGCATCGGGCGGGCTGTGGTGGTTGTATGTCTGGGCCGTCTGGACAGTGTTCTCGCTGGTGATGTTCTGGGCCTATCCGGCGGTGATCGCGCCGCTGTTCAACAAATTCTCGCCACTGGACAATGAAGCCTTGAAGCAGCGCATCCAGGCATTGATGGATAAATGCGGCTTTCGCAGCAAGGGCATCTTCGTCATGGATGGTTCGAAACGCTCCGGCCATGGCAATGCCTATTTCACCGGTTTCGGCAGCAACAAGCGCATTGTTTTCTTCGATACCCTGCTGGAGTCCCTGAACCCGCCGGAAATCGAGGCGGTGCTGGCGCACGAACTGGGACACTTCAAGCTCAAGCACATTCAGAAGCGCCTGCTGACAACCTTTGCCCTGAGCCTGGCCGCGCTGGCACTGCTGGGCTGGCTCGCGGGACAAGCCTGGTTTTACCAGGGACTGGGGGTCAGCCAGTCTTCACCCTGGATGGCGCTGCTGCTGTTCATGCTGGCCATGCCGGTATTTACCTTCTTCCTGCAACCACTGATGTCACTGCTGTCACGGAAACACGAATTCGAGGCCGACGCCTACGCGGTACAGCAATCCAGCGGTGCCGACCTGATCAGGGCACTGGTGAAGATGTACCGCGAAAATGCGAGCACGCTGACACCCGACCCCCTGTACTCGGCATTTCACGATTCGCACCCGCCGGCACCCGTGCGGATTACGCATATATCCGCTACTATGGGTACTACATGAAACGGAGAACCAACATGATCAAAACACTACCGATATTCATCTCACTGTGCCTGCTGGGCGCCAGTAGTACACTGCTGGCCGCTGACATCAAGAACGGCAAGAAGCTGCAACAGAAAAACTGTATGAGTTGCCATGATGACGGCATGTATACCCGCGACGAGCGGCGTGTAAAAGATCTTTCCGCCCTGCGCACCCAGGTGCAGCGCTGCGAATCCACGCTCGGACTGACATGGTTCGATGAAGAAGTCGACGATGTGACGGCCTATCTCAACAAGTCATTTTACAAGTTCAAGTGAATACCATGACGGTATGCAACCTGACTGACAAACACTGCAAGCCCTGCGAGGGTGGCGTTGCCCCACTGAGCCGCGAGCAGGCCGACGACTTCATGAAAGACCTGCATAACGACTGGGCAATTGACGAGGCCGGCAAGGAAATCAGCAGAACCTTCAGCTACAAGAACTACTACCAGACCATGGCCTTCGTCAACGCCCTTGCCTGGGTCGCACACGGCGAAGATCATCACCCGGATATCGAGGTGGGCTACAGCCGCTGCCACGTACGTTACAGCACGCACGCCATTGGCGGACTCTCCGAGAATGATTTCATCTGCGCTGCCAAGATCGATGCACTGCTGCCTGACGCCGACTAAGCCACACCCTGCATGAATCAGCCCGGTCTTGTCATCGTCAATTACGGCAAGAACCAGCTCGTTGAAACACCCTCCGGTGACATCATCAATTGCGTGGCCCGGCGCGGACTGCCACAGATCGTCTGCGGTGACGATGTCGAGTGGCTGGCGACAGGCAACAGCAGCGGCGTCATCGAGACCATCAGGCCACGGCGCACGGTGCTGTACCGTGCCAATGGCAGCAACGGCCAGCGGCCGCTGGTGGCGAACATCGACCAGGTTGTCATCGAGGCCGCACTGGAACCTGCCCTTGATTACTTTCTGATTGATAAATACACCGTCGTCGCCGAACTGTCTCAGACCGAACCGTTGATCATCATTAACAAGTCGGATCTGCTCCAGGAGCAGGATCGTGAGCGCATTAATACGCTGATCAGTGAATACCGGGACATCGGTTACACCACGCTGCTAATCAGCGCGCAGAAGAACACCGGTATCGAGGCCTTCATCGCAACCCTGTCCGGCAAGACCAGCATCCTGATGGGTCAGTCGGGTGTTGGCAAGTCATCCCTGATCAAGCGGCTGCTGCCGCACAGGGACATTGATGTCGGCAAGTTATCGGCGGCTTCCGGGCTGGGCAAACACACCACCACCTCGACGACGCTGTATCACCTGCCGCAGGGTGGTCGCCTGATCGATTCACCGGGGGTACGGGATTTTCACCTTGCCAGGGTGCCCGACGAGGAACTGGGTCATGGTTTCCGCGAATTTCGCCCTTACCTGGGCCAGTGCCGGTTCAATAACTGCCGTCACCTGTCCGAACCGGGGTGCGCCATCCGTGCCGCCGTGGCAGAGGGCCGCATTCTGGAACGGCGCATGGCGAGTTACCGGAAGTTAATTGAAAGCGGAGTTACATGAGCCATTTGTGCCGGCGTTCTGACGGGCACATCGCTGTGCTCCTTTGCCCATGTCGCTGCGCGACCTGGCGAATCGCGCCGGGGACGGCGCTCCTACAAAAAACGATGCACCTGCAGGAGCGGCGTCTCGCCGCGATGGTAGATAGCGCCGGGACACCCGCCCAGGTGGGGACGGCGCTCCTGCACCACACGATGCACCTGCAGGAGCGGCGTCCTCGCCGCGATCGCGCTAGCCCGGGGGCCAGCCCAGTGGACGACCGCCAAGCAGGTGCAGATGAATATGGTAGACAGACTGTCCCGCTCCCGCGTTACAGTTCATCACCATGCGGTAGCCCGGTTCAGCAACCCCTTCATCGGTGGCGATCTGCTTCGCCGCCAGGTACAGCTTGCCGACCACCCCCGCGGTGTCCGGCGTCAGGTCATTGGTGGTCGCTATGTGTGTTTTCGGAATCACCAGCACATGCAACGGCGCCTGCGGGTTCAGGTCACGAAAAGCGAGCACCTCGTCATCTTCAAAGACAACATCCGGTTGAATTTCACCCGCCACCATCTTGCAGAATAAACAGTCACTCATAATTTAAATTTCCTGTCGCCCGGCAAACGCATGTGACAACGTTCCACCATCGATATATTCCAGTTCGCCACCCATCGGGACACCGTGTGCGATGCGCGTCGTGCGCACCCCCTGCACCCGCGCCATCTCGCTGATAAAATGCGCGGTCGCCTCGCCTTCTACCGTCGGGTTGGTCGCCAGGATCAGCTCCTTCACCTTACCCGAGGCCAGGCGCGTCTCCAGCAGGTCCAGTCCGAGCGCCTCGGGCCCGATACCGTCCAGTGGCGACAGGTGTCCCATCAACACAAAATACAAGCCCTGGTAACCGATTGACTGTTCCAGTGCCTGCACATCGGCCGGCGTCTCCACCACGCACAGCAGGCTGCCATCGCGACGCTCATTAGCGCACAAAGTACACACCGGATCTTCACTCAGGGTGCGGCATTCACTGCAATTACCGACCCGGTCCATGGCCAGGGTCAGGGCTTCTGCCAGCTGTCGTGCGCCGTCACGGTTGTATTCCAGCAGGTGAAACGCCATGCGCTGTGCCGATTTCGGGCCCACACCCGGGAGACAGCGCAGCGATTCAATCAGGCGCCCGATGAGGCGTGAGCCAGTCATGTATCAGAACGGCAGCTTCATGCCGGGTGGCAGATTCAGGCCCGTGGTGAGACCGGCCATGCGTTCCTGGGTGCTTGCTTCCACCTTGTGAGCGGCATCGTTGATGGCCGCGGCCACCAGATCCTCGAGCATGTCCTTGTCATCACCCAGCAGGCTGTCATCAATGCTGACACGCCGCGCTTCATACTTGCCTGTCATGGTGATCTTGACCATGCCACCACCGGACTCGCCGATCACTTCCATGCTGGCAATCTCTTCCTGCGCCTTTTGCATATTGGCCTGCATTTCCTGGGCCTGTTTCATCAAGTTTCCCAATCCGCCTTTCATAATCATTACCTCTTTTTAAATACGCAGATCATTCACGCAACAGTGGAACAACCCACAATCAATCACTGCGCGGCCGTATCGTCCCCTGGTTGACCGTGCCGCCAAAGGCATCCTGCAGTGCCCTGATGTTTTCATCCTGCTCAATCGATTCTTCCGCGCGGCGCTGCCGCTCAGCCTGCTCGCGTTTTTTTTTAGCCGCGGGTGTTTCAGCCGCCAGTGACGCAGCCGTGTCGACCCGTACCTGTACCGTGCGCTGGTAATAATCACACAGGGCACTTTCGAGCTGCTCGACACGCGCCTTTCCCAGTAAATGGGTATGAGCAGGATCCAGTGACAGCTTCACGACATCGCCATCAATACCGTGAAAAACACAGTTCAGTGACATCTCGCGCGCCATCCCCTTGAGTGACAGTGCCGCGATAACGGCAGACCATTCGCTGCCCGCCGCAGCCACGTGTTCTGGAGCGGATGCCGAAGCCGGAACTGGAGCAGACTTTGCGGCAGGGGTTGATGGCTTCGCAGCCGCTGCCTGCACTTTCGGTCGCGGAGCAGCCGCCGCTGGCGCCTTGACCGGGGCAGCAACGCCCGGACGAAAGGCCAGCATGCGCAACATCACCATCTCAAAACCGCCGCGCGGTTCCGGTGACAGCGGCAAGTCACGCCGTCCCAGCAGGGCGATCTGGTAATAGAGTTGTACATCCTCGGCAGACATCGCGGCTGCCAGGGCGAGCACCGCCTCACGATCGCCATAGCTGTCGTCGATGGCATCCGGCAGCGACTGTGCAATGGCAACGCGCTGCAGCACCGAGACCACATCAGCGAGCAGTGCGGCATAGTCGGGCACAAAGGTATCGGCCTTGCCGATCTCATCCATCAGCAGTGCGGCATCACCCTGCGACAGTGCCTGCAGCAGTCGGTAGATCACATCCCGGTCGATGGTGCCGAGCATGGCACGGACCTCGTCTTCCTTGAGGCTGCCATTGCCAAAGGCGATCGCCTGGTCGAGCAGGCTCAGCGCATCGCGCATACTGCCACACGCCGCGAAGGCGATCTGTCGCACGGCCGTCGCTTCATGGTCAATCTTTTCCTGCTTGAGGATGGTTTCGATCTGCCCGGTTATCTGCGGCACGGTGAGGCTCTTCAGGTTGAACTGCAGGCAACGCGACAGGATGGTAACCGGCAGCTTCTGCGGATCGGTGGTTGCCAGCAGGAATTTCACATGCGGCGGGGGTTCTTCCAGCGTCTTCAGCAGCGCATTAAAGCTGTGCGTCGACAGCATGTGCACCTCGTCAATCAGATAGACCTTGTAGCGGCCACGCGTCGGCGCGTATTGCACGTTCTCCAGCAGTTCGCGGGTATCCTCGACCTTGGTGCGGGACGCGGCATCCACCTCGATCAGGTCAACAAAACGCCCTTCATTGATTTCCTCGCAGGCGCTGCACTTGCCGCAGGGCCGCGAACTGACGCCGGTTTCACAATTCAGTGACTTGGCAAGGATACGGGCAATGGTGGTCTTGCCGACACCGCGGGTGCCGGTAAACAGGTAGGCATGGTGCAGGCGATCGTTGTCCAGGGCATTGACCAGCGCACGCTGAACATGCTCCTGCCCAACCAGTTCGGTAAAGTCCCGGGGGCGCCACTTGCGCGCAAGAACCTGATAACTCATTGATCGGCCTGGCCTGTTTGTCGCCTGTTGTGATGTGAAGTGCGGCTAAAAATGGAGGCGACCTGTACCAGCCACACCCCGGCGCCCGAATCCACTGCTGCCGCTGCTCCCTTCCGGGCCTGACGGGGTTCACAGCTTATCGTCGCGGGGGGACCAGCACAAGTCACCATAAAAACGTCGAACCAGGCGCGCATTATAAGGGGTTAGGGGCATATTGATAAGGTGTCTGCGCGGATGGTGTCGCTTACTCGGGTTTGGGTGCCGAAATAACCTTTTCGCTGTCCGCCAGACGACCCTGCACAGCCGGCTTGCCGGGAAGACTGCCGACCACGGAATCCGGCGCCTGGCCCAGTGCCGGGTACTGGCGCGCCCGGATGCCGTACCCCAGCAGGGCGCCACCGGCCGCGGACACGGCCAGCAGTCCGAGTGTCATGAACTGGGTAAATAACAGCAACACACCCAGACCGGCAATACCGGCCATCGCCGAGCCCAGCTTCAATGAGGAGCGCTGCTGCACACGCTTGCTTTCACGCAGCAGCTGGCGGTGACCGTCCTTGATCTCCTTGACTTTCTCCTTTTCTGCCTTGCGCCGTAAGTAGTCACGCTGCCGGTTGAACTTCTCGCTGGCCCGCACAAAGGAATGCGCGTTGGCGTGACTGGTGATAGCGGAAAACCACAGCGCGGCAATCACACCGATGAGCATGCCGAGCGCGACCACCAGCCAGCCACTCTTGTACAGACCGGCATCGCGTGCGCTGATTACCAGCAACGCCGTCGTCCCCTGTAACAGGAAAACCCCGACCAGGAACTTGATAAATGCCGGCAGACTGAATCGAATCATCATCACGCCTCGAGTGTGCTCACAGGACCATTCTGCCACAGAGACCACATCGGTAGGAGCGGCGCCTCGCCGCGATTGATCCAGGTTTCCAGCATCGCGCCGGGGACGACGCTCCCACACCAATAGATACACCCTGAGAAACTCATGTATATTTAAGGTACTGACAACAATAAACCCGGCTCACCATGCCCCGAAGTCCTCGTTTCAGGCTGTTCCTCGCTGCTGTCGTGCTCGTTGGCATGCTGGTGCTGCTGGCACTGATGCTGAGTGCCGCACAGTTCGGCCTGTCGCTATGGCAGCAATTACAGACCGCCCCGGCCTGGGTCGTGGCGCTGATTGCCGTCCTCACCAGCCTGATGCTGGGGTTCGGCATCTGGCTCAGCTGGCAGCTGCTGCGCCCTGCACGCCCCCGGTCCGCAAAAACAACAGCCCCTTTAACAGAAGCTGAACTGCAATCACGCCTGCAGGCTGCCACCGCCGCTGGCGTCAATGTCGAGTCGGCCATGCAGGAGTTGCAGGAGCTGGCCCGGCGCCGCGAGCTGGAGGTCATCCACCTGGCACTGTTTGGCGAGATCAGCAGTGGCAAGAGTTCACTGATCAACGCCCTGCTACCGGGTGCGCGCGTGGCAACCGACGTGATTGGCGGGACGACCACCACTATCGAGCACTACCACTGGCAACGCGAATCCGGCGATGAGGTAGTGCTCGTCGATGTGCCAGGCCTTAACCAGGTGGACCGTGAGTATGACCACATGGTTATGGAAGAGGCACAGCGGGCGCACGTGGTGATCTTTGTCTGTGACGGCGACCTGACACGCAATGAATACCTGGCCCTGCAGCCGCTACTTGATCTGAAAAAACCACTGATCGTGGCCTTCAACAAGCTGGACCGGTATTCAACCGCTGACCAGCAACTGATCCGCCAGCGACTGACCGACCGGTTTGCATCCGACCCGCAGGTGAGCATCGCCGGCATCGCCACACAACCCACGCGTCGCATCATCAGGGTAGGACCGGACGGCACTGAGCACGAAGAGGAGCAGCAACTGCCGCCGCAGATCGATGAACTACGAGCCGCGGTGCAGGCTGCACTCGACAGCAACATGGCATTGCTGGAGCATCTTCGTGATACCGCAATATTCGAACTGACCGCACACAAGCTGGAGCAATCAAAGGCGCAGCACCGTGTGCAGGCCTCCGCGGAGCTGGTAAAGACCTATACCCGGCGTGCCGTTGCCGGTGGACTGGCGGCGATCAGTCCCGGCACAGACATCCTCATCCAGGGCTACCTGGGCACCCGCATGGTGAAATCGCTGTGTGAACTTTACGAGGTCCCCGTGCGTGATATCGAGTTGCAGAAACTGCTGGACCTGACACAGGCGCAGGTGCGCACCGCGTTACCACTGATTCTGGCCGTGGCCGGCAACGCGGCCAAGGCATTCCCTGGAGTTGGTACGCTGGCCGGTGGCCTGATGCATGCCGTCGCCTACGGACTGATCTTCGATGCGCTGGGCCGTGCCGTCACCCGCACACTGGAGACCCGTGGCGAACTGCGGCCCGCCCCGGCAAGCCTGATGTTCAGGGACAACCTGGTCAACGATGTTGAATCACAGGCGCGCAAGCTGTTGCGGCTGGCGTTCGATGTACGCAAGGAACAGGGCCAAAATGATAAAGATACTGATTAGCGTGAAAAATCCTCCTGTAGGAGCGGCCTCCTGGCCGCGATTCGCGCCGGGGACGGCGCTCCTACGGAATACCAAAGCGAACCGCGGCCGTGTGGCCGCCCGGGTGCCCCGGGCATGAGCACTGACAACCATCTCGACCAGGCTCGTGACAGCCTCGAGCAGCTGTTGCAGGATAACCGGCTGCCTCCCGAGGTACGCGCCGAGCTGGCTGATGATTTCAGTCAGGTGCAGGCCATGCTCGACAAACTGGAGCATGACCATATTCATATTGCCGTACTGGGCCGTGTCAGTGTCGGCAAGTCATCGGTACTGAATGCCCTGATCGGTGAACGGCGCTTTTCCACCAGCGCCCTGCACGGCGAGACCAAACAAAACGAAATGGCCCGGTGGGATGAACAGGAAAGCGGCTCACTGTTCCTGATCGACACACCGGGCATCAATGAAATCGATGGCGAGGCGCGTGAACGCATGGCACACGAGGTGTCACAGCGCTCCGACCTGGTGTTGTTTGTCATCGATGGCGACATGACCGACAGTGAGTACACCGCACTGCAGGGTCTGGCACGCGAACACCGGCCGCTGCTGCTGGTATTGAACAAGAGCGATCGCTACACCACCGGGCAGCGTCAGGAACTGCGCGACAGCCTGCTGGCACGCCTCGAACACATTATCCCGCCCGAGAACCTGATCGAAGTCGCTGCCGACCCGCCAGCGCGCATCATCATCACGGTGGATGCCGATGGCAAGGAAACCGAGACTGAGCGCACCTCGCCTCCCGACGTCTCGGCATTGAAAGACCGTATCTGGGAAATCCTCGAAGCGGAAGGCAAGACCCTGGCCGCACTGAACGCCAGCCTGTTTGCCGGTGACCTCAGCGACAAGGTTGGTGCACGCGTGCTTGCCGCCCGCAGCAAGCTGGGTGAAAACGTCATCGACAGTTACAGCCTGCTCAAGGGCGTCGCGGTCGCTATCAATCCGGTACCTGTTGCGGACCTGGCAACCGCGGTGGCCGTCGATATTTCGATGGTAGTGCACCTCTCCAATGTCTACGGCATCCCCATGACGCGCAGCCAGTCCGGCACCTTGATCAAGTCCATCAGCGGACAGTTGCTGCTGTTGATGGGCGCCACCTGGCTGGTACATCTGGTGTCGTCCCTGCTGAAGGCCGGCAGCATCGGTATTTCTACCTTATTGACCGCGGGTGCACAGGGCGCCGTTGCCTACTACTCCACCTACGTGGTCGGACGTGCAGCCGAGCGCTACCTGGCTGCCGGCTGCTCCTGGGGTGAAGCCGGTCCGAAGCAGGTGATCCGCAACATTCTCGACAGCATCGACCGCGACTCGATGCTGGCCAAGGCCCGCCAGGACATTCTCGAACGGATCCGCACCACACGTGCCTGACGTACAACCTGCAATAACCCGCGGCATATTCGTCGCTTTTAGTTGCAACCATCGACACCGCGTACTCGGCTACAGCTCACTTTGTTCTCATCCACGCAGCGTCATACAGGAACAGTATCGTTATGCATTTACAAACAGGCGTTATGAACTAAACTATGTGGTGGTTATGGGCTGCATATACACTTACAACGGAGGAACGGCACAATGGCTAAAAAGGCAAAAAAGACTGTGAAGAGGAAAGCGAAGGCAAAACCATCGGTAAGCCGCACCATCAGGAATTCCGCGAGTGACGTCATCGATGAAGTCGAGAGTGCCGGCGAAGTCGTGCTCGGTGAAATCAGGAACAGCTTTGATTTCATCAGTGGCAAGGTGACCGACACAGCCAGGTTAGCTGCCGACACCACCAAGGCGGTTACCCGCAAGATTACGAGCAAGGACACTACGCGGCAAATTCATGCCCTGCTCAGCGAGGTCGAACAGGCTGGCGAAAGCCTGCTGAAAGTCATTGGCGAACACTTCGACTCGTTGAAAGGCACCGTCCTGTCTGCAACCGGCAGCGCCAAACCGGCAGCAAAGAAGAAGGTGACCCGCAAGAAGACCGCTGCAAAGAAGACGCTTACAAAAAAACCGGTGGTACGAAAAAAGGCCACCACCAAAAAAGCGACTGCGACGAAGAAAGTGGTAACGCGGAAAAAGACTACCGCCAAAAAAGCACCTGCCCCGCGAAAAAGGCCGCTGCACGGAAGAAGACCGTGGCCAAAAAGACGGCGACCAGGAAGCGTGCAACCACAAAGAAGACCACGGCGCGCAAAAAGGCAGTAACACGCAAGAAGGCTGGCTGATAGCACTCTCTATTTGACGGTAATTCCTTCAGCACAGAGACTGTATGTCCGGCGCCGTTAACGCTTCACGGGGTCGGGCATAGCAAAACCGGAGCATTGAATGTCACTGATACATTTACAGAAAAAACATGCGCTTGGCCGCGCAAAGGCACGCAAGACAGCAGAAAAACTGGCCGAAAGACTGGCAGCAGAGTACAACGCAAAATGCCAGTGGCACAATAATGACCTGAAGCTCACCGCAAAAGGCGTGTCGGGATTGCTGCATGTTGATCACGACATGGTGGATATCAAGGTTGACCTGGGCATGATGCTGCGCCCCTTCAAGGGGAAAATAGAGAGCCGTATCAAGGCACAGCTGGACGATATTCTGGACAAAGAAAACCTTTCAGCCTTATAGCGGACGGATAAAGCGCGTCGCCTAGTCCCTGATCACCCACACAGAGCACGGGGCATGACGTGCAATATGTCCCGTCATCGAGCCCAGTAAAAATCGCTGTAGCGCCTTTTTACCCTTGTTACCCAGCATGATCAGGTTACAGCCGGACGCTGTAGATTCCTTGATGATTTCATGTGCACTGTTGCTGCCCTCGAGCATTCTCGAAGTGACGTTACTTATGGGACCCCGCAATGTCGCAACCGCAGCGTCCAGTGCCGCTGTGGCTGCAATCTTTTTCTGCTGCGATATCGGGTTCATCAGCTGATGAATATCCTGACGAAAGGCGGTTACCTGGGTGATCACGCTGATAACGATAACCTTGTCCTGCTCGCCGAATGGCAGGGATGAGCACAGCGACACCGCTTTTCTGGCCGGTTCCGAATCATCGTAGGCCAGTAATACACGCCAGCCCCCGGCTGCCGCTAGCATTTCCACGCTGGCCTCCTTTACGATCAATACGGAACAAGGCGCGTATTCAAGGACCTCGATGGCGACACCGCCGAGCAGAAAATGCCGGGATTCCGAAAGACCGTGCGCACCCACGATGACGAGATCAACCTGCAGTTCCCCGGCCGCCATCAGAATCTCTTCCGTGACATGGCCGGTTCGCACCATCGTTGTCACCGTCCAGCCATCCCGCGTTACTCGCCCGGCCTGTCTATCGAGGTATTGATTCACCTCTTCCCTTAGTGTTTCGCCGCCGTGACGCCAGGCATCATGCTGTTTGCTGTCAAGCCCCACCGCATCTGGATCAACGAACAAATGCCCGTCGATCACGTTGAGCAGCGTGATTGTGCATTGCTCCGGGAACGGGAACTGCAACAGAAAATCCAGCGCTGCATCAGCATTGTCGGAACCGTCAGTGGCCAGCAGTATCTTCATTTTTTATACCTTGCCGTGTTGCATCACGCTAGCGCGGGTAGCTACCAGGAATTTTATTGTACACAGTTCAGGGAAACAGCTGCATTTCCAAGCTTTAATTACCATTAGTATGGCTGTTGTCTTCCCGTCACACCGGGTGCGCACTACCGACATTCAGTGCATAGCCAAGAACCACGTAGATCGCATAAATGCCCAGCAACCATACACCCTGCCAGCGATAAAACACGCCGTTCCTGTTCATGGAGATAAACACCCTGAAGGATATCAGGATGATAAGCATCGCCGGGAAATGGAAGGTGTAGAAATTTTGCGGTATCGCCAGCGGTACTGCGGCTGCGGCCGCCCCGATGACAAACAGCACATTGAGCACATCGGCACCGACGATATTGCCCACGGTGATTTCCGGGTGCCCCTTGCGCACAGCCGCGATCGCCGTCATCAACTCCGGCAATGATGTGCCGAATGCCACCATGGTTGCTGCAATAACGTCATCCGGTACACCGAAACGGATCGCAATTTCGGAGGCTGCCGGCACCAGCACACGCGCACCGGCAACAATCATGACGAGACCACTGATCACCAGCAGCCAGCACTTGCCGATCCCCATCAGCTCATCGACATCGGCAGCGATCTCTGCCCCCCCCTCCATGACCATGGCACTTCCCTGCCGTGCCCAGACGTAGGTGATATACATGTAACCAACCAGCAGAGACAGAAACAGGAAACCCACCCAGCGTTGCAGCACCGGCTCCGCATCACCACTAAACAGGGCGGCAACGGCAATAACCACCAGCAGGGTGGCAGCACCCACCTGTACCCAGCCGGTGCGGTTGAGGATGAAACGATTGACCGGCACCGTTGCCAGCACACAGGTCAAACCGAAAATCAGCCCGGTATCGGCAATAATCGAACCGACGCCGTTACCGAGTGCCAGCCCCGGGTTGCCCATGAAGGCAGCCATGACCGAGACAAAGGCCTCGGGAAGCGTTGTGCCAAGCGAGACGACCGTTGCACCGATGACGATCTTGGGAAGACCGGTACGCTCGGCAAGATCGACCACGCCGTCGATCATCCAGTCCGCACCTTTTGACAGCAAGGCGACACAAACCGCAATGATCAGTAATAACGACAGGGTGGAGAGTTCAGCAACAAACTGCTGTAGAACCGTTGCATCGCCAAGCAAGTGAAAAAATGTGATTTCCATGGCCTCTAGCGAATTTCAAATAACAGTGGAATCATGCTGTGCCCGGACAAGCGGGGTTTTCCAACATATGTTGGCGATGTTGAAAAAATACAATTTCCTGCATAACTGCGTTAAATGAAGTGCAATATCAAGCCCACCTCTTTCGCCAGCTTATAGCGTAATACCCTAGCATGGCATCCAGAAAGTCGCTGCCGTATTTTTCCAGCTTGTGTTGCCCGACACCCGTGATATTCAAAAGCCCCGCCTCGTCCACAGGCTTGTCCCGCGCCATCTGAATCAGGCTGGCATCTCCGAATACAATGTAGGGTGGCACACCCTCAACCTCGGCGAGATGTTTGCGCAAATCCCGTAAATGATCGAACAGCACCTCGTCATAAGGCCCGTGCACGGCATCTGCCCTGCTGCGCTTTTTCTTCGCCAGTTCACGAATTCGGGGCTTTGCCAGCTGCAGGGTCTGCTCGCCGCGCAACAATGGCCGCGCGGCCTCGGTCAGTTTCAGCACCGAGTAGTTGGCGATATCCTGAATCAGGTAGCCGTGGTGAATGAGCTGGCGGATGATGGAGGTCCATTCCTGCTCGCTCCTGTCACTGCCCAGGCCATAGGTGGAAAGCTGCTGGTGATGCCGGGAACGAATGCGCTCGTTATCGGCGCCCCTGAGCACGTCGACGACATAGCCGACGCCGAAAGACTGGCCAAGCCGGTAGACGCAGGACAGCGCCTTCTGGGCATCCAGCGTGGCATCGAACTGCTCCGGTGGATTCAGGCAGACATCACAGTTGCCGCAATCCTGCTCCAGGCGCTCGTCGAAATAGTTAAGCAGCACCCGGCGCCGGCAGGTAACGCTCTCGGCCAGCCCCACCATGGCGTTCAGCTTGTGCACCTCGATGCGTTTTTGTTCGGCGTTATCGTTATTCTCGATCAGACGCCGGGCAGTGCCCACGTCCTGGGCACCGAACAGCAGCAGCGCCTCGGACTCCAGCCCGTCACGGCCGGCCCGGCCGGTCTCCTGGTAGTAGCCTTCGATGTGCCTGGGTAAATCATAGTGAACCACGAAACGGACATTGGGCTTGTCGATGCCCATACCGAACGCCACGGTGGCGACCACTACCTGCAGTTCATCGCGCAGAAAGTCCTCCTGCACCTGCTGGCGGTGGGCAGCCGGCAGTCCCGCATGGTAGGCCTCCGCGCGGATCCCCCTGGCCTGGAGCTTACCCGCCACCTCCTCCACCCGCTTGCGACTGAGCGCGTAGACAATGCCGGCCTGGTCAACGCGCTTGTCCAGAAAATGCAACAGCTGGTCGAAGGGTTTGTGCTTCTCCAGCACCGTATAACGGATGTTGGGGCGATCAAAGCCGGTGACGTGACGCCTGGCCTTACCGAGTCCAAGTACGTGCACAATATCTTCCCGTGTCTGGGCATCGGCCGTTGCCGTCAGGGCGACCAGCGGGATATCAGGGAAGTAATAACGCAACGCCCCCAGTTGCTGGTACTCGGGGCGGAAATTATGGCCCCACTGTGACACACAGTGAGCCTCGTCGATGGCAAACAGGGCGATGTCGATACCGGCCAGCCGCTCCAGAAAGGCGTCGCTCATCAAACGTTCCGGGCTGATGTAGAGCAGGTCCAGCTCGCGGGCATGTAACTGTGCCAGCACCTGGCGCGCCGCCTCCGAACCCTGGGCAGAATTGTAGAAGGCCGCGGCCACACCATTGGCCTGCAGGGCATCGACCTGGTCTTTCATCAGCGAGATCAATGGCGACAGCACGATGGCAACGCCCGGTCGATGCAGTGCAGGTATCTGGTAACACAGCGATTTGCCACCGCCTGTCGGCATCAGCACGAAGGCATCGTCACCGGCAATCAGCTCCTCGATGATGGTCTGCTGCCGGGGTCGGAAGTCGGCATAGCCAAACACGTTCTGCAGTGTTTCGTGGATGTCCGCGGCGTCCGGGTAGCGTGGGTGACTCATCGCGCTCATTGTACCGGATCGGCCCGGAAAATCCCCGGGCAGCGTCTAATGTTTACCGCAGGAATCGCACTCGCGAACAGGATTAACCCTGAATTGCCAGGCGTGGGATCAGCCCGGCGTGTAATCGTCGTAACGTGCGGTATTGAACTTGCTGTCAAACCACCGGTACACCGCGGCCACGGTGCGTGGTTGCTGCTGCCGTGTCTGAAAGACCCCCGGGTTGAGTGTCGCCGCATCCGGGAAAAGCTCGGCGGCAATGGCCGTCGGGTCTTCATCGAGCGCCTTGAGAAACTTCACCGCATCATTTGTACCGAGAAAATGGGACAGGTAGAGATCGGTGCGTCCGGGTTCGCGGCCGGTCAACTCGGACAGCACCTGCAGATTCATCTTGATCGTCTCCGCCGCCAACAGCGTGGACAGGCGCGGGTTGAGGCGTAACGCCAGTACTTCCTGTTGCAGAGGGTCGTACATGATAGGCGTCTGCTCAGGGTCTTCTGCGTCGCCCAGTGCGATATGTGCGGCATAGTCCTGCAGCCCGTATTTGCCAGCAAACGTCTGCATTGCCTGCAGCCAGTCATGGGACTTGAACTGAAACAACCCGGTTGCCGAAGACTTCGGTGCACGCGCCGTCGGGTTGAAGTTACTCTCGACCCTGGCCAGTTCCATGAGGAAGGAAAAATCCACACCGGTGCGGATACTGCCAAGACGAATCGCGGCGAGCACATCATTGCCAACATTGAAACGTGCCGCGTCGGCCCGAACCAGATCGGCCGAGTTCAGGATCATGACCACCAGCGCTTCACTGATCAGGTCATCCTGAGCATCACTCTGCGGCAGGTAAAACTGCCTGAATTCCTGCACTGCCTGCCGGGTCTTGATGCCGGGCTCACCACTGGGCTTCGACATGCCCAGGTCGAACCCCAGGTCCATCAGACTGGCCTGCAACTCGCGGATATCCGGTGTGAAGGTCACGGCCTCCTGCTGCTGTGTATCCGTCGCTGGCGTCAGCACCTCAAGTTGCAGCGGCTTTTCCCCGAGCAGCAGCTGCTCGGTGGAAGTCTGCTTGTTCAGTTTAAGTGCGAGTTCCTTCAGCAGGGCATCCTGGTTTTCGATATGCTGCTTCATGAAACCGCGCATATCCTGGATATCCCGCTCCACCATGACAAGCGACTGGTTGTTGTCCACCGGGCCCTTGTGGAAAAGCAACCCGAGCAGGGTACCGCTGACAAACAACGCAGCGGCGATGATCGCGAGTTGTAACAGTGAAAAACGCTGCCTGGTGTTCCCCTCCTGCAGAGTTTCAAACAGGCGTGTGCTGACACGGTGAAAGGTATTGGCGAGTTCGGTTTGCCGCGTCAACTGTTTCTGTTGTTCGGCCTGCATATGCGCCTGGCGAACTTCCGTGGCCTGCATGTTCTCTTCATGCCGCCGGCGTTCCTCCTCAAGCTTCGCCTCCAGCGTTTCCACGTGCGACTCGGTGAACTTTTGGCGTTGCTCGGCATGGGCCACGGAGCGTTCCAGCAATTCAATCTGGTTGTGCGCATTCCTGCGTTCCGCCTTGACCTGTTTTATCTGCTGCCGCAAGTCGGCAAGCAACTGGCCGTCGGCCTCATGGCTATGCTGCAGGTCAGCCCGCACTTTTGCGAGTTCCGCGCTGACGGCGGCGTGCGCCTCGCGGACCGCCTCCAGCTCCTGCTGCAGCGCACGCGTACCCGGCAGGCTGTATTGACGAACGGAGTGCAGATATTTTCCCAGAGTGTTCATGATTTATTATGGCTTGATAGCAATAGACTACACCCGGTGGGCAGACAACTGCAAAAACCATTGAGAATCGCGCCGTGCTGGCCGGGGACCTTCACTGCGGCTACCCGATTGCGCCGCCTTGATTGTTGATTGTGGCTTACATCTCACTGACAAGCCGGCCAAATTCTTCAACCTGGTCCCAGTCAGTAAACTCGATATTCGTATTCGGGTCGGTCGGTCCCTTGGTCATCCACATGATAAACCTGATCATGGAACGATCCAGAAAGCCGTACCTTTGATAGTCAATTTTTCCAGCAAAAACAGCCAGATTTTTTGGCTGCCAGGTAATTTGTTTAAGAAACTTTTTCAGATACGGATTGGTGTCAGGTGTATTTTTCTCCGCTTTGCGGGCAACAACATTGACCGAGAAGAACGCATTCGGTTTGCTGTCCAGACGCCGTGTATTTTCTTTTATAAATTTATAGATTGCAGGGCTGTGTTTGCCGTAGCGAATACTTGCCCCGATGACAATCTTGTCGAATGACTCCAGGTCCGTGGCAGCGGCATCGCCAACATCAACCAGCGTGACCTGGTTGCCTGTATGTTGGATGACTTTTTGCAAGCGCAGGCAGATTTCCCGGGTATGACCATCCGTGGTTGAATAAATAATAAGAATGTTAGCCATTGAATTGTCCGAACCGGTTTAAAGTTGCCGTCACCCGTGGCCTGTCCCTACTGTGGCAGCCACCCCTGATTCACCTGTTTTGCTGCGCCAATCTTAACCAGCACCGCCCTGCTTTTCCACTCGGGTTATGTCTGACCCCGTCCGCTGTTACTTGTTATCATGCAAGGACCGCCCTACCTCACAAAACGATATTGCAAGGCCACCCGAGGCGTTTATGACCCCCTGGATTTTGCTCGACAGCGCAGCAGTGCCCGGCAACGGCGGGGAATTGTGCCTGCACCAGCGCGGCGATGAATTCTCGATCAGGCTCACGGGGCGTGGCGAGTTGATGAACAGCCGTGTCCATGGCTCCGAGGATGCACTGGCGGAACATACCTGTGCGAGACTGGCGGATTGCACAAAACCGCGACTGCTCATCGGTGGCCTGGGCATGGGTTTCACCCTGGCTGCGGCACTCCGGCAGATGGGCAGGCAGGCACAGGTGATCGTGGCGGAACTGGTGCCGGCCGTGGTGGCCTGGAACAGGGGGCCGCTTGGAGACCTGGCCGGCCTCCCGCTCAAGGACCCACGGGTGACGGTGAGCGAGGTAGACGTCGCCCGCCTGCTCAAGGCAGGACAACAAAGCTACGATGCGATCCTGCTGGACGTGGATAACGGCCCGGAGGGACTGACGCGCAAGGAAAACGACTGGCTCTATAGCATCGACGGCTTGAGCGAGGCTTACACGGCCTTGTGCCCCCGCGGTGTGCTGGCCATCTGGTCAGCGGGCCCCGACAAAGACTTCCTGCAACGACTGCGAAAGGTGGGCTTCAGGGTTGACGAGATGCGGGTGCGCACGCGTGGATCAAAGGGGGCACGGCACATCATCTGGTTCGCCAGCAACACTGACTGAGCAGCGCGATACTCGCTGAACGTGTGCCCCCCCTAAACCCTGGTGCTCATTCTGCACGCACCGCCGCCACCGCTTTCAGCAGCCGGCAGCAGCGCATTGTCAATGCTCTCGGGTCTACGGATCGGTGCACCGTGCCCGGTGTCAGCGATCCGATTACCAGCCGCTTATTTCGTCAGGCTGGCTGCCTTGCTGCGGACCTTTTTCGTGGCGGGCCGTTTGGCGCGTGTCGCCGGTTTTGCAGGGGCACTTGCCTGCATCAGCCGATCATTGACCACCTTTTCCGCCATGGCCCAGTCCTCTGCTGAATCACCCCCCACAAAACCGCGTCGCTCGGCAATCAGGTAGGCCTCTTCTTCAATCATTCGCTGGCGCTGTTCGGCAGCAGTCGAAGCGCCATGCTTGGGTGATTGGCGTGACTCAATCCGGTCTCCCAGCTTGGAAACAGCCTTTTCGAGTGTGGATTCGAGCTTGCGCTCAAGTTCCTGTTCCAGCTCCACCACTCGTGCACGCAGCGTTTCCAGTTCACCCGACAATTTCTTCAGCGTCAATTTCTCAGTCATTCTCTTTCCTCGGTTTTCTGCCACACAGAGGGGCAGCATGGTGATATATCTTCTAACTACCTGATAATCTTATTAAGTTAACTACCTGACCGGTATTCGACGATGCGAACCGCTCAGGTGCAGCCAAACAGGCGTGATTATTCATGGCAGGGCTTCTTGATTCAATAGTTAATTTAACGAGCGGAACCTGTTATCACCCTTTTTGCAACTGCCGCGAACTTAACAAGAAGCGCAAACAGTATGTAATTGTGGAAAATACGTACACAGAGAAGTGAGGTGAGCAGGATTCCTGACACAATGCGCCTGGATTGCCCCTGGCAGTACGCGCATGAATCACACGCCGGAACTGCTTGGGCTCCCACAGCACAGTTGTTAAGATCGATTTATTCACACCATCAACCATTACACAGCGGGAAAACCCCATGTCACTACAGGACCAACTGCTGAAGGCCGGACTTGTTGATAGCAAGAAGGCGAACAAGATTAAAAAGAGCAAGCACAAGCAGGTCAAACAGCAGCAGAAGAACAAGATAGAGACGCCTGACGAGGTAAAGCTGGCGGCGCAGCAGGCACACGCCGACAAGGTGGAACGTGATCGTCAACTCAACCAGCAGCGCAAGGCAGACGCCGAGCGCAAGGCGATTGCTGCACAGGTGCGCCAGCTTGTCGAGATGAACCGCCAGCCCGGGGATGAGGGCGATATCGCCTACAGCTTTACTGATGGCACGCTGGTGAAGCGTATTACCGTCAGCGACGCACAACTGAAACAGCTAAGTAACGGCCGCCTCTGCATCATCAAGCTGGATAATGAATACGAGCTGATCCCTACCCTGGTTGCCGAAAAGATCCAGCTGCGTGACGAGCACACCCGGATTCTCAGCAACCAGCCCACCGAGACACCGGACAAGGATGACCCCTACGCGGATTTCCAGGTACCCGACGACCTGATGTGGTAATCAGAAAGTCGAGGGCACATCAGGAATTCTGCAAATCATCGCCGGCGTTCTCATCACGCTCAGCCAGCGGCACGATGAGAAGTTTGCCGGCGTAAATCCGGCTACTGCCTAATTGATTAATCTCGCGCAACCGGGTGACGGTCGTGCGGCTGTTCTGTGCGATGGTGCTTAATGTATCTCCCCAGCGAACCCGGTACTTGACCGTTTGTACACGCTGGTCGGCTGGCAACCGGGCAAGCTGCTCCCGGAAGCGCTGTTCGCTTTTCCTGGGAATGAGCAGGGTGTGCGGGCTTTCAGGCGCTACGGTCGAGCGGATGAGGCCCGGGTTGAGTCGCTGCAAGATCTCTACAGGGGTCCCGGTCAACCGTGCGGCAACCTGCAGATCAAGCTGTCCTCCGGTGTCGACAGTGATGAAGTAAGGTTTATTGGCCAGGGCAGGCAGCGTGATGTTGTGGGCCTCCGGATTGGAGATGATGGCACGCAATGCAATCAGTTTAGGTACATAACTCCGGGTTTCTTCAGGTAATGGCAGGTGCCAGAAATCGACCGGTTTTCCACGGCTGCGATTGAGACGTATGGCTTTGTTAACCCGTGCTCCGCCCGCATTGTAGGCCCCGATAGCCTGGAGCCAGTCACCGTCAAAGCGCTGATGGAGCTCGCTCAGATAATCGAGGGCGGCCTCGGTGGCTGCGACAATGTCCCGGCGACCGTCAAACCACCAGTCCTGGCGCAGTCCGACATGTTTGGCTGTGGCCGGCATGAATTGCCAGAGACCGGCCGCGCCGGCGGGAGAGCTGGAAAAGGGATCAAAGGCACTTTCAATGACCGGCAGCAAGGCAAGCTCGGCAGGCAAACCCCGTTCCTCCACACGACTGAGGATATAAAACAGGTAGGGTTCACCACGCGCCAGCATGTCCTCGATCTGACGGGGGTGCTGGCGGAAGTTTTTGATATGCGCTTGCACGGACGGATCCGCCTGCTGCGAGAGCTTGAATCCGGCGCGCAGCCGCTCCCAGATATGAACAGCCTCGGACTTACCGGCAAGGGTCTTATTCACTGGCGGAGTGATCGCAATCGACGTATTTTCGAGGATGGATTCCGGAACTATGTACTCCGGCTCCGGGGAAACGGGTACAAATATGGTATCCCACACCCTTTCTATATCTTTATCGCTGTCGATCATGCCAGCGCCATCGGCAATATAAAGCTGTGTGGCCAGCGCAGAGGTCACCATCGCAAGTGTCGGCAACCAGAGTGTGCGTATCAAAGTCATAGCTGTGTAACTCCTGGTGTGTCGATGCACACCACGGTTCATTCACACTATGACAGGGAGCAATATGCGTACCATCCCGGCAGGCTGTGCATTGAGCAAGCCGATAAAATATCGTATCCTGTTGTTTTATATGTATAATTATACAATAAGCGGCATGCGAGGCTAACGGAGATGCGCGTCAAGTTATTGGCTTAATAGAGAACTCAGATTGTGGACCGCCAGAATATCAACGCATAAACAGGCAACGCATGTCACTGGCAGTCTTACTTCGCATAGACTTCCCGCAGCAATTCAATCAACAGGTTCCAGGAATCGGTATCCGCCACCGCATCGTACTTCAGCGGGAGTCCGAATTTCTTGGCGTAAGCATCGGCCTCAGGATTAGTGAAGGCGTGCAGCGCATCAGGGTAACTGACCACGAGATACTCAACCCCCGCATTATCCATCTCTGTCTTGAAGGCTTCGATCTGGGCCACCGTGACCATCGGATCGGCCGCCCCGTTAAACACCGCAAGACGTGCCTTGACCTGTCCTTTTTCTACCGGCTTGTCTGTCGCGACACTGCCATGAAAGCTCGCCACAAGATCCAGGTCGGCGCCACGACGCGCCATCGCGAGCACCACACCGCCACCAAAGCAGTATCCAATGGCCGAAATCTGATCGGGATTTACCGTCTCATTGCTGGCCAGTATTTCCATGGCCGCGTTGAAGCGTGCCTCGGCGACATCCATGTTCTTGCGCACCTCACCAGCAAACTTCCCGGCATCATCCGGGTGACTGGCCGTTTTACCATCACCATACATATCAACGGCCAGCGCCGTGTAGCCCTGCTCGGCAAGCATGTTGGCACGCTTGCGGGCATAATCGTTATGTCCCCACCATTCATGCACGACAAGAATACCCGGCCGCTTGCCAGTAATCGCATTATCCCAGGCGATGTAACCTTTCATTTGCGTGTCGCCTGCCATGTAGCTAACTTCCTCACCGACAACACCGGCCTGTGCCAGTGGCACAAGGGCAAATAGTGCCAAAATTGTGATCATTGCTTTCATGAAAGATCCTCGGGCTGGTGGATTAGAGTGTGAACGTTACGACCCCGCACCACGGTCGTCAAGCCGCCCGCACCGGTGCAGGACCTGTTGCGCGCCGGCAATCAGGCAGCAATGCAACATCACAAAAAAAAGTGCATGCATAAGCGTTTAACGGGGTGATCAGGGCAGCGGCGGACCGTCCGGCCACTCGAGGTCGAAGGGAAACGGTCGCTGTTCGGTGTTGAATGTCAGGTAACGGACGATCTGGTAGGTGTAGGTTGCCAGTGACTGGCCGAATGTCACCAGTGGCTTGTTGGTCTCTGCCGTGAACAATACCGAGAAAAACTGCAACAGCACCACTACACCAACAACCACTCTTGAAACCGAGTACAGCAGGATCACCACGAACATAAAAAACAGTCGCAGCCAGGTGGAGCGTGTTTTCAGGTTTTCTTTCACAGGGATGGGTGACTGTTGCCTGTGCTCTGAATCATCGTGAGAAGGTGGCACTTCATTACTCATGGCAAACTCCTTTTACAGTTCAGGTTAATGGCTAGGCCCTGCGCAAAAACGCAAGCCAGCGAGCCAGATTCAGCAGGCTGGCGAGTGAGCTGGCCACATAGGTCAGGGCGGCGGCACGCAGCACCCGGCGAACGGCCGTCTCGTCAGCGGGCTGAATGTAATGGCCGGCTGTGAGAATCGGCAACGCCTTGCCGAAGCTGGCATCCAGTTCGACCGGCAGGGTCACCAAGTGTACCAGTGTCGCGCTGGCCATACTGCCGAGTCCGATGGCACCCATGAGAAGGCCTGCGGAGGGTGCACGGGTAACGGCCACCGCAACCGGCAGCAGGAACATGGCACCGGCACCGATCTGCTGGGTCGTCTGCGCCACCTTCACCAGACGGTGACGCAACGCGAGCTTCCGCTCATTGCGCTGGTGCTGTATCGCATGGCCCACTTCATGCGCCGCAACCGCCACGGCCGTTAATGAGTTGTGATCGTAGTTGTCGGGACCCAGGCGCACCTTACGCTGCTCCGGATCATAGTGATCGCCGCCCTGCTCCGTTTTCTCCACCGCTACGTCCGTCATCCCGAACTGGTCCAGCAGGTGGCGTGCAAGCTCGCCGCCCGTTCCCGGAATCCGTGGCAGTTCCCCGGCATAGCGCCGGAAGGTGTAGCGGGCCCACCACTGCGGGCCGAATATCAGCGCCAGCAGCAACAATATGATAAGCAGAACATGCATGAGCGCTATAGCTAACGATCTCGGGACGCCGGCGACCGGGTGTTACTCCGGCTCAACCAGGGGTGCGTCCGTTGACTGTGCCAGGCGCTGGGTCTCCCGGTGCATGGTTTCAACGTAGTCATCGAAACAGGCATCCTTGTCGACATCACCCCAGGCAAGTCCGCAGTGATCAAGTGCCTCGTTGAAATCCTTGAGATATTCCAGCCGGTCCCAGTCGACATCGCCCGCACCGACCGGCTTGTGATACCGGTCAATGAAAAGAGCGGCAGATGACAGCGCCAGTCTTCTCAGAACCTCTGCGAAATCCTTGCCGGAAACGAACACGCGGGCGTTGTGCTCATCCGCCTGCTCAGCGGACGTCCATTCACCCAGGCGTACATGCAGTTTGCCGAGGGCAGTAATCTCCTCGACAAGGACCGACTCGGGAATCGTCAGTCCCTTGCCATTGTCCGAGACCTGGACCGGTATCGTGTGTTTGAACTCCACATCGAAGCCGCTGGGCAGACGTTCCCAGCCATTCTGTACCGTAGCACTCGTCATGGTGTACTCCTTGCTGGCGCAATCAGCGTTTAGTCGGGGTTCCTTAACCCAATTGTAGAACAAAGAACGCAGGTACACGCCATGCACGCCCCGGGATGTTCACTAATGACAAAAACCTGGGCTGCCTGTATGGTTTTCATCCACAAAAGGCACCTGATACAGACCGGAGAGCAGCTGTAGAATGCACGTTCGTTTTTTTCTGTTGATCGTGCTTTCAATATTCACACCGGCACAGGCGAACACGCAAATGGAGGCCGGAACCATGCCCGATCCACGCACCGATGAAGCCATCGCGTTGATGAATCGCTTTGCGGAGCGCTCCGGGCTTGCATCCGGACAGCCGCGGCGTTACCTGTGGACGGACGCCTTCGCCGTCTGTAACTATCTTGGCCTGGCGCGCACTACTGGCGAGCAAGACTACAGGGAGCGCGCACTGCAACTGGTCGACCAGGTTCACCACACCCTCGGGCGGCACCGGGACGATGACCGGCGCTCGGGCTGGATCAGCGGACTGAGTGAGCAACAGGGTGAACAACAGCCCACCCGGGGCGGGTTGCGCATCGGTAAAGACCTGCCGGAGCGTGGTCCCCGCGACCCCATCGACGAACGCCTGGAGTGGGACCGTGACGGCCAGTACTTCCACTACCTGACCAGGTGGATGCATGCCCTCGACCAGGTCTCGCGGTTCACACAACAACCCCGCTTCAACACCTGGGCACGCGAGCTCGCCCACAACGCATTCGAGGCCTTCACCTACCTGCCCTCTGCCGCCTGGGGACCGCGCAGGATGCACTGGAAGATGAGCATCGACCTGACTCGTGCGCTGGTCCCGTCCATGGGACAGCACGACCCGCTGGACGGCTACATCAGCAACCTGCAGCTGAGCGCCACCGCGGCCGCACTGACCCAGCCGCCCCCCGGACCGAATCTCGAGGATGAAACCCGCCAGTACGCAACGATGCTCAGACGCGGCGAATTAGCCACTGCCGACCCGCTGGGCATCGGTGGTCTGCTGATCGATGCGTACCGTGTGCAACAGCTCATTCAACAAGGCGCACAACCGGACGAGCAACTCCTCAACCGTCTGCTCGATGCGGCACTCACCGGTCTGCAGCACTACACTCAGGGCGGTGAGCTGCAACTGCCGGCGAAACACCGGCTCGCCTTCCGCGAACTCGGCCTTGCCATCGGTCTGCATGCCGTGGAACGCATGCAGCAGGCGGCTGACAACGAACACGCCCATGCCACCACAAGTGCGCAGCAGCGCGCTCAGCTGCAAACGCTCATGCAGTACCTGCCCCTGCGCGACGAGATTGAAACAACCTGGCGTAACCCCGAACAACAGCGCGCCACCACCTGGATCGCGCACCAGGACATCAACGAGGTGATGCTGGCAACAAGCCTTGCGCCGGACGGCTTTCTGGTATTGTTGCCACCCGATGACTGAGATTTAAATCCTCCCGGGTAAGCTGGCCCGGACTTGCACTGCGCCGTGGAATCTCACCGGTACAGCATCACTGCTTCCTGCTCAGCCCTCCATGCCGCCTCGTCCGTCCCTGCCAGGGCATCAAGGTCGCCTGGCGTGGCCTCGGGGTCATCCACCCACTGGCGCAGCAGCTCGCTGCCATTGATGACGTCGATGGCGAGGCGCCCGACTTCGTACTCGTAGGGGAAGTCCCGCCACAGCGGGTAATCCGGACGCAGCCGGCGCAGTGCCTTGAAGGCCAGCGCCATCAGCCGCCAGGGTCGGAAGACGGCATGACCGTAGGCGCCATCCTCGACATGAAGCTGCACCCCGGCGCACAGCGTTCCCGCGTGCTTGTGAAAGGTGGGCTCGAACCAGCATTCCCGCAACCGGCAGCCCTGCAGCCATTGGGGTGCAAGGTGCTGCATCTCAGCCAGCAGCTTTCGCGGTTCCAGGTCCGGCGCCCCGAACAGTTCCAGCGGCCGGGTGGTACCGCGCCCCTCGGACAGGGTCGTGCCCTCCAGCATGACCGTACCGGCATAGCAGCGGGCCATCCAGAGGTTGGGCGCATTGGGACTGGGGTTGATCCAGGTGCGCTCGCCCAGGGGCCAGCCGTAGCCCGGCCCGGTCGCGGGCGCCCAGTCCTCCATGGTCAATACCTCGCATTCCACGTCCAGGTTCAGGGTACGCACAAACCACAGGGCCAGTTCGCCCAGGGTAAGGCCGTGGCGCATCGGCAGGGGACCTGCGCCCACGAAGCTCTCCCAACCCGGACGCAGGGCCAGCCCTTCCACGGGTCGTCCAGCCGGGTTGGGTCGGTCCAGCACCACTACCCGCTTGTTGAACTGCGCCGCTGCCTCGAGTACATAGCGCAGCGTGGTAATAAAGGTATAGATACGGCAGCCCAGGTCCTGCAGGTCCACCAGCAGCACATCGAAGCTGTCCATCATGCCCGGCGTGGGCCGGCGTACCTCGCCGTACAGGCTGAACACGGGTATGCCCAGCGCCGGGTCGTTGAAGTCCGGCGATTCCATCATGTTGTCCTGCTTGTCACCGCGCAGGCCATGCTGGGGACCAAAGGCCGCGGTGAGCTCTATGCCGGGTAATTGTGCAAGGGCATCCAGCGAATGGGTGAGATCGTCTGTTACAGAGGCCGGATGGGCCAGCAGGGCCACGCGGCTCCCCTGCAGTGACTGGCGCAAGGCAGGCTGTTGCAACAGGCGATCAATACCAAACTTCATGGTCTCACTCCGTCGGTTAGATTGTTCATGTCACGCATTCGGGTCCGGGCAGTTGCAACGCAAAGGCATCAGCATGATGGAAGTCAGGCTTGCCCGGTGGATGCCGCAACGCCCAGTATGACAGCACGCCGTCCGCATCTTCGACAACCGCAGATAAACCCAGCTGCAATGAACAGCCCGGCGGCAAACAATCCGAACGAATCTCCGCATGCAGTTCCAGTCGATCCGCGCTGCGGTGCACTGCGATTATCGGGGCCATATCAATCTGCAGCTGCCCTCCGTCCCGATAGCCGCGAAAAGTATAGGCTGCCCACTCACCGGAGGGTGAAAAGTTGAATTCCCGATACCCTGCCGCTTCTTTTGCCATAACGAAGGCCTCGAAGCAGGTGTGCTGCCACAGGCCGTGCCCGCACCGGGACGCCCGCGGTTCGGGGATACGCAAACCAGCGAGTTTACCCTCCAGTCCAAAGGTAAGGGTGAGGATGCCACTCGCTGACCCACCCACGACCACGTCGATCCCACGTATTCCCCTGGAGGGAGTCCGGGGATGACAAACAAGCGGCAGCGGCGCTGAATCGGCAAAGGACTTCATGGACGGCAAGGCTAGCATTCAACCACGCGGCTCGCACGCCGGTTAATCCGGGAATGTCAGCCACCGGTTCTGTGTGACCTTAAAAACCTGCAACGGGCTTATCTGGGTGATGATCCTTTCTCGGTTAACAAATTGATTTACCTGTTGGGAATTTGACCTGGTGCAGCATTGCCGCACAAAAACTCCAAAAACACAGAAAACCGGATTGACACTGAATATGAATTAGAATATAAGAATTTTATTATTTTTTAATCATACTGGAGATTGCTATGGACAACAGCGTACTCGCCTTGAGCTGCAGTGAATTGCTTGAACTCTCGGAGGAATATCCGACTGAGATGGAGAGCATCGTCGAAATGCTGATCGATGCCGATGAGGATCTCTGTCAGGAGTCCTGATCAATACAGGAGGACAGAAGCTGATTCTGCCCCCAAAGTCTTTACATAGACATTCGGCAGTGGGAGGAACGGGTCTTGACACCGTCCTCCCAGCTGCCGGGTTGCCGGGTGTGACGCTATTCAGATTTCAGGCGATTGATCCCGAGTAATTTCAGTATGTACTTCTCGTAGACGGGCTCAGTGCCACCACTCTTCATCTTGCGCAGAAAATACTTTTCGTAAGCAACCTTGGCCAGGTGTACCCATTTGCCTTCCTTGAACCAGGTGACATTGCGTGGTGGTATTTGCGGCAATGCCACGAAGGCCGCACCCGTATCACCCATGTCCGCCAGACAGATAGCATTCCAGGTGGCTGTCTCGCAGGGTTCCTTGCCGTTGATCACAGCGGTAATGTTGTGAACGATGGCCGTCACCATGGATTCGATCATGTAGCCGGTCTTGGGTGTTCCCGTCGGCACGGGGGTCACCTCTACCGGCGGAATGGCAACACACACACCTGCTGAGTAGATATTCGGATACTTCGGGTTGCGCTGGTGTTCGTCGATCGTCACGAAACCACGCGGATTGCACAGGCCCTCGACCTCGGCGACCGGGTCCACACCCTTGAAGGCAGGCAGCATCATTGCATGCTTGAAGGGCAGTTCGTGTTGCTTGATCACTTCGCCCGCAGCGTTATGCTCGTCAACATACATCGTGCCGGCCTCGACACGGGTTGTTTTGGCATTGGTAATCCATTTAATGTGACGCTTGCGCATGGCCGACTCGAGCATTGACTTTGAATCGCCGACACCGCCAAGACCCAGGTGGCCGATATAGGGCTCACTCGTCACATAGGTAATGGGCACCTTGTCGCGCAGCTTGCGCTTGCGCAAATCACAATCAAGGATAAACGCATATTCATAGGCGGGTCCGAAACAGCTCGCCATCTGCACGGCACCGACAACCACAGGGCCGGGTTCGTCGACCAGTGCCTGGTAATCCTTGAAAGAGGTCTCCGCATGTCCCAGCGTACATACCGACTGCGTATGCCCACCCTCAGGTCCGATACCAGGGATCTCGTCAAAGGCCAGCTTGGGACCGGTAGTGATCACCAGGTAGTCATAATCGATCGACTGCCCGTTCTCCAGCGTCAGCTTGTTATTGTCGGCATCAATTTTTGTGACCTTGCTGGGGATGAAGTTGATGTTCTTCTTCTGAAGATACTTCTCGACTTCGATGGATGTCCCCGAGCGCTCACGCCAGCCGACGGCGACCCAGGGGTTGGACGGCGTAAACTCGAATGAGGGTTTATCCCCGATGACAGTGACCGAGTGATTACCCTTATCCAGACTGGCGCGCAGGTCATACGCAACCGTCATGCCGCCAATGCCTGCCCCTACGACAACTACATGTGCCATGGCTTCCTCCTTTAATGGTGTAATTTACCAGTGTCTGGACGTGCTGAATTCCATGCATAAATCAATTTGTAGCATAGAATATACCCCGGCAACACGCATAATTTGATCCAGATCAAAGCGCACGTAATCCGGGGGGTAAAGATGTAAAAGTTCGTATTTTTCCTACCGACAGTCACACATCCGCACACTGCAGATACTATCCCTGTCCAGTGCGCCCCAGACCGGCTGAAACCGGGAAGCAAGGACACACATCGCTCATCCTTCGGGATGGCCTTTTTCTTGTGGCGCCTGCAGCCATTCAAATGTCATTTTGGGATAACCCCGGCGCCGGCTTCCAGCATTAAACTTCATGCCAGGATTAACTACTAGGGAGTTGCCGTTATGAAGAAGATACTCTTGACCCTGGTGATTCTTGCATTATATGGATGCAATACAACAAAGATTATTGATCCAGCGCCTACAGACATACCCTCTTCTTTAACGACGGAGGACGTGTATAGCGCAATTATGCTATCCCTCCAGGATGTTCCGGGCGTTACAGACTCAGGACAACAAGCTGGACAGCATGCCTATGAATGGATGGCCGGCGAGATCAATCCGGAAAACCTGAGTTGGCACCATGAAGGACAGGATGGCAATGTCATACATGCAGGCTTTTACCACGAACGTTTTTACATACGTGCCGAGGTTACCTACACCAGGGACTACATCAACTACTCTCTGGTTGAGAGTAAAAATCTAAAGCTGGATCCTGAGCTGTCCCACGGAAAGGTAGTTACATGGCTTTCCCGGCTGGAAGGGGACGTTCGCATGTCACTTGAGAAGATCGATCGCTACAAACGCGAGCAGGGCCAGGCCGGGTAGATAACAAAAAGCAAGGACTTGCGGCACTCACGTCGAACCATAGTGTCCTACCCGTGATCCGCAATCCCGTCAGCGAACCCGGAGCGTTGGGATGCCAGTCACTTGCCAAGGCATGGGGCCGCCAGAATTATAGAATCCATGCACCAACCCTACTGGTACGATGAATGAAGGTGCACAGCTACGGAATCCTGCTGTATCGCCGCACCGCTGATAGCAGGCAGGTGATGCTTGTGCATCCCGGGGGACCGTTCTGGTCGGGAAAAGACGACGGGGCATGGTCGATACCCAAAGGGCTTCCGGAAGGTGAAGAATCGGGGCTTGAAACCGCCCGTCGGGAATTTCGGGAAGAAACCGGGTTCGAGATCGACGGAAAGTTCCTCGAACTCGGCGCGATTCGGCAGCCAAGCGGCAAGATTGTCCATGCATGGGCAGTGGAAAGCGACCTTGATGTGAACCGGATTTGCAGCAACACTTTCACCCTGGAATGGCCACGCCATTCCGGCACGTACCGTGAGTACCCGGAGATCGACACAGGTGGCTGGTTTTCGCTCGCGGAGGCGCGCGAGAAGATCAACAGTGGACAGGTTAAATTTCTCGACCGGCTACTCGAACAACTCGGGAAGGCCTGATGGACCAGAAACTACCGCCATTTCATCTTGCGATTCCCGTGCACGACCTTGCCGTGGCACGCGCCTTCTATGGCGGGCTGCTGGGGTGTCCGGAGGGGCGTAGCGCTCAGCGCTGGATCGATTTCAATTTCTATGGGCACCAACTGGTCTGCCACCTTGCCCTACTCTGCAGTGCCGAAGCCCGGCATCAAAACCCGGTGGATGGTCATGAGGTACCGGTGCCGCACTACGGTGTAGTGCTCGACCGTATGACCTGGGAGGCGCTGGCCGAACGGTTGAAGGACGCCGGCGTGGAGTTCCTGATTGAGCCTCACGTCCGCTTTCAAGGGCTCGCGGGCGAACAGGCCACGATGTTTTTCCTCGACCCGAGCGGCAATGCACTCGAATTCAAAGCCTTCGACGATGTTACCTCCATGTTATTCGCAACATGAACAAGTGGATGTTCGCCAGATTGCGCGGCATATCGTTGCCAACCCGTTGCGAGCAGGCCTGGTTCGGAATATTGGCGATTACCCGCACAGATTTTTTCTCCAACCGGGGCTCTGGTTGACGGGATGCAACAGGCCGGGCCTGGAGTGGGCGATACGGTCCGACGCTTCAGCCGCTATTGATCTGTATGATTATTGAAGTGGTCTACCAAACTGTATACTCAGGCAAGGCTGCAAGATAGCCGCGCTTGGTCAGCGAAACCCTGCATCATGGACTACGGTCCTCCCAGTCCTGCCACTCCACCTCATGGTTCTCGAGATAGCTACTGACAGCCTTACCAATGGTTGGAAAGAAAGTCTCCACGCCAAGCCGCGCAAAAGTCCGAATCGCTTAGCTTGTCTACGGGTCCTTACCGGCAAAGCACAACTCATCCCGCCGCGTGCAAGGTCTCGTCCATTCGGCCAGCATCCGCAGAGGTAATCCACGCTGGTGACCGGTTCCGCTGTAACGACCAGCCAGCGCACCGGCGTGGGCGATGTGGCCACCGCATCCAGTACGCGGTCATGAAACAGTTCGGCGTTGGCGAAAAACAGGGGGGCATCCCAGCGAAACAGGACCAGGCCGGGGACGAGGCGCGCATCGGGATAGCGCGTGATATCGTGGTAGCCCTTGACACCTTCTACACGACCCAGCACTGCGGAATACGGGCGCCAGCCATCCCACAGAAATTCGATGACGGCAATCACGATCGCCAAACCGATACCCGGAATCGCCCCCAGCACGGCCACGCCGACCGTACAGACGACCGACAGCCAGAACTCCCAGCGCTGGATGCGATAAATCCGTCGCAGGTCGGCGAATTCGAACAGCCCGATGGCCGAAGCGATCACAACCGCGGCCAGTGCACTGGTGGGCAGGTTCTGTAACAGATCCGGCGCCACCACCAGCAGCAGGGCAACAGCAAGCGCGCCGACGACGCCGGTCAGCTGGGTTTTGGCGCCCGCGGCCTCGGCCACGGGGGTACGCGACGAACTGCTGCTGATTGGAAAGCCCTGAAAAAATCCGGCAGCCAGATTGGCCACTCCGAGCCCGACCATCTCCTGGTTCGGGTTGACATAGGTACGGGTCCGCGCCGCATAGACACGCGAGAGCACGCTGGTGTCGGCGAAGGACACGAGCGCGACGGCGCAACCGCCAATCAGTACGGGGACGATATCTGCGGTGGTGATCAACGGGATGGCGAATGCCGGCAGGCCTTGCGGCAGCGAGCCGAGGATCGAAACATCCGCGCGCACGCCAAGGTCCAGCACACCGACAGCGACTGTTGCCCCGATCACGGCGATCAGGATGCCCGGTATGCGCTTGTGGCCCTTGAGCAGCAGAATCACCGCCAGGGTGACTGCGCCGACCGTGAACGTGGTCCAGTTGGCCATACCATCCAGCACCGCAGTGGCGATGGCCCACAGGTATCCAAGCGGTCCGTTGCTCTCGATTGAAAAGCCGAACAACTTGGGCAACTGGCTGATCAATACCGTCAACGCAATGCCGTTCATATAGCCATAGCGGATCGGTTTTGACAGCAGTTCGGTGATGAAACCGAGCCGTGCCAGGCCCGCTCCTATACTCACCAACCCGGACACGATGGCCATCATGCCGGCCAGGGCGATGGCACGCTGGGGATCGCCGCCAGCCTGTTGCAAGACAACGGCGAGGATCACCGCAACCAGCGCAGAGTCGGGACCCAGCACCAGAATGCGGCTGGGACCGAACAGCGCATAGACAAGCAGCGGCACGATCGTCGCATAGAGGCCATAGATGCCCGGCACGCCCGATGCCACCGCGTAGGCAATGCCAACGGGTACCAGCATCGTCGTCAGCACCAGTCCGGCCATGATGTCATAACGAAGCCAACCTAATTCGTACTCGCGCAAGATTTGCAGCCCCGGCAGCCAGCGTATCCAGCCGAGCTGATTGGCGTCTTTCTGCGGGCGCGGGATGCGGCCCGGTTCCAATTGCGGCGAGGAATGCGGGTGACTCATGTGATCTCTCCTGCGGTCAAACTGATGCCGTGCTGGCGCGTTGTTACTACCACTGCACGTAGCGCTCCCGGATGTTGGCGATAAAGTCTGCCGGCTGCCTTCTGTTCGGCTTTTAACTAGCGGACATCAAGTCCGGAAATCCGGATCTGCCACGAGTTTGTGCGATGTTTTCGTGCGGCACAAGGTTGATCAGCCGATCAACCCCTCCTCCTTGAGTCTGGTACTGAAGAACTCCTGCACGGTCTTGGTCTTCGAAGATTGCTCTGCGCCGAGCACAATACCATGGCGGGCGAGATAGCCGTTGAACTCGACAGCAAACTGGAAGGTTTCTTCCGGAAGGCACTTGGTGGAAATTTCCATGATGCGCGAACCATCGGGATAGAGCCAAATTTCAACGATGATTTTGCGGTCAAAGTCCTCCGGCTGGTGCCTGGCCTTGGGCAGGAAGGCAGGACCGAGAGAACCAGCTTGTCCATCGTGATGCCTGCCGGAGCATGCTGGTCATAGAAGGCACGCTGTCCCTTGGAGAACAACTTGCGTAGAGGCAGCGCGTTTGACCAGTACATCTTCGCCATCATCCTTTTCGACATGGTAGGCACCATCAGGCAGCTGTGCCTTGAAGGCATCACCTACCTTGCCAGCAACGCTATTTTCCCCGGTGCCATCATCAATGCTGGCACTCACATCGATCGACTGCCCACCGATCGGTGTGACCCGGAACATAATCACGCCGTCAGAGTTAGCGCCTTCACTGAACTCAACACGCCATTTATTAGAAGTCCTGGCATCTGCCGCATCAGCACTCACTCCCACGGACGTCGCAGTCCAAAAATCAGGGCCAGTGTTATAGCGGACATACTGCGTACAGAATTCTTTACTAATTGTCGTGCCATCTTCTTCATCCAGGTTCAGCTCTATTGTATGGACAGTGGTTCAACATATGGAACCCTCCCGGGACTATGAAAAGCACTGGTGCCGCACGGCCCTTGCGTTCATTGGCTTGCCGGCCGTGAATACACCGCCGTGCGGGCAACTGCAATCACTCGACGTTAACGACCACGTACTGGCCACCAGACGACTGGTAGTAGGTTGTGCCACACTGGTGCAGCGAGGTGCCTTCGATAACGACTGTCGTGCAGCCGGTGGGTAGCGCAGCAACGTAGACGGACGTCGCGACAATCGCGCGCCTCGTCGTACGCCGGGCCACACCCGCGACACTCACTGGCGTCATCGGTCTGCCGAGACGCGCCTCGGCATCTTTAATCACGAATCCTCTGTCGAGGGTAACCTCCGCCAGGAACTCACTGCCAGCCAGCGCACACCCAAGTGCAATTATCAAAATAACCGGTTTCTTCATCATCAGATTTTTAACTCCTCTTCGAGTTCTATCACCCTGTTCAGATTGACGTCTTCCAGATGTATCCTGGAAATAAAGGCGGAATAAGCCATTAACGCCGCGATTCTGTGCAAGTCGTCTGCCCACACGGGCAAAAACTGCAGCGGGCTCAACCAGCCGGATACGAATACCGGCGCCAGGCGCAGCACGTCCACCAGGGTGAGTCGACCGGCAAAATATAGCGCATCAACTCAGGGCGATGGTGGCGGCGATCACTAAAATACCCATTCGCTTCGACAGGCTCATTTGGATTCTCCCATTCTGAAATGCTCCGGCAAGTCGCCTGTACCCTCAAGATTCTTCAGATCAACCTTATTGGCCTCCGTCGGATTCTTGAAGCCGAAATCTGTGGCTGCGACTTCATCTCCGGTCTTCCAGTCCCTGATCTGAACAGTGTATTGAGGTGCGCCGGGAAGATCCCTGGTGGTGATGGTATAGCGGCATGGATAGGGGCGTTCACCCTGCGCGATCCAGATCTGCCAATCGACTTCTTCTGCCCGAAAAGCAAGGTAGTCGCATTCAACCCCACCGACCACGCCACTGCCAAGGTCCTTTACGTCGACGACATCATGCATCAGTGCATCGTAGGAATCCGGCAACAGCACGTCTGCGGCAGGGAGTGTCCGGTTATGCTTGAATCTTAATTCATCGACAAGGTGTTTAAGCGTGCCAGGCATATCCTGCTGCGCATAGATGTTCAGATTTTTGCCCAGAATAGTCAGCGTTTTTCCGTCAAAGGACATCTCGACATCCGCAAACCCGCCGGCGCGCGTGACGAGGATCTTGTCAGGCCGACTCAGGGTGACAGCACCTGAACTCAGCAGCGCGAGTTTCTGTTCCTCCCTGGTGACGACCTCAAGGGTGGCATCGTATTCGAACGAGAACGCCTTCTGCGCCGCCATGTAATCGGACATGGCCTTGAGCAAGCGCTTGGCATCCGCCTCGTCGGCATTCACTCCCGCGGACGTCCCCAATCCAACGACCAGGGACAGTGCCATGGCAGACAGATTGCGCACAGAATTCTTTACTAATTGTCGTGCTATCTTATTCATCCAGGTTCACCTCTATGCTAGCAGCCATACTTAACGCCTTGCGTGAAAGATCGCAGGGAGCCCTTTATATCAATTTCATGCATTAACAAATACGCAAGGATGCACGGATTTCATCCTGCTGTGGATACAGGTATCTCGCGCGACTATATCATTTTGGGCTTGCGTTGCAGTGGACATATCCGGACGCTGGGCGGACATTTCACGACAAGGCCATTTATTTTTATGTTGCACAAGCTCGCGAATGACCTCCTGCTGCACCCTGGTCATGCGCAGAATATCCTTTATGTTATCGGTCAGTTTCCCCTCCTTCCTGTGGCCGTGCCGGTTCCACTTTCCCCTCCAGCCAGGCGAGAAACAACTTGTAACCGAGCGCCAGCACAACCGCTCCCGTGAACAGCCCGATAATCCCGAAGGCGATGAAACCGCCGATCGACCCGGCAAAGATGACGAGCATGGGAACCTTGACCCCACGTCCGAGCAGGATGGGCTTGAGTACATTGTCGATGGTGCTCACGAAGATCATCCAGACCAGGAAAATGATTGCGGTAACGGTATCGGAGGTGGCAAACACGTAGATCACCATCGGGAGGGTGACAGGAATGATGCCGATCTGGATGACGCTGAGAAACAGGGCAATAAACGCCCACAGCCCGGCAGCGGGTATGCCGACGAACAGGAAGCCGAGCCCGGCCAGAATTGACTGAATGAGGGACACGCCAAGGATTCCACGGGCCACGCTGCGCACCGTTTCCTCGGCGACGTTGATATAGTCGGCGCCCTGGTCTCCGGCAAGCTGGAGGCCAAGCGTGCGCACCGTCCAGGAACCGAGTTGCGTGTAGGCCAGCAGCACACCGGAGATAATGATGGCCGCAAGGAACTGCAGGATGCCAAGACCGGCCTGCCCGGCACTGGCCAGCAGCCATGAGCCAAGGGACCGGAGTTGCGGTGTGACGGGCTTGAGCGCTAGCGCAAGATTCGCGGAAGCGGCGCGCCAGAAGGTATCCAGAGGTTCGCCGATGAGCGGCCAGGTGACCACACTCGCCGGTGGCAGCGGCACCTCCAGTGTGTCGTTCTCCAGTCTTTCCGCCAGGCTACGTACGGCGTCAACCAGCGTGTCGGCCAGCAGCACGATGGGGATGACCAGGATCACCAGCAACACCAGTGAGACACACACCGCTGCGAGCCGTGATCGGCCATGCAGCACCGATTCAAGCCACTGGTAACCCGGAAATACCGCAACAGCAATGATAATGCCCCAGAGCACGGGGACGAGGAATGGCCGCAGGATCTGGAAGCACATGGCGGCAAGAAAGAGGACTACGCCAATGCGTATGGTGATTTCAAGCGCCTGGGGCAGAAACTCGTTGATGCCCGATGATTCAGGAGTGGGATTCATCCTGCAGATTCTCCTTCTATAGGAATCTCCTGTCCACGGAATGTTTAATTAAAAAGGACCTGTTTGGCTCGGCCCGTTAGCTCGGACAAAAAGCGGGAATCCAATAGTCAGCGGTATATCCCGCAGGTGGCGCACCTGCAGGAGCTGCCAGATCATTGTGGATTCAAGCACCGTACCGATGCCACCCGGCGCGACAATGAACGCATCCGAGAGCAGTACGAAGTGATGCAGCCGCGTGAAGAATATCTTCCATATTCCGGCTGCGGAGGAGTAGCGCAGACCACAGCACCTGTCTATTATGCGAATGTCTGATTGTAGCCCAGCACAAACGGACGTTCGTACCTCGCCAACAACCAGTTCGCATTGAATATCCTGGTGCCCGACGCCGAGTGACTGCCCGAAGATCCAAGGAGGCAGGACTGCTTCTCGCCCTCTCCATAGCAACTGCGTTCCGTTATCTTCGGGTTGCCGGCATTCTACCGGTTACGCCGGGTATATCCGACAGACTCCTATGGTTTTTCTACCGGTACATCCTCTGGCAAGACAAACGGCGAGGTGAGGGTCAATGCACCCAACCAGATTACACCGCCCTGTGGACGTCCGATATTCGCCTTCTCGTAGATGTATTTGTATAGCTCATCTGCATTGGATTCCGGCACCACTACATCGACTTTTCTTGCCAGCGCAGGCTCGGGCAGTTCACCGAATGTGGTCCTGGCATCTCCCTGTATCGCCAGCCCCATACAACTCGTACTGTTGGCCCGGAAAATCTGCTTCTCATCGCGCAGAGCGCGTATCAGTTTCTTTTCGGTACCGTCGTCGGGCAATACACAGGTTATGAGTTTACAGGCTTCGCGTGGTACGGCTTGATCGGTTGCTTGTTTGTCGTTCATTGGTTCTCCCCGCGTTATTCGCCTTTATCCAGTTTTTTCAGCATGCTCTCCGGGATGTAGGTAGAGACCTTCTCCAGAGGTGTGATGTATATGAAGCCTCTACCCGACACGTCCAGACCCGCGGCCCGGTAGAGGGTGTCATACAACAAATCCCGTTGCTCGGATGAGACCATCATACTAACGACTTCCTTGTCTGCTTCGACGGCGATGCCCAGTATGCCCAGCCGCTCTCGTGCCCCTATCCCACGAGCGTGATGACTGATAACACCGAACCTCGCCCCTACATCACGTGCCGCTTTAAGAATCACGTCGCTGAGACCGCTTTGCACCACGCAAGTGAGCAGGGATACATCGGTCAGATAGGTAATGTTGTGATCGTTCATAATATGGCCTCGGCCTCCTGTACATGTGTTTCTGCTGGCACCCGTGTTTCCGCCTCGGTTTGCAGCCTGACCTTGTGGCGTGCCCATAAACCGGTAATCATCACTGAGATAATCGGCCCAATGGAGGCCATGCAAAGAATGCCGAAGCCTTCCACGGCTTGCGTGGCGTTGCCCAACCCGAGTCCCATGGCCAGTACCAGGGGAACGGTGATGGGGCCCGTGGTGACACCGGCACTGTCCCAGGCTATGTTCACGAATTCCTCGGTAGAGAAAAAAGTCAGTACCATAGCCAGCAGATAGCCGGGCAGGATCAGCCAGACCAGTGGCAGGTCGAAAATCAGCTTGGCCACACCGATGGCGATACCGAACCCGACACCCAGGGATACCGCATTGATCAGGGTCTTCTTTTTGAACACCCCGTTGGTGAGTTGCTCGGTGGTCATGCCCAGGGCATTCAGTGCCGGCTCCGCCAACGTCGCGCCAAAGCCCAGGAACCAGGCAAACGCCAGGGCCAGGCCCAATCCCACCGCATAGACATAGAGCGGGGATGCCGGCTCTCCCGATACTTCCATGAATGCAGTTGGCACCAGGGTGCCTGCATTGGCGCCAAGCCTGGACAGCCCGTAGGTGAGCCCGAGATTGAAGATGCACATACCGATAATGGTGAGCCCGATACCGTAGAAAATCTCGCCCTTGTTGTCGAGTTTCTCCTTCAATACCACTTTGAGCACGATAAACAGGAACAGCACCAGCGGCAGAATGGCGCGGACCCCAAGGAGAATTTCCACGCCCGGGCTGCGTTCATACCAGGCCGGTTCCATGGTTTGAGCTGCCGCCGCTGCTTGCCTGGCCGTCTCGATAATTTCCTGCGGTGATACCGTGTATGAAACGTACAGGGAGAGCAGCAACACACCAATGATGGGGAACAGGGACGCCAGGGTCACAATGCCGAAGCCTGACAGCCCCGAGTCGCCCTTGCCGGCTGCTGCCGCGATACCGATACCCAGGGACAATACCAGCGGTACGGTGACCGGCCCTGTGGTGACCGCGCCACAATCCCAGGCTAACCCGACTATCTTCTGCAATTCGGGATCAAACGCTGCAAATACCGTGAGTCCCAGCACCGGTAGCAGGGCAGCATAGATCAGCGGTTTCAGACTCCAGCCGTACAGGAAGCGCAAAGTGCCGATCATAGCCGCCAGGCCGACACTGATGCCTACCACCAGGACCAGCGCCCCGGCCCAGTCATTGAGCATGGCAAACAGGTAGGGCGCCCGTTCCACTGTAACATTTCCACCAGCGGCCTTCAGCGCACCGATGGCCGGTTCGGCAAAGGTCACACCGATGCCCAGCAACAGGGTAATAAACAGTACCAGCGGCAGGGGTGATTTGCGCGGCAGCTTGTTGCCGATGACTGACCCGAACGGCATCAGGCCAAGATTGAGACCCTCCATGAAAAACATCAGGCCGGCAATGACGGCAAACAGGCCGCCGGTGATGACCCAGGAGTCTTCCACCATTTGTCTCAGGAACAGAATCTGGAACAGGGCCAGATACAGAGCCAGCGGGACAACTGCCTTGACCTGTTCCATGAAGCGTACGGAGATATAGGGTTGTATCAGCCTGAGCACCTCGGCAGCGTTCAGTTTGACGCGTGTCGGTGGACAGGGGATGAGGTTGCCCTCTGCATCCCATTTCAGCTCGGGATTGAAGGCATTTAGACTGAGTTCGTTACTTCCTGCGGTCAGCGCTCTCTGGAAATCTCCGAAGCGTCGGTACTTGTCTGTCATGCGCATTACTCCGGGTGATTGTTAATTGTTATGAGCAGCTCGAAATATTGATGATTTTCAAGGCACCTTCATTCGAACTGAAAAGCTAACAGTTATAAAACCTACAACACATATGTCAGGAATCATATTGATGTACGTATTTCTTTGAGTGCATTGTAAACAGGCTTACAGGATTAAGGTATTAAGAATATCACCATGGGCAGACCGGCGATGAGGTCTGCCAGCAGCCACTTGCCCTGGTATCTGAGTCAGATTGACTGCAGAAAATACAGCTCACGACTGAGCCCCCATGCTTCACCCATCGTGCCCGTCAAAAGGAGAACTCACATGAAGACCTTCAAATCCATCTTGCATTAGCCTTCGTGAGGCATCGACAGTCACGCTGCAGCCGCCTGAGTGCGGGTATCGCCGCCTCCAAACGCAAGGGAATGTGGACGGGTGGTATTATCCAGCAATTATCTGTTTTAATTGCCATTTCTATGCCTTGAGGACAATCGCCGAATTCAGGAACAGGGAATTAACAGGGAAATCATCTGTCACCCTATTAATGGGACTGGGGAGACACATTGGGAAGACCGCAGTCTGGAGTAAACTTGACGGGCCGTACAACAGCACTGTCCTAGCGGATTAATAACGGTAATGATATTTCCTACACGATTCTCCCGGCGTGAGTTCATGAAAACGCTTGTCGCGCTTGGTGCCACTGCCCTCGTGCCTGCCACAAGGGCGGCCAGCCGGGCGCTGCTCATCAGCAAGCCGATCCCGTCTAGCGACGAAGCTATGCCGGTGATTGGCCTTGGCAGTTCACGCACCTTCAACGTCGGCGATAACATTGCCGCGCGCAACACCTGCACCGAGGTCATCCGGCATTTCCTTGATGCAGGAGGCCGCATGATCGATTCCTCGCCCATGTACGGCAGCTCACAGCCGGTGATTGGATATGCCCTGAATAAGCTCGGCAGATCGAGCGAGGTGTTCTCTGCCGACAAGGTATGGATCTCGGCGCCGAGCAAAGGGCACCAGCAGATGGAGGCCTCACGCCAGTACTGGGGCGTTACGGGCTTCGATCTCATGCAGGTGCACAACCTGGTTTCGTGGCAGGCGCACCTCGAGACCCTGTATGAGATGAAGGCAGCTGGCGACATCCGCTATGTCGGCATCACCACATCACACGGCCGTCGTCACAAAGAATTTGAGAAAGTGATGAAAAACCACGACCTCGATTTCGTCCAGTTCAGTTACAACCTTGTCGACCGCGAGGCCGAGCGTCGCCTGCTGCCACTGGCTGCCGAACGCGGCATCGCGGTCATTGTCAATCGCCCGTTCCAGCGAGGTGATCTCATTGATCGCCTCGAGGGGCACCCATTGCCGGGATGGGCCAGTGAGATCGGCTGTACCAACTGGCCTCAGTTCCTGCTTAAATTCATCGTCTCACACCCAGCGGTGACTTGTGCGATCCCCGCAACCTCGCAAGTGGAGCACGTCAAGGAGAACATGGGTGCCTGCTACGGTGCGCTGCCCGGTGCTGAAATGCGAGCCCGCATGATCGGATACGTCGAAAACCTGTGATGGATGACTGGTGGACGTACAGCATCGCTGACCTGATCCTGTTCACCCCGGAAACCTACTTTCACCTGTTCGAGTTATACCATCGGGCATGGTGGCCCCTACAGCTAGCATGCATGGCCATAGCCATTGCCATGTTGCTGTGCCTGTGGCTGAAACCCGCCTGGAGCGACCGGGTGATCGCCATCTTTCTCGCCGCGAGCTGGGCCTGGGTGGGCTGGGCGTTCCTTCATCTTCGCTTCGCACCCATTCACTGGGTCGCGAATTGGTACGCGGTTGCCTTTTTTCTCCAGGCGCTGCTGCTATTTATCTACGGAATATGGCGTCGTGGTTTGGAATTTGAAGTTGGGAACCCGGTGCGTGCTGTAATCGGCGTTATTCTCCTGCTGGGCGCGCTGCTGGTAATGCCGGCGACCGCTTACCTCACCGGGCGCGAGTGGATGCAGGCGGAGCTCTTCGCGATGACCCCCGACGCCACGGCACTGGCTACACTCGGCCTATTGCTGCTCGCGAAAGGCCGTGTTGCCATTTGGCTAGCGGCGATTCCGGTAGCCTGGTGCTTCATAACCGGGGCAACGTTGTGGGCGCTGGAGGCACCTGAGGCGATGATATTGCCTGCAGGTGCCATCTTGACCATTACGTTGATGCTCGTGCCCACAAGGAAACGAGAATTAGCCCATTGATGCTCCTGCAGCAATTTGGCTTGATCATTTTCTAGATGCGAATAAGCTCGTAAGTTTATGTAAGTGTTGCGGATTGCGTGTACAAAGGCGCGTATTTGCTGCGACTCCTGCCACAATTTGGCCTGCGAGGATACCAGGTGAACATACCGGCCGCCCTGAAACGCTGCGGCATAGAGACAAAACTCATCATTTTTGGCGAAGATACACCTCAGGCGCATCCCAATTCAGTAAAGGCTATACAGGGTGCCCTTGCAAAGGCGCTTGTCTGGAATCTGGCACTCGTCACAGGTAGGCACACCACTCCTGGATATCCCGATCAGGCCACGCAACATGTACGCGTTGCCTTGCAGGAGCTGGCAGAGGGCAAGCCCGTCAGTACACCCGTTACCAAACCCTATGGCTGTTCCGTGAAGTACCAGTGAACTCCTGACAGTTTCACAGGTCTAGAGAAAAATAACGGTTATCAGAGTCAGGCAATGCACAAAATTACGCGCAGGCGATTTCTTCAGGGCACCACTGGTTTACTAGCCATGCATGCCGTACCTGTAGTAGCAACCTTGCGAAGCCCTACCCCAAGCCAGTCGGCCGGCCCCTTCTATCCGGTGGAATTGCCACTGGATGATGACAACGATCTGACGCACGTTGCAGGCCAGGAACAGACGGCATCGGGCCAGATCACTGATCTGGATGGCCGTATCCTCGATCAGAACGGGCGGCCACTGGGTGGTTTACGCATCGAAATCTGGCAGTGCGATATCAACGGCCGCTATCGACATCCCCGTGATTCGGGTGACCACCCGATCGACCCGGCATTTCAGGGCATCGGGCATACAATCAGCGACAGGCTTGGTCGGTACCGATTCCGGACAATCCGCCCGATGCCGTATCCTGGACGAACACCCCACATCCACGTTGCGGTATTCCCCGCGGGTGAAGAGCCCTTTACAACCCAGCTCTATGCTGCAGGCGATCCCCGTAACGCTAGTGACTTTCTCTACCAGCGTGTACCTGAAGCCTATCGTCATCTGGTGACAACAGAATTCAGGCCATCTGGCGCAGCTAATATCGATTTCACCGCCACATGGGATATCGTGATGGCTGTCACACCGGGCTGAGTCCTCGCCAGCGGAGGGACATCGTACCGTGGCTGAGCCTGATGCGGACTTATCCGGATTTTACAGACACCGCGTGGCTGGCATTGGTTGAAGGACGATTGCCGATGGCTTCTGTCTACGTTGCATAACGTCATCTCCTGGGTAAAACAACCGGCAAAGGACTGGGAAGCGAAGCATGTAAAGTCCAAAAGGATCATCAACAGGGCAAATCAACATGCACGCGTCAGAGAACGCCAAGGAACTTCACAATCTGATCAATGACACGACCCCTCTCCTTCTCGTCGAGGTTTTCATTGAGTGGCGGCATTGCAGTTCCTGATCTCACACTGCGCGGATCGCTGATCCACCTTCTGAGTTCACCCGTGGTCTTGCCATGAACCAACAGCTTTATATCCGCCCCCACCTTCCTGCCACCAACACCATTGATGTTATGACAACCGAGACAATATGTCTTGAAGGGCAAAGCAAACAGCATTAGCAAGATCACAACATAGTGAAAAGACATACAGCGCCACGGATTCTGCCTGAAAGAATTATACGCCAGTATGACTCTGGCCCAACCTGCTAACAGGATGGATGTCTTGTTATTGTGTACAGTTAGATGTAAGTCGTACATCTTTCCTACTGAAGCCTTCCGACAATCCTGATCAGGAGAGCCTAACGCCTGCATACTTTCCCATTAATAGTCGCAAATGGGAATGTTGGGAAGGAAGAACCGTAATTGATAAATATCCAGTTCGCTTCACTCCATAGTGGTCGTCAATTTTACGTCGATGTGGTGCCGCTACAACCAAGTTGAGACGATATTTAGAATCGCGATGCCAAGCTGATATTGTATTTTGCGCACTATTTTTGAAATTGTGCCTTTCTGATTACGACATCCGATGTTCGCGCATAGAAATACAACATCTTAAGTCCGCGAGAATACAAATATGGAAAGCTTTGGGTTTATACACAGATGGTCTTATACAGAAAAACAGTATCTTGCAGAGACCAGTATGCACCTTCCTGCATGTATCATGCTGCACTCCACTGCAACGTAAGCCGCAAATCCTCACCCAGAACGGCGCGACTACCCAGCGGCCGGCCTTCGCGGTTTAGTACCTCTGCCAGCCACTGCGCCTCTTCCCTCGAGGCTCTGTTAATGCGCAACTTGCGCAACCGGGTGGGCATCATCTCGAAACGTTGCAGGCGCCCGGTTGCCGGCTCCATGGACAAAAAATACATCAACCCCAGCTCACCCCGAAACTCCTCGTGCCCGGTAATACCCTCGTAATCGGAGAGTAGATCACCACAACCATAGAGAATGGGCCGCTCCTTATAGACCTCGATTCCCTTGACGTGATGCGAGGAATGACCATGGATTACATCGATCCCTGCCCTGTCAATCAGACCGTGAGCAAAGTCGCGCTGTTGACGAGAAATGCTGTAATCCCAGTTGCCACCCCAGTGGATCGAGGCAATTGCAATGTCGTCGGCACGCTTGATGTACCGCACCTGCTCCGCAAGCGTGTCCACGCTCGTCATTGAGAGGTCAGGCAATAGCTGTACCCCGGGCTGCCGGGAATCGACAGCCCACCTCGAGCCGATACCACTGCTCTCTAATCCGCAGGAGAACACCAGCACCCGGCTCTTGCCAGGCACCGATATCACTGCCGGGGCCATCCCTTCCTCTAGGTTGCGGCCAGCACCAGCCCGCCGAATACCCGCCGCATCAAGTGTCGCCAGTGTCTCCTGCAAGCCGGCAACATCCCAGTCGAGCACGTGGTTGTTGGCCAGTGCACAGCAATCCACGCCTGCCGCCATCAGGCAGCCAATATTTTCGGGGTGCATGCGGTAATTGATGCCCTTTGGCCGATACCTGTCACTGATAGTGATTGCAGTTTCCAGGTTGATAACGCGCACATCGGGCATGACCCGTTCCAGCTCCGCCAGTGCATCGCCCCATGGATAGTCGAATTCCACGGGCCGTTTGACAGGGCCATTCGTACGCTCGGCTAGCCGGACGTAGTCGCGCGCGTCCCGGATATAGGGTTCGTACAGCTGTGGATTTCCCGGATGTGGCAGAATCTGGTCAATGCCACGCCCGGTCATCACGTCGCCGCACAGGAACAGGTTCAGCAGCCGCGTCTTGTCATCAGCCTGCGGGGATTCTTTCGTGGCCGTCTGCATGGCAAGCGTCTTCGGCCCTGCAATAGCGCATACTGCAGCCACACCGGCTAGCCTGAGGAAATGCCGCCTGGTTTGTATTGGGTTATGAATAAAATCAACGCACAATGTAAACGGATTCGGGTCGTTGGCTCTCTATTAAAGTTTAGCTCACGATAGCTGACGATGCCGGCGTTCCCTTTAACAGGCTTGTACACTGGAGGCAGACCATGCGCTTGCCCCTGTCACGCTACCTGGTAATCCTGGCACTGCTGACCGCGCACGTTTATGGCATCGCCTGTTATGCAGGACAGCAGTCGTCCGACCTGGAGCAATCAATCTGCGGACTCAAGGAGCCGTTCGTTTTCTGGCTGTGGAGTTCTGCCGCAGGAGAACCCAGTACCGCACGACTGACGCAGGTCGCCAATATTGAAGACGTCGCCATTACCAGCAGCGATGGTCGCATCCTGCGCGGTTACAAACTCAACTCCCAGCATACCCGGTACGGCAGGGGTATACCCAGGAGCTACCTGCTGGTGGCCCAGGGAAATGCCATGCTGGCGGACCAGATCATCACGCGTTTTGACCAGTTTGCCGGACTGGGTTATGACGTCTATATCTTCGATTACCGTGGCTATGGCAGGTCAGAGGGCAAGCGCCGACTGAAGGCGATACTCGATGACTACCGCGAGATCATCCAACAGCTGGACACACAGCCGTACCAGAGTCGGGCTTTCTACGGCATGTCGTTTGGGGGTGTAGTGCTACTTGACGCCTTGCGACACCATACAGGCGAAATGACGGTGGTCATCGATTCGACGCCGAGCCGCTTGTCCGGCTACGGCTGTCCCACTGCGCATGACCCGGTCAATAACCTGCCCCAGGAAACCGACAACCTGCTGGTCATTGCCGGCGCTAAAGATCAGGTCGTCAAACCAGGTGCATCCAGAGAATTACTGGAGCTGGCAGAAGACCGTGGTGCAACTGTGCAAAGGGAACCCGCGTGGGGCCATCCCTTCATGGACGGCCATACACAGCAACGACTGCAATCCGTGCGCCAGTTCCTGTTAGGGGAATAAACCAGTGCATTCTATTGCAAACATGATCGAGATATTAATCTCGCCGACATTGTGATGATGCGGGCATCCTGCCCTGCGGAGACACAGGACAGAGACCAGACTGTATGGCGGGGAGTACATGATTCGAACCCTTGGTACGGTATCGACCTGCAAGCCTCGGAAAACACGCGAGAATTTTCACTGAAATAGCGCAAAAACGGCAACTGAGACAGATGCCCGAAAACAGCAGATTTTGCGGCGAACTGGAAAATATCGCGCGATCTCGATCGGACAGGCAGCCAGTCATTAATTATTTATTGAATTGCGGACATTTTTGTCCGATACTTACTTCGTGAACGGAAACGAACTCCTCAAGCGACTCAGGAAAATCGCCAGGGAACGTCGTCTCCAGTTGCAGTTGGTCCGGGAACGGGGCAAAGGCAGTCATGGCACCCTCTATCTTGGTGATCGTTTCACGATTATGAAGGACCGCAAGAAAGAGATTGGGCCGGGACTACTGAAGAAAATGCTCACTGACCTGGGACTGGATAAATCCGATATCGAGCAATGACCGCCTACTGCCAATCGAGAGTATAGACACCATGAACGAGAATTATGCCTACCCTGCCTCCATAGTCCGGGACGATGCCGGTTTTTACCTTGTCACCTTCCCTGATTTTCCCGAGGCGGCCACAGATGCCGAGTCCCGTGAGGAGGCACTTGACGAGGCCACGGATGCACTGGAAGAAGCCATCGCAGGTCGTATGAATCGGGGTGATCGCATCCCCCATCCCAGTGCGCGCAAGGCCCGCCAGGCACTGGTACCGGTGCCGGCACAAATGGCCGTAAAAGCAGCGCTCTACATCGCGGTCAAGGAAGCCGGTATTCGCAATACCGAACTGGCAAAGCGCCTGGGCGCAGATGAAAAGGAAATCCGTCGGCTATTGGATCCGCATCACCGGTCAAAACTGCCGCGACTGGAAGCCGCCCTGGAGGCCATGGGTAAAAAGCTGGTGATTGGCATAGAGGCACATGCCTGAAATATTCGTCCAGACATTGATATAAAAACCGGCCATGGAAAAGTTGCATACCCGGCTCACTGATAGCGAACTCGACACACTCGACGGTTTCCTCGCCGCCCCCGTCCGCGAAAACACATCGATGGATGTCGCCACGCTGGAGGGTTTTCTGGCGGCCTTGGCCATCGGCGGCCCGGAGACGGTGCTGCCGTCACAATGGCTGCCCTGGGTTTGGGACCTGTACGATGGCGAAGCCGAAGCGCAATTCGAGGACCTGGACGAGGCCAACTGGATCATGCAACTGGTGATGCGCTTCTACAACCAGGTGGTGCAGCAGTTTGCGGACGACCCGCAGGTATTCGAGCCCATCTACTGGCGCTCGGCGGAATGGGGTGCAGCAGAATGGTGCGAAGGCTTCCTGCTCGGCACCCGCCTGACCCCAGGTGCATGGACCCCGTTGATGGTTGGTCACCCGGATTGGTTCACACCCTTCATGCGCCTCGGCACGGATGAAGGCCTGGCGATCACCAACAAGGAGGAGGATGCCGAACACTGGATGAACGAGGTAGAGCCTGCCCTGTTGCAACTACACGAATTCTGGCTCGAGCGACCCCAGCTATCAACTCCCAGAGATCCCGTCGTTCGCAACTCCCCCAAAGTTGGTCGCAATGCCCCCTGCCCGTGCGGCAGCGGCAAGAAGTACAAAAAGTGCTGCGGCTCAGGAAGCCAAATACTGCACTGAACTGTGCCTGTATTTGATTCGTGCGCACATCGAACTGCTAACACTCTAACCCGTACTTAGAGTTCGCAGCTGCCGGAATGCCTGTCTCAAATCGTCTATTTTCGCTTTTTCCAATTCGAGCAGAAGACCACTACTTAACGCGTTAATTACCCTGAAAAAACATGACACCGAACTAGCAAATTCGGCGTTTGAGATAAACCGGGATATTGGCGAGATTTCGAGAAAAGAAGTTCGGTTTCCAGGGGCTGAACCAGCCCTCTTAAAAATCAGGTATTGAAACCAAGATCCAGCGATCTCGCCGGAATGTATTCCTGCGTCGTGATTTCGAGCGCCTGGGGGGGTATGACCAGGTCGGCCGGGCACTTCGCACTCTTGCAGCAGAAGGCAAGTTGATGAAGATCGGTTATGGCCTGTACGCCAAGGCGCGCCCTAACCGTCTGACAGGGCAACCTATGCTGGCAGCGGATGGCGGTTTTAGCGAAATTGCTCAGGAAGCCCTGAAGCGGCTCCGCATCAAATGGAAACCTGCCGATGCCGTTTCTGCCTACCAAGCGGGCTCGACCCAGATTCCTGCTAATGCAGAAGTCATCGTATTCGATCGATTCAATCGCAAAATAGGAAATAAGCGTTTTCAGCTTCGGGGCGTTAAGGCCTGATGCCACCAGACACATCTCTGTTTTCAGATGTTGCCGATGCATTGGGCATCGCACATCCTGCAATCGTAGAAAAAGACTACTATGCAGTTCAACTCCTGAAGCTCCTGTCCACACTGGAAATACCCGGCTACACATTAGTGTTTGCTGGAGGCACCTGTCTGGCAAAGGTACATCAAAATATCTGGAGAATGTCAGAGGATATCGATATCAAGCTGGTGCCGGAGGAGAAAACACGCTCGCTTCCCCGTGAGAATCAACGTCAACTGCGCAGGGATGTTCATCAGAAAATCATTAAACTGATACAGGCATCAGACACCTTCAAGTTTGACGGAGAGCCAAAAAAACGTAACGAAGGCCGGTTCCAGCAATTTCTGATCCAGTACCCCACTCACTATGCTCGATTCAAAGTGTTGCGGCCACATTTGCAACTAGAACTGACTGAGCCCTCGCTGCTGCAGCCCTTCGTCACCTCACCATTACGGTCACTGTACGCTGAAGTTGCCGGACAGACATACGAAGTGGACCAGTTTACCTGTGTCACGATAGAAGCCACTGCCGCAGAAAAATTTATTTCTCTTCTACATCGTACTGCTACCGTAGCCCGCAACCCGGAACGTGCCCACGATCCAGCTCTGATCCGACATGTGTATGATCTACATCTGATCATGAACCAAGAACTGGACCCCGAGCGCCTCAAGGATCTTGTCCATCAGGTCATCGAGACTGATGTTAACCAGTTTGGTAACCAGCACCCGGAATTTAGAGCAAACCCAACCACCGAACTCTGGTTTGGTTTTGAGCAACTCAAACAAGATCCGGTTCATCAGCAGAGATATAAAGAATTTATTGGCCCTCTAGTTTATCACCCCGAACCGGCCGACTGGGATACTGCATTCACAAGCTTGCAAAAGATGGTGCAAGCCATCCTCGGTAACAACAAATCAGCCCGGCAATAGCCAGATTTGCGCAACCGCCTAAACGCTGGAGCAGAGCCATTGTTGCCGACTTTCAGTAGAATGGTTGTTCTATAAATCCCCAAGCCATCCATACAATACCTTCACCTCATGTCGAAAACAAAGAAATGCCGTAACAACCCCCAAACACGAGCCAGGCCCACCGGCTGGCTCACCAGTGACGCCGATGAAATCGAACGCCGCCGTTTGCGTGGCGTTAATGAAACCATCCGGATTGTATTACAGACAACGGATGATGCCTTTTTCGGTATCTTTCAGACCCACTCCGACAGCGGACAGGCTTATCGTGTGGAGATACGCTCACTTTCCGAACCCATCAACAGTTGCGATTGCCCTGACCACCGCGTCAACGGCCTGGGCACCTGCAAGCACATCGAGGCAACGCTGAACCGGCTCCAGCACCGGCGCAAGCGCGCTTTCCAAAATGCAGCTTGCAAGGGCAGTCCATACATCGAAATTTTCCTGGATCGACGCGATCACCAGATCAGGATACGCTGGCCACAGGGCAGCCAACGCCGCTCCAGGACCCGGGACCTCCTCACCCCCTTCTTCACCGAGGATAATACCCTGGCGAATCCCCCCCTCGACACACTGCCCACCATGGAACGGGCAATCAATGCCTCTCATGGAACTGTCCGGCGCAGAATCCGGGTTTCAGGAGAGCTGAATGTCTGGCTTGAGAGTCTGGACAAACGAGCACAGCAACTGCGCAGCCGCCAGCACTTCGAGGCCGAAGTGACCACCGGTCACGCAAGCATTGATGTGGTCAAGCATCCTCTCTATCCCTACCAGCAGGAGGGGATGTTGCACCTGGCCTTTACCGGCCGCGCCCTGCTGGCAGACGAGATGGGGCTGGGCAAAACGGTACAGGCAATCGCAGCTTGCGAACTGCTGCGCCGCACACTGGGTATCCGCAGGGTGCTGGTGATCTCTCCTGCTTCACTCAAGGGTGAATGGGAGGAGCAGATCGCCAAATTTACTGACCTGCCCTCGCGGATCATCCAGGGACCACGCGCCCGGCGCCTGCACCAATACGACGAACCCCTCTTCTTCAACCTGGCCAATTATGAGCAAATTCGCCCGGATGTGGAGGAGATCAATTCCACCCTGAGACCCGATGTGATTATTCTGGACGAGGCCCAGCGCATCAAGAACTGGCAGACCAAGACCGCCATGACGGTCAAGCGGCTGAGCAGTCCCTATGCCTTTGTGCTCACCGGCACACCGGTGGAGAACCGCATCGACGAGATCTACTCCATCACCCAGTTCCTGGACCCGTATATCTTCGGCCCCCTGTTCCGCTTCAACCGTGACTTCTACCAACTGGACGAGAAAGGTCGCGCCATCGGCTACAAGAACCTCGATCAGCTGCATAAAAGGCTGCAAGCCGTCATGCTGCGCCGACGCAAGGAGGACGTGGAGGGACAACTGCCGGGGCGCACGATCAACACCTATTTCGTCCCCATGCACAAGGAGCAGATGCTGCGTTACGGGGAATACGAAATGAAGGCGGCACGTCTTGCTGCCATGGCCAGAAAACGGCCGTTAAAAAAAGAGGAGATGGAACGGCTCCAGCAATATCTGGCCTGCATGCGCATGCTCTGCGACACGCCCTATATTCTCGACCAGGATTGCCGCATCTCTCCCAAGCTGAAGGAGCTTGGCAACATCCTCCAGGAACTCATGGAGGACGGCGACCACAAAATCATTATCTTTTCCGAGTGGGAGCGCATGCTGGAACTGGTCCGGGAGCAGGCCGAGGAAATGGGGCTGGGCTACGCATTGCATACCGGCAAGGTCCCGCAGCCGCAGCGCCGCGATGAGATCCGGCGCTTCAAGAACGATCCCGAATGCCGGCTGTTTCTCTCCACCGACTCGGGCGCCACAGGACTCAACCTGCAGGTGGCCGACGTAGTGATCAACCTGGACATGCCCTGGAACCCGGCCAAGCTGGAGCAACGCATCGCCCGCGCCTGGCGCAAGCACCAGAAACGCCCGGTACAGGTGATCAACCTGGTATCGGAAGACTCCATCGAACACCGCATGCTCACTCTGCTGGAGCAGAAACGTTCCCTGGCCGAGGGTGTAGTGGACGGCACGGGCAAAAACGAAATGAGCCTGCCCTCCGGCCGTACCGCCTTTCTGGAACGGCTCGACGCCCTGATGACCGCGAAAACAAAAGAACCACAGACACCACCCAGCGATCCGTTTGATCGCCTGCGGGATGACATTCTTTCCCGGTGGAGTCACCAACTGGACCTGATGGAACTGCATGGCGTCGGGCGAGCAGCAAACCCTGCTGGTAGTGGCAGACCGTCTGGATGAAACACTGCAGAGCACCCTCACCCGGCAACTGCAGGAACGATTTCCCGAGCAGACGCCACAATTGAAATTGCTGGACCGGGATGCCTTCGCGACCATCCAGCAACTGATCGAAACCGGCATCTTGAATGCCAGCCAGGAGTCAGCCAGAACACTGTATCGCGCCCCGGCTGCGGACAGACCAAAAGATGACCGACAATCAAGACGGTTGACCGAGGCTCGCGACCGCCTGACTCGGGGTGAACACAAATGGCGGATGGCAAAAGTACTCACCGAAGGCGGCTTTTCAATCGAAGCGCTCGTCCCGATGCGTGAGGCCGTGGAGACGGCCTTGCAGGCCTTGATCCACTGGCAGGGTCACAACGCCGCGGCACTGCCAACTGTAGAGCTGATCGACTCAGTGCTGGTGCAGCCAAATCTGCTGCCTGACGAAACCCTGTCACTGATCTCCCTGCTGCGGGACGAACAATCTGAATTAGACGAAGCCATGGCAGGTAAACTCCTCACACAAAGCGACAGCCTCCTATTGCAGGCCACCTCGATTCTGGAATCGGCACAAGCAGGCTGATACTCAGTAGTTCCTGAAAGCTACCTGTGTCCAAATCGAAACAACCGGGTTCAAAACAGGATCGGCAATGGGCCGTGGCCAAACAACGCTGCCGACTCAACCAGGAGGACATCCGAATGGCCAGGGAACTGGGCCTCAACCCTCATTCCCTGATTAAGAACATCCCTTCACCGCAGCAGCAGTGGAAGTTGCCGGTCAAACAATGGATACACGAACTGCATGAGAAGAAGATCGGAAAAACGCCTGGAAAGAAGCACAGCACCACACAGTCTCTCAAGCAGGATGAGCCTGCCGCAAACAGCCCCATTCCACTGCAAGCCTACGCAAATGAGCTGTCGCTGATGCCAGACAATGAACGTTCTATGCTGTCGGTGACGATGGCGGATTGGAAAGAGTACGCCGATTCCTTGGAAAGGGATTGAAACCGGATAAAGTGATATGCGGCTTCCAGCGGGAAATTCCAAGGTCAATCTACGGGACCAGGAAAACGGGCTACACACGAACATCCGGTAGAAAAAGGTGGCAAATATCATGTCTAACTTGAACGAAATCACCGTGCCCTGGCGGCACATAGGGAAGGCCAAGCCATTGACCGTATGAGATTCTTTTAGGCCGGCTGATACCGTATCGAGGTTTTTTTATAACACCATATCTTATTGTTTTTATTGATGAATTGGCGGACAGCAGAGGATTCGAAACCTCGGTACGGGTCAGATCTGCAAGCCCCGGAATTGTGGGCAGTTAATCCGGCGAAAAGGGGCTAAATACGCAGTTGAGAAAATTTACAGAAAATTCAGCATCTAACCGGACTACCTCCAGGACTACCTGGACTGTTTCCCGCATGAGTCACACCGTGACTCCTGGCACACTCACTCCAACACTCCATGTCCTGTACCAGACTGGAACGTCATAACGTGTGCGTATAGTCGCTTCACGTTATGTCTGATCAGATCCGGCATTTCAAGGACAAGGAAGCCCTGAAGATCTGGGAAGGACACATTTCTCGTAAACTGCCTGGCGATATCCAGGCTATTGCGCGCAGGAAACTCCGGATGCTGAACAATGCCCAGCAGTTGAAGGACCTCCACCAGCCAATCGTCTTGAGGCACTGAAAGGTACAAGAAAGGGACAGCATAGTATCCGGATCAACGATCAGTGGCGTGTCTGTTTCGTATGGAATAATGGTCAAGCTGATGCGGTCGAGATCGTCGATTACCATTAGGAGCATTTATCATGAAGACACTACCCAATATCCACCCCGGTGAGATCCTGCTTGAAGAGTTTCTTAATCCAATGGGCATCAGCCAGAATCGCCTCGCTCGTGCCATGGACGTTCCTCCGCGACGCATCAATGAAATCGTCCACGGCAATCGTGCCGTCACAGCAGATACCGCTCTCCGACTTGCCCGTGCCCTGGGCACCTCTGAACAGTTCTGGATGGGACTGCAGGCTGACTACGACCTGGAAGAAGCCAGGAAAGCTACCGGCAATAAACTCAAGAATATTGAGCACATCGCTGCCTGAAAAAACAGATCCGGACAGCCGCGCGCTGAATAATGCCTTGGAAGAAAGCCGAGGATACGCGCAGACCTTGCACGCAATTACGGGTCCACAAAAAGAATGACTCGCCGTGACCGAACTCGCAATTTTTCCGTTTGAGACAAATCACCCGTTCAGGGAATATTTGTGAAGATCAGTTCGGTTTGGCGGTGAATTCAGCGCCCAGTATGTGACCTAAGGTCCTGAATTCTTGTTGGATTGGCCCTGTCCCGCAGAGACGCGGGACAGAGACCAGACTGTTTGGCGGAGAGAGAGGGATTATTCGGGCCTGCGGCCCTCACCCCTTCGGGGCCGCCGTCGCTGCGCTCCGACGTTCTTTCGCCCCTGCGGTGCTCAAGTCGAACCACAGGGCCCTCACCAAAGCCTCTTATCACCTGATAAATAAAAAGGCCCCGGATGGGGCCCTTTTATTTATTGGCGGAGAGAGAGGGATTCGAACCCTCGATACGTTGCCGTATACACACTTTCCAGGCGTGCTCCTTCAACCACTCGGACACCTCTCCAGATTTCTAACTTCAGCTAACTTATATACTTCTGTATTTCCTCATACGCGGAGCCCGCGGGCGTGCTCGTTATTCGACTGCTTCGCAGTCTCACCCCTTCGGGGCCGCCGTCGCTACGCTCCGACGTTCTTTCGGCTACGCCTCAAGTCAACCACTCGGACACCTCTCCAGATTTCTAACTTCAGCTAACTTATATACTTCTGTATTTCCTCATACGCGGAGCCCGCTGGCGTGCTCGTTATTCGACTGCTTCGCAGTCTCACCCCTTCGGGGCCGCCGTCGCTACGCTCCGACGTTCTTTCGGCTACGCCTCAAGTCAACCACTCGGACACCTCTCCAGATTTCTAACTTCAGCTAACTTATATACTTCTGTATTTCCTCATACGCGGAGCCCGCGGGCGTGCTCGTTATTCGACTGCTTCGCAGTCTCACCCCTTCGGGGCCGCCGTCGCTACGCTCCGACGTTCTTTCGGCTACGCCTCAAGTCAACCACTCGGACACCTCTCCAGATTTCTAACTTCAGCTAACTTATATACTTCTGTATTTCCTCATATGCGGAGCCCGCGGGCGTGCTCGTTATTCGACTGCTTCGCAGTCTCACCCCTTCGGGGCCGCCGTCGCTACGCTCCGACGTTCTTTCGGCTACGCCTCAAGTCAACCACCCGGACACCTCTCCAGATTTTCTGCATGCAGGCGGTGCTAACCAGAATTTCAGAGCGCGCAAGGGTAAACCAGAAACCGTGGTCATTCAAACCACATCATGCCCGCGCCTGGCAGTGATATTTGATTAGCGGGTATTTACCTGCTCACCGCACCAACCGAGACGAGGCGAACACTTACTGAGATGTAATTATACCTACGTTTAATTAATAAGTTACATAATATTCCTCAATAATAAATGAATGCGCTATGATGCACTCGCACGTATCTATATGCTGCAACCGGCAGCAGTTTTCAGGAACCTTCCAGGACCATGCGCAGCACAGTCATTACGAGTTTGTTTCCCATCTGGGCCCTGCTGGGTAGCTTGCTGGCCTGGATGGTGCCGGCCGGCTTTATTCCATTGAAGACGCTGATCGTCCCGCTCCTGGGTATTGTGATGTTCGGCATGGGTATGACGTTGACGGCTAATGACTTCCTCAACGTGCTGCGGCGCCCGTTTCCTGTGTTCCTCGGCGTTGCAATGCAGTTCCTGCTGATGCCGCTGGCGGCGTGGGGTCTGGCTACCGCGGCCGGCTTGCCGCCACAACTGGCGGTGGGGCTGATCCTGGTCGGCTGCAGCCCGGGGGGCACGGCTTCAAATGTTATCTGTTACCTGGCAAAGGGTGATGTTGCCCTGTCGATCACGCTGACCATGGCATCTACATTGCTGGCGGTCGTGGCGACACCACTGCTGACCCTGCTCTACGCCGGCGAGACGGTACCGGTTCCCGCGCTGGATATCCTTGTCACCGTCTTCAAGATCATCTTCCTGCCCGTGGTGCTGGGTGTCATGGCGAATCATTATTTTCATCACGCACTGTCACCGCTGCACAGGGTGTTTCCACTGCTATCGGTTTCATCGATTGTGTTGATCATCATGATTATCGTCGCTCTGAATCATGACAGCCTCGCCAATTTCGCAGCCATTGTTGCCGCCGTTGTGATCCTGCACAACGCCATCGGGCTGTTCGGTGGTTACTGGCTGCCACGCTGGCTGGGCAGGGACAGGCGCGAGTGCCGGACACTGGCGATCGAGGTCGGTATGCAAAACTCCGGCCTGGCCGTGGCACTGGCGGTAAAGTACTTCTCGGCAAGCGCTGCCCTCCCCGGCGCCCTGTTCAGTATCTGGCATAACCTGTCCGGTTCGCTGCTGGCAGGCATCTGGAGACGGCAACAGGAAACCGTTTCAAACAACGATCGGGGCTCAACAACCCCCTAGCGACCTGGTAATCCCGGCAGCGAATCTGATGGCTATCTTTCCTCGACAGACATGCCTGGTCTCACCACCAGCCCGTCGGAAGAAGCCTTGTTTTTCGACTCAAACATGGCCTTGTGGATTCGTAAATATGCTAGTCTTTCTGGATAATTTGGGCGACCATCGTTTCACGGCTGGCCAGTAGTAACAATCAGGAGAAACTCATGAGTCACATTGTCGTGCTGGGTGCAGGTACCGGCGGCATGCCGGCCGCCTATGAATTACGGGCAGAACTCGGCAAGGATCACAGGATAACGGTTGTCAATGCATCCGACCATTTCCAGTTTGTACCATCCAACCCGTGGGTGGGCGTCGGCTGGCGCAAACGTAATGACATCACCTTCCCGATTGGCCCGGCGCTGAAAAACAAGGGTATCGATTTTATTGCCGGCAGCGTCTCGCGCATCGATGCCGAGGGTAACCGTCTGGAACTGGCCGATGGCAAGACCGTGGAGTATGACTATCTCGTCATTACGACCGGACCGAAGCTGGCCTTTGAGGAAGTCCCCGGTTCCGGGCCGGAGGGACACACGGTTTCCGTGTGCACCATCGACCATGCCGAGAAGGCCCATGACGGCTATGTGAAACTGCTGGAGAATCCCGGCCCGGTCATTATTGGCGCCATGCCCTTCGCCAGCTGTTTCGGTCCTGCCTATGAATATGCGTTCATCCTCGATGCCGACCTGCGCAAACGACGCATGCGTAACAAGGTCCCCATGACTTACGTCACCAGCGAGCCCTATATCGGGCACCTCGGTCTTGGTGGTGTCGGCGACTCCAGGGGGATGCTGGAGAGCGAACTGCGACAGCACGATATCAACTTCATTACCAACGCCAAAGTGACGAAGGTGGAAGCCGGCAGCATGCATGTCGAGCAATACAACGATGACGGTGAGGTCATCAGGAACCACGAACTGCCGTTCAACTATTCCATGATGCTGCCCGCCTTCAAGGGTGTTGACTGCGTGGCCGGGGTTGAAGGTCTGTGCAACCCGCGCGGCTTTGTGCTGGTGGATGAATACCAGCGCAGTCCGAAGTATTCGAACATCTTTTCAGCCGGTGTCTGTATCGCAATCCCGCCGGTGGAAGCCACCCCCGTCCCTACTGGCGCACCAAAGACCGGCTACATGATCGAGTCCATGGTGACGGCTATTGTGCACAATATTCGTGACGCGATTGATGGCAAGGAGCTGTCTCACAAGGGCACCTGGAACGCCATCTGCCTTGCGGACATGGGTGACACCGGTGCCGCCTTCGTGGCCCTGCCGCAGATACCGCCACGCAATGTCGCCTGGATGAAGAAAGGCAAGTGGGTGCACTATGCCAAGATTGCCTTTGAAAAATATTTCATCCGCAAGATGAAGAGAGGCACCTCGGAGCCCGTTTATGAGAAATACATTCTCAAGGCGCTGGGCATCGAGCGCCTGGAATAACACGTCACCGGCCGCTGTAGACAACAACCATCAACAAGGAGAAGACACTATGCCGAAACCTGAATCCAGCCGTTTAGACCAGAGCGATCAGAAACCTGCAGAGATCAGCCGCCGCGATTTGCTCATCGGCATGGGGGCTGCCGCGGCAGCCGCTTATGCAGGCAGTGCCGTATCCGCCATGCCCGGACATGACCACAGCAAACATTCCGCACAGCAGCCTGACCTGCTGAATGCAGTCAACCAGTGCACCGACAAGGGCGAACGCTGTATCGCCCATTGCCTGGTGTCCTTCCAGGAAGGTGACCTGGAACTGGCAGACTGTGCCGCCAAGGTACATGAAATGCAGGCGATCTGTGGTGCCTACAGTTACCTGCTCGCAGCCAACTCGGGATATTCAAAGGCCTATGCCGGTGTTTGCAAGCAGGTATGCGAGGACTGTGAAAAGGAATGCAGAAAGCACGACAAGCACATCGAGTGCAAGGCCTGCGCCGATGCCTGTGCGGCAGTGGTAGAACACATAGAACTGAACTACGGGTAACATGGTTGCTGGTGCCAATCCAGCACCGCCATCAAAAACGGCTGCACACGTGCAGCCGTTTTTGATGTTGCAATAGCAGTTAATCCAAGGATCTATTTCCCGGGCGGTGGCTCCATCTGCCACCAGGGTGTATTGATGGCCTGATCCTTTTCATTCTCGGGATAGAACTTGTGCTTGCTGTCGCTGCTAAAGTAGCTCCAGAAGGCAGCCTCAAGGTCCTTGTTCACGAACTTCAATTCACCGTCCTTCTGCGCAGCCTTGAAAAACTTGTAGTAGGCATCCAGGGGCTCGGGACCGCCCTGTTGGTAGATCACACGTCCCCCGTACTGCTTGTAGAGGGCCTTGTTGACCTTCCACTGCCCGATAATCGCCCTGGCCATCTGCGTTTCTGCCGCCGTTCGTTCCGCACCACCATTTTGCTTGTCCGCATCCTGCTCTGCCAGCTGCATCTGCTGCAAAAACTTGAGTTCACCCTCCAGCTGCTCGCGGTCCGTATCCGGCAAGGTATCTGATTGCAGTGCCTGTTGAATCTCGACGCGTCTGGCTTCCACTTCTTTACGCACACGTGCATCCGCTTTCTGTTTTCCTGCGATGAATTGCTCGATCTCTGTACTGGTTGCCTGCAGATTGTGGGTTTTCGCATAGTTGACCGTCAGCATCTGCTTGATGACATAGGCCATCTCGCCGGGATTGCTGGTCCGGATTTCCATCCCGAGAACCTCTGCAGCAACAGGGTCTTCTGGTTTACCGTAGCCCTGCTGCGCATGTGAAACAGGCGTCAACATGAACAGCATGCATGCAACCCATCCACTCAGCCAGGTTGCTCGTGAAAGACAAGGTATTTGTGACATGGTTTCTCTCCTCTGCTTTCAATCAGCCGCGCCATGGCGGGCTGTATAACATACATTCTCGCCGGGAAGACCGGACTGGCCAGCGGCGCTTGTTAACGGGCCTGCCGCGAACCGCCGGCAACGCTATTGCCCGGAATCAACGACAGGAGCAGCCATACCAGGCTCTGCAGGATACTACTGATCTGATCTGAAACCGCATAACTCAAGGCAGTGAACAGCACCAGCAGCGCCAGCACCGACCACCAGCCCGGCAGACCAATGTCGCGGATGCGCTTCGCCATGATGTTGGCACCGGCAAACATGAACAGCAGCGTAGCGACTGCAAACACGATCATGTAGGGCAGTGTAAGGCGCTCGCGAAGCATATCCTGGACCTGTTGAAGATCACCACCGATAAAATCCTCACCGAGGCCGATGGCCGCGACGACGGCAAAGCCGAAACCTATCATGAACAAGGACAGCAACAGCGAATACCCCACGTAATGCAGGCGCTTCAGACGTCCGTTATGTACATCGCCAAACAGTGTTTTCAACACAGGCCATTCCCCCAACAGTCGGTCGATATGCGAACATCCCGGAACTGCAAGGCATTGTCAACGCAGACGTAAATAAAAATTACCACGCGGGCTATTATTGTTCAGGTTGCCGGGCGCCACCGTCCGCACAGCTGCCCTCTGCCAGATAGCGTCCGGGCACCCAGCCAACGATGCCCTGGTACTCAATCCTGCACCAGCGGGGATTTTCCTTGAGACGCTGCGCTTGCTGCTCCTTTGACAGGGTGGTGAATTCCTCGAAGGTCAGGCCACCCCGGCAGCCGAGATTACGGATGCAGTCACCCTGCGGGGGAATTTCTCCAAGCCGGGTGGCATCAGGATCGGGCTCGGCATGGATACCCAGGGTTTCACCGCTGCTGACGTCACGAACCTGGTAGAAATCGGGGCCATCCGCCTCGGCCACGGCAGTGCCCGGGAGCAGTACCAGCAGTGCGGCCATCAGTGCCGGGTAGTGCATTTGTGCGTGCTTCATGCTCTTTCCTCCGCGTGTCAGACAGGCCGAAAGTATAATGCGGCGACGGTATCAATTGGAACGCCAGCATTGGAGTCACCTATAATGGCGCCCATTCTTTTTGCGGGGAACGACCGCCAGGATACCCTGACCATGCCTCAACTCTCCAAAACCGAACGGTTTCTGCGTGTATTCACCGAGGTAAAACCCGGTGAGGGTATTACCGCGCTGATGATGTTCGCCAATGTCTTCCTGATCCTGCTGGCCTACTATTTCATCAAGCCACTGCGCGAGGGATGGATTGCGATATCGGATATCCAGGGACTGACGAAGATGGAGGTCAAGGCCTACTCCAGCTTCGCACAGAGTCTTGTTTTGCTGTTTATCGTTGGCTGGTACGCGCGCCTGGCTGACCGCTGGGACCGGGTCACGCTGTTTACCCGCGCCACGCTGTTCTGCATTTCCAACATGGTGATTTTCTGGTTCCTGCAACCGAACTTCTTTTTTGAGCAATTGCCACTCTCGGGCATTGTTTACTATCTGTGGGTCGGCATGTTCGGGGTGTTCGTGGTCGCCCAGTTCTGGACCTTTTGCGCCGACATCTATACCGACGAGCGCGGCAAGCGCTTGCTGCCGTTCATCGCCATTGGTGCGACCTCGGGCGCTGCAGCCGGATCGTGGATGGTGGACAGGCTGGTGGATTCGGGAATAGTGCCGACCGAGGCATTGCTGCTGGTGGCGACGGTACCGCTGTTTGTTTCCATCGTGCTGGTGCGTGCTGTCGAGCAACGCGAAGGCCAGCGCGCAAGTCTTGTTGAAGAAGCGGCTGACGAGGATCCCCCAGGCGATGCCCTGCCGGAGAAGGCCAGTATCTGGAGTGGCGCTAAACTGGTGCTGGTCAGCAAGTTCCTGCTGCTGGCCGCTTTGGTAACCCTGTTCACCAACTGGGTCAACACCAACGGCGAGAACCTGCTGTTTCGCGTCGTGCAGGAAACACTGGCCGCTCAGGCCCAGGAACAGGGACTTGCGGAGGGCCGCACCCTGCTGACCTTTGTCCGCGACGGCACCACGGCCTTTTACGGTAATTTTTATTTCTGGGTCAACAGCGTCGCACTGCTGCTGCAGGCCTTCGTCGCCTCACGACTGTTAAAGTACGGCGGCTTCGCCGCCATCCTGCTGATCCTGCCGGTCATTGCCCTCGCCTCCTACACGGTAATGGCGCTGCTGCCGGTGCTGGCGGTCGTCAAGATGATGAAGGTCGCCGAAAACGCCACCGACTATTCACTGAACAATACCGCTCGTCATGTGTTGTGGCTGCCGGTCAGTTCTGCAATGAAATTCCGCGGAAAACCCGCCATCGATACCCTGTACGTGCGGCTTGGGGACGGTCTGGCGGCGATCACGGTACTGGTTGGCGTACACGTGCTGGCACTGGCCACTGAGGAATTCTTCGTCTTTAACGTGATGCTGGTACTTTGCTGGCTGCTGGCGGGAGTGTTGCTGGTCAGGGAGCATCGGCGCGTATCGGAAACGGCATCGGAGTCATCGTAGGTTGGGCAAAGTCACGCAGTGACGTGCCCAACACCCAGGCTAACATGTTGGGCACGCGTTGCTTTGCCCAACCTGCGACTATGTGACTTTGCCCAACCTACCGTTATTGGGAGAAGTTACTGCTCCAGCTGCTGCAGCAGACGATCGAGACGTTCATCCCGCGGCAGGCTGTAGTCATACTCGTACAGTGACGCCTCCCAGTTGCCATACATGGGATTTGGCAGAATAATCCACTCCCTGCCCCAGCGAGCTGCGTGCTCCTTGACCAGCGCCCGGCGCGTGTCGGGATCTGTTCTGGAATCACTGACGAAGTCATTCAGGTTATCACCCACCAGCAGCAGGATACGGTATTGTGCAGCGACGTCGGCACGCCGTTGTGTCTTGCTGGTCGATGGGGTGCCGTCATTTAGCAACAGGCGGTCCCGAGACGGGAGCGGCAAGCCGAGTGCCTGCAGGTTCCTCGTGGTGCAGTCACGCAGGGCCTCTCTGCGTGCGCTGACATAGATAACCGCAACACCCTGCCGGGTTGCATGTTCAAGAAGTTCTTTCGCGCCCGGGATCGTCGGCGCCGTCGATTGCCGGCACCATTCGGCAAAGTGTTCCCGTGTATGACTGCCATACTGGAGGATGATACGCGCATTGTAACGACTGGTATCCAGCACCGTCTGATCCAGGTCCAGCATGATGGCGGGTGGCAGATCAGTATAGTCACCTGCTTGCTCCAGGGCCGCGGTCCATTGCGTGTCTGTCAGCGCCTGGTCCAGGTTTGCGATGGCAAGCTGGTAGGCCTGTAGCGTGGTGGCCGCATACTCCGCCGAGGTCTGTGTCCACAAGGCGGCATTCAGTATCTCGTGGGTATCGAGCCTGCTTTGCTGGTGACTACAGCCATTCAGCAGCAGCGTGAACGTTGCAGCCAGCCACAGGCTATAGAGGAATGAGATTGAAGGCACGTGATACAAGTCTCAGCGGCAGCAGTTATTCAGCATGAGATCAGTGATCATAATAGGTCGGTATATCGGGAACCATTAATTCATGAATCGGTTTGATCATGCGGCTCAGCCACACGCCGCCATTGGCATCCTCCGCCAGTCCGACGATGATGTATTTTTTACCCCCGGCCTCCACGATAGCGCTGTCGCCATGCCACTGTCTCCATGAGCCGGATTTGCGATAGATTTGCACATCGGGATAGTCTTGCAGCCCCTTGACGAATTTATGCTTGATGCCCGGATCGCCCAGCATGGCCTTCATCTCGGCACTGAGTTTCTTGCCAACCACCTGCCCGGTTTCGAGCAGGTAGTAAAACCGCGCCACCTGCATGGCCGTCGCCCCGTGCGAGAAGTTGTACAGGGGGTCGCGCTGGTAGGCCGGCGACTTGCCATATTCCTTGCCGACCCAGAGCCCGCCACCCACCTCCGGGTCGTACAGGTCAAATTCCTTTGATTGCAGTATCTCGAGCAGGCGCTCCTTGCCAACACGATTCAGCATGCGGGTGGCTTCCTCGTTGGACGAGTAGCGAATCATATTGGTGAGGGACTGACGGGTGTCGTCGTCCAGGGTCATGTTTCCTTCCCTGATCTCGACAAAGGCACCCAGCAGGATGGCAATCTTGGGAACACTGGCGGCGTAAATCATGGTATTGCCGTTCACCGCGGCCACCCGTGGTTTATCCAGACGGGTAATATCAACCAGCACAATGGCCAGCCTTTTATCCTTGATCGCCCTGTCGTAACCCAGTGTGCCCATTATCCTGTCCAGTTGCTGCTGCAGAACAGCATCATGACAGTCCCAAAGTAACGGGTAACCACCCTTGTTTTCTGCGGAGGCAGACAGCGTGGTAACAAACAGCAAGGTCAGTAGCAGGGTGCGCATTTTGACAGCCAAATAAATTCCCTCACCCTCCGGGGTGCTCGGTTTGTACTTTTGAGACAAGCATTGCAGCAATATCCAGTCACCTATTGTGCTGGTTGCACCACCTCAGCTGCCACCGGCTCCGGCACGGGTTCGGGATGCGCCTTTTCAATCAGGCGGTGAATCCGCGTACCCATGGTCTGGTGCTCGACGGCGGAGTTCTTGCGCAGCACATTCGATATCAGGGTCGAGATGTAGAACAGCCGGTTATCACCCGGCGGATACTCGACAATCGCAACCGAGTTCATGTAATTCCTGACGTTGCCCATATACGCGCCACACTTGAAGCCCTCCTCCTCCTTGCAGCTGTACAGGGAACCCGACTTGAAATACACGGCGGAGTCCTTCAGTGCAGGCGATGACGCGTAGCGGATGCGCCGCTCGGTCATGTACAGCAGGCGCTTGATCTGCCGGCTCGAGAACTCGTCCACCAGACGCCCCTGTTCCATGCGCAACACAAACTTCATCAGTTCCCGCGCGGTGCCGTAGCTGTTGCCGCCGCCATTGACCTTGTGTTTGCCTTCGCGGGTAAAAAAACTGCCCTGCCGCAACTGCTCCAGATCCAGTCCGTTACGAGTGATGGGCTCAAAGAAGGTCTGCTGAAACAGCGCGGTCAGTTCCCTGGCGGGGGTCTCCTTGAAGAAACGCTGGATCTCGGCTTCCGGCACCGGGTAGTCCTTGCCGTAGTGTCGCAGCAGCATGGCCTCGCGCATGGTCATGGCAGCGGCCGAGTTGGAACTTACCGACAGGGTCCAGTCCAGGTATTCCCATAGCGACCCCTGATCACCGTCCTTCATGGTGCGCCGGGTCAGCTTGTTCGTCTCCACATCGAAGATACGTATCGTGTGGTGGTCCCAGTGAGAGAATTCATCGGCGGTAACGACGGTATTTTTCAGGATCTCGCGGCGCTTTTCAATATCATCCGGCCAGACATCGGCCAGTGCCTGAAACAGCCCCAGCGCCACGACCAGTTTGCCGACACTACCGACGTTCTGTACGTGATCACCGCGGTGTTCCGCATAACGCGGCTGTTCCGGGTTGGACAGATCCAGCACCGCAATACCGTACTGGCTGGCATGGTTGCCGAGCAGTCCCAGGACCTCTTTGGTAAAGGCCGGATCGGGTGCGGGCAGATCCATGTCACGGTAGTTCAGCAGGCGCAGATCAACCGCCGTCGTCGGCAGCAGTGCACCGGGCGGTTGTTTGCTGCCGGCTATGGTGCCGTCTTCGACCCGGCGTACACCCTCGACCCGGCGAATACCGGTGTCTGCGTATCCATCGATCGGGTAGGCCTGCACATTCACAGGAACAAGCAGCAGTGACAGGACCAGCATGGCCCACAGACGGTTAAACTTATTCATTCGGTATCTCCTGCATATTGACTATCTTGTCCATTGATCCATCCAGCGCCTCATCCATCTCACTCAGGTAAGCACTGCCACGTGCCTTGCGGCTTTCCAGGAAGGGCCGCAACTGGAACAGTCGCAGCTTGCCGTCGAGAAAACCGAACTCGATATCAGCAGGCGCGGGATTGCCCTGGTCATCGGTGATCGGTGGAAAGCGTTGTGGCAGCTCGTTGGCAAAGCGGATCAACTGCTTGATCTCGTCCGGCTGCAACACGGCCTCATCACCGCTCACCGGCAGTTTGTCGACACCGCCACTTGCCGACGGATTACGCCGCCACGGGGCCGTTGCCATGGCCAGCACGTGCACCGATCCGTCGCGCGTATCGATACGCAGCGACTCCGCGGACTGTCCATCGACTGCACCGCCGACGCCCTCGTTGACAGCGACCGAGAGCACGTCGCGATCACCTGTATCGATGTCCTGGGTGACCATCACGCCGGACTTGTCGTTGGGCACCGATTTCAACAGCAGCACTGCCGGGTAGACATTCTCCGGCGATTCCATGTGCGACTGGCGCCAGGCAAAGGCACGGGCCGTAAAGGGTGAGGCCCAGACATCGGCAATGCCGTTAACGACATTGTCAAAACCCACCACGTTGGGCAAGGTCAGGTTCAGGCCGGCCCCGGTGAAACCGGCGAGGTCCTCGACATTGGTGTCGGAGCGGATGAATACACCGAGGCCCTCCAGGGAACCAAAGGCCTTCTGCATGGCGGTGCGCAGCCGTTGCTGATAATTCTCATCGAGGCGCGACGCCAGAATCAGTTCATACAGTTCGGCACGGAAGCTTTCCGCGGTCTGCTTGCGTTCTGCGGAGCCAGCCGGCAACTGTTCTATGTGGCGGTAGTTCTGCACCATCCACTCGAACACCGTTTGCTGCGACTGGCGATAGGGCTGGTCCAGCACCACCTCGCGGAACACACCAAAGGGGATTGCAACACCGGGTGACACGGCCTCGGGGAAATGCTTGCGCAGTTCACCCAGCTTGGCCGCCTTCGGCCCGACGATCCGTCCCGAATCGCTGGCACTCAGATCATCGAGATTGATGAAATTATCGACGCTCAGATCGAGCTTCTCCAGGTCGGGGCGGATGACAACCTCCTGGCTCGATTCCGTCTCGCCAAACACTGCATCCCATTGCTTGCTGTCTTTGGCTAATTCCACCAGCCCGGCAGGACTGACTGCCATGACCACGGCTTCGCCATCGTGTTGCCGGATAGTAGACAGCAGGTTCTCATCCACGCCCACGTTGGGAATGCCGAGGTTGCGCGCCAGCAGCTGCACGTGCGACAGGGGGTTACCTGAACCGGCTGTCATGATGCCTGCAATCGGTGGCAGGTCGGAAACGGTCTCCGGCAGCAGGTAGATGCCGTCAGCTGAGAATTTGGCGATTTCCTGCAAATCGGCCGGTGTATGCAGCACACCCCGCGCCAGCCCTGGATTGAGGGCGCGGAAACCGACACCGATCTCCTTGCCAAACAGTTTGTGGCGCACACCGGCCAGCTGGTTCGCATCGCGCTGCAGGCTGTCAATAATCTGCGAATAGAACAGCAGCGGCGAACCGCGCAACTGGTCCTGAATAAAGTGCATGGACAGGGGCTCGACATCAGCGAGTGTCTGCATCGATTCGTAGAACTGGAAGCGCAGTCCCTGCGTGCCCCAGCCCGGCACACGGCCGAGATAACCCAGTACCTTTAAATAGGCGCCGAGGGTGACTTGCTTGCCCTCCAGGCTGATCAGGGACTGCTGTAGTTCCTGACGCCCGCGCTGGTTGATGGCTCCGGTACCATAGGCCGCATCGACTGCGGCCTGCAGCCATTCGACACGTTGATGGCGGCTGGCCTGCGGTAATTGCTCGCGCAGCTCGGCACTGGCGCGGAAGTTTTCCGCCTCAACGACCAGGCTCAGGTCCAGCACACTGAGTCGGGCTGAGGCACTTTTAATCTTCGGCATGGCGTCGCGCAGTTCGGCCAGCAGCGAGGCAGTCGCCTGGTAGCGGTTGCCGGCCCCGGCATCACGACTGTACTCAGTGGCTGCATGCCGCAGCAGCTTCTGCAACCAGGGCGCAGCAGAGTAGACCTTCGCGCTGGCCTCCAGCAGTTCCGGGAGTGGTGCCGCCTGGTAGACCTGATCGATCTCATCGGCCAGTTCCAGGTATTTCGCTTTCATGGACGGGTCTGATACCCCGGCCGCATAGTCACGCACCCGCTGGGCATCACCCGCATCCGGGGTGCCGTGAATCTTGCCACGCAGGCTCTTGAAGCCCGCATCCTGGTCGGACAGGGAAGCAGACAGCTGCCTGACCTTCTGCACCGACGCCGTCTCCTTGCCGTGCGGCAACAGGCGCACACCGATACGCAGCGCCGGGTAACGGTAGCCGATCCATTCCGGCTGCGCACTCATGGCCACCAGCAGATCCCGACCGCCCCTGGCCTCGTCCTCTTCCTGGATGGCACCGCGATAGAACATGGCACGACGCAGAATCCAGCCATCATCGGCGGCGATCAGGTACTTTTCGATCAGTCTCTGGTTATAGCTGTCATTGAAATCAGGCAATGCAATCTGCGTTTCAGCATCGATACCGGCCAGCAGGTTGGCAATCTTGTAACCCTGGCCGCGCAGTTCCTTTGTCCGGGCACTCCATTCGCCATGCTGGTAACCACTTGCCTCACCGCAGGCATAGGCCTTCGGTGGCAGTATCCTGCCGTCATTACAGAACCAGCGAATCCGTTCAAAGGGTCCGCGCTCCGCAGTTTTCATGTCCACGATCCATTGCCGGTATTCCGGCGCAGGCGCCGAAGTGACCGCCGTTGTGGAGGCGAGTACAGTTGTTGCTGATGTGATCAGCAGAAGTAAAAGCGCAACCAGCAGGCCGGGTAATGACTGTCTCATTCAGCGAATCCTTATATAGGTAGTTCCGAGAAGGCGGAAGTATAGCAATTCGCATTAAGCTGTACAGATGGAGGCGGTCTGGAACAGTGAAGGCACGATACAACGCACCTGTGACTACAGGATTCCGGGAGAGAGTGCTATCGACAAACGATCGTGTTGGCCCATTGTTCGCGACGTGCCGGGCTGGATGGAGTAGTCCTTTGCCATGATGACCTGCACTGACAGGGGGCAGGCCTGCTTGATCATCTCACCCGGTTCGGGAATTTAATGGCGCCAGCGTTATATTCAGAAAGCGCACTCGCTCGGTAAGCCGTCCCAGCAACTCCAGGCCGTTCTGCCTTTCCTCGTCACTGCAGTCACTGCGATTCAATCGACTCATCAGTCTGTTCACGTAGGCAACGGCCTCGGCAACAGTCAGGGTGTCAATTCTCTCCAGTTCTTTTTGTTGCACGGCATCCATCATCAACTATTCCCCGGTGATTCGTTAAATTCAAGCACTGAAATAACGGCCAGAATCGCCTCATCCTGAGTATTGTTGCCAGAGATAACTGCTCTAACCTCAAATCACCGGGGCCGGTATATGATCAACGAACAGGCGAAGATGCTTGCAAAAGATATGAAGCATCCCCTCTCCCGGTGGGAGAAGGAATTAATCATTGGATAGCCACGATTGACGTAGGGTGAGAATTCCTTCTGTCCCGGTCGGGTGTGTGCCTTGTCGAACATCGCTGCGGTGGTTGCATGGGCGATAGCGCTGACAGCCAGCAACACCGGGATAGCCAGACAGATGCTGGATAATTTTCCTGTATTCAGGATGATCTTCCTTATTAATTTGGATCTTCCCCTGATTGAGCGGGTAACACATCAATTTAGACGAGACGCATTCCTTCTGATGGCAAGGTTATTGGCCGAATGAATTCGTATATGGCCCTACAGCGGTAATCTACTCACTGTATTTGGGGAAGAGCCATTAATTTATTATTGATGCTCTGATATATTCGTCTTAGCTGGCTGTCTTCCGCGTCAGCCTGTTCCATTATTAATTCTGCTCTTTCGGGATTACCTCGAAGATCACATCCATGACGCGCTGCATGCCATCGCGTGCGGGCTGGCTGGTCACTGTTTCATCGCTGTTGACCCAGTAAGGTTTACCTTTATCATTCAGCAGTACCTGCCAGGCATTCTCCGGCTGCATGTCCCGTTCCATGACCTGTGCCAGCGCCTCACCCAGACCCGGACTGTCGACGAAGGCACCGGCCTCGGTATTGATGTTTGCCGAACGCGGGTCAAGGTTCATTGATCCGATAAACACGTATCTTCGGTCAACAACAATCGATTTGGTATGCAGGCCGGTGAATTCACCCCGTGACGGCGGCACGTCCACGATGGACTGGATGTCGGCATCGGCACGCAATTCATAGAGTTCCGCACCGGCATTGATGAAATCGTCGCGCCAGTACTTGTAGTGACTGTTGACGGCCGGTACATCATGAGAGGCCAGCGAGTTGGTGAGGATGCGCGTCTTGACGCCACGGTCGGTCAGTCCCTGTACAAAATCAATACCAGGTTGTCCCGGGATGATGTAGGCATTGGTAATCAACAGTTCCTCCTCGGCCCTGTCCATAAAGGAAAACATCGCCTGTATCATGTGCTGTGATATGGCATCTTTCTCGGTGGCCTCGTCATAGATGAGATAGCTGGTGCCCGGGTGCAGCTCTTCTGCAACGCGCTGCCAGTTCAGTGTTCCAGTCTTGCGGTTCACGCGGGAAAGCCTGTAGTTCCGGTGCCATGCGGTTCTTTTCCTGCATGCTGCTCCATGCCTGCTGCGCATATTCCGGGTCGGGATCGGTGGCCAGGTTGACGGCAGAGACCACCCACTCGCTGTTCCAGAAGTGATCGAACATGCCATTGGCCTGGCGGGCGATGTGCCCGAAGCCCAGCAGGTCGAGGTCGTGGAAATTATAGGCGCTGCTGAGCCCGAAATAATGGTCGCCGATATTGCGGCCACCGACCACGGCGGCATTGCCATCGACGATAATCAGCTTGTCGTGCATGCGGCTGTTGAGCCGTTCCATCTCGGCGATCATCTCGGCACCGCGCGATCCCAGGTCACGCCCCTTCCAGGGGTTGAAAAGACGGAACTCTATATTGGGATGGTCCTCCAGTTCACGAATCAACTGGTCCTGCCCCATGGTGAGCAGATCATCGACGATCATGCGCACCTGCACACCGCGCCGGGCTGCCAGCACGGCACGCTCCAGTATTAACCTGCCGGCATTGTCGGGATACCAGAGGTAAGTCTGTATATCCACTGATGAAACAGCCGAGTCGATCAGCGCAAGCCGCCATTGCAGCGCATCCAGGCTGCCGTCGAGCAACTTGAAACCGGAATGCTCTGGCCCGTGTTCGGTAAATATGTTGTTTGCCATTGCCGCCAGAACGCCTTCGGTTGCCGGCGGTTTTGCATAATCGGGGTCTGGACGAATAATTTCATCCTTGAGCTTGGGTGCGGCGCAGCCAGCCAGCAGCAGCATCACCAGCACCAGCACCAGCACCAGCACACCGGCAAGCGTCGTTTTCAGTGAATACCGTGCAGCCATAAGACATGGCCCACTTTGTACATGCATCAGCTTACCTCTCCTTATTCATCGCGTTATCTGCGTTTTTTGCGGCTGCCTCGGCTTCCCGTTGCTGCAAGATCGGCACCCAGTCGAGGATCTCGATTTCGGATATGGCCAGCGGACGGGTTACGAAAAAGAGCACTGCGCGCAGGCCGTCGCTATGGTAGCCACGGTCACTGTCGGTGTTTTCCGCTGGCGTCCTGGGTACGGCGCCAACACCGCCAACGTATCCCAGCCGTGCCACCCCCCCGGAATACATCAGGTCCTGGATCAGCAGGTTCCTCGACTCGTCGACATTCGGATGTAATGGCTGTTCACCAGAATCGGACACTGCAAAGCGCCCACCCAGCGGGCGTCCGGACTGCACGAGGACCACGGGTTGGTCCTGATAATGCAGTGGTGCCACCCACATGCGAAGCCAGTTGGAGGGTGAGCCACCTTGCCCTCGCTTGCGAACGACGATATCCGGTGGCCGCTCGAAAATGCGTTGCTGGTTATCACGCGCGTATTGTTCCATACGGTAACCGCGGCGAATCAGCGCAGCAGCCATGTCAGTAATATTGCCAACAAAGACCATGTTGGCCGGGTCACCACCGCTTGCACAGCAGGGCAGTTGCTCGAGTGCAGAGCGGAACAACTCGGGGTCCTGGTAATTGTATTTTACCGATTCAGCCAAACGTTCGAGGGCATCCTGAGCTAGCGCTTTGTGCTCACCCGGTATGGGCAGAAACAGGGTGAACGGATAGATGCTCTGCTGGCCCAGCAAATCGACGTTGAGTACATAGGTCCCCCGGTGGGGATTGACGAACAGGATGCCACTGCGCACTGCCCCCGGCGGGATCGGGCTCTTGAAATCCAGGGTGTTAAAGTAGGCATCGATGCGGGCATTGGATTTTTTTGCGAACTTGCTGTGTAAAGGCCACGCGACCTCCAGCGGGGAGAAGTAGCTGGGATCGGTGCCCGAGCGTAACAGCCACAGCGTATGCGTGGAGTGATTGTGAACCTCGATCCAGATGGGTTGTACCCCGGTGCTTTTGATATCGGTACCGAACAGCTGCTCGCTGTCGGCCGAGCTGAGTACCGAGGCGCTGAGCGTCACGTTCTTTACCGTATCCGAAACAGCACGGTCACGTAGCGAGGCATCACTCGCTGACGCCGGTGCCTGCCAGGAAGCGCAACCGCCCAGGCCGAACAACAATGCAACGACCAGTGCCATCATGGACGCTGCCCATCGTATCCCGTGCAGGGCAAGGTGCACTGTCACGGGGCGTCTCATTGCGGTGTCCTCTGCATCGATTCCTTGAAGAACCCGTCCTCCGCCCCTTCCCAGGGAAGGAACTCGATGCCGGTGAGAGCCGTGGGTGTGCGATCGAACACCAACACCCCGCGCAGGCCGTTGGTGAAGTATGGATCCGTGGTCAGGTTTTCACGTGGCTCGCCGATGGGTGCCGCGCCAACGCCTTTGACCATGCCGATTTTCGCGAGGTTTTGCGAGTAGGCCATATCCTCTACCAGTGCGGCCAGGGCAGCATCGACATCCGGGTCAATCTTGTGGGTTGTCAGGTAGGGTGAGTGGATGGTGAAGCGTGTGCCGATGTCGCGGCTGATCTGCCCGACCCACACGGGCTTGCCATGGTATTGCATCGGACTAATCCAGAGGCGCAGGTGATTGCGCTGGTGGATGTTGTCACGTGCCTTTTGTAACGCAAGATCCTGGGGGCGGTCGAACAGGTACAGGGGGCTGACCGGGGAATAGCGATAACGCTCCCCCGACAATACCGAGTTGATCATTTTGCTGACCGAACCGGCATAGGTCGCTTCAGTCGGGTGCCAGCCACGTCGGATCAGCGCCGGAAACGCATCTTCCAGCCCTCCCACGACCACCAGGTTAAGCGGGTCGCCATTACGTGTCCCGTTTTTGTTTGTGACGCAACAGGGCAGGGCCTCGAGGGCGGCACGAAAGGATTCGTCACTGGTATAGTTGATGATCTCTTCGGTTGTGTAGCGTTCCTGCGTGAAGGCGCTGCGCTCCTTATAATCCGCGTAAAAACCGGGAACGTTATTGATAGTGGAAAAGGTCTTCAGATAACCACTGGCCACCAGGTCCAGTTGAACCATTTTCACGCCCTCGTCGCGGTTGGTGAGCACAAAGCCTGATACCGTACCACCTGGCGGGACAGGGTTTATAAATGCGAGTTGCTCAAATCGTTCCGTCAGTCTGCGGTTGCTCTGGATGCTGTCACCGGCAAAGGCATCGGCCGCCTCGGAGGCCGGAAAAAATTTGGGATCCAGTCCGGGAGACAACAGCCAGTAGGCAAAGTCATCGTGATTTTCAACCTCGATCCAGACGGGCTGAATACCCTTTTTAGCAAGCGGCACCCCGTATACCGTCTCACTCTCGTTATCCGACAGCACGCTGGTGGACACCGTCAGACCACCGTCTGACCGGGTTATCAAACGTTCCTTGTAGTTCCTTGTTTCGACTTCGGGAAGAGCGCCTGTAGAGGCACAACCTGCCAGCAGCAAGACGATCACAGCCGCCGTGAGCAGGGAACTGGTATTGTGTTTTAGCTCCATCCAGTGCTCCCCCTGGCTTTTATTTTTCAAATTATCGTTTAAGCCCAGGACACTTACAACTCATTCTTCAGAAACAGTTTTCATGAATTTTCCGAAATACAGGAAGTAAATTGTTTGTCCGATCACGTAGTCGCTGCGCATGATGTATGGATGTGAATGTGGGACTACCAGGAAATCTGTCATACCCTCGAGCCTGGCGCTCTCGACTGTTACCGTGCCATCGTTCGGTACTCCCAGCCAGGCAGACACAATCGGGTTGATTGTGGCATCGCCGGTAATAATGCCGACCTCGTAGGTTGCAGGTCCCAGCATCAGCGGCACACTGTCACCATCCGTACCCAGCTGGAATCCGGCCGGCCCGGTAATGTCTTCAAGCTCGGGGTACTCTTCCAGCACATCACTCAGCGGGCTGCCCTGGTTCGGCGGTGCCAGCATGACGATTCGGCCAAGCTCCGGGATGGTATGTTCAGACAGGTAGTGTCTTACCAGGATTCCGCCAAGTGAATGGGTCACAAAATGCACACGTTGCGCGTCTGCCTTGCGGCACTCCTTCAGGTCGCGCTCAATGGCAAGGCCAGACAACGCCTGAATCGGGTGGCTGCGAGACGGGTAACCCTGATTGATGACAATAAAACCTTCTTTATGCAATTCCCCGGCAAGCCGTTCCATCGAACCGGAGGAACGCATCAGGCCGTGCAGCAGGATGACGCACTCGGGTTTTTGTTGCCTGACCGGGTCCTCTCCCCTGCACGGTGCGGTCACGAGTATGCACAGCAGCGCCAGAAAACAGATAAACGTGCGCATTACATCGTCCTTTTATAGGTGACGGGCCTATACAGGCCAAACAGTCTGATTTTAATAGTCGCACAGGAGCACTTCGCAAGCACGCTCGACACAACCCCTGCAATCGCGGATGCGATCCGCTCCTGCAAGGAACAGGAACGCACACTCCTTGATAGTCCCGGGTTCAGTTCCCCTGCAGACCCTGCAGTGCTGTGAGCTGTCGCTCGTACCGGTCAGCCTTCGCGGTATCCCCGGTCTTGCGCGCGTAGGACGCCAGCGCCGACAGTATCTCCATATTGTTTTGCACGTGCTCATGATAACGCTCAAGGACCTCGACGGCCTTGCCGGTCTCGCCATTGGCATCCAGCGCCACCGCGTACACATAGGTGTAACGTGCATCGTCTGTTTGCAATTCGGCTGCTCGCTGCAGTGCCATGACGGCAAGTGGCAACTGCTTGCTGCGCACCAGGGCCAGGCCGTACGCATGGTACAGACCGGCATTCTCAGGCGCCACTTCCATTCCCTGCTTGAGCGTGTTGAGCGCCGCCTGCTCGCGCCCTGTGACGCGATACAGGTCGGCAAGATTGATATAGGCGGGCACAAAGGTGTCGTCCATTAGCAGCAGTCGACGATAGGCCTGTTCTGCCTCGGTGGCATTGCCCATACGCATATAGAGATTGCCGAGGTTGATGAAGGTCTGCGGATGATCGGCGTTGAACAGCAGTGCGGCAATGTATTCATCGAGTGCCTTTTTCAGGCGCGCACGTTGCGCCGCGTCGAGCGAACCTGCCGGCGTGTCCGCCAGCACGCGGCCAGCCTCGATACGCACGGCAAGAATCTCATCGTCCAGCAGGTGCTGGCCGACCGGGAAACGCATACCCGGCTGCAGGGACTCGAGTGCTTCAAGTCCGCCAAGGCGTACGATCGGATCGTCGTCGTAGAGCGAGTCACTGATTGCCTGTATGGCCTGCATGTTTGGATAACGCGCCAGCAGCGATAACGCCGTGGCCCGTGCAATTGCCGGTTGCTCCTCACGTGCAATCAGCTCGATCAAGCGTGACGCGCTATCCGGCGCACCGTTGCGTGCGGCGTGCAGCGTCGCGGCATAGTCCTGGAACCCCGCAGCCGGCTCACCGTACCACTCGCGCACACGTTCGGCCGCCCAGTGATTGGTCTGCCCGGCATGGCAGCGGATGCAGGCATTGGGTGTACCGAGACTATCCGAGAGATCGGGGCGCGGTATGCGGATACTGTGGTCACGGCGCGGATCCACCACCATGTAAGGGGTCTCGGGCATGTGACAGTCCGCACAGCGTGCGCCCTCGCCCTCCGGTTTGTGGAAATGATGTTTTTCATTTGCGAAGCGATCCGCGGCATGGCAGCCCAGGCAGACCTGGTCACCCGGTGCCCGTAACTTCAGTGTGTGCGTATCGTGACAGTCGCTGCAGGTCACACCGGCATGATACATCTTGCTCTGGATGAAGGAGCCATAGACATACACCTCATCCTGGATCTGGCCATCCGGGTAGTAGAGTTGTTCTGACAGCAGTGCCGGCCGGTAGGCATTCATGAAGGCATGACCGGGCACATGGTCAGAGGCGATGGCCGCGCGGCGCGCATGGCAACGGGCGCACACCTGGATCTCGGTGGTGCTGTCGCGCGGTGTGCTGCGCTGTGCCGTACCCGTGAGCGGATCCATCTGCCAGGATATCCCCTTGCGCTCGTCAAGGCTGATCACCAGGCCGCGTGTCTTCTCCTGCGCCTGTGCGGCCGCATCCTTCGCGGCCCACTTGTTATGCTCCGACCCCGGGCCATGACAGGCCTCGCAGGACACGTTGATCTCCGACCAGCGGCTATCAAAAGACTGCTTGCCAGCATCATAGTTCTTTTGCAGGTTGGTGGAGTGGCAGTCCGCGCACATGTAGTTCCAGTTCTGGTTGTAACCGGTCCAGTGCAGTTCATCATTGTGGTCAATTTTCTCGTCGGGATAGAGATGGAACCAGCGCTGACCGCCTTCCTCTGCAGAACGTGAGTCCCAGGCAATGCCGAGTGCCTGCAGGCGACCGCCCGGGAATTCGATCAGGTATTGCTGCAACGGGGTGACACCGAAGGTGTACTTGACCGGGTAATCCTGAAGACTGCCATCGGGGCCATCGGTGCGCACCATGAAACGGTCACCCTCGCGATAGAAACGCGAGGTGATATCGTAATACTGAAACTCGGCATTGTTGAAATCGCCAAGCACGCTTTGCGCGTTCGCCTCCTGCATCGCAAGGTCATGGTGCGAACCCTGCCACTGCCCGTACTGCTCGGCATGGCAGGCCGCACAGCTGGCGCTACCGACATAGGTTGCACTGATCACCGTAGCCGGCGTTGCTACTGATGACTGTTCCGGCAAGGCCGACTCAATCACTGACGGCCGTTTAGTTTGCCAAACCAGGGCCGCAACGGCTGTCAATAGCGCCACAGCCAGAAAGATGAATACTGTTTTTTTCGACATAATTATTTAACTTGAAATATTGTGGATTGATTCGATCAAGGGAACGGAAGAGATGATCCCGCGGTACGCTTTGCGATGCACGGTGTTGCCGTAGACACGATCCGGGTGATGATAACAGAAGACGAATACAACCAATATATCAATGGCTTCATCACAGCCTGCGCCACAAATTTTTCACAAGCACAGTATTGCTGTCAGGCGCCTGGCAGTCATCATCGGGTAGTCGGCAGCTTGCATAGCACGCTGATAATCTGCAACATCCGGCCTTATGGCCAGGCAAAATAATCTGTCAACGATTGCGGCGGCCGTCAGTGGCTTTATAAAACTGGAGTCGGCCAGCGGCATCCTGATGCTGGCTGCCACCATGATTGCGATGCTGGCTGCCAATACTCCATTGGCCGGACTCTATAGCGAACTCCTGGATACAACCGTTGCGGTTCAGGTGGGCGCCTTGACAATTAACAAGCCGCTTCTGCTTTGGGTCAACGATGGCCTGATGGCCGTATTCTTCTTCCTGATTGGACTGGAAATAAAGCGCGAGATCATGGAAGGAGAATTGTCATCAGTTTCACAAATAGTCCTGCCGGGCGTGGGTGCTCTCGGGGGTATGATCATCCCTGCCACGATCTATGCCTGGATGAACTGGGAAACCCCCCTCGCCCTGGATGGTTGGGCCATTCCCGTGGCAACCGACATCGCATTCTCGCTGGCATTACTCAGTGTTTTCGGTAATCGTGTACCGACAGCACTGAAAGTCTTCCTGCTCACGCTGGCCATTTTCGATGACCTGGCTGCCATCGTCATTGTCGCGCTGTTCTATTCCGGTGACCTGTCACTCAGCGCACTTTTCATTGGTGTTATCGCCCTGCTCATTGCAATCGCCATGAACAGATCAGGTGTGACACGCACCTCGGGCTACATACTTCTGGGCGTTGTAGTGTGGATCGCGGTGTTGAAGTCAGGCGTACATGCAACACTGGCGGGTATTCTAATCGCTTTTTGTATCCCGCTGCGGGACAGGCAGGGAAATTCTCCACTACGCGAACTTGAGCACGATCTGCACGCGCCCGTCGCATTTGTGATTCTGCCTGTATTTGCGTTCGCAAATGCAGGTCTTGCACTGGCCGGCATGTCAGTTGAACACCTTACTCACCCTGTAACCCTGGGCGTGATATCAGGTTTATTCGTTGGCAAGCCACTGGGTATTCTGCTTTTTGTCGGGCTTGCCGTGACCCTTGGTTTCGTCCAGTTGCCGAGGAACGTCAACTGGATCCAGCTACTCGGGGTGGCGTGTGCCTGCGGGATCGGTTTCACCATGAGCCTGTTTATCGCGGGACTGGCTTTCCAGCACAGCAGTGGTGATTACTTCAGCGGGGATCGTCTGGGTATTCTGGTGGGTTCTACCCTGTCTGCCCTGGTTGCTTTTGCACTGCTTCACTTGAGTCTGCCGAAACCCGCTCGCAGCGACTGAAGAGCGATTTTGTACTATGCTGGGATGTACGCAACACTCGAATATCGAGACAGCAATGAGAATTATCGCCTTCCTGATACTTGCAGTCTGGCTGGTCCAGGCCAGCGCCCACGATGTCTACCGGTGGGTCGCGCCAGATGGAAGCATGTATTTCTCCGACCAGCCCCGTGCCGGTGCTGACATTATCACGCTCCCGGAATGGGCTCCGCCTCAAGCACCTCGTTATCTACCGCCACCGCCACCCGGGCCAGCCAACAAGGCCATGTTTACGGTATATAACACCCTCACGATTATCAAGCCGACTCCCGGAGAAAACGTCCGTGACAACCAGGGCAATATAGAAGTTACGCTAATGCTGAAGCCAGATCTCACCACCGCCGAGGGTCACAGGATCCAGGTCCTGCTCGACGGCCAGGCACAGGGAGAGCCTTCTGATTCCCTGCAGCAATCACTTACCGGCGTTGAAAGGGGTAAACATACCGTCGTCGCGCAAGTCATTAACGAACGCGGTCGCACCCTGATAAAAAGCAGGCCGGTGAACTTTTATTTAAAACAGGCTTCGCCTCTTTTCCATCCACCACGTCCTGGCACACCACCGAGAGGTGTGCAGCAAGCCCCACGCGCACCTATGGCTCCCCGGGCACCCAGGGCGCCCCACGCCCCCTTCCGCCCGGCCCCTCCTCCACCAGGGTAACTTGCGTCTGGCTGCACGTCCCGGTGGGTCAAGCGGAGAGCGAGACCCGCCTGGTCAGGCAAAGCAAACCTCGAAAGGCCAGTTTCCCTGTACGGTTAGGCAGCGGGTCGGTTAAGTAATAAGCGGTCAACCAGAGGTTGCGTCCCGAGTAATGCACAGGGTGAATCTCAGGCAAGCGCTCGCCATGCCGCCAGCAAGGCAAACAACAGGAAGACGGCACCGCTTATGCGATGCAGCCAAAGAAGTGGAAGGCGCTGCAACACAGTGCGTCCAGCCCAAACCCCGAGCATCGAGACCATTACCAGCGCGGTTGTGGCACCTAGCCACACCGGCAGAGGATCGAAACCACCTGCCAATCCGGCTATCGCGATCTGTGTCTTGTCGCCGAACTCGGCCACAAAAATCAGCAGCAGCGTCGTGAGAAAAATGCCATGGCCCGACCTCTCCGCCACATTCTCCGACTCGTCGTCATCCTGCTTGTAGAAGGCATGGATACCAAAAGCACCGAACAACACGGCGACCAAACCGGCAGTCACCCGCTCAGGCACCCAGGCGGCCACACCCGCACCGAACAATACAGCCAGGGTGTTAAGTACAAGAAACGCAGTCGTAGCGCCCAGTATCACAGGCCAATGACGGTGACGGGCCGCCAACGTCATACACACCAGCTGGCTCTTGTCACCGATCTCCGCCAGGGCAATGAGGGTAAAGGTTGTCAATGAAATGGACAGTGATTCAGGTGGGATCATGTGTCGATAATGGCCTGTCTGGAGTGGCCATCGTTCCATGAAGGCAGCGGATCAGCTACTGTGGCGGATGCTGAAAGGATCAGGCTTGTGATCAATGCGACGATGAGGCTTGACAGGGGTTGTACAGACTTTCTCATCATACTTCTCCTCATACTCAAGATGAGGCCCACCAGCCACTCAGGTTACGAACCTGCGGCGATCAATGGGATACACAGCTTTGGGTTAAACTCAGGTGCAACACGTAACCCATTGTTAAATGGCGGAGAGGGTCGGGTCATTCGGGCCAGGGCCCTCACCCCTCCGGGGCCGCCGTCGCTCCGCGACGACTTTGTCTCGCACCGCTCCGCGGTACTCGGCTCGAACCGCAGAGTTCGAACCAAGACCTTGGCTTAACCGCTAACCCAAAAAACCTCGTCGGAGGTCTTTTGGGTTAGATGGCGGAGAGGAAGGGATTCGAACCCTTGTAGGGCGTAAGCCCTCAACCGATTTCGAGTCGGTGCCGTTATGACCGCTTCGGTACCTCTCCAGTGATAATTGTCTAACAGGTTTGATAAATAGGCCGACCTATGCGATATGATTACCCCACAACGATTCGGGAATATCATTCCACACGGGGCAACAACATCAGGCATGGGCTTTGATTCTACCGGGGCAAGATTCCAACCTGTCATTCAGGGTGAGTATTCTACCGTAAGCACACGGACAACTGCCATGCTGCGTTTTGCCCTGCCCTGTCTGTTGTGCCTGCTGCTCGCAGCCTGCGGCCGACCACTCTCCACGCTTGAGCAGGTACAGTCGCAAAACGAGTTGATCGTCATCACCCGCAATGGCCCGACAACCTTCTTTGAAGGACCGAATGGCCCGGCCGGTTTTGAATACGAGCTGACAAAACGCTTTGCAGACTATCTCGGCGTCAAGTTGAGCATGCTGGTACCACCGAATTTCAGTGACATCCTGCCCTTGGTCGCACTGGGTAATGCCCACCTGGCAGCTGCCGGCCTGACAGTAACCGAGCAGCGCAAGGAAAAGGTTCGCTTCGGCCCGGTTTACCAGATGATCACACCGCAACTGGTCTACCGCAGCGGCTCCACACGACCAAAGACACTGGCTGAACTCGACGGCCTGCTGGAAGTGCTCGCGGGTAGCAGCCATGAAGAGCTGTTGATCAGGTTGAAAGATGATTACCCGAACCTGAGCTGGCATACCGATGGTGGACAGGATATCGAGGAACTGCTGACCCTGGTGTGGGAGCAGCTCATCGAATACACCGTTGCCGACTCCAACGAGCTCGCCATCAACCGCCGCTATTACCCGGAATTAAAACCGGCATTCGCTCTCAGTGATCCGGAGCCCATGGCCTGGGCCTTCCCCCGCAGCGATGATGACAGCCTGTTCAATGCCGCCATTACCTTCTTCAACAAAATCAAGGCTGACGGCACGCTGGAGCGCCTGATTGACCGTTACTATGGCCACATCGGTGAATTTGACTATGTCGGTACCCGCCGCTACCAGGCCCATGTCGAGCAACGCCTGCCTCGATACAAGGATATGTTTGTCTATGCTGCCTACGAAGCAGACATTGACTGGCGCCTGCTGGCTGCCATCAGTTACCAGGAATCACACTGGCAGCCGGATGCCATCTCGCCCACCGGGGTACGCGGCCTGATGATGCTGACCAATGCGGCGGCCGAGGACATTGGTGTCGAGGATCGCATGGACCCGGCACAGAGTATTCGCGGTGGCGCCCATTACCTGGTCAGGATGAAGGCACGCATCTCCGAGGAGGTACCGGAACCGGACCGCACCTGGCTGGCACTGGCAGCCTACAATGTCGGCCTCGGCCACCTTGAAGATGCCCGCATACTGACCCAGAAGAACAAGGGCGACCCTGACAAGTGGGTGGACGTCAAGGAGAACCTGCCTTTGCTCAGCAAGAAAAAGTGGTTCCAGCAAACCCGATATGGCTACGCACGGGGACGGGAACCGGTCCGCTACGTGGAAAACATCCGCTCCTACTACGACATCCTGGTGTGGCTCACTACGCAGGAAAAGAACGGCACCGCACCGAACCCCGAACCACCAATGTTTGATGTGCCTGCGTTATAGCGGGTTACTCTCCGGCCAGCAGCTCGGCTTCCATCGACAGATACACCTGGTAGGCATTGCGCCGGTTGGCTTCCTCAAAGGCCGGTAGCTGCTCGAATTCAGACCAGTCGGTCGCCGCGTAGGCCTCGTCAAAAGGCACAAACTCCTCGACCGCAAGCGCCATCCTGTCACGCAAAAATGACAGATAGCGACGCGTCAGGCTGATGGCATCGTTCGGGTTTGCAGCCACACCCCCGTGACCGGGTATCAATGCGACCAGCTGTTCCGTCTCCATGCGCTCCAGTACTTGCGCCCAGTGGCGGGTATTGGCATCACCGACAAACGGGATACGCCCCTCGAAAATAATATCGCCGGACAGCAGTACCCGGTCGGGCAGCACATACAGGGTCAGATCACCGTCCGAGTGGGCATTACCGACGACCGAGACGATAAACTCCACATCCCCCAGCCTGAACTGCATTCCCTCGTCGAGGTAACGGTTCGGGTAAACCAGCCGGGTGTCGTCATTGACCCACGGGTCCAGTGTAAAGCGGCGCTCTTCCAGACGCTCGCTGGCATTATCCGAGGCCAGGTACTTTTCCGCACCCACCGGCGCCAGTATCTCCGCATCAAGGTCTTCAAACACCTGCAGGCCATAGATGTGATCGGCATGATAATGACTCACGATCACACGCACGATCGGCTCCTTTGTGATCGCCCGTATCTTTTCCAGCAACAACTCGCCAAGCGCCGGCGTACCCAGTGCGTCAAAGATCACCACACCGGCACCGGTGACGATCACACCGGCATTGGAGATAAAGCCCTGGTTGTCGGTTGCGACACCCGGGACGCCCTCCGCAAAGTAGACGTGCTCGGAGACCTGCTTGAGGGTCATGTCGACGGTTGCGGGTTCGCCGGCGGTGGCGAGCGCTGATACGATCATGAGCACGAAATACAGGAGTGATTTGTTCATATCCATAGTCTAGCAAACATTGAGTACATGGCATCACGTCAACACGCCAATCTGAGCCCAACAATCTAGGAGCGTCGTCCCCGGCGCGATTTGGGGTCGTATATCGATCAGAAAGACTAATCGCCCGAAGGCTCCTACAGCTGATATCTACCCGCGCCGTTCCCGAAAAAACTCTTTCAGCAGTTCACCACACTCATCGGCCAGTACACCACCGGTCGATTCTACCCGGTGATTCAGCCCGGGAAGCTCAAAACCCTGCACGCAACTGGTCACCGCCCCGCTCTTCGGGTCGTGGGCGCCGAAGACCAGTCGTGCCACGCGCGCGTGCACCATGGCACCGACGCACATCAGGCAGGGCTCCAGGGTCACATACAGTGTACTACCCGTGAAGCGGTAATTCCCCTGACACTCACCGGCTGCACGCAAGGCCATCACCTCGGCATGCGCCGTCGGGTCATGCCGGGCGATCGGCTGGTTCCAGCCTTCAGCAAGGCCGGCCTCCTCATTCACCAGCACCGCGCCCACCGGCACCTCACCCACCGCCCCGGCCTTGCGAGCCAGTGTCAAGGCATGCTGCATCCAGTGCTCGTCATTCATGGGATTTGCAGGCAGCTCGCAGGCCGGCGGTGGCTACTCCCACTCGATTGTAAACAAGCGGTAAAAGTCCAGTATTGGCGCGGGTTTCCCGGCGGTCATAAGTATCAATACCATGATCAAAAAATCCTTGGGTGAATCGAATATATGCATAGGCAACCCGATGTGCATACCGATCAAGCTGCCCCTGCACCATTATGTGATTCTGCATCAAAACTTCAGGGGTTTGAAAGCCCTGGATCTTCCGTGTTCGTTTCTGAACCTAGCCTGGCTCGGAGTACACCGTGCATGGCCGGTCAGCGGCCTAAAGCAACCGTCCCCTCATTCTCATGGCGTGGCCCTGAAATACTCACGGTCGGCGATCAAGTGTGCCCAGGCGAGCGGACTGATTGCAGTATCCGCATAGATGCCAACCACCAGCGTCGCGGCGGCGGTCACCAGCGGTGGCAGGAGCAGCATCCAGACGGTTTCGCGCCAGCGCCTCGCCGGGATATGTTCGTCCGGCCATGCACCCGGGACCGGGCGGAACCAGGTCCGCCAAATGATGGGCAGAAAATACGCGGCATTGAGCAGGCTCGATGTCCACAGCACCCAGACCACCCAAGGCATATCCGCTGCCGTAGCGCCATCAATCAGCCAGGTCTTGCTGATTGCCCCGGCGGTGAGCGGTGCGCCCATCATGCCCAGCGCGGCGATGCTGAACGCCAGCGTGGTCAGCGGCATGCGTCGTCCGGCGCCGTTCATCTCGCTTATCTTGTGAATACCCAGTGTCTCGGCGTAGTTGCCGGCGCAGAAGAACAGCGTGATCTTCATGATCCCCTGATGCACGAGGTGGGCAAGTCCTCCGATGGTGCCGATGGGGCCGAACAGGGCGACGCCGAGCGCAATGTAGGAGACCTGGCTGACGGTGGAATAGGCCAGCCGCTTTTTGAGGTCGTCCTGGAACAGCGCGCGCAGGCTGCCCCAGACGATGGTGACGGCGGCGACAACTGCGAGCGGCATCAGCAGATCGAGCGACTGGGCGAACTCGATGCCGTAGACATCATAGACGACGCGCACAATGCCGAAGGCGCCAGCCTTCACCACCGCCACTGCGTGCAACAGAGCGCTGACCGGCGCGGGGGCGACCATGGCCCGCGGCAGCCAGCCGTGTAACGGCACCAGCGCCGCCTTCACACCCAGCCCGGCGATCAGCAGGAAAAAGATCATGGTCAGCGCCGGACGGTGCGTCGCGTCCAGACCGTGGAGAAAACCGCGCTCGGTAAATTCCAGCGTGCCGGTCAAGGTGTAAAGCCACACCGTGCCCAGCAACAGCAGGGCGCCGCCGGACAGGGTGTAGATGAGGTAGGTCTGCCCGGCCTGCCGGGCCACCTCGGTGCCGCGATGCACCACCAGTGGATAGGTGGTCAAGGTCAGCAGTTCATAGAAGACCAGGAAGGTAAGCAGGTTGCCGGCCAGCGCCACGCCCACGGCGGCGGTCACGCACAGGCTGAAAAACCCGAAGAAACGGCTGCGGTGCGGGGAGCCTTCCAGGTAACCGACGGCGTAAACGGTGGTCAGCAACCACAGCAACGCCGACAGCGTGACGAACAACAAGGCCAGCGGATCGGCCCGTAACACCAGATCGATATCCGGCAGCAACGTCAGGCGCGCTTCGTAGTGATGCCCCTGTGCGACGCCCCACAGCATCCACCCCACGAGCAGCAATTTGGCCACGGCGCCACTCAGGTTGAGCGTGGTGCGCAGGCGCACCCGATCCTCGGGCAAAGCGAAGATGATCAGCCCCGGCAGCAGCGAGCTCGCCACCACCAGCAGCGGCAGCCAGGCATCCCAGTTCATGGTCCCTCCCCGCCACCGAACGGTGCGCCTATACCCAACAGGGAAAGCACCGGTATGGCTGCAAAGCCCAGCAGAATCGCGCCGCACGCCAGCAGCAATGCTGCCCACTCCATGGGCGCGGGAACCGCCGTCGGCTCATGCGTCACATCGGCCTGGGTGAAGGCCTTCCCCAGCACCTTGAACACGTAGGCCGCCGCGAGCAGACCGCCGATGAGCATGACCACGACCAGGTCCCAGCGTCCCTGCGCCAGCGCCGCCTCCAGCAACAGCCACTTGCCGATGAAGCCGCCACTCGGTGGCAATCCCATGAGGCTCACTCCGGCCAGGGCGAAAGCGAAGGCGCTTAGCGGCAGGCGCTGTACCACGCGGTCCAGGTCCGCGATGCGATCATGACCGCCGAAATGCAACAGATTGCCGGCTGCCAGAAACATCGCCGCCTTCGCCAAGGCATGGGACAACGTCAGGTAGGCCGCCGCGTTCCAGGCCGTCACCGCAGCAGCGGCGGCCAGTGGAAAAGCCAGAAACAGGTAACCGATCTGGGCCACGGTGGAATAGGCCACCAGCAGCTTCAGCCGGGTCTGTCGCAAGGCCTGCACGGAGCCCCACAGCACTGCTGCGGCACCCAGCACACCCAGGAGCGCCGCCACGCCGTCGCTGCCGAGCGGGCCGAAGAGCGTTAACCATAGGCGCAACAATATATAGAACGAAGCCTTTATCACCAGCGCGGAGAGCACGGCGCTCACTGGCGATGGGGCGCTGGCATGGGCGGGCGGCAACCAGAAATGCAAGGGGAACAAAGCCGTCTTTAGTAACAGTCCTGCGCTCATCAGACCCAGCGCTGTCCACGCCGCCGGCACCGGCGCTATCCGCCCGGCCAGTGTCGCGATGTCCACGCTGCCGAAGGCGTGATAGAGAAGCGCCACGCCCAACAGATAAGCGAGCGATCCCGACAGTGTCGCCAGCAGATAACGCATGGCCCCGCCGAGCGCGGCCCTGCCACCCGTCAATGCCGTCAACGAGACGGCCGCCAGCCCCAACAGCTCCAGGGTGACATACAGATTGAACACGTCGGCCGACAGAAACAGCGCATTCAGCGCCGCGAGCAGGAACAGCCAGAGGGGCCAGAAATGGTGTGCTTTCTCAACGGTAAAATACGCGGCGGCATAGACACTGACAGCCAACCCCACCAGGGCAGTTGCGGTCAGCAGCAACAGACTCAGTCCGTCGGCGTACAGTCCGATGCCCAGCGGCGTATCCCAGCCACCCACCGCGTGATGGAACACCCCATGCTGCCAGAGTTGCAACGCAAGACCCACCACTGCCAGCACAATGGCCAGGCTGCAAAGCAACGCCAGCGTCTGCGCGACTCGCGGCCATACGAATGCAATCATCGCTGCCGCCAGCGGCAGCACAATCAGCACGATGCCCCACGGGATTTCCATCGGGAAATCGGCCACTACGGGTTGTCTTCCTGGCTGCCGGGTAATACCGCGTGGCCGGTTTCAGCCGTCAGTTTGAGCATCAGCACCAGCGTCAATGCCGTGGCCGCGACTGCTACGACGATGCCGGTGATGATCATGGCATGCGGTACGGGGTCCGGTATAGCGGCTCCATTGCGTGTTGCCGTGGCTGCCAGCACCAGGAACACGCCGCTGCCCATCACATTGATCGCCAGAATCTTACGCAGCAGATGACGGTGCACGAGTAAGGCATGCAGGCCGATAGAAAAAAGTCCCGTGCCGGCGAGCGCGTAGAAAAGGGCCGCACTCATTGCCGATCCTCTTTGTTGGGTGGTGCGCCCAGAAACAGCGCGATCAGGGTGGCGCCGATCGAGATCATGGCAGTCGTTTCGATGATCAGGATCAAGCGCCCGGCCCACTCCGGGGAGAACTGCAGCAGCCTGCCTTCCAGTAGCAGTGCGATCACGGCGAATAACAGAAAGGTTGCCGGACCGGCGACCAGTACGAGCCGTAAAGGCAACGCCGCCAGCGCGGCGGGTAGCCGCCAACCCGCCAGCAACATCAATACCCCGGCGGCGGCAAGCACGGCACCCGCCTGAAAGGCGCCGCCCGGAGCATGCGCACCAGCCCACAACAGGTAGGCGGCGACCAGAATTAACAAGGGAACCAGCAGGCGCGCCAAGGTGTCCAGCACGAGACCGGGAGCCGCCTCGCGTCGCGGGGTGGTCATACCCAGTGACCAGGCACCGAGCAGCGCCAGCAACAACACCATTACCTCCAGCAAGGTGTCATACCCACGGAAATTGAGCAGCACCGCCGTCACTGGATTGCTGACACCACTTCGGTCAAGATTCGCCGCAACATCTTTGCCAAGACCGGCACCATCAGGCGGCAACGTCCAGACTGCGTAACCCAGCGCAGCGGCAAGAAACAGGATCAAAATCAAAATAGAAATGGATCGGACGCCACGCCCACTGCTGGCGTTATCAACATTCGCGTCCAGCGAGGCGGTGCGCAGTTTCGCGTACGCCGCCAGTAATAGCGCGCCGGTGACACCGGCACCGATAGCGGCCTCGGCCAAGGCGATGTCCGGTGCATTCAGCCGCACCCAAACCAACGCCATCACCAAGCCAAATGCGATAAACAGGACGATGGCTTTAAACAGGTCGACACTGGCCAGTGTCGCCCAGGCCAAGCCCATCAGAGCCAGGGCCAGTACGACGTCGAGCATCCCGGAAATCAACGCTTCCACGGACGCACTCCCCGCTGCAGCGCCCCTTGCGCGATCAGATACGACACGCTGGCCCCGGCGAGCAGCACCAGCGCCCAGATCAGCAGCAGCTTGCCCACCACCGCCCAGGATTCCGCCTGCACGGCGAGCCCGGCCACGGTCAGACCCAGGCCCACGTTGTCGGCCTTGGTCAGTGCGTGCAGGCGCGAATAGGTATCGGGGAACCGCAGCAGACCCACCGTGCCCGCCAGAAAGAACAAACCACCGACGATCAACAGTGCCGCAGAAAGGTAATCACTCGGTGTCATTCCCATCCTCCAGGTCCAGCCACGCACGACGTACGAATGCCACCGCCGTTACCGTCGCCAGCAGGGCAAACACCAGCGCCACGTCGCGCAGTGCCGCACTGCCCGCTGCCTCGGCAAGCAACAGCAGTATCGCCACCGCGGTAGTACCGAACAGCTGTGCCGCCAGCATGCGATCAGCGGCTGTCGGACCGCGCAACACCCGCCACATGCCCGCGCCGAGGTTCAGCAACAGAAATAACGCCAATGCTGCGTAAAGACCCTGCATACGCGATCAATCTTCCAACTTTACTGGCGTCTCGAAGCCCGGTGGCTTGATCGCCAGCACCGAACAGTCGAGCTGCTCCAGAATGGTCTCCGCGGTATTCCCCATGATGAATCCACGCACGCCAGTGCGCGCGACCGTCCCCATGACGATGCAGTCCACCTGCAGATGTTTGGCCAGCGCCGGAACCTCTTTGCGCGCCGATCCCTTCAGCAGGTATCGTTGGGGCTTTATGTAATCCATAGCATCCGGCCCCAGTTTCGCGCCCGTCTCTTGCATCAGAGCATCCAGAAGCTGGGCGTGACGCCGCCGTACCTCTTCGACATAGGCGTTAACCTCGTCTTCCGGCTCGCTTATGAATGCACTGTTGCGTAAGGAGCTCTCGCCGAACGCCGCCCAGGTGTGTACGACGTGCAGTTCCGCAAACTCCGATACGGCCAAAGAACTGGCCAGTTCCATCACCGTGCCATTTAATGCCTGGCGTGTCTTCAGTTCCGCTGGCGGATAGTTGTCGTCCACGTCCACGGCAGCCAGGATGCGCTGGTAAGAGTCCGCCGTCCCCGGCTTGACCAGCCAGACCGGGCATGGGCATTTTCGTAATAAATGCATATCATCACCGGCGAAAAGGTGGTCCAGCCAGCTCGGCGATTCCGGACATTTGATCACCAGATCATGATTGCTGCGCAACACCTCCCGGATGATTTCCAGGTACGAAGTACCCACCAACACCTTAGCGTTGATCTTGACCCGCGCGTGGTAAGGCTCGATCAAAGTTTTCAGCCGCTGGGCCTCAGCCTCCGTCAATCTGGCCTGCAAATCGCCCGGTCCCGGTCCAACCTCAGGTATTCTGATACTCTCCGGCACGCGCTCGGTAACGGTAGCGAGCGTCACGCGCGCCTGGTTGTTCTCCGCGAGTATCACAGTACGGTCAAGGGCACACTGGCAAACAGCTTGTGGCTCCATCACGCAAAGAATATTCTTAAACCGCTTCATCTCGTCCACCTCCTTTCATCATTAATCATCACTCATCCAACGTAACCGGCGTTACAAATTCTTGCGGTTTGATCGCCAGCACCGAGCAATCGATCTGCTCGAGAATGGTCTCCGCCGTATTGCCCATGAAGAAGCCGCGAATACCCGTACGTGCCACGGTCCCCATGACGATGCAGTCGACCTGCAAACGTTTGGCCAGTGCCGGAACCTCCCGGCGGGCAGACCCTTTCAGCAGATGAGTTAGAGGTTTCAGGTAGTCCAGCGCGTCGCGTGCAGCATGACTCTCGATCTTGATACTCCGTATTAACTCGTCAAGATGTTGCTGTTGCTGCCGCCGTTCTTGTTCGATATTGGCTACAATCCTCTCACTAGAAACATCCGACGAGAAAACAAAACCGCTGACCAACTCGCTCATCGATTCCCAGGCATGCACAACATGCAGCTCCGCCGATTCCGAGATCGCCAGCGAGGCCGCCATTTCCAGTATCTGGACATTCAAGCGATGGCGCGTCTCCAATTCCGTTGGCGAGTAACCCTCATCGACATCGACGGCCGCGAGGATACGTTGGTAAGTCTTGGGTACCTGGCGTTTGACGAACCAGACGGGGCAGGGACACTTACGCAGCAAGTGCATATCGTCACCGCTGAAAAAGCGGTCCAGCCAACTCGGCGATTCAGGGCACTTGATCACCAGATCACGCTGGTTGCGTAACACCTCGCGGATCACCTCGAGAAAGGAGCTACCGAGCAGGACTTTGTGCTGAATATCGAGGCGTTGACGGTAGGGTTCGATCAAAGGCTCCATCCGCGCCTCATGCTCGCGCACCATTGCCGCCTGCAGCTCGCCGGAGATTGGACCGCCATCCGGCATGCCAATGCCGGATGGTACCCGCGGGATGACATCGACGACCGTCAGGCTGGCCTGGTTGTTCTCGGCCAGCGCAACGGCCCGATCCAGGGCCGGCTTGCTGGCCTCACCATGTTCGATCACACAAAGAATGTTTTTGAATCGCTGCATCTTCATTCGCCTCCATGAGAAGTCGCCAGCAACACGCCACACATCCGCGCCACGCGTTGTTCCAACGCCTTCAGTTCGGTCATAAAATCTCCCCGGCTATCCAGCACATGAACCTTTAATGCTTGCCCATCCAGCGTGGCGCTCAATGTACCCGGCAACAGGCTCACGATATTGGCCAGGAACACCTGCGGCAATCCCGGAGGCAGTCGAAGCGGGTAATCGATGACTGCCGGGGCGATAGGCATGCCGGGATGAAACGCCCGCCAGGCGACATCCGCGCCACCCTGCAAAGAACGCCAAAGGAAAAATGGTGTGAATTTAAGCAGCCCTCGCCAGACCAGGGGTACCGGCGGCAGTAGCGCTATGCTGGCGATCATCGCGAACGACACGGCCGGTACACCAATCCACCACGACTGCACATTGCCGTCGGTGAGCATCCACCACACAAGTGAAAACAACAGGCCGCGCGATGTGACCGTTGACCAGTCGATTTCTTGAAAATTAGACATCATGCATGACTCACGGGTTTCATCCACCCGCTTGTTCCGTTTGTTGTGGCAAAGCCTGCCCCATGATGCGATCAGCCGCCTCGCGGGCGGCGTCCGCGAATGGCACCAGAATCAGATCAGCCCCCCCCTGTTCCAGTCTGGCGGCGTCATCCGGCGCTTGCGCCGTGATAGCGATCCGACCGCTGTATCCGAGACTACGCAGCGAGTGGATAAGCGACAGATTGACATGGCGTTCGCGCGCCGTGCTCACCACCCAATGCACCCGTCCAAGCGGTAGCGTCGCGATGAACTCAGGATCTTCGGCGTCCCCGAACATGACCGGGTGTCCCGTGGCGTCTCCCGCGTGAACCAGGTCCGGGTTGAAATCGACGCCGAGCACCCGCCAGCCCCTTTCACGCAACGTCCGGGCGATGCCGTTGCCGTAACGCCCCAGCCCGAACAGCACGACCAGCGGCACCGCATCATTCGGCACGGTATCCTGCCCGGCTTCACGATGAGGCTGTCGGCGCTCGAAGACCCCGAGCCAGGGCGCCAGGCGCTCATACAGCGGTTGAGAATAGATGATCATGTAGGTAGAGGCGCTGATGGTGATCAGCCCAACCAGGGTTATCAGGCCCATGGTCTCGTCGCTTATGTGGCCGAGGCTCAGACCCAGCGCCCCCAGGATCAAAGAGAATTCGCTGATCTGCGCCACCGTGAGCCCGGCCAGGAACCCGGTACGACTGCGATAACCCAGTACGCCCATGATGACCATGACGATGAGGGGATTACCGATCAGGACGAACAGCGAGAACGCCAGCGACTCCACCAGTTGGGCACCCAGCAGCCCGAGGTCGAGTTGCGCCCCCAGGTCGAGAAAGAAGAACAGCAACAGAAAGTCGCGCACGCTCGTGAGGCGCGCTCCGAGTGCATCCCGGTAAGGCGTGGAGGCCAGTGACACGCCGGCGACAAAAGCGCCCACCTCTTTACTGAATCCGAGCATCACACCGAGCGCCGCCAGCGCCAGCCCCCAGGCAATGCCGAACAACACCAGCAATTCCTGGGAGCGTGACAGATTGTGGAGCAGCCGCGGTAGCAGGTACCGCATCGCCAACCCGACCAACAGAATAAACCCCACACCCTTGACCAGTACGGCGAATGCCGCCTGGGTCCACGAGACATCACCGGTGGCACCCAGGGCATTGAGGCCAATCATGACCAACACGACGACCAGATCCTGCACGATCAGGAAACCCAGGGCGATACGACCGTGCAGTGTATCCACCTCACGCTTGTCGGAAAGCAGTTTGACGATGATGATGGTGCTGGAGAACGTCAACGCGACCGCCACGTACAGGGCCGTGACCGGCGTCATGCCAAAGGCATATCCGATCAGGTAGCCGACGACGCTGGTGAATATCACCTGACCCAGTCCCGTCGCCAGGGCGACCGGCCCCATGGTGCGGATTATGTGCAGGTCCAGTTTCAAGCCGACGACGAACAGCAACAGGGTAATGCCGAATTTCGCCAGCAGATCGACCTGGTCGTTTGCGCTGACCCAACCGAGCACCGAGGGGCCGACGAGTATGCCCACAGCGATAAAGGCGACGATCAAGGGTTGGTGCAAGCGTACGCCCAGAGCCCCCACCGCCGCGGCAAACAGCAGCAGCACCGCCATCTCGGTGAAGACGTCCGGAAACACCGTCATGATTTGGCCTCGCTCCGCCCCGGACTGCCGCGGCGGGCATCGTGCTTCCTGCGCCACTTGCGCAGTGCGAGTTTTTCCAGTTCAAGAATCATAAAAAGCGCCATGCCCAGCGCAATGATTTCCACGCAGTGTACGAAGCCCACCGGCCGGGTGTCGAGGATACCACTCCATCAACGACACATAGACAAATTCATGTTTCACGGTCTCCCGCCTCGCGGCGCAGCCGCCAGGCCTTTTCCGCACCGATGACCAGATAGATCACCAGTCCGACCAACACGATGTGCAGCCAGTCCGTCCAGCCGATCGGCGCGGTATGGAACAGCCAGTTCATCACCGGCAGATAGGTGAACAACAGTTGCGCCGCTATCATGGCGGCGATACCGGCCCAGATCCACGGGTTGCTGAACAAACCGAGGCGAAACATCGAAAAGCGCAGCGAGCGGCAGTTGAGCAGGTAGAAGGACTGGCCCACGGCAAACACATTGACCGCGATAGTGCGCGCCTCGGCTTCGCTGGCGCCCCGGTACAAGGCCCACTCGAACAGACCGAATCCGCCGATCAGCAGCAGCAGTCCCACCAGCAGGATGCGGAAAATCAGCTCGCCGCTGAGGATAGGCGCGTTCGGCGGGCGCGGCGGGCGGCGCATGATGCCCGGCTCCCTGGGTTCGAAGGCCAGAGCGAGGCCGAGCAGCACGGCGGTCGTCATGTTGATCCACAGCGCCTGCACCGGCAGTACCGGCAACGGCTGGGCCGCCATCACCGCGACGATGATCACCAGTCCCTGGCCGGCGTTGGTCGGCAGGATCCAGGTAATGAACTTGATCAGGTTGGCGAACACGCCGCGGCCTTCCTCCACCGCCGCTTCGATGGTGGCGAAGTTGTCGTCGGTTAGTACCATGTCGGCGGCCTCCTTCGACACCTCGGTGCCGTTGATGCCCATGGCGACGCCGATATCGGCGCGGCGCAGGGCCGGGGCGTCATTGACCCCGTCGCCGGTCATGGCCGCCACCTCGCCGTGCGCCTGCATGGCCTCCACCAGGCGCAGCTTCTGCTCCGGCGTAACGCGGGCGAACACCTCGGTATCGGCGGCAGCGTCGATCAGTTCGGCATCGCTGAGCGCCGCCAGTTCGCGGCCGGTTAGCACGTCCGGGATCTGGCCTTCCGGCAGCGGGCCGCCCAGGCCGATCTGACCCGCGATGGCGGCTGCCGTTGTGGCGTGATCGCCGGTGATCATCTTGACCTGGATGCCTGCCGCTTGACAGGCGTTGACCGCGCGGATCGCCTCGTCGCGCGGCGGGTCGATCATGCCCTGCAGCCCGATAAAGGTCAGGCCGCCGGCAACCTGCGGGTGATCGATTAACGTGGTATCCGGGTGAACACTGAGACGGGCGAACGCCAGCACCCGCATACCCTGACCCGCCATTGCCTCGACCTGGGCATGCACCACGGCAGTGTCCAGCGGCCGGCTCTCACCGTCGACGCTCAGGATATCGGCGCATCGGGCAAGCAGGCTCTCGACCGAGCCCTTTAGATAGACCACCGGGTTGTCACCGCCATGCAGGGTGGCCATGTACTGATGCTGGGACTCGAAGGGAATCGCATCGAGTCTGGGGTATGCTTCATGTGTCCGTTGCGCATCGAACCCGGCCTTGCCGGCCGCTACCAGCAGTGCAGCCTCGGTGGGGTCACCTTCTATCTTCCAGGCGCTATTCTCCTGTTTCAGCACCGCGTCGTTGCACAGCAGGCCAGCACGTAGCAATTCCGAGAGAGCAGTGTGATCGCTGAGCATCAGCGCCTGGCCGTTGTGCGACAGTTCGCCCTGCGGAGTGTAACCCACACCGGTGACCTCGACCGCTTCGTCACCCGCCCACAGGCGCTGCACCGTCATCTCGTTGCGGGTCAGGGTGCCAGTCTTGTCCGAGCAGATCACGGTGGTGCTGCCGAGGGTCTCGACTGCAGGCAGATGGCGGATGATGGCGTGGCGTTTGGCCATGCGCGCTACACCGATGGCCAGCGTGATGGTCAGTACGGCGGGTAGCCCTTCCGGTATCATGGCGACAGCCATCGCCACGGCGGCCATGAACATGTCCACCGCCGAGCCCCCGTGCCACAGGCCTACGGCGAAGGTCAGACCAGCCAGGACCAGGATGGCATAAAGCAGCACATGGCTGAAGCGGGCGATCTTGCGGGTCAGCGGCGTGGCCAACACCTCGGCGCTGGCGATCAGTTCGGAGATGCGGCCGATCTCGGTGCTGTCGCCGGTTTCGGTGACTACGCCGACCCCGGTGCCATAGGTCACCAGGGTGGAGGAATAGGCCATGTTGGCGCGTTCCGCCAGCACGGCGTCGTGGGCCAGTTCGCCCGAAGACTTCTCCACCGGCACTGACTCGCCGGTCAAGGCGGATTCGTCGATCTGCAGGTTACGGGCGTGCAGCAGGCGCAGGTCCGCCGGTACCTTGTCGCCGGAGGCCAGTAAAACAATATCTCCGGGCACCAGTTCACGGGCGTCTATGCGATGCTTCTCGCCGGCGCGCACCACAGTGGCAGCCGTGGTCAGCGCGCTCGCCAGGGCCGCCAGTGCGCCCAGTGCCTTGCCCTCCTGCACGAAGCCGATGATGGAATTGAGCAGGACCACGCCGAAAATCACGCTGGCGTCCACCCAGGCGCCCAGCATGAGTTTGATCACGACCGCGGCCAGCAGGATATAGACCAGCGCCTGGTGAAACTGCAACAGGAAACGCAGCAGTGGCCCCTTGCCCTTGCGTTGCGTCAGAACGTTGGGGCCGAAGTTCTGCTGTCGCTCCTCGACCTCGAAACGGTCCAGACCTTTCTTCGCATTGGTGTCGAGCAGGTCCAGCACCTCGTCCCGAGGCAGGTGGTGCCAGTGTTTCTCCATCAAGGGTTTCATATTGGCCTCTCTTCTGTATGTGAATTCACGGAACTCGTACCAGTCACAACGCTATCACGGCTACCCTGCATTGATTCATTGCACATGCGCCTCTCCCGGCCCAGGCAGTTAGGCCGATCATTGCCAGCACCACGCCGAGGATGACGCTGGTTTCCACCCAATGTCCCATTGCCCCTGCAATGAGCGCTGCACCGAGAAGCACATATATGAGGAGGTTGTGAAATTGCGCCAGTAGGCGCATGAGCGGACTGCGGGGTGGAACCTCCGGCAAGCGGTTCGGGCCGTACCGTTCCATGCGCTTCGAGGCTTCAGCCGAATCGAGACCGGTGGCAGTGGCGCCAGGTTCGCTGAATATCGTCTCCTGTGACAGGACGTGCCAGGGCCGTGTCGTTGCCGACTCGGAGGCGTTAAGATCTGTTAGGGGAGACATAGTTGGTATCCACCTCCCGTTGCCTTACGCGGTTGATCCCCACCCGCCGGAGAGGAACGCCAATACCCGATCAGAAACGACAGAAGGACAAAATCGCCTAGAGTTGCCCCCGCACGACTGATGACCATCGTGGATGTAGTGGTCACAAACCGGGCCGCATCCTGCTTTTCAGCCATTCGATCCATCTCGTCTTCCCCTGCTGTCACCCTGAACACATGCATTAACCCTCGTTCGCACCGCCGTGCCTGACCATTGGTCGACTTCATCTGTTCTAAATATCCGCGCCGCGTTCTTAGAACGCGGACTTGGTCCAAGCCCCCCCACAAATACGTGGCTATATGTAGGCAGTACTTACCGATGGACCCCGGTGACCTACACTGACCTGCGGCGAGAAATTCTGCGCAAGACCACTGTGAACTGACCACACTGATGGACGATAGTTCGTTGTAATGATGAGACTTTTTCTTTCATACTCACATCAAGATGAAGATCTGCGGAAAGAGGAGGAAAAGCACCTTGCAGCTCTTCGACGGGATGGTGTGATTGATATCTGGCAAGACCGCCGGATCGGCCCGGGTGACGAATTCGACCGAGAGATCAGCAACCAACGGGAGTCGGCGGACATCATGCTGCTGCTCGTGAGTTCAGACTTTCTGCATTCTCACTACCGCTACGACATTGAAATGAAATGGGCGCTTGAGCATCATGCTGAAGGCTACGCCAGAGTGTCATCCCTGTCATCCTCCGCCCTTGTGACTGGCAGAAAACTCTACTCGGATGACTCAACGCTACCCCCACAGACAGGCCTTCATGATCGAATCACTCTTCATGCATTGATTTCTTCCTGAAGTGTCTGGAGCACCGCCAGAATCTGCTCGATATCCGGCACCTCTCCGAAGATCATGTTTTCCATTGATCGATCACTTGGGGAAACGTGTGCCTCTGGCGTTGGAGGCATACTGTCTGGCACGAAGACAATTAGTTACGCGTGCGCCGCTCAATTGTCCTGATACCATGCCAAATCAATTTCCTTATCATGGTATCGACGTGTTCTGCCTTGCTACGCGGAAAAATACCATATTCAGGATATGTTGCTGATCATCACCGAAAAGGTTGAGCGCCAACCTGCTGCATGGTGTACTTTGGGGCTCTGCTCATTATGTCTTCAGTCGCGCCCAGAAACTTCTCTTGCGCCCATGATCCGACTGTAGTTGCTGCACGAATTCGTGATGCGCCGGCAAAGGTTTATACGCCTTGACGCGCTCCGCCAGGGCTTCCAGCTTTTTGAAATACCTCGCACCATGGCCATATGCGGTACTGCGAGCCTGCGTAAGGATATCGAGTAACAATGCGCGGTAACAAGCGGTGGCCGCCAGATAACAATCGGCTTTCTCAAACGCCTTGGCCAGCCTCAGCAGACTATCATAAAAACACTCCGCCAGCTCCTGATGCCGGGCCAAAACCAGAGCCTGAGATCTCTCCGTCTGGCTCAGCTTCAATAACAGATCGGCGCTGCGTAAGATGTCACCACCCTGTTCGGCCTGCTCGATTGCTGAGCTACATGCTTTCGCTTTCTCATCCTCGTCCAAGGCCTCCAGATATCGTGTGAAACTGGCGTAGCTCTGCTCGCTCTGAAACAGCCGAGAACGAATCACTTTAAGCTGTTTCCGGTCACCCGTTTGCACACAGACTTGATCCAGCAATTCCAGACGATAATGCTCAAAACGCTCCTCCCATGCCTGGTTCAGATACCGCATTGCCGTCTCGGGCTGTTCATACTGCAAATATTTTTCACAAATCGATTTCATTTGCAGATTGTTTGGCTGTGGCGAATGTATCAATACCGATCGCTCGTATAAGGCAGGATCGCGCAAGGCATCAGCGATCTGACCCAATGCCACGCCGCTATGCAAGACCACGAGATTGACTTTGTCTTCTTGTTCAGGAGATTTTGACGCCCTGCGCAACGCGTTTTCGTACCGCCACGCCAGTTGCTTCAGCTGATCCGTCGTCAACAGCAGGTGGGCATTCGGCAATAGCGGATCAAGCACACCATAGTTATTCTGCTGATGCAGCTGATATATCCGCTCGAGCCAGTCGACGTTGGCATCCCGCCAGCCTTTAGCCGCTGTCAACCACAACAGTACGGCATGGCGATATACCTCGCCCACTGCCCCGCCAGAATCATCGACACGGTTGAGCACCGATTCTGCCGTCGCCAAAAACCGGTCGACCAAATCAAATGCATGTTCCGGTGAGCGCTCCAGCAGTCCGCTTTCAATATCGGCGAGGGTCGCTTCCAGTTCGCGTGCAAAATCAAAACTCGCCCGATAATCGATAAACCTCCGCCCTCGTTTCAGCGATGCAATACGCTTGCGCAGCACGCTGGACAGGGCGACCGGATCATTTGCCAATGTCAATGCTTCGATCTTGTCACTCAACTCCGGATAGCGAAGGTAGAGGTCGAATATAAAATTCCGCAAGGTATCTGCATCGATATCAGCCAGTTTTTCTTTGAGTGTATCGACGTTCATAGGACAAAATGGAAATTCATTAAATCGTTCAGGCTAGTGCAGATAAAATCGCTTGCCCCAGAGCGAAGAATCATTTCCTCATCAGACCAGACTGAGCCGGTTCAACAATCGTCAACTCATATCGGGTTGTTCTGCCACCACCTGGTAACGGGATGATGATACCCTTGGCAACCAGGTCAGAAAGATCACGGCTGGCCGTTCGATTCGGACACTTGGTAATCGTTTCATATTTTTTAGTCGTTATTCCGCCTTCAAAGCCCTTTCGACCTTCAGCGAATACCCGCGACACCATTCTGGCCTGCCGGTCGTTCAGCTGCTCACCATAGGCTTCGTAGAATCGTGTCTTGGCCAGTACAAAGTCCACTTCCTCCCTGGCAATTTCCTGCGCCTTGATTATTGTGTCTGCGAAATAATCCAGCCAAACGTTAACATCCAGGCTTCCACGACTCGCTTTCTCCAGTTGCAGGTAATAGGTTTTTTTATCCCCTTCTATCGCCGTGGCAAGACAGGCCGTGGTTGGATAACCAAGAAACTGGGAAAGCGCATGGTCAGCGATTGCCCTGCCGACTCGACCATTACCATCATCGAAGGGGTGAATCACCTCGAACCAGAGATGAGCAATACCTGCTCTTGCGATACCGTGTATTGTCTTATCCCCGCTCAAAGGACTGGTTTGGTTGTACCAGTCGATAAGCCTCGCCATTTCATCAGGCACCTGAGTCGCTGGCGGGGCCTCATAGTGAATCTTTTCCTGCCCGTAAGGCCCGCTCACTATTTGCATCGGTGAAGGATCGTTTCGGTATGCGCCACTCAGAATAGACGTGTAGCGCTGCTCCGGGACAGCCATGGACTGCCACTTGCCCAGCAGGTCATGCGTCAGGGATGCTTGCCAGTTCTTGCGAACGTCCACCAGCAGCGATGCAGCCCCGGCAGCTTTCTGGTCTGAGTTGTCCGGTAGCGTATCCGATGTAATTAATGAGAGCAGCGATGACCTGACCGACTCTCTATCCAGATCCTCGCCCTCAATGGCGCTGGTTTTGACGGCCTCGGAAAGCATCAGGTCAATCGTGGCATCCTCTTGGGACGCCATCGGTAGCGCATCAAAGCTGCCAGCCAGGCGCTCTGAGTTCAGGCGAAATTCAAGTTCCCGATCATTGAGCGCGCGATTGTCATAGCGAAAATCTGGCCAGTCGGGCTGTTGCCATATCCACTTCATGGCGCGATTCTAGCACTCATTCACGCCACTTTATAGATATATTTGGCGTGTATGTAGACCTAAATCACGCCATGCTCTTTCAGAAGGCGATGTCTGAGTGCTGACCGCTGATACCATGATTACGCCAATCTGCCACTCATGGTATTGCTACTATTTGCGTTACAGTGCGCTGAAAATACCATGAAAAATACCATGCTCAAAAAATCCTTCAAAATACTTGAAAAATCGCCTATTGATTACCAGGACTCCCCCACCCTTCTCCGATTGAGATAGTTCGCACACACCTCTCAGCTTCCATATTTACCGCCTTCTTGTTCCGTTATTTACGTTGATACATTCCGTAATTTACGATATTGTTCCGCTATGAATACACCATCCCTGTATCCACGTTGGATTGAACCACGAATTGATGAGGCTTTACAGGATACACCCGTGGTTTTGCTTGCCGGGCCACGCCAGGCTGGCAAAACGACCCTGGTACGCCAAATCGCTGAACGGGGACTGCACTACCTGACCCTGGATGATGAACTGACATTGTTGTCAGCGCGTGAAGACCCGGTCGGCATGATTCGCAATTTGGATCGCGCCGTCATCGATGAAATCCAACGAGCGCCCGAGTTGCTTCTGGCTATCAAGAAAACCGTTGATGAGGATCGTCGCCCCGGGCGCTTTCTGCTGACTGGCTCAGCCAATCTGATGGCGCTACCCACGGTCGCCGACTCTCTGGCCGGGCGTATGGAAACCTTGATGCTTTTACCCCTGTCGCAGAGTGAAATTGAGAATAGACCAGCAAACTGGATAGATCGCGTTTTTGCCGGAGAAATCCTGACATCAAATCCTCCTGTACTCGGCAGCAATCTGGTCGAGCGCGTTCTACGTGGCGGCTACCCGGAAGCGGTTGCAAGACCAACGGAAAAACGACGTACTGCCTGGACTCGGCATTACATAAACGCCATTCTTCAACGTGACGTCCGCGATGTCGCCGAAATCGATAAACTAGATCAATTGCCACGCTTTCTGCGCGCACTAGCGCAAACCGCTGGCCAGATGTGCAATTACTCCGAGTTAGGCGGCCAAGTCGGTCTTGATGGCAAGACAGTCTCTCGCTACATCAGTGTCTTTGAACAAATGTACCTGCTCAAACGAATCGATGTATGGGCACGCAATCGCTTGAAACGCGTGGTCAAGACCCCCAAGCTTCAGTTCATCGATTCCGGTTTGTTGGGCGTGCTCACCAACATCGGCCACAAAGATGTTGAGTTGGACAAAACAGGCTACGGTCACATTCTGGAGAGCTTTGTGTTCAGTGAATTACTCAAACACACGGCAACCTCTGATGATGATTATCGGCTACTGTACTACCGGGATGCGGACAAGTACGAGGTTGATGTGGTGATTGAGAACAGCGCAGGACAACTGTTAGGCGTCGAAGTAAAAGCATCTGCCACCGTTAAAGAGCGAGATCTGCGTGGATTGAAAAAACTCTCCAGCCTGGCTGGTGATCAGTTCAAAGCAGGTGTGTTGCTGTACGATGGTGATGAAACAATGCCTCTGGGTAGCAACCTATGGGCTGTTCCCCTGTCCACACTCTGGGGCTCCTAAAAGCCGTCATCAATATACCTACTTGGCCGAGCGCCAAAAAATACCATGACAGTACACAACTGCCTCTCATGGTATCGCTGCTTTTCGTGCTATAGCGCGCCGAAAATACCATGAAAAATACCATTGATGATCCAGATTACATTATTGATAGGAGTTGTTTGGTCTTCATATTTCAATAGGTTAAGAATTCCGGTCACTCCCACTCTATTGTAAATAAGCCTTTTTTATCACTTATATTCAATGGCTTAATTTCCTGCTAATTGGTAATACCATGAAAAATACCATGCTCAGAAAATCCTTCAAAATGCTCGAAAAAATTGCCGATTGAACACTGATACACAGCACCTTAGGCAACCTTCCGGGCTTTGACTTCCAGGTGAATCCCCTCCTGCTCCTGCAGGTATTGGATCACCGCGAACAGGTTACTCGCCTGGGGATTACCTTTTGGACTGAACATGCGCATGAGGCTCTTGCTCGACTTGTCGAAGACTTGGGGAGAGCTCCTCGAATCCGATCGTCGCGTTGATGTAGTCACGCAGCACAGCCTTGCCAGTATCGACATCACCGGCGAGCAGGCATTCGACCCCTTCTTGCAGCAGGGCCTTGCGAAACGCCGGATCCCTTTGGGCGCGCGCCTGTATGGTTTCCTTAAAATCTCTCGTCAGAGCCATCATGTCACCTCTTGCCGTTTCCGGCGCTTATAGTCGCGCCAATGCCCTTTCGCGGCGGCAATATCTGCGTTCTGGCGCTTCTTGGTGCCACCCGCCAGCAATATCACCAACCGGTCCCCGTCCTTGCCAAAATAGATCCGATATCCAGAGCCAAAATCAATCCTGAACTCATAGACGCCGGTACCTACTCCTTTCACATTAGAGAAATTGCCCTGCTCCATCCGATGGACTGCTGTCACCACCTTGACCGCAGCGGCCACGTTCAGACGATCGAACCACTTGGCATAAGGACTGTTTCCCTCAGCATCGAGGTATTCTCTAACCTCCATCATATGAATCATATAGTAGCATATGTGTTACCTTTATATAGGAAGAATAAACACCCATTTCACCCACGTCCAACAGGTTTGGACTGCTGTTGACTCTCTCGGCAACCGTGCCATGCACCCCGAATCCGCTGACGGGGAGCCAGCAACGCTGAAAACTTGACCTCGACTCCCCACAATCGGCTCCATTTCCGACATCCGGCACTACGAACACCTGCCGCGGTAGCGTGAGCGAAGCATACTGATTGGCACTGTTGGTTTTCGGCTTCGTCAGTCGAACAGCCCTGACTGCAGTCCGACCGGCGGCGCCCGACTTTCAGGTAGCGCCCAGGGCTCACTGGCTTCTGCCTTGTGCTCCAAGTGATCGAGGATCTGCTTGATCACTACCGGATCTTCAATACAGGCAATCACCTTCATGGCGCCACCGCAGACACTGCAGGTCTCGATGTCGATGTTGAATACACGTTTGAGGCGCTGTGCCCAAGTCATCGGGTTGACGCTCGCCGTTCGGCGGGTGATGGTCGCTCCTCGACTACCCTGGCCTGGTTGCCCCTGCCCCGCTTTGCTGGCGTCACCAACGCCCGGTGCTTACGGTTAGGCGCAAACACGCCGTGGAAGCGCGTCAAATTGACGCGCGGCTTCGGCACCAGGGCGGCCAAGCGGGCAATGAAATCCAGTGGCTCGAAGATCACATGCGTGGTGCCGTCCCGGTACGGCGTCTTGAGCTGGTAGCGAACGTTGCCATTCGGCGTGAGCGACAGTCGCTGCTCCGATACCGCCGGACGGCTGATGTAGCGGCACAGGTGTTCGAGCTTCTTACGTTCATCGGCCCTGGCTGCCACACCGGCATGCAGGCTGAAGCCGGCCACCTTGCCGACCGTGTCACCGAATGGATCCGCCGCTTCGCCAGCGGGCAGGGTTTGCAGCGTAAATACCTTGCGTCCCGCCTGCGGCCCCACCGCAATGCGGTAAGTGATCGAAGACCCCAACAGTTGATTCAGCGGGTCGTCGTCTACGACATCCGACGCCAGGTAGCTGTTCTCGGCATCCCGCTCCAACAGGCCCTGCCGTTCCAGACAAATTCGCCTGGAGCGAATTTGGACGCACAAAATGCGCCCGTAGGGGGCGCGCCAAGGATGGCGCGCATCAACGCGGCCGACTCGGTGGGCGATGGTGTGCGCCAGCTGGGTGAGTTCCTGACTGGTCGGCGCTTTGACCCAGCGAAACCGGACAGCCCCATAGAGGCGGTCGACGTACACCCCGTCAAGGAACAGCATGTGAAAGTGGATGTTGAGGTTCAGCGCACTGCCAAAGCGCTGGATCAGCGTAACCGCGCCAGTCTTGGCCGTTTGGTGCGCACGGCCCGCTTTCTTGACCAGATGCGTGGCGATGACACGATAGACGATACCAAGCACCTGCCCCATGATTGCTGGCTGGCTGGCGAACAGAAAGCGCAAGGGATACGGGAAGCTCAATACCCACTGGCGCATGGGCTGCTCGGGCAGCACCGCGTCGACCAGCAAGGCCGCGCTCTCGGCCATGCGCCGCGCCCCGCAGCTCGGGCAAAAGCCGCGGCGTTTGCAGCTGAAGGCTACAAGGTGCTCGGCATGACAGTTCTCGCAGCGTACCCACAGAAAACCATGTTCCAGCCGCCCGCATTGGAGGTAATCCTCGAACTCGCGCCGGACATACGCGGGCAATTCCCCGCCCTGCTCCGCCACCCCCCCCCCCCCCCTCCCCCCCCCTCTTCTCCCCCCCCCCCCCCTCTCCCCCCCCTCCCCTCCTCCCCCTTCTCCCCCCTTTACTCTTCCCCTTCTCCCCTCCCCTCCTCCCCCCCTCCCAGAACCCCGACCCCCTCCTATCTCTCCAACAACTCCCACACCCTCCCCCCCCTCCCGACCTGATACTATTTCTCTCCATCCATTACTTCACCCGCCTAGACTCCCCGCTCGCCCCCAAGGGAATCCCCCCTAAAGCGGGTACCGACCCCACGGGGACTCAAATGGGCTGGCACAACATCACTGCATCAAGGACATGCATTTCATGTTGCAGAAAGAAGTTGTCGATCGCATGGCAGCGGTTCCGGGGACGCGACAATACGGCCGGCTTTCCATCATGCTGCAGTACCGCTGCAAGGTGACCCCGCTGTTCAACATCGGACCGGAAGCCTTCGACCCGCCGCCAAAGGTTGAATCCGCCTTTGTACGGCTGGAGCCCTATGAGCAGCCCCGGGTACAGGTAACGGATGAAGCGCTGTTCGAACAACTGGTGAAACAGGCGTTTTCCCAGCGCCGCAAAACCCTGCGCAATACCCTGCGGGGCATGGTCGATGCCGGGGCAATGACAGAGCTGGGCATCGACCCCTCAGCACGCGCCGAGACACTGACCATCGAGGACTTCGCAACTCTCACCAACCACCTCTGCAACAGCTGATCGCGGATTGCTTTCCGCTACTTGACCCGCTGCCACGCGCAGAGGTACACAAGGCCAGGGCACCATGCCCCGCCTCTTTTATGCGCTAGAGGTTTGTTCCGCGTTACGCAGTGCATGCTTCACCGGACAACGAACCTCAAGTGGGGAGACCCGGCGTTTCAGCAGCATCGCGCTTACCTCCCTGTAGCGGTTATTACCCGGCAGACAGCTTCTCTAGCGAGCCTGTGGCATTTCATCGATCAGCTTCGCTTCCATGTGACACCTGAAAAGCGCGCGACTGCACCGGCATCCGTCAGGTCTTGACCCTGCAAGCACGATACATCTCATGTGCGGCTGTTGATCGCAGCATTAATTACGCTACGTACTCCTGTTTACCTTTATTAAAATACTATATTTATATTTTGGTTGCACTAGGCCTCGTATGGTTGTTAATACGTTCTTCGATTCGAGTCATTTCATCAGCCATGGTAGAGCTTCGTGCAGCAACCTAACAAGGCGCTCGTCGGACGCAAACTACGCTACGCTTCGTTTGCGCCGCACGGCTTGGTCGTTGAAGCAGGTTGAAGGAGTACAGATCACAAGCTACACCTGAACGTCTGCTTTCGGTATCAACGGACGTTCAGATCAGTAACCGGGAGGTACAGAAGTTGGCCGTTAGTCGCCTAACAGGAACTCCACACTAGCCTGGCTCCCTGTATCCGGGAACGACTGCTTTGCCTCCGTAATGCGACGAAGGGACTGATTCTAAATAAGAAATCACTAAACAGCCGCAGTCGACCCAAAGCCGAACTTGTTGTCAACTCATGAGTGAATACCGCTAACTGCTAGAGGGTGCCTTCTTATTCCAAGTTATTTTGACTCAATGACCTTTTTATTTTTACATTGGCCTAAGAATCAACTCCATGAAACGCACTTTCACGTAACCACAAGGGATACTTATCCATGCCCAAACATATTCATCGCAGAGATTTCCTCAAAACTTCTGTAGCTGCCGCCAGCGCCGGGTTTGCGGGCCTCACACTGAAACAGGTGAGCGCCCAGGGCCTGAAGCATGACGAGCTTGTTGATGAGGACGCGCTGGGGCTTGCTGCTCGGTTGCGTGCCCGTGAATTTTCCCAGGCTGAGCTGGTTGATATCTTCATTCGCCGGGTGGAGGTGATGAATCCGGCCCTCAACTTCATGACCAATGATGCCTTCGATCGTGCCCGACAGGCTGCTGGAACAATTCCTCTCGATACGCGGTTTGCCGGTGTTCCGATTCTCATGAAGGACATGATCGACATTGGTGGCTTGCGGCGAACCGATGGATCACGATTGATGCTGGAGAATAGACCTGACCGTAACGTGGAATTTGTGGACGCGGTTGAAAGTGCGGGATTCAACATTTTAGGGCAGACAAATGTTCCGGAAATGGCTAGTTTTATCATCACGAACAATGATGTCTTTGGTGCGACCCGAAATCCCTGGAACCTGGACTATTCTGTCTTCTCTTCCAGCGGAGGTTCGGCGGTGGCGGTGGCTGCCGGTGTGGTTCCGATTGCTCACGGGACGGATGGAGCAGGTTC
>CALOCX010000011.1:0-93521 GCA_942491995.1 uncultured Gammaproteobacteria bacterium | reverse complement strand
GCGCGCCCGGAAGGAGTCGAACCTCCGACCGCCTGGTTCGTAGCCAGGTACTCTATCCAGCTGAGCTACGGGCGCATGTAAAGCGGTGGCATTATACACAAAGTTGGCGGAGAGAGAGGTATGATTCGTGCCTTCGGCACTCACCCCTTCGGGGCCGCCGGCAGAGCCGGCGTTGTCTCGCACCTGCGGTGCTCGGCTCGAACCGAAGACTTCTCACCAAAGACTCTCTGACCACAACTAATATATAGCCCCCGCAGGGGCCATATATTAGTTGGCGGAGAGAGAGGGATTCGAACCCTCGATGGGCTTTTAACCCATACTCCCTTAGCAGGGGAGCGCCTTCAGCCACTCGGCCATCTCTCCAAAATTCACAAAATAATAATTCAGACCAGCATTATATCGAACTTACGTTCGGGATTACTCGGGGCTATGCGCCCTCGCCCCTTCGGGGCCGCCGTCGTTTCACGACGACGTTGTCTCGCACCTGTGGTGCTCGGCTCGAACCCTCGATGGGCTTTTAACCCATACTCCCTTAGCAGGGGAGCGCATTACTCGGTGCTGCGTACCTCGCCCCTGCGGGGCCACCGTCGCAAACTCCGGCGTTCAACGCACCGCTCTGCGGTGCTTTTGTCAGCCACTCGGCCATCTCTCCAGAAACGTTGAATATATACAGGCAGTACAATTTACCCGGTATCCTGCTTCAGCCCGGGGCGTAGCATACCGTTGCGGTTATATCAGGTAAAGAATAGAACTCGATTTTTTGTTGTGCTGACGAAGGCCCTAGCCGGTACTGTTCTGCTGGTCCTGTTCGTTCTTGATGCGATCATAGATTTCTTCCCTGTGAACGGAGACATCACGTGGTGCATTCACACCGATCCTGACTTGATTCCCTTTCACACCGAGAACAGTGACAGTAATTTCGTCACCGATCATTAATGTCTCACCCACCCTTCTGGTTAGAATTAGCATGTGATCCTTCCCCTGCTCGGTCCTCTGTCCATTCCAGGTACCGTCATGTAATTGTAGTAGACACCAAACCTCTGTCGATGGTTCGAGCGGCTATTTTATTCTGAAACTTCAACCATACGCATTCGAGTATACTGTAGTTCGTAATGAGAAGCACTAGCAGATGACTTCTAGTTCATTGTTTATAAATACAAGAATACAGCTGTTACATATAATCTAGACCGCCTGCGGCTGTGCCAGTTCGAATGCATCATGCAAGGCGCGCACTGCAAGCTCAAGATATTTTTCATCAATCACCACGGATATCTTGATTTCGGAGGTTGAAATCATCCTGATATTAACCCCCTCTTTTGCGAGGGTTCCAAACATGGTGGAAGCAATACCGGCATGCGAACGCATACCGACACCGACCAGCGAGACCTTGACGATCTTGTCGTCTCCGCTAACCTCTCTGGCCCCCAGCTCGGTGGCAGTTTTCGTCAGGATATCGAGTGCCCGCTTGTAATCACTGCGGTTGACGGTAAACGTGAAGTCCGTCGTCGCCCCGTCCGGTGCGATATTCTGCACAATCATGTCCACTTCGATATTCGCATCCGCCACCGGCCCCAGCAGCTGGTGCGCCACGCCCGGGGTATCGGGTACGCCCAGAACCGTTAACTTGGCCTCGTCGCGATTGAAGGCGATACCTGATATCAGCGCCTGTTCCATCTTTTCATCCTCATAGGTTATCAGCGTGCCCTCTCCTTCCTCGAATGAAGACAGCACACGCAGCGGCACGTTGTAGCGACCGGCAAAACTGACCGAGCGGATCTGCAGCACCTTGGATCCGAGGCTGGCCATCTCCAGCATTTCCTCGAAGGTTATACGATCGAGACGCCGCGCATCCGGCACCACGCGGGGATCAGTGGTGTAGACACCATCCACATCGGTATAGATCTGGCATTCATCTGCCTTCAGCGCAGCCGCCAGCGCGACGGCCGTGGTGTCAGAGCCACCACGACCGAGGGTGGTGATATTGCCCTCTTCATCGACACCCTGAAAACCGGCCACCACCACGACACGCCCGGCATCAAGGTCCGCATGCATCCGCTTGTCGTCGATCTCGCGAATACGTGCCTTGTTATGCGCACTATCGGTACGAATGTGCACCTGGGCACCCGTGTAGGAACGTGCCGCGCAGCCGCGGTGTTGCAGCGCCATGCTCAACAGCGCAATGGTCACCTGCTCACCGGTTGCCAGTAACACGTCGAGCTCCCGCGGCGACGGCTTGTCGCTGATTTCATCCGCAAGTGCCAGTAGTCGATTGGTTTCACCACTCATGGCGGATACCACCACCACGACGCTGTTGCCCTGGTCACGGGTTGCAATCACCTTTTCCGCCACGGCCGCAATGCGTTCGGGTGTGCCCACGGAGGTACCGCCGTATTTCTGTACGATGATGGCCATGGTGTCTAGAATCTGGCCTCCACCCACGCGACGACTGACTCCAGCGCCGCGTCAAGATTCTCCGGCTGGTTACCGCCGGCCTGTGCCATGTCCGGCCGGCCACCGCCCTTGCCACCGACCTGTGTGGCAACCTGGTTAACCAGTTCGCCGGCCTTGATGGTCGCCGTCTGGTCTTTGGTCACACCGGCGACCAGCGTGATTTTGTTACCGTCAACCGCGCCCAGTACCACGGCGGCCGAACCCAGCTTGTTCTTCAACTGGTCCAGCGTATCGCGCAGCGTTTTCGTATCTGCGCCATCCATACGTGCAGCCAGCACCTTGATACCGTTAATCTCCACAGCCTGCGCAGCGAGGTCACTGCCCTGGGTACTGGCGAGCTTGCCTTTCAGCTGCTGCAGTTCCTTTTCAAGGGAACGATTCTTTTCCTGTAACTGAGCGACCTTCTCAACGACATCATCGCGGTTACCTTTCACCAGCTCGGCAATGCGTTGCACACGCGATTCATTGGCCTCGACCCATTGCAGTGCCGACTCTCCGGTCACTGCCTCGATGCGGCGCACACCGGAGGCGATACCGGTCTCCGCGGTTATCTTCAGCAAGCCAATGTCACCGGCGTGCTGTACATGAGTACCGCCGCACAATTCAACCGAAAAGTCACCGATGGACAGTACCCGCACCTTGTCCCCGTACTTCTCGCCAAACAATGCCATGGCCCCCGATTGCAAGGCATCATCGACGGACATGACACGGGTCTCGGCAGGGGCATTGACGCGAATCTGTTCATTGACAAGCCGCTCGATGCGTTCCAGTTGTTCCGCCGTCAACGGCTCATAATGCGTAAAATCAAATCGCAGGCGTTCGGGTTCGACCAGCGATCCCTTCTGCTGCACATGATCACCCAGCACGGTGCGCAAGGCCGCGTGCAACAAGTGTGTGCCCGAGTGGTTGAGGATGGTGGACTGACGGCGTTCACCGTCAACATAGGCGTTCACGGCATCATTCACGCGCAGCACACCTTCAGTCACATTACCTATGTGAGTGAAGACACTGCCCTGCTTCTGCGTGTCATGCACCTCGAAGCGGGCACTGCTGGATTCCAGTCGTCCACGGTCGCCGACCTGGCCACCCGACTCCGCATAAAAAGGCGTCTGTTCCAGGACCACAAGGCCCGACTGCCCGGTCTGCAGTTGTTCGACCGCATTGCCTTCATGAAACAGTGCGGTTATACGTGACCCTTCACTGAGGTGTTCGTAGCCGGTGAAGATTGTTTCGCCTTCGAGCTGCAGATTACCCGAGTAATCACTGCCAAAATGACTTGCTTCGCGTGCACGCGTGCGTTGCGCATTCATCGCGGCTTCGAATCCCTCGTTGTCAATCGTCAGGCCTCGCTCACGCGCGATGTCCGCGGTCAGGTCCATGGGAAAACCATAGGTATCGTAAAGCCTGAACACTGTGTCACCGGCAATGACAGTACCTTGTAACGTGGCAAGGTCCTCCTCGAGGATTTTCATGCCCTGCTCCAGGGTTTCCGCAAAACGCTCCTCTTCAAGCTTCAGGATGCGCTCGACATGCGCCTGGCCCTGTACCAGTTCCGGATAGGCTGCACCCATTGCCGCGACCAGTGGCGCAACCATTTTGTAGAAGAACAGCTCCTTCACACCCAGCTGGTAACCATGGCGTACCGCACGCCGGATGATGCGGCGCAGCACGTAACCGCGGCCTTCGTTGGATGGCAGTACACCGTCGACAATCAGAAAGGCGCAGGAACGAATATGATCCGCCAGCACCCGCAGGGAATTACTGCTGAGGTCATCCGTTGCCGTAATGGTCGCGGCCGACTTGATCAGCTGCTGGAACAGATCGATATCGTAATTGCTGTGTACGCCCTGCATGACGGCCGCCAGTCGTTCCAGTCCCATGCCGGTATCAACCGAGGGTTTTGGCAAGGGATGCAGTTCGCCGTCAGCATCGCGGTCATACTGCATGAACACCAGGTTCCAGATCTCGACATAGCGGTCACCGTCTTCATCCGGTGTACCCGGTGGGCCGCCCGCAATATCGGGACCATGGTCATAAAAGATTTCTGAACAGGGGCCGCAAGGGCCCGTTTCCCCCATGGACCAGAAGTTATCCCTGGCACCGATGCGGCTGAAGTGTGCCGGGTTCACCTTGATTTCATTCAGCCAGATATCCGCCGCCTCGTCATCTTCATCAAACACCGTCACCCACAACCTCTCGGGTGACAGCTTCAATACACCCGTGAGGAATTCCCAGGCATAGCCGATGGCCTCGCGCTTGAAGTAATCGCCAAAACTGAAATTACCCAGCATTTCAAAAAAGGTGTGGTGACGCGCGGTATAGCCGACGTTTTCCAGGTCATTGTGCTTGCCGCCGGCACGTACGCAGCGCTGACTGCTGGTGGCCCGCGGGCAGACACGCTGTTCCTTGCCGAGAAATACGTCCTTGAACGGCACCATGCCGGCATTCACGAATAACAGCGTCGGGTCATCGGCCGGCACCAGCGACGCGGACGCTACTACCTCGTGATCGTGCTCTTTGAAAAAGTCCAGAAAGGCCTGGCGAAGTTCTGCGCTGCTGCTCATGATGGCGTGTAATTCCGGGTTAAACGTAATGCCTGTAGCTGGTTGATATTCACAGCCTTTTATTATTCAGGGATTGGCCGTGGAGTGGAATGGAACTCTCTTTTTATGGTCAGTGGATGAATTTGATCCCCTCTCCCGCTACTCGTCTTTAAACACGGCGTAAATCTGCTCACTGGTAAAACCGCGCTGCTGCAGGAAGCGCATCTGGCGGTTGCGTTCCCTGAAATCACGCGGCGGTTCGGGGCCAAATTTTTTTACACGCACTTCCCGCACCCGTGCCAGCCACTGCGCGCTAACGGACTCCATGCAGGCACTGATCAGGTCATCATCGATACCCCGCTGCCGCAGTTCCGCATGGATCTTTTGCGGACCTGATCCTTTCTGGAAGCGGGAATGAACGAAGGCCTCGGCAAAGCGGCTGTCGCTGAGCAGGCCATCAGTAATGAGATCACGGACCGCGGCTTCGACAGGGTCTGCAGCGAAGCCGCGGGCGGTCAGTTTTCGGGTAAGCTCCAGTACACCGTGCTCGCGTCGAGCAAGGTAGTCCATCGCTGTTTTGCGGATATAAACAGGATCAGCAGTCTGTTCAGGCTTCAGCTTCGAGTACCTCGGCCACTTCCTCTTCTGCCACTACCCCTTTCGTCAACAGCTTGCCGCGCAGTTTGGCCTCGATATCGTTTGCGATGTCCGGGTTCTGTTTCAGGAACTCGCGCACATTATCCTTGCCCTGTCCGATGCGGTCACTGCCATAGCTGTACCAGGCGCCGGATTTCTCGACGAAACCATGCTCCACGCCCAGGTCGATCAACTCGGCCTCGCGGGATATGCCTTCGCCGTAGAGGATCTGGAATTCCGCCTTTTTGAACGGCGGTGCCATCTTGTTCTTCACCACCTTGACGCGGGTCTCGTTACCGAGGATCTCGTCACCCTTCTTGATGGCGCCGATACGACGGATGTCCATGCGTACGGAGGAATAGAACTTCAGTGCATTACCGCCGGTGGTCGTCTCAGGATTGCCGAACATCACACCGATCTTCATGCGGATCTGGTTGATAAAAATCACCATGGTATTGGAGCGCTGGATGTTACCGGTCAGCTTGCGCAGTGCCTGTGACATCAAGCGTGCCTGCAGGCCCATGTGCGAATCACCCATGTCACCCTCGATCTCAGCCTTCGGCGTCAGTGCAGCGACCGAGTCCACCACCACGATGTCAATGGAACCGGAACGCACCAGCATGTCGGTAATCTCCAGCGCCTGCTCACCGGTATCCGGCTGCGACACCAGCAACTCATCGACATTGACACCGAGCTTTTCCGCGTAACCCGGATCCAGCGCATGTTCGGCATCCACGAACGCGGCAGTGCCGCCCAGCTTTTGTGCCTCGGCAATCACCTGCAGTGTCAGCGTGGTCTTGCCGGACGATTCCGGTCCGTATATTTCGATGACCCGGCCGCGTGGCAAGCCGCCGATGCCCAGTGCGATATCCAGACCCAGTGAGCCGGTTGAGATTGCTTCGATATCGCGTACCGCACCGACATCACCCATGCGCATGATGGCGCCCTTGCCGAATTGCTTTTCTATCTGCCCCAGTGCGGCACTTAACGCCTTGCGTTTGTTGTCATCCATCGAGTTCCTCCAAAGGTTGTTCGTGGCACGGTCATCCATGGCCTGCCGGACGCCGGGATTATCACATAGAAAGTGCTAGCCCTCTAGCGTCCATGATAAGAGTCGCTGATATCTGACACCGCGCGGGTCGGTGACCGACTCGACAAGACTGAAAGATCTGATTGACCATGGCACCGGCATGACCGGTGTGTCATTTGTCAGCCTGCTGACCTTGCGAGCCAGTGTCACGTGTGGTTGGTAAGGCCTCGTTTCCACTTGCAATCCACACGCCTCGAACACTGTCCGCAGGGACCCGACCAGCGACCATAAACCCGGGGGGGTATGCACAGGCCCCATCCAGGCAATGCGCGGCCGGCGCCAGTGACCGCAATGGTCGAGGGTCAGGTCAAAAGGCGCCACCTGAATGGCGCCAGCCGCGGATTCCAGGCAATGGCGCACGCTGGTCGTGACCGATCCGGCAAACGCCAGTGTCAGGTGCAGGTTGGCAGCGGGCACCCGCTTGACGCGTTTGCCCAGCAGCGACTCGCCGGCCTGATCCAGCGCCCTGCGCACCTCGCCATCCGGCCACAGGGCAAAGAACAGCCGTTGCCGGGGCTCAGTCGTGTCCGAGGACATACAGCAGTCGCGACAGCGCATACGCAACCGACTGCCTGCGTACCGCCTCACGATCTCCTTCAAAGTGTTGCGTATCCGACTGATAGTCCGCTTCTTTTGTTGCCAGCCCGAAGCAGACCGTCCCCACCGGCTTGCCGGGAACCCCGCCACCCGGTCCGGCAATGCCGCTGATCGCCACGGCAATGTCGGCTGCACTGTGCCGCAGCACCCCGGCCGCCATCTCGCGCACCACCGCCTCACTGACCGCACCTTCCTGCTCCAGTGTCGCCGGCAGCACACCCAGCATCTCCTGCTTGGCTGCATTGCTGTAGGTCACGAAGCCGCGCTCGAACCAGCGCGAACTCCCGGCAATATCCGTCAGGCATTTGGCCAGCCAGCCACCGGTGCAGGACTCGGCCACGGCCAACTGCTTCTGTTGTTGCAGCAAGGCGTTAGCAAGCTGTTGTGACAATTCGCTTAAATCATGCATGAGGGTACTGGTGTAGTGTTCCAGGTCACCACGGAGGCACAGAGCACACAGAGAAATTCACAGGAGTTGTGAAACCCACTACAAAACGGTTCCTGGTGAATTTATTTTTATCATTTGCCTAACGCTAATTCGCAACACTCTCTGTGTGCTCTGTGCCTCCGTGGGAAAATAGTTTCGCTCATTTGCCCATCCTACTTCCTGCAGGATGGAGAGGGAATAATCATTTAAGGTAAACTCCCCCGCCATGACGACTGCCCCGCCTGTCCATACGCCGATGATGCAGCAATACCTGGGCATCAAGTCCGAGCATCCGGACACGCTGCTGTTCTACCGCATGGGTGATTTTTACGAGCTGTTTTTTGGAGATGCACAGCGCGCCGCCAGGTTGCTCAATATCACCCTGACCTCACGCGGGAAATCCGCGGGCGAAGCCATCCCCATGGCCGGTATACCGGTACATGCCGTCGACCAGTACCTTGGCCGGCTGGTTCGACAGGGTGAGTCAGTCGCCATCTGCGAGCAGGTCGGTGATGTCGCGGCCAGCAAGGGACCCGTTGAACGCAAGGTGGTCAGGATAGTCACCCCGGGGACGCTGACTGAAGAATCGCTGCTGAATGACCGCCAGGATAACCTGCTGGTGGCTATCCACCGGCTGGGTGATGACTGGGGGATCGCCGCACTGGATCTCGCCGGCGGACGTTTTAGCGTGCAACAGTTGCAGGGTACCGAGGCACTGCTCGGCGAACTGCAACGCCTGAACCCGGCCGAACTGGTTGTCAACGAGGCCGTCACCCTGCCCCCCGAGGCCGCACGGCACAAAGGCCTGCGCCAGCAGTCACCCTGGCTGTTTGCTACCGACACGGCACGCCGGCAACTCAACGAACAATTCGCGACCCATGACCTCAGCGGTTTCGGTTGCGAGACACTGGAGGCCGCCATCGGTGCCGCGGGCGGCCTGCTGCAGTATGTGAAAAATACCCAGCGCACCGCCCTGCCACACCTCAATGGCCTGTGTGTTGAAAACCGCGACGACAGCCTGGTACTGGATGCTGCCACGCGCCGAAATCTGGAACTGGAAGAAGCGACCTCCGGACACAGTGCCCACACCCTGGTCGGCGTGCTTGACCACACCGCGACCGCCATGGGTGGACGTCTGCTGCGCCGCTGGCTGCATCGCCCGCTGCGCGACCATAACGCCTTGCAGCAACGGCACCGCTGCATTGCCTCTCTGCTTGACGCGCAACTGCATGATGACCTGCACACCCTGCTGAAAGACATCAACGATATCGAACGCATCCTCACACGCATTGCGCTGAAATCGGCACGCCCGCGTGACCTCACCGGTTTGCGCGACAGCCTCGGCGCATTGCCTGCGCTGCAGGAAAAACTCTCTGACCTGCCGGACCCGTTGTTGCAGGACTTGTCCTCGCGCATCGGTCAGCATCCCGAGGTGCATGCCCTGCTGGTGCGCGCACTCAGGGACGAGCCACCGCTGCTGATTCGTGATGGCGGCGTACTGGCGGCCGGCTACGATGCCACGCTCGATGAGTTGCGCAATCTAAGCGAAAACAGCGACCAGTTGCTGGTCGACATGGAACAGCAGGAACGCGAACGCAGCGGCATTGCCACCCTGAAGATCAGTTATAACCGGGTGCACGGTTACTACATCGAGGTCAGCCGCCTGCAGTCCGACAAGGTGCCGGACAATTACCAGCGCCGCCAGACGCTGAAGGCCGTTGAACGCTACATCACCCCGGAGCTGAAGGCTCATGAAGACAAGGTGCTGAGTGCGCGCGAACGTGCGCTGGCGCTGGAGAAGTCACTCTACAGCGAACTGCTGGACACACTGGGTGAGCACCTGGAACCCTTGCGGCGCTGTGCCGATGCGCTGTCCGAGCTTGACGTGCTGGCGAATTTTTCAGAGCGCAGCCAGACCCTGAACCTCACCTGCCCGCAACTCAGTGAACGCAGCGGTATCGAGATCAGGCAGGGTCGTCACCTGGTGGTCGAGCAGATCATGGATGAACCGTTCATACCCAATGATGCCAGCCTCAACAGCCGTCAGCGCATGCTGATCATTACCGGTCCCAACATGGGCGGCAAGTCGACCTACATGCGACAGACGGCATTGATCGTGCTACTCGCGCACATCGGCTGTTACGTGCCGGCAGACAGCGCTACCATCGGCCCGGTTGACCGCATATTTTCCCGTATTGGCGCCGCCGATGACCTTGCCGGTGGACGCTCGACTTTCATGGTAGAGATGACCGAAACGGCGAACATCCTGCACAATGCCACCGGGAACAGCCTGGTACTGATGGATGAGATCGGACGCGGCACCAGCACCTATGACGGCCTGTCGCTGGCGTGGGCCTGCGCCATCGACCTGGCCGCGCGCGTCAAGGCATATACCCTGTTCGCCACGCACTACTTTGAACTGACGCAATTGCCGGAGCAGTACAGCGGCATGGCCAACGTGCACCTCGAGGCCGTCGAACACGACGATCGCATCGTCTTTCTGCATGCCGTCAAGGCCGGCGCCGCCGACCGCAGCTATGGACTGCATGTCGCCGCGCTCGCCGGCGTGCCCAGGGACGTCATCGACATGGCCCGCGAGCGCCTTATCGATCTGGAACAAAACGCCGCGCAACCCGTCGCGCTGCTATCATCGCAGCTACCCCTGTTCCAGGCGCCCGGCGATCATCCCCTGGTCGAAGCACTCAAGGACATCGACCCGGATAACATGACGCCACAGCAGTCGCTGCAGACATTGTATACACTGAAGGAACTGGCCAGGCAGGCGCTGCATTCATAAGCCGGCCAATCTCCGGTATACTGCGCTGCCACGGGTTTATGGTGATTTCTAATTAACTTGATTACAAAGAGTTACCCATTTAACTTAATATCAAGCTTAACTGCGTCCGGTCATCATGCTGTTCGCAAACAAAGCCAACACTGGAGAATTTCATGACATTTGTTGTGACTGAAAACTGCATCAAGTGCAAATACACGGACTGTGTCGAGGTCTGTCCGGTTGACTGTTTCCACGAGGGGCCCAATTTCCTGGTCATCGACCCGGATGAGTGTATCGACTGCACCCTGTGTGAGCCGGAATGCCCGATTAATGCCATTTTTGATGAAAGTGACCTGCCGCCGGGACAGGAACAGTTCCTGGCGCTGAATGCCGAACTGTCGCAAACCTGGCCGGTCATTACGCAGATGAAGGATGCCCCTGCGGACGCGGATGAATGGAAGGACAAGCCGGATAAATTACAGTACCTGGAACGCTGATCTCATAACGGCACATTCCCCTCTCCCTCAGGGAGAGGGAGCGAACTGAGACAGCAATGACTGCACACCAGACGGTTACTCTGGTTCCCTACAGTGATGACATCCTGGCGGTCGCTGCCCGCCGGATCATGGCGCATGCCGCCACACTGCCCGACCTGACGAACAGCGTGGTACTGCTTCCCGACCTGCAGTTCGCACCACGCCTGCGCCGACACTTGCTGGACGCCGCCGTATCGCGGGGACATGCCGCCCTGCTTGGCCCGGACATTAGCACCATCGATCAGTGGCTCAGCGAACACATCCCCCTTGACCAAATTATTCCCGGGCGAGCGCGCCGTGAACTCATGCTGGTTGAAGTGCTCAGGCAGCACCCGATGCTGTTTCATGGCGGGGATCCCTGGCAAGTCAGCAGTTGCCTGATTTCACTGTTTGATGAACTGACGCTCAACCGTGTCAGCATCCCCGATGACCTGGACGCCTTTACCAAACGTCTGCAAGCCGCCTACGGGATTGATGATCGCCTGCCGGAACCACTCGGGGTGGAAGCCAGCATGGTGCACAGGATCTGGAAGGCCTGGCATGGTCAGCTCAATGATGAACGCATGCTGGACCCCGGCATTGCCTGCCTGCAGCGACTGGCCATCTCACGCGCTGCAATCCCTGAAAAGTATTTCTGGCTGGTTGGCTTTGAGCAATTGCATGCAGCCCAACTCGAGTGGATTGACTCACTGCTGCAGTCAGGCCATGCAGCCTGCATCCTCTACCAGCACACGCACTGGCTTGATGATGGTGTGACACCACCCATCAGGGCACTGCTGCAACAGGCACCGCCTGGCACCACGCAGACCCCCTGCAGCGCGTGCCTCGATGCCGTGTTTGCGGTGGGCGAGCACTCGCCCGTGGAGCGCGCACGTGCATTTCTCCAGGAGCACCCGGAATCGCCACTGTCCGGACACCTCGCTATCCTGCCCGCCAGCTCGCCGGAACAGGAGGCCCGCGCCATTGATTTGCAGGTACGTCAGTGGCTGCTGGATGGCAAGCAATCCATCGCCATTGTGACTGAAGATCGCCGCCTGGCGCGACGCGTACGCGCCTTGCTCGACCGGGCCGGTATTGCTCTGGAGGACACAGGCGGCTGGGCACTGTCCACCACCAGTGCCGCCGCGGTGCTGGAACGCTGGCTGGAAACGGTCGAGGAAGACTTTGCCCATCAACCACTGCTGGATGTCCTGAAGTCGCCGTTCATCTTCCCGGATGAGGATCGTGAGCAGCACATGAATTGTGTCTACCGGCTTGAGCAGGACATTATCCAGCGTGAAAATATTGCCAGTGGTATCCAGCGCTATCGCAAGCAAATAAACCTGCGCCTGCAGCGTCTGAAAACCCGCTGGACCGAGGAGACGGCGGGCCAGTTACAGCGACTGCTGAACCGTCTCGAGCAGGCCGCAGAGCCCTTGCGTGCGTATCTCGGTGCAACCCGGTCGCAACCCGTCACCCTGCTGCAGAAGCTGCGTGAAAGTCTCGACGCGATGGGTATCCGGGCATCGTTCGAGAACGACCCGGCCGGACAGCGCATACTCCAGGAATGGCAGTTACTGTTTGATGCCGCGGAACACAGCGACGTCGATATGAACTGGATCGAATTCCGTGCCTGGCTGGGCACGGCACTGGAGCGCACCGACTTCATACCCCTGACGTCCGACAGCCCCGTGCAGTTGCTGACCCTGCAGCAGGCACAACTGGGGCAGTATGACGCCGTGATCATCGCTGCCTGCGACCGCGAACACCTGCCTGCAAGCCACGCAAAGTCGCCGTTCTTCAATGACCCGGTACGTACCGATCTCGGACTACCGGTCTGGTCAGAGCACTATGAAGTGCAGTTACAGCGCTTCCGTCGCCTGCTGGAAAGCGCGCCACAGCTGTTGTTGAGCTGGTGCCAGGAAAACGCAGGCGAACCGCGCATGCCGAGTCCCTGGCTGGAGGCCTTATGCACCTTCCACGAACTTGCCTGGCAGGATGACCTCATGAGCGATGAACTGAAAGCGCAGCTGGAACATCCGGCGACACGGGTCATCGGACACAACCCGCTGCCACTGCCGCAACGCCAACATTACCCGCGGCCGGCACTCCCTGCCGCGCTGTTACCCGCTGAATTGTCCGTCAGCATGCATCGGCAGTTGATTGACTGCCCGTATAAATTCTTCGCCGCCTGCGGACTGAAACTGAAACCCCGCGAGGCCGTCAGGGAGGCCTTTGAAAAGGCCGAATATGGCAGCCTGGTGCACAAGTCACTGGAAGTGTTTCACAAGGGCTGCCCCGGCTATCCCGCGGCCTTCAGTGCGCCGGTCACCGCGGACAACCGTACGCAGGCGATCAGCGTGCTGGAGAAAATATCGGATGCTGTTTTCGCCCGGGAACTGGAGGACAATTTTGAACACCGTGCCTGGCTGCGTCGCTGGAAAACGCTGCTGCCGGATTACATCGACTGGCAAATCACGCAGCAGCAAAGCTGGACATTTAAGGATGCCGAACGGCAAAGCGAATTCACACTCATGCCCGGACGAACGCTTACAGGACGTCTCGACCGTATCGACAGCAATGCAACCGGGCTGGCCATACTCGATTACAAGACCGGCGGCATTCCCGGGCAGGATGAGGTTGACAGTGGCGAGGAAGTACAGCTGCCCTGCTATGCCCTGCTGACGGAGTCGTTACCGCAACGGGTGGAATACCTGCAGGTGGATAAAACTATCAGCAACAGGGTCTGTCTCGAGGGTGAGGCCCTGGCCGAACTTGCTGGAAATGTAAAACAACGCCTGGTGACGGTGCTCACCGAGCTGGAATCCGGCGCTGCACTGCCTGCATGGGGTGACATGAAGACCTGTGGCTACTGCGAGATGAGCGGGCTGTGCAGGAAACAGGCGTGGCTGGAAGATGCACATGACAATTGAACAGCCGATAAAATCGCGGCGAGACGCCGCTCCTGCAGGTGCATCGATTGGTGCAGGAGCGCCGTCCCCGGCGCGATTCGCGGCTACAAAGAAAACAAATGTCTGCCACCGATAACATGTCAACCCTGCAGGCGGCAGACCCGGCCCGCAATGCGACCGTGCACGCCTCGGCCGGTACCGGCAAAACCTGGCTGCTGGTGACACGCATCCTGCGGCTGTTACTGGCCGGCGCCCGGCCGGACAGCATCCTTGCCGTGACATTTACCCGCAAGGCTGCCGCTGAAATGCGGCAGCGTGTCACGCAGCGCCTGCGTGAACTCATGTGTGCGGATGAACGCTCACTGGATAAAATGCTGACAGGGATCGGTATCCAGCCAGACATGCACAGCCGCATACAGGCACGGCAATTGTATGAACAAGGCCTGTTCAATCCCTATTCGCTGCGTGCGACGACCTTCCATGCCTTTTGTCAGGAACTGCTGCAACGTTTTCCGCTGGAAGCAGGCATCTCACCCGGATTTGAACTCAGTGAAGCCACCGGTCTGCTGGAACAGCAGGCCAGGGATGCACTGGTGAACGAATCAAGCCACAAGGGCCACCCGATCAACAAGGCGCTCGATCGCCTGATCGAAGCGTGCGGCGGACTCGACAATACCCAGTCAGCACTGCAATCCTTTCTCACGCATCGCAGTGACTGGTGGGCGTATATCCAGGGGCAGTCAGAGCCGCTGTCATATGCCACCAACCGGCTTGAGCAACTGCTGGAAATCGATGCCAGCCAGGAACCACTTGGCCACTTCCCGGACGACAGCCTGCGCGCAGAATTGCAGTCGTTTGCCAAATTACTGGAGCGCAATGTCACGCAAACCAACACGACTGATGCACATCTGCTTGCCACTGCACTGGCCTCATCGCTGGCAGCAGCGGCCTTCCTTGATGCCATCAAGCCGGTGTTTCTGACAAAGGAAGGCAACCCCCGTGCACGAAAACCCGGCAAGGCGCAGTGCAAACGGCTGGGCGCGCAGGATGAGCAGCGATTCATCGAACTGCACCAGCGCCTGTGCAGTGTATTGCACGATGTCATCGATCGTCTGGCACGCGTCAGGACGCTGGAAACGTCTGTTGCGTGGATAACCGCCGGCATGCAGTTGCTGACCCATTACCAGCGCATCAAGCAGGAACAGCGCCTGCTGGACTTCTCCGACCTCGAATGGAAGGCCTGCGAACTGCTCAACCAGAGCAACCACGCCAGCTGGATTCAGTACAAACTCGATAGCCGCATCGATCACTTGCTGGTCGATGAATTCCAGGATACCAACCCGACCCAGTGGCGTTTGCTGCAACCGTTACTGGAAGAACTTGCAGCGGGTAATGACGAGCGTGCCCGGTCCGTATTCCTCGTCGGGGATAAAAAACAATCGATCTACAGTTTTCGACGCGCCAATCCGGCACTGCTCGGTGAGGCTTCTGACTGGCTGCATGAGCATCTGCAGGCGCAAAGCTACCCGCTGGATGCGTCGCGACGCTCGGCACAGGCGATCGTCGATTGCGTGAACACGGTGTTTGCAACCGAGCCGCTCACGCAGCGACTCGATGATTTCAACCCGCACACGACCTGGTTGCCGGACATATACGGATATGTCGAGTTGCTGCCACTGATGACATCGGCGACTGCCACCACTGCAGATGCAACAGAGCCGTTGTTGCGTAACCCGCTGCATGCACCGCGCATCATTCGCGAAGACCAGCGTTACGCCAGCGAGGCCATGCTAATTGCCTCCAGGATACAGACGTTGATACAGGACAGTACCGCGGTCACAAAAGACGGTGTTACACGCGCCCTGCAGTACGGTGACATCATTATCCTGTTGCGGCAGCGCACCCATGCCAGTGCCTATGAACAGGCACTGCGGGATCTCCAGATTCCCTGTCTCAGCGACAGCAAGGGCGCACTGCTCGACAACCTGGAAGTGCACGACCTGGAATGCCTGCTGAATATCCTGATCTCGCCCTACGACAACCTGGCGCTGGCGCAGGTATTGCGCTCGCCCATTATTGGCCTGTCCAGTGAAGCGTTGCTGCCACTGGCCACTGCCACCGGCGGCACCTGGTACGAACGACTGGCTGGACTGGCCATGGAACGGCAGCAACCCTTTGCAGACATCCATGCACAACTGGAGCATTGGCGTGCACTCACCGGGCACATACCGGTGCACGACCTGCTGGACCGCATCTTCCACGAGGCCGAGGTCCTGCAACGCTACGAGGCCGCCTTCCCTGCCGCCCTGAAACCGCGGGTCCATGCCAGCCTGACCCGCTTTATTGAACTGGCACTGGAAGTGGACAATGGCCGTTACCCCAGCCTGCCACGCTTTCTCGACCAGCTGAACCGGCTGCGCCAGTCAGACAACGACCAGCCGGATGAAGGCACAGCGGAGGAAACAGATTCGCAGCGGGTACGCATCATGACCATCCACGGCGCAAAAGGTCTCGAAGCACCCGTCATCTTTCTGGCTGACACGGCCAACCAGCCACGCTCACACAACGCCTATGCCGCACTGGTTGACTGGCCTGAAGACCGTGAGCAACCGGCGCATTTTCTGTTGACGGGAAAGAAGGACAGCCACGACAGCATCACACGCCGCCTGCTTGACAGACAGGCAGAAAACGCCCGGCGTGAGGAGGCCAACCTGCTCTATGTCGCCATGACACGTGCACGGCAATACCTGTTTATTTCGGGAAACCAGAAAGACGCGGCCGCCGGAGACAGCTGGTATGGCATGATCCAGCAGGCGCTGGCTGGCTGGGACACCACGCTTGAAGGGCATCCCTTCCATGAAACCGGCCAAGCGGGTGCACTCACAACCGTGCCGCCAGTCGCCACCACGCCCGTCACACCAGACCCGCGTCTGTCAGGACCGATTGCTGTGCACAAGCGTCAGCAGCTGATTGCACCCAGCCGCGCACTGCATGCCAACACCATGGACACGGGTGACGCCGACGGTCGCGAGCGGGGTACAGCCATTCACCTGATGCTGCAGCATTTAAGCGCCACTGCAACCTGTTGCCCGGATGCCCTGCCGGCATCTATCACCAATACCCTGCAACGTGAAACACATGACCCGGAGTGTCTGGCCTGGTGGCAGGAGGCCATGAAAACCGTTCAGGCACCGCAACTGTCCTGGCTGTTTGACCCTGCACGCTACCAGCAGGCCTTTAATGAAGTACCGATCCAATACATGCAAGGGGACCACCTGGTGTACGGCATCATTGACCGCCTGGTCATCAACGACGGCGCGGCCTACGTGATCGACTACAAGACCCATCAATGGGCTGATCGCGATTCCCTGCCGCAATTGACCGACAGCTACCGGGAGCAAATGCGTTTATATACCAACGGCGTGCAGAAACTATGGCCCCGGCTAACAGTGAAACCCTGTCTGCTGTTCACTGCCTGCGGTGAGCTGGTTGCGATGGATGAACCCCTGTAGGAGCGCCGCCCCCGGCGCGATTGTTTTTTGTTATATCTCGAATCGCGCCGGGGACGGCGCGCATGCATGCGTATTTTCCTGATGGCAGCAACGCTTATCATGCACGACATATAACGTTTGGATATACTCCTGCAATATGAACAACGCACAGAATATTACCGATGTAACGAACGAAACATTTGACACCCTGGTCATCGAGCAATCGAAGCGCGTGCCGGTGCTGGTGGATTACTGGGCTGACTGGTGCGGACCCTGCCAGATGCAGATGCCGGTGCTGAAAAAACTGGTTGAGGACTATGACGGCAAGTTCGTGCTCGCCAAGGTCAACACCGATGAACAGCGCGAGCTCGCCAGGGCACACGGCATACGCAGCCTGCCAACCATGCGGGTGTATAAAAACGGGGAAATGGTCGAGGAAATCCTCGCGGCACAATCGGAATCAACGCTGCGCATCCTGCTGGATCGTTATATCGAGCGCGCGTCGGATGCGATTCGTGCGCGCGCGCAGGAGGCCTGGCAACAGGGCAGGCACGACGAGGCATTGAGCCTGCTGCAGGAAGCACGCAGAACGGAGCCGGACAATCACCAGCTCACACTGACCTGTGCAGAGTTCAAGATGCGACAGGGCCAGCTGGATGATGCTGCCGAGCTGATCGCCTCATTACCGCGTGATGTGCGTGACGAGAAGGAAGCCACGCGCATGAGTGCCCTGCTTGAATTTGCAATGGTCACCAGGGATGCTCCACCCATGGCCGAGCTTGAAAATGCCGTCGAGAACAATCCCGATGACATGGAGGCGCGCTACCAGCTGGCCGCCTGGTATGTACTGGATAGCCGCATGGAGCAGGCGCTGGAGGCCTTCATGCAACTGTTGCAGCGTGACCGTGGTTTCCGGGACGATGCCGGCCGCAAGGGGCTGCTGGCGGTTTTCGAGCTACTTGATGATGAGGGGGAGCTGGTCAACAGTTACCGCCGCAAATTGTTCACCCTGCTGCATTAGACCTGAAGCTTGAATCGCGGATGCGTTCCGCTCCTGCAGGTTAACGTTGGAGCGGCGTCCCCGCCGCGATTTATAACGAATCGCGGCGAGGACGCCGCTCCTACAAATTACCTAAGGGCGGAGGCTCATCTCCGCGACTGTGGTCTGGACGTCAGGAGCCGGCCTGCAATGCCTTGGCCAGACGCGCGGCCGGGACATAGCCCGGCAACATGGCGCCGTCTTCCATGATGATTGCAGGTGTGCCACGAACACCGATCAGCTGACCGAGTTCGTACTCTTCCTTGATGGGATTGTCACAACTGGCTTTCGGTACGGTCTCGCCCAGCTTGGAGCGCGTCAATGCATCCTGCTTGTCCTTGTTGCACCATACAGAGACCGCCTTTTCATAGGAGGGTGAATCGATACCGGCACGCGGGAACATCAGGTAACGCACCGTAATGCCTTCCTCATTGTACTTGTCCATCTCGGCATGCAGCTTGCGACAGTAACCACAATCGATGTCGGTAAACACGGTGATGGTGTGCTTCTCGTCCTTGGCCGGGAAAATAATCATGTTCTCTTCACCCAGGTCGTTGAGGGCATCGAGGCGAATGGCATTGCGACGCTCCTCGCTGATATCGATGCGGGTCTTCAGGTCAATCAGGCTGCCCTGCAGCAGGTACTTGCCGTCATTGCTGATGTACATGAGACGCGGTCCAATCAGGACTTCGGAGACGCCATCCATGGGTGATGGCGCGATGCTGTCAGGCGTTATGCCGGGGAAAATCGCACTGAGTGATTTCGTGATGTCAGCCTGGGCGCTGGTTTCGGCAGCAGAGAGGTTGAAAAGGCTCATACCGAACAACAGTACACATACGCCGGTTAGTCGTTTATTCATAATAAATCCTGTGTTGGTCATATCATGGTATTGTTTATTGTCAAAAATGTTGGACACTCCAACCGGGAATTAAGTTTCACGCCCTGCGGCGTGCATTTTCCGGATTGGGCAGGTTCAACCGCGCGGGTGGTGTTTTGAGTGCAGGTCCTTTAATCGTTCGCGTGCCACATGAGTATATATCTGTGTTGTTGACAGGTCACTATGCCCCAGCAACATTTGCACGACGCGCAGATCCGCACCGTGATTCAGCAAGTGGGTTGCGAATGCATGCCTCAGGGTATGCGGCGATAAGGGTTTGTTTATACCGGATTTTACCGCGTAATGACGAATCCGGTACCAGAAGGCCTGGCGAGTCATGCCCTTGCCGCGACGGGTAATAAAGAGCTGCTTCGAGGTCATGCCGGCCGCCAGATCGGGGCGGCTTTCGTCCAGGTAGTACTGCAGCCAGTCTATCGCCTCCTCGCCCAGCGGCACCAGGCGTTCCTTGTTACCCTTGCCGATCAACCGCACCACACCCTGTGTCAGGTTGGCCTGGTCGGTGGTCATGCTGACCAGCTCGGAGACACGCAAGCCGCAAGCATAGAGCAGCTCCAGCATGGCGCGGTCACGAATCCCCAGCGTATCGCTTTCATCCGGGGCATCCAGCAATGTCTCCACCTCGGCTTCGCTGAGTGAATCCGGCAATGGCCGGCCAATCCGCGGGGTATCAATGCGCACGCTGGGATCTTCCCGCAACTGCCCTTCACGAATAAGGTAACGGTAAAAACGCCGCATGGAGGACACCATGCGCGCCGTGGTTCTGGGTTTCGCCCCGTCACTGACACGGTCTGACAGGTAGGCGAGCAGATCCTGCCGCTGCGCAACGATTAACGTCTTACCCTGTTTCTGCAACCAGCTGGCCAGGCCTGACAGGTCGTTTCGATAGGCCGTCAGGGTATTCCTGCTCAAGCCACGCTCCATCCACAGGGCATCGGTAAACTGTTCGATGACCCGCAACGTTTCCCCGGGCAATGTTTCGCGTTCTGCGCTGCTCATCTGCAGGTTACCCTTGCTGGTATACTGGTGGCCATGGATCTTGGGCATTCCACATTAGCATAAGCATACTTATGAGCGAAGCCGTCAACACCCCGGACATCAACACCCTCCTGTCGGTGATACGCGAGCTGGTTGGCGAGGTGCACCCGCGCTGGAAGAACCTGCATTTCACTCCCGACACCCACCTGGAGAAGGAACTGGGCCTGGACAGTATGGCACGCGTGGAACTTTGCGCCCGGCTTGAGTCTTCACTGGGCATGAAACTGAACGAGACCCGGGTTGCCAGTGCCTCGACACCGGGCCGACTCATGAAGATTATCCTTGACCAGCACGCCGACAATAGCGACAGCAGCATAGCCGATATCGACGAGCGTGACCTGCTGATGGGGTCGTTTGGCGAGGCCGTCCCGGAAGATGAGCAGCCCGCGGGTCACAGTCTGTCTGAATGGCTTTATGCCTTCTATTGCTGGCCCGTGTTTATTGTCGTCGGCCTGCTTAGCTGGATAGTCGTGGTGATCGCGCCGTTTGAAAGCTGGCGGCGCAAACTGGCCCACATCGGGGCACGCCTGTTCTTTGCGCTGACCTTCACACCGTTCCGGGTCACGGGCCAGGAATACCTGGACGCGGAAAAACCGCATATCATCGTCGCCAACCATGCCAGCTACCTGGATGGATTCATTGTCACGGCTGCACTGGACATACCCATTCACTTTATTGTCAAGGGCGAACTGGCGCGGATAGCCCCGGTGCGCATCCTGCTGCAACGCTTCGGGGTTGAGTTCGTTGACCGTTTTAACGGCAACAGGGGTGCCAGTGACGTGCGCCGTATCACCCAGAAGTCGCAGAATGGTCAGACCATTGTGTTTTTCCCCGAGGGAACATTTACAACCTTTGAAGGGCTGCAACCGTTCCGCATGGGTGCGTTTGTGACCGCGGCGCGCGCCAAAGTCCCGGTAACACCCGTTGCCATCCGGGGTGCGCGCAGCATCGTGCGCGGCTCGCACTGGTTCCCCTACCGGGGACGGATAGAGGTCACCATTCGTCCTCCCATTATCCCGAAAGGTGAAGGCTGGCAGGTTGCGCTGGACTTGCGGGACGGCGCACGTGCCGAGATCGCCAGGTATTGCGGCGAGCCCGACCTGGTTGAAGGTGAGGCGCGAGCAGCGAACACACTGTCTTGACGTGCAGCGTGCATTTTCGACAACAGCCGGACATGCCAGGCACACTGAACGGTGCTATCCTTACAGACCACAACGCACAGATAACCGTTGCACAACCACAAGCAAGGTGAGGACACATGACTGAATCAAACGATGCCGCGCTCATCCAGGTACTGGTCGATCGCCTCGAAAAAATAAGGCTTCCGATAGCCCTGGAACTGAAGGAAAAGGTTGACGGGGGTGAAGTGCTCAATGACCGGGAAATAGGCTACCTGGAGGAAGTGCTTGGCGATGTCGACAAGATAAAACCCCTGATTGACAGGCATCCAGAGTGGCAAGATCTTGTCGCACAAATGGCAAGCCTCTATAACGATATCACGACGAAGGCGCTGCAGAACGAAGGCAAATAACGGTAGCGTACGCGCCTGTCAGAACGCGCATCAGTGCCTCAGGGAATTTGCAGTTCGATGGTACCGCTGACCGTGACCTGCACATCGCTTTCGCCGCCCTCCACGGCGACAGAGTCACTGGCCTCCATGGCCACGGAGGCCATTCTTGCCTGGTACATCACGGGGGGGCGCTGTGCCGATGCGCCGACATTGAGTTCGACAATACGATAACCCTTGGCATTCAGATTATCGCCCACGATCCCGGCACGTACCTTGAAGGCATTCAGGGCGGTATCGATGAGTCGATTCTCAACGGCCGTGCGTTTCTCGTCCGATACCGAAAAACTCATCGACTTGATCTTCAGTTTTTCCTGCAGCTGTCCAGTCAACTGACTGAGCTTTTCCGTATCACGGCTCTCCAGCATCAGGTCCTGCTGGCCGCGCCAGGCAACCGTGACTTCCTTGCGTGTTACCGGCCAGGTCTGGTAGCCGCCGCTACTGACCTTGACGTCGGCGTACTGCCTTGCCTTCGCAAGTGCCCAGTCCATGTCGCTGTTAATGCGCGCGGCCAGCTTTGACGCGTCCTGCATTTCTGCATAAGTATTGAGTGTCACGTGCATGGTGTCGTTACTGACCGACTCGCTTTGTTGTGCCTGCAACCGAACCTGGTTGTAGCGTGGCGGGTCATCGTCTGCACGTGCCGCTAACGGGGCAGCGAGCACACAGACCAGCAGCAGTGCAAACCGCTTCATGCCGAGCCCTCCTGATTCTCCGTCTGCTCGGCGATCTGCCGGTGCACCTCCTCCATATCCAGAGCGGCAACCTTTTCGATCACCGTTTGCAGGCTGGCCGGCGGCAACGCCCCGGGTTGCGAGAACACGATAATCTGTTCCCTGAAGATCATCAGGGTCGGGATCGAGCGTATCTGGAACTGGGCGGCAAGCTGCTGCTGTTCTTCCGTATTCACCTTGGCGAACACGGCGTCGGGATGTGATTCCGACATGGATTCAAAGACCGGTGCAAATTGCCTGCACGGTCCACACCAGGGGGCCCAGAAATCGACCAGCACAATATCATTGTCATTGATTGTGCTTATAAAGCTTTCGTGTGTGAGTTCAACAGTAGCCATAGTGAATGTGCCCTTGCAGGAATCAAAGGCGTGATTATACAGGCTATCAAAAGGGAATGAAGCACGTTACCCGGCGCGCGCAGACAGGCAACGTCAGTGTCTGCTAATCAGGTGTCGGTACTGCGACGTCGCGGAACGCTGCCCTCGCCGTCATTCTGGTAGGTGATATCGAGCTCAATGCGGTTGCGGCCAAGGTGCTTGGCGCGATAGAGCGCCTTGTCGGCACGTTCTATGAATGCACTGGCGGACTCACCGGGCTTGTAGAGCGAGACACCCGCGGAGAAGGTCGGCACCTTTGATACCGTGCCATTGACCTGCCAGCGCGTTTCGTTGGCACGCCGCCTGACCTTGTTGAGCGCACGCACGGCACCATCAGAGTCGGTATTCGGCAGCAGCACGGCAAACTCTTCGCCACCGTAGCGGGCCACCATGTCATGATGGCGAAAGATGGACAGAATATTCTTCGAATACACCCGTAACACCTCGTCACCGGCCGCATGACCCAGTTCGTCATTGACAGCCTTGAAGTGATCGAGATCCATGAGTATGAATGACAGCGGAAAACCATAACGCTGCACGCGAGCCACTTCATCTTCCAGTCGCCGCATAAAGGCGCGACGATTCGGCAGGCTGGTTAACTCGTCCGTCAGGCTGAGCAGGCGCACACGTGTCAGTTCGTCAGTCAGTTCGCGGCTGTCTGATTCAAACAGTTGCAGGTAGTGGTGGGTACTATCGAGCTTGTCTGCCAGTTCATTGTGCCCTTTCATCAGCTTTTCGACTTCGCGAATCAGCGTCCAGCGCATATTTTCAATTTCAGCAAGTTCTTCTGCCTGGCGTAACTCGGCAAGCGCAACCTCAAGGATGACGCCGAATTCCTCATTCTGGGTAATGGTCTCAAGGACCTGCTGGCCGAGGGTGGCCTGTAACTTCTGTATGTCATCACGTCGCGCTTCCAGTTCACTGCGATTGATGGTATTCAGGTCCTGTCCGGCCGGAATGTCATCGCTGATGTACTCATCATCATCTTCCGGCTCATCACCTTCTTCCCGCTCGCCTTCATCGTCAGGCTCTGGGCCATAGTCCACAGCCGCCCTGTCCGGAGCGGCCTCTGCGTGACGTGCCGCCTCGATGCCATCATTTTCTGCAAAGGACTCAACCTCGTCCGGACGCGGCGCTGTCTCTGCCGGCGCATTTATACCGAAGGCCGCCAGTAGTGGACTGATGGCCTCGACCAGTATGCCGGGTTCCATCTCCCTTGACGCACGGATTTGTTCACCGCACTGCTCGATGAAACTGCTGAGGATGTCCAGTTCGCTGGTAGTCAGCGGCGGTTGCAGACGGGCCTGCAATAACTTGATTTGAACGAAGGCAGCTGAACCGGGTGTCTGGTGGGCGTTGAATGCCTCAAGCAGCACATTCACGAAACCCGAATAGGCCAGTTCGGCACGCAGGTGACTGGCGGCAACGTCACCGAGCATGCCTTCTGCCTGCCGGTAGATAAGACTACCGGCCGGTGTCGCACGCAGTGAATCGATCAGGTAAAGCAGCTTGCGCATGCCGCCTGGATCGATTTCCTCCGGTCTGTTTGTACCCGCAACCATAAAGACTCCGTCATTCCGTGGGCTCCGGGCAGGAAAAGCTGATCCTGTTGACCCGTACCACACCTGTTATTATTGACATTAATTCTTGTGTTGCAGCCACTTACCCATGGAAACCGTGGCAGTTAACAGGGCCCACGACGTCACATAATTGACGTTGGTGAAAATTGTAGCAGGTATAGCCTTGCAGCGGGTAGTGGTACGAAAGTACTAGTGAATGGCGCCAGCGGTAGCCAGATACGGAAAAGGCCGGCATTAGCCGGCCTTACTTAGTATGCGATCAGATCCGGGGGTGCTAGCCGTCGAGACCCGCGAAGATGGCATTGCGGATTTCATCCACCTTGCCGATGCCGTTGATCTTGATATAGCGCGGTGCACCTTCGCCACCTGCCTCGGCCCACTTGGAATAGTAGGCAATGAGTGGCTCGGTCTGCTCATGGTAGACATTCAGACGCTCGCGCACGGTGTCTTCCTGATCGTCGTCACGCTGGATCAGCGGTTCACCGGTCTCGTCATCCTTGCCCTCTTCCTTCGGCGGATTGAACATCACGTGATAGGTGCGCCCGGAAGCCAGGTGCACGCGGCGGCCACTCATGCGCTTGATGATTTCCGCGTCATCGACATCGATCTCGACCACGGCATCCACGGGTACGCCGTTTTCCTTGAGGGCATCTGCCTGTGCCAGGGTGCGCGGGAAACCGTCAAACAGGTAGCCATTCTTGCAATCGTCGTCTTTCAGGCGCTCTTCAATCAGGCCCAGAATGATGTCATCAGACACCAGTCCGCCGGCATCCATGACCTTTTTGGCTTCCACGCCCAGTGGCGTTCCCGCCTTGACGGCGGCACGCAGCATGTCGCCCGTCGATATCTGTGGAATGTTGTATTTTTCCTTGATGTAATTGGCCTGTGTGCCCTTACCGGCACCGGGACCACCTAAGAGGATAACCCGCATAATTGTTCTCCTTAAAAAAACACGCTGATGAAAAATGTGGCGATATTATCCGCGCCCATCCGTCAAAACACCAGACAGCTGAATATATAGGGGGATGGAGTGTATTTATGAATCCACCGGGAAATACCGGGTTTTTCAGGTATGGGCTTTTTCCCTGGTCCACACACGGTTATGCTAGCCATCATGAGTACAAGTCACACACCCTGGAGAGCTCGTAGATGACAACAAAACAGCGTATCTTTGTTAAAGACGTGATGAAAACCGACTACGGCACCATCGACGGCAAAGCAACCATCATGGATGCCCTGGTCGAGATGAAGCGCCTGCAAACCGCCGTACTTGTTGTCAACAAGAAGAACGAGCACGATGAGTACGGTCTGATACTGGTGTCGGATATTGCACGCAAGGTACTGGCGAGGGACAAGGCACCCAGCCGCATGAATATCTATGAAATCATGACCAAGCCAGCGGTCTGCGTCGACCCCGGCATGGACATCCGTTATTGCTCGCGTCTCATGTCTTCATTAAACCTGACGCGCGTACTGGTGGTGAAGGATAGCAGACTGCTTGGCACCGTGAGTCCGCGCGCGCTGGTACTGGAAGGTCTGGCTGCAATCGAGGTAGTCGACTGATTAAGTCCCTCCTGAAGAACCATGACCCGAACAAAACAAACCCCGCACTCGGCGGGGTCGGTTCCGAAATCAGACAGCAGTGGCAACCTCAGGGTTGCAGGGCGACCATCACCGGTGTTGACCTGGACTGCATGGCCAGAAGGTCGCCGGAAAACTCCTCGATGTCGGCACTGACACGATCCAGCTCGTGCTTCGCCTGCTCATAGCGCGCCTTTTTGTAACCGGCGTAAAGCAGTCCACCCGGCATAATAATCGTGATTAGGGCATCGCCACCGTCCAGCTGCTTGTCCGCAACACTCTGGACGAGCGATTGCTTGCGCTCTATCAACTGGCTGCGCAATGTCCCGAGCTGTTCGGCAAGGGCCTCGCGATCGACGTCCGGCAACTGGATAATGAATTGACCCGGTGCACCGACAAATACGGGCGCCTGCTCAGCGTGTGCAGCCTGCAGCAAGAAAGCCGTACTAAGGCTTGCAATCAGAATAAACAGTCTGTTCGGGATATTAATCATGGAGTCTCCTCTGGTTGGCCTTGTTCAGGCTACCGTTAATAATAATTCAGTACATACTAACATACTTTCATAGTCCACATTTATAGACATTATAAATAAAGCTATTAACCCATGCGAAAATTAAGGAATAAAAACACTAATCAAGTTAAAAAGTGTTTGGATTCACATTTAATTTAAGAATAAATATTTTGTGTTTATGCAGTGTTCAGGAACCTGATTAATTCCTTCATCGGCATGACCAAAATCCGGCCCGGCAGGTGTAATCAGTTCAACTGAATCCGTTGCCCCCATGGCACCTTGCCGCGACCTTTCACCAGCCAGATGACAGGGAAACGGGGTTCCAGCCGGGGAAATTCACCCTCGGCATCGGTGAAGTACACCAGCAGGTCCGGTGACTCGCCCTGCTCTTCGATCCATTCAAAGACCGGGGTAAAGCGGGTGCCTCCGCCGCCGCGAATCGTTGCCGGCAAGGTGAATTCTTCCCACGGTTCGAACACCCAGGGCCCGTCGCTGGAGAGCGCGGCATCACAGGCGTGCAGTGTTATGCGTGCACGCACCTGTCCCTTGATGGCATCGATCTCGGAGACAAACTCCTGCATTTCGGCCGGCTTGATGGAGCCACTGGTATCGAGCACCACCACGATATCGGTCTGCGAACTTCTCAGGCTGGGGAAGATGGCATCACCCTCGCGGCGTGAGGGGCGCATATAACTGTAGTCATCGCGACTGGAAGCCGTCATGTAACGCGCCAGCAACATGCGCCATGGCAACTGCGGTTGCAGCAGGTGATCAACCAGCATGCGCAGAGAACCCGCCAGCTTGCCGGCCTGCATCGCCTGTTGTGCTGCACCGGCAAGTCGCTGTCGCCATTGTATGGATAACTGTTCTTTTTCTGCCTCACTCAGTGGCTCCGGTGCACCCGTTGTCGCCTCCTCACCCGCGTCACTACCGCTGCCCCCGGCACCGTCTTCACTGTCGCTGTCCTGCTGATCCGGCTGGCTGTCGTTGCCGTCTTTACTCGCCTGTGGCTGTTGCGTGGCCTTGCCTTCCTTGCCGTACAAGTGCTGGTCATGCGGTTGTTCTTCTTCATTTTCCTTGACCAGCGGGTAGATCTCCTCGGCCATCATGCCTTCATAGCCGATGTTGTACAGCGCACCCGGTACGGCGGTCATCCCCTCTTTTATCAGTATCGGGTTAATCGCCAGGTCGCAGGCAATATCCCAGCGTTGCACGTCACGATGCTCGCGACGTGCGAAGTGTGACAAGGCGCAATGCAGGGCCTCATGCGCGAGTGCGAACTGTGTCTGTTCCAGTGACAGGCTATCGATGTAGTCAGGGTTGTAATAGAAATGCCGGGCATCGGTGCCTATGGTTGAGCACCATTTCGGATCGGCCGCTTTCATCGGCATGCGTAAAACCAACGCGCCCAGGAACGGCCGGTCCAGTATCAGGCGGGTGCAGGCAGCCGACAGTTTGGTTTCGATTTCGTCCGTCATGGGTGTAGTTTGCCATATTAATTGCTTTGTTAACCCGGTAGTTGCATAAATCCTGGTCTGAGAGCTGGTTTCGCCACGTGATTTACAGGATGAAAAGAATATTTCGTAGTGATTCTGGAATGCACCGCTGGTGAGGTCCTGGCCCAATCCTGTAGGAGCGCCGTCCCCGGCGCGAATCGCGGCGAGACGCCGCTCCTACAGTAAGATTTTTTGCAATGATTGGGTTAAGTAAGACTGATTTCTTTAAAGCTATATAGCCCTTGCAACGAGATATTATTTATCTTCAGATTTCGCCCTGAAGGGCGAGGTACTTTCTCTTGAGTGCCCAAGAGAAAGTACCCAAAGAGAAGGGCACCCCGGTGCACTCATCGGCTGCGCCGATCCCCTGCGTTCCTCGCCAGTCCGGGGGCGTGCACAACTCGCGATCTCGCGATGCTCGATTCGCTCAGACAGGGTGCGCGCCTGATCCCGGACTGGCTGCGGTACTCGGTGAGTGCAAACGGGAAGGATGCGGCTGTTTGGGATGTTGGTTTTGAATTTCGCCTACCCGTCTGGCGCAGCCGAGCATCGCAGTGGAAACCGGGATAAGCTCGCGCCCTGTTTGAGCGCAGCGAGTTGCGCGAGCGCCGGTTTGCACGAGAAGCGCAGGGGACCCGCGTAGCGGGCAAGCCTCCGGGATCGCCTTTCTTTTGGATACTTTTCTTTGGCGGAGCAAAGAAAAGTATCTCGCCCGAATGGGCGAAAGAGTGAATCAAAAAACACCTCGCCTTTGAAGGCGAAACAGGCGAGTAAAAAGAACCTCGCCAATATGGCAACCTGGATTGAAAAAGGAGAGTTTAATCATGGAGCTCATACCCCCTCTCCCTAACCCTCTCGGCAAGTGCTCCATGCTTTGCCCTATCACCTACATCCATGTAGGCGTCCCGGAGGGAGAGGGAATACGGTCTACGCATCGATTGCGACAGCTAGATATCAACCGTCATACAACATCACGTCCGCAACAATATTCGCCCACTTCGAGAATTGCGGAACGGTAAAAATATCCTGCCCGATGGCGCGGTACATATCCGACACCAGCATCACACCCATCTCCCGTTGCGGAAAAGAACCGGCAAATTCCAGGATATTGCCGAAGGTCTCATGGGCATGGTCTTCATGCTTTGCACGGATGGCACGCCCCACCAGTGCGGCAGCGACGGCATACTGGAGATCGGTTTCTTTCGGCACCCTGACCTTTTCACCACGCACGATGGCATCGATATCCGGCAGCTTGTCGAGGTTCTCGACAAAGGCCGACAGCTCAATACCGGCAGCCGGGCCGACACAGGCCTGCAGTGAGCCGGTTAACAGGTCCTGGGCATCGCCGAACTTCTGCAGTGCACGGTGCGCGAATTCCCAGGAGCGCGGTGAGGGGAAAGCCACCGGGTTATGGGCCGGGTCGAACTCGAACAGCAATTCAGGGCGAAAACGTAAAAAGGCGATCAGGCGCTCATCGATTTCATGCGCGTAGGCCCAGGCAACCCAGTCGTCCAGGTTGATATCAACCTCGAAATGCGAGAACCGGTTTGCCAGCGGTGCCGGCATCGTATAGGTCACACCTCGGTCACCCTGGCGGTTGCCGGCAGCAAAGATAGCCCAGCCTTCCGGTACCTCGTAGGCACCGAGTCGACGATCGAGGATCAACTGGTAGGCTGCCGCTGACACACTCGGTGGGACCGAGGTGATTTCATCGAGAAACAGGATGCCCTGCCGGCCATGCCGCTCGACATCCGGCAACATGGAAGGCACCGCCCAGTCCACCCGGTCATCGACCCGGAACGGGATACCGCGCAGGTCGCTCGGTTCCATCTGTGACAGGCGTATGTCGATGACCGGCATGCCATGGTGTTCAGCAACCTGTGCGACCATCTGTGATTTGCCGACACCCGGCGCACCCCAGAGCATGACGGGTGTATGCTGGCCATGAACGGCCGCCTGAAATTCTCGTTCAAGTACTGTTAACAACTGGGCTGGACGCATACCTGTTCCTTTACTATTTCAAGCCTTCTCGTCAATGAAAGGGAATTTTACCGGCTTTATACTGAATTAACAGGAGCACCAATTGCCGTTTCTTTTCAGTCCGGTTTAACCGCGTAGCGCCCGCTACCCAGAAAGACAAGCGCCAGGCCTGAGAACAAATAGAACCCCTGCAACTCCAGCGCCCAGCCGCCATGATCGGTCAGGCTGAAAATATCGCCCGAATGTGCCAGCCAGATGGCAAACAGCATGTTCACAACAACAATCAGCCCGCCAAGCCGTGAATAGATACCGAGGATAATCATCAGTGGCGCAATAACCTCGCCCACGTAGACACCGTAGGCAAGTCCGCCGGGCAGGTCGACCCCCTCCAGCATGGAGCGGATAAAACCGAGTGAGTCGGGGTGTAAGATCTTGGCCACACCGTGGAACAAAATAAGCACACCCACACTGAGTCGAACTATCAGCTTACCGAATGCATCATCGTGTAATATATTGGTCATCACTATTCTCCAGTCAAGGGCCCGGTTGAGCCGTTAACACTGCCAGCGCGCGAACGCCTTGTAAACCATTTTCAACCGCAGCAACCGGGCCCGTTTACAATCCGGGAACACGTCCCGTGTCCAGGAAATAGAGGTAGTCCCTGATAATCCGCTCATGATCAAATGCAAGCGGCGGCGTCATGCGTGGATCGTACAGCGCCAGGTGCCTGGCATCATCGGCTGCCCGCGGCTCACCCTGTGCTTCTGCGATATAGACGGCACTGACGGTATGACCACGAGAATCCCGCAGGGGATCGGAATAATTGCCCAGCAACAGATTCAGCGTAACATCCAGTGACGTTTCTTCCCGCGCTTCCCTGACCGCGGCACTCTCCAGCGTTTCGCCAACGTCGACGAAACCACCGGGCAGTGCCCAGCCAGGAGGCGGATATTTACGCTCGATCAAAACGATGGGGCGTCCGGGACGGTCGATCATTTCGATAATGATATCTGCGGTAAGCTGTGGTGTGACTGGTCTGTTCATCGTCGCATGTTATGTGTTTAACTGGCCGGTCTTGAAGCGGTGTATCTGCCGCCGGGCACGCTTGTCGGGGCGCCGCGCCGGTTTCCCGGAGGCATCACTCTGCAGCTTGCGCACCTGCTGCATGTTCCTGCGTGCCTGCCGGCTTTCGGCAGACTCGCTGTACAGGCTGCGTGCGGTATCTGCAGGACCACGCTGTTGCGACAAGCCCTCAACGGTAATTGCAAAGCTGTAACTGCCCTTGGAAACAGTCAGCTGGTCTCCGACAACCAGTTTTCGGGCAGGTTTGATACGCACACCATTGAGATGCACCTTGCCACCATTGATAGCCTGCATGGCAAGCGATCGGGTTTTAAAGAAGCGTGCGGCCCATAACCATTTATCAGCACGCACGCCAGCGATGTTGTCGTTTGCATTGTTCATGTTAACTGGACAGCTATGGGCGCCAAACATCAAGCCCGCTGCGTCTCCGCCCCCGCCTGCGCAAGTTTCCTGAAGGTCGATAATGGCAGCGCGCCATCTATTCTTTGTTTCTCACCAAAGAAGATAGTCGGTGTCGCACGCACATCCAGTTCATGTGCAGCCGCCAGGTAAAGTTGCAGACGTTGCTCATACTTGTCTTCTGTCCATGCCCGCGCAAGCACTTCGTTCGGCACCCCCGATTCACGTGCCAATCCAGACAGCACGGACTCATCACCGATGTTCTGGCCCTCCGTAAAGAAGGCCTCGAACAGGCGGCGATGCAAGGTATAAAAGATATCCGCACCGGCTTCCTTGGCCGCTTCAGCGAGCAGCAGGGCCTTGTGTGAGTTGGTTGTAAAGGTATGCGGGCGGAAGGTGATGCCCTCCTCTGCAGCCAGCGTAGCCAGATTGTCCATCATGGTTTGCCAACGAGCGCTGGAATAACCGAGCGCATTGGTTGCCATGCCTTCAACCGGGGTCTCCGGGTGTATTTCGAGGAAACACCAGTTAATTTTCAGATTGTAGTCATCACGCAGACGATCGAGCCTGACATCACCGACATAACAGAAGGGACAAATGTAGTCGGTAAAAACAGTGGCAAGTAGTTCAGGCTTTGTTGTCGTTGACACAGCCACTCCGAATTGCTGTTATCCATAATGCCTGCGTGCGAATCGTTTACTGCAGGAGCACCATCCCCGGCGCGAATTTCGCGGCGAGACCCCGCTACTGCAGGTATGTCAATCAGTAAAATCACGTATACCTACCTGACCACTTCCTGCAGCAGATGGTTCCTGTAATGATACTAATAGCCTTTTCTGTGACGGGTAAGTCCGGAGCAGGTATTTTATCCCTTGCTAAATTCCTTACTTCTTGCCCATGACATATTTCGCTGTGCCAGAAAGCAAAAGGCTCACACAGAAATGCAAGCCTTGAAGTTATTATATGGCGAGCCCGAAGTATCCGGGACTGACAACCTGACTGATTCTGATAGTGTTACTGCTACCCAGGCCGGATCTGGCCTGGGTAGCGATCTTAATCTGTTCGAGCCTATTCAGGCAGCCTTGGGGGAGGTGGTGGCTCTCGATCAGAACCGCTTGACGGATTCACAACGATGGTGCTTGGCTGACCATAACCACCATAACCTCCATAACCGGGATATCCGCCATAGGGTCCACCCCAACCACCGTAGGGTCCGTAGCCATAAGGTCCATAACCCCCGTAGCCATAAGGTCCATAACCCCCGTAGCCACCACGGCCATACCGGTAATAGTCATCATCATCATCAAACCATTCACCGGGATTCATCATATTGCCCATATTGAAGGCATGTGCGACATTGGTCGCAGCGAGAATTGACATGCCAAGGACTGTTCCTGTCGCTACTACAATGATTTTTTTCCGATTCATTTACGGCTACCCCACGCTTATCGTTATGTAACTCAAACTTGGAATTTTATAGATTAAACCAACAACGGGCCGGACCAGATAACTGCGTGTCTCTACAAATGAGCCGCCCTTAACATTAACCGGTTATGTTAATAACCGGGGTGCATTTTTTTATTTATTTAGCTACCTTACAATGATATATACAACCATATTGTGTTATTTACAACCATATTGAATGTTAAAGTCGTTAAAAGCAGCTGTGTTGGCAAGTGTCAGGGAGAACGCCCTCTGCCATTATGATCAATGTATATGCATCTGAAAACCGAGGATAGAAACCGCTTGTCGGGTATTTCTGAAGGCCCATAAAGTCAGTTTGCACCCTAAGTTTGTGAAATTAAATATAACCGGTTGGGGGGGTAATAATGAAAAAACTAGTTATTTTGATGATCCTGAGTCTGCCTTTAATCTGTCAGGCAGATGCCTATCAATCCACACTATTGGTACAAACGGGTCAAATGCGTGAGAGTGACCTTATTGTGCGTACCGTCACTGATCTGGAAAGCAGCAGGATCTGCCTGGCATTTTATATTCGAACCACCGGCACGAGCCCGGTGATGAACTGTTACGATGCCGTCTCCGGATATGCGTCGAATATCAATCAAGTTGGGAACTTCAAGGAAAAACAACTGATTGTCCGAAAAATGAAGGATACACTGAATGATGTGTCCTGCCTGGTGGCTTATGTGGGCACACCGGGGACCTCCCCATCCATTGACTGCTACAAAAGCAGAAAGTCTGCCACTGATGACCTGGTGCGAGACGGGCACTTGCAGGAGGGTGATCTCGATATTTACCGGGTCGTGGACAAGGATAGTACAAAGACCTGTCTGGTCGCCTATGTGTCTACCGGTGGCACCGCGCCTTCACTGAAATGCTATAACAGTCAAGCGGGCGGCCCGGGCGGACTGGTGCAGAGCAGCTTCTTGCGGGAAGGCGATCTCATTGTGCGCAAGATCATCGATCACGCAAACGGGAAAGAATGTCTGATCTCCTATGTCAGTACAGAGGGCACTTCTCCGAGTATCAATTGCTTCGATGCGGCTTCCAAACCCGGGGGCAAAGCCGCAACAACATCCATTCCACTCACTCCCAAGCCCTGAGTTCAACAGCCTGAAGTGACGGATTGAAGACACGACCATCAAATGGACTAACATAACCCGGAGACACATCGGCAGCATCATCGTTTGCCCAGTGGCGATTACTTTGAAATATATGGAGGAACAGACAATGCAAAACAAGGGAATGCAATACAGAATCATTAGTGTGGTGGTCGGCTTGCTGCTTGCCAATTCAGCCTGTGCGTTCGATATGGGCAATATGATGAATCCATCCAAGTGGACGGGCGGCAATAATGATAATGATCGTTATGATGATTATTATGACGGGCCGGGTTACGGTTATCCGGGAGGTCCACCGGGCTATGGTGGTCCGGGATATGGTGGCGCACCGGGTTATGGCTATGGTGGTCCGGGATATGGCGGCGGCCCCGGTTATGGCGGCGCACCGGCCTATGGTGGTGATGCGGCTTATGGTGGTGCTCCCGGTTATGGTGGTGCTCCCGGTTATGATGCCGCCCCAGGATATGGGTATGGTGCAGCCCCGGGCTATGGCGGTGCTCCCGCATACGGTTCGCCGGGCACCGAATCCAGAGAAGCAGAAATCAGACGGTTGAAAGAACGCCTCAGACAACTCGAGAGTGGCCCGAGGTAAGTCGATTTAGCGTTAGCAACGGCCCCGTTGGGGGCCGTTGTTCTTTGTGCTGAAGGTGCCCTCTTGAAGTATTTCTATATCAACACGGGATATTCCGTAGTTAATATAGCTTCGCAAGCTGCTGTTAATAACCTGCTAAAAATAAAGCCTTATTAATCTTTACCTTATTTGGTCATTTCCTGCAGCAGATCGTTCAGGCGATTAACAAAGGCGACCGGGTCTTCCAGTTGACCACCCTCACTCAGCATCGCCTGGTCAAGCAGCACGTTTGACCAGCTGCTGAAGCGCGCCTCATCGGCCTCTTCCTTGAGACGACTGACCAGCGGATGCCCGGGATTGATTTCAAGATCCGGTTTGCTGACCGGCACATCATGACCGGCCTGCTTCAACATTTGCTGCATGTGCACGGCCATATCATGCTCACCCATCACCAGACAGGATGGCGAGTCAGTCAGTCGTTGACTGACGCGTACCGTGTTAACACGTTCCTTGAGCACCTCCTGCATGCGCTTGACGAGATCGGCGTACTCATCCCGGGTCTCTTCCGCCTTCTTCTTCTCTTCCTCGTCAGCCAGCTTGTCGAGATCCAGCTCACCCTTGGCAACGGACGCCAGTTTGTTCTCCTTGTATTCGGTGAGGTGGGAAACCAGCCATTCATCGACACGGTCGGACAACAGCAGAACCTCGATGCCCTTGCGGCGGAAGATCTGCAGATGCGGACTGTTCCTGGCGGCCGCGAAGCTGTCAGCGGTGACGTAATAGATCGCGTCCTGTCCTTCCTTCATGCGGGCAATATAGTCATCCAGCGAAACCGTCTGCTCCTCGCTGTCGGTCTCCGTGGTAGAGAAACGCAGCAGGCCGGCAATGCGTTCCCGGTTGGCAAAATCCTCGCCGGGCCCTTCTTTTAGAACCTTGCCAAACTGCTTCCAGAAGTCCTTGTACAGATCCGGCTCATCCTTTGCCATCGATTCCAGCAGGCCGAGCACCTTCTTGATGGAACCGGAACGGATGGTATCGATCAGCTTGTTGTGCTGCAGAATCTCGCGGGACACGTTCAGCGGCAGGTCATCCGAGTCGACCAGTCCGCGCACGAAGCGCATGTAGTACGGCATCAGTTGCTCGGCATCATCCATGATGAAGACACGGCGCACATACAGCTTGATGCCGTGGCGGCTGTCCCTGTCATACAGATCAAAGGGTGCACGCGCGGGTATGTAGAACAGCGTTTTGTAGGACTGGTTGCCTTCCACATGACTGTGCACCCACTTCATCGGGTCCTCGAAATCATGCGCCACGTGTTTGTAGAATTCCTTGTATTCCTCGTCGCTCACTTCATTACGCGGCCGGGTCCACAGGGCTGAAGCCTTGTTGACCGCCTCGTACTCCGCTTCCTTGCCCTCTTCTGCTGTGCCCAGCATTTCAATGGACAGCGGGATATGGTCGGAATACTTGTGAATGATGCTTTTAAGGCGGTAGCTCTCGAGAAACTCATCCTCGCCCTCGCGCAGGTGCAGGACCACTTCGGTACCACGCCGTGCCTTCTCCACCGTTTCCAGGGTGAATTCACCATCACCGGCAGAGCTCCAGCGCACCCCGTGTTCGGCACCGAGACCGGCACGGCGCGTGGTCAATGTCACCTTGTCAGCGATAATAAAGGCCGAGTAGAAACCCACGCCAAACTGGCCGATCAGCTGACTGTCCTGTGCCTGGTCACCGGTGAGGGATTCGAAAAACTGGCGCGTGCCGGACTTCGCGATGGTGCCGATGTTGTCAACGACATCGTCGCGAGTCATGCCGATGCCGGTATCCGTGACCGTGATGGTCCGGGACTCCTTGTCAAAATCGACGCGGATGCGGAGATCGGTATCGCCGTCATAGAGCGTATCATTGGCCAGGGCTTCAAAACGGAGCTTGTCGCAGGCATCCGAGGCATTGGAAATCAATTCACGCAGGAAGATTTCCTTGTTGGAATACAGCGAGTGAATCATCAGCTGCAGCAGCTGCTTCACTTCGGTTTGAAATTCGAGGGTTTCTTTCTGGCTATCGACCGTCATGCGTGCAAATTCCTCTAATTAGCTGGTTGTAAACCACTAGTTGGGGTCTGCTTGCGGATTTTCAAGACCGGGCCAACAATTCCCTCGTGCCCCAGCAACCAGTGCTTGCGTTCGATCTCACGGCCATCGGTACGACCGGAATAGCCGCCGATACCCGCCGCAGCGACGACACGGTGGCAGGGTACGATAATGGATACCGGGTTGCGGCGACAGGCGTTACCGACGGCACGGGCACCACTGCCAAGGCGGGCAGCCAGTTCGCCGTAGGTAAGCGTCTCACCCGCCGGAATCCGTGTCAGCGCCTCCCAGACACGGCACTGGAAGACCGTGCCGTGCATATCCAGCGGCAGGGTAAAGCGATGTTCGGGATGGGCAAAGAACGCCTGAAGCTGTGTCGCGACCTGACGTCCGAATGCGCTCGTTGCCGCCTTCAGCGGAACTGCCTGGTCAACGTAGTCGAGCCGGGTAACACGGTTGTCCCGGTAACGAACACCCAGTCTGCCAAGGGGCGAGCTGAGCACGCAATCGTAGCGGTTTTCTGTCTTGACCTGCGGCATGGTAATCACCCAAAAAAAACGGGTACCCGTTTGTGGGTACCCGTTAATTCTAGCCGTTAACTGCCTGTTCTGCGTAAATCAGAGCTTTTCCTTGATACGTGCAGACTTACCGGACAGTTCGCGCAGGTAGTAGAGCTTGGCGCGGCGTACATCACCCCTGCGTTTAACCTTGATCGAGCCGATGGCCGGACTGTGTGTCTGGAAGACACGCTCGACACCCTCGCCGTGTGAAATCTTGCGCACGGTGAAGGCCGAGTTCATACCACGGTTACGCTTGGCAATCACAACACCTTCAAACGCCTGCAAGCGCTCGCGTGTGCCTTCCTTGACCTTTACCTGTACAGTGACGGTATCCCCTGGACTGAATTCCGGAATATCCTGTTTCATCTGTTCCTGTTCAAGCTGTGTGATTATGTTGCTCATGGCTGATCCTCTGGTTTTGATAATGGGTTATTGATCACTCAATTACCCGACTCGTGCTCACTGATAAATTCGTTTAACAATCCCTGCTGCTCTTCATTCAACTGCATGGCATCCAGCAAATCCGGACGCCTTATCCAGGTTCGTCCCAGCGCCTGCTTGTGACGCCAGCGCCTGATATCCGCATGGTTGCCGCCAAGCAATACTTCCGGCACCCGCAATCCTTCAATTTCTTCCGGCCGCGTGTAGTGCGGGTAATCCAGCAGGCCGTCCATGAAGGAATCCTGCTGCGCCGAATCCGCATCACCCAGTGCTCCGGGCAGCAGGCGCGTCACCGCATCCATCACAATCAGGGCCGGCAACTCACCGCCACTAAGGACGTAATCACCGACCGATAATTCTTCATCTACTTCCAGGCCGATGAGGCGTTCATCAATGCCTTCATAACGCCCGGCAACGAGGATGATGCGCTCAAGGCCGGCCAGTTGCCGTGCCTTGCACTGGTCAAACCTTTCACCCTGTGGCGACAGGTAGATCACCGGTGCCGCTACAGCCGCCGCTTTTGCCTGCTGAATGGCGCTTCGCAGGGGTTGTACCTGCATCACCATCCCGGGACCGCCACCGTAGGGCCGGTCGTCAACACCACGGTGCCTGTCCTCGCTAAAATCCCGCGGGTTCCAGGCCTCAAGCAGCAGCAGGCCGTTCTCGATGGCCCGCCCCTGTATACCGTAAGCACTTTGTTCCCTGATCATGTCGGGAAACAGGGTAACCACATCAATCCGCATCATGCCCGGGCCTAGTAATCAGGATCCCAGTCAACCCGGATAACCCGCTTGTCGAGATCAACTGATTCGACAACCTGCCCGGTGATAAAGGGAACCAGGTGTTCCTGCTCTCCCTTGACCACCATGACATCGTTGGCACCGGTCTCGAACAGCTGGTCGACGACACCCAGCAGACGGTCTCCCCGTGTTATCACCTGCAAACCGATCAGGTCACTCCAGTAATACTCATCCGTGTCAGCAGGTGGCAACTGACTTCGGTAAATACCGATATCTGTCCCCGTCAGTGCAGCCGCGGCATCACGGTCATCACAAGCTTTCAACTGCACCACGAGGCCCTTGCCGTGATGCCGGCCTGCAAGCGGCTCTACCGCTCGCCACTCACCCTGTAAATGCAGGTACCAGGGCGAATAATCCAGCAGGTTGTCCGGCAGGGCGGTAAACGCATTAACCCGTAACCATCCCTTGACACCAAAGGGTGAGGCAATACGCCCCATGACCAGCGGCTCATCTTCCGAAACATCACTGTCGACGGCCATCACCGTTCAGAATGCACAGTCGACCAGCCTGATGCCGGTTACTGCGCGCGGTGATCCTTCAGGAGTTTTTCAACACGTGGCGACACCTGGGCACCCTTGGACGTCCAGTGGTCCGCACGCTCGGCATCGAGACGCAAGCGCTCTTCCCCACCGGTTGCAACCGGGTTAAAAAAACCAATACGCTCGATATAACGACCGTCCCGGCGATTACGGCTATCGGTTACCACAATGTGGTAAAAGGGGCGCTTCTTGGCGCCGCCGCGTGACATTCTGATAGTCACCATAAGAATTTATATCCTCTGACACTGAAAAATTTAATGTGCTGTCAGGCGCAAGCCTTTGAACAGCAACCGTTGAAAACCGCGCAATTCTACGCGATTCCCTGGAAAAGTGAAGGGGTAGCGTGCATTTAGCCCTGACCGGGGCGGCGTTAAGGCCACTGTCTGGCTGGCAACGAGTTGTCGGCATTAATTACAAAAATAAAGCCGTTAGGAAAGCGTCTCACAATTATATTTCATCCATTTGTTTTATATGTATTTATTTAGATCACCCGCACTCACCACGGCGCACGCGCACAACCAACAACTGTCGAGTTTCCTTACGAAACCGCCTGCAACAGCGACTTGGCAGCCAATATAATTCTGCAAGTCTTTCTTTCTACTTAATTATTATGAGTTGGCACGTCGATTGCTATTTATTATCACGCGAGCACAGAAGAAGAATGATTCCGGTGGAGGTAGACCTAGTAACTGCTAAAGAATAAGAGCTCATTGCAACGATAATAAAAATTATTTTGCGCAACGGCATGGCAATAAACGAAGACTATAATAGACTATTGTAAATTACCGACTTGGCGCAGTATTCGACGGTGGCATTGCCACCGTTTTTTATTTGTGTGAAGGCTACATCAATTATTGTAGGAGCGGCGTCCCCGCCGCGATTCGTTTTATCAGGCACGAATCGCGGCGGGGACGCCGCTCCTACAGGTCGTTTTTAATCAGAACGGAAACCCCTGCCCGCCCTGCGGCAATTTACCCTTCATGCCACGCAGCATCTTGCCCATACCGCCCTTGGACATCTTCTTCATCATCTTCTGCATTTGCAGGTGCTGCTTCAGGAGACGATTCACATCCTGCACCTGGGTACCGGAACCGGCCGCGATGCGTCGTCGCCGCGACCCCTTGATAACCGCCGGATGGCTGCGTTCCTGCGGCGTCATGGAACTGATGATTGCCTTCATGCGATGCACCTGGCTGTCATCCATCATGGCATTCTTCGGCATCTGTCCCATCCCCGGCATCTTGTCCATCAGTCCGGACAATCCACCCATGCTCAGCATCTGGTCGAGTTGCTCGCTGAAATCATTCATGTCAAAGCCCTTGCCCCGGGTAATCTTTCTGGCAAGTTTCTCGACCTGTTGCTTGTCGACTTTCTGCTCAGCCTCCTCAACCAGACTGAGAATATCCCCCATGCCAAGGATGCGCGAGGCAATTCGGTCCGGGTGAAAGGCCTCCAGTGCTGCGGTTTTTTCACCAACACCGATAAACTTGATCGGCTTGCCGGTAATGGCACGTATCGACAGCGCGGCACCCCCACGTGCATCACCGTCCGCCTTGGTGAGGATGACGCCGGTCAGCGGCAGCACCTCATTGAAGGTGCGCGCGGTATTGGCGGCATCCTGGCCCGTCATGCTGTCGACAACAAACAGGGTCTCGACCGGATTCACCGCCGCGTGCACCCGGCGGATCTCGGACATCATTTCTTCATCGATATGTAATCGACCGGCGGTATCAATAATCACCACGTCAAGGTGCTGCTTGCGTGCATGGCTGATGGCATTTTCCGCAATACTGACCGGGTCCTGGTCAGTGCGGCTGGGGAAAAATTCGACGCCGACCTCGCGCGCAAGTGTTTGCAACTGTTCAATGGCCGCGGGCCGGTAGATATCACAACTGGCCACCAGGACGGATTTCTTTTCCCGTTCCCTGAGCATGCGTGCCAGTTTGGCGGTGCTGGTCGTCTTGCCCGAGCCCTGCAGCCCTGCCATCAGGATTACAGCCGGTGGCTGCACGCTCAGGTTCAGCCCGTCATTGGCCTCCCCCATCGTGTGGATCAGTTCATCGTTGACCAGCTTGACCAGCAGTTGTCCCGGTGACAGACTTTTCAGCACCTCCTGCCCCGTCGCCCGCTCCCGTACCCGCTCAATAAAGTCCTTCACCACCGGCAAGGCTACATCGGCCTCCAGCAGGGCCATGCGGACATCACGCAGTGCGTCCTTGATATTGTCTTCGCTCAGGCGTCCCTGGCCACGCAGTGTTTTGATGGTCCTGGACAACCGATCTGTAAGATTGTCAAACATGAGCGCTACGTCCCCGAAGTCGTCGCAGTGAATAAATGAGGCCGCAATTATAGCTGTAAAAATCGCCCCCCGGGCAACACGGCTACAACTGGCAGGGAATACTTCAATGCCAACGGTAGTTATGTCATCATCCCGGCATGATACCGACCCTGCCCGGACTCCTTGCGATCGTTCTGTACCTGTTTGCCGGCGCGCTGCAACTGACAAGGCTGATGCGTGGTGAAGCGGATGTCGGTTGCCAGCGCAACCAGGTCATGATGATGGGGCTCGCCGCGGTGATCATTCACGGCAGTATTTTGTATCCGGCCCTTATCACGCCAACGGGTCTGAATATCGGGATATTCTATGCCGCCTCCCTGGTGGCCGTAACCACGGCACTGTTACTGCTACTGGCGATGCTGGCGGAACCGGTTGATAACCTGGGGATCCCGGTATTTCCGGCCGCCGCGCTCTGCATCGGCCTGACGATGTTGCTTCCACAACCGCACATCATTAACAGCATCACCACCTGGCAGCTGGATCTTCACATTCTGGCTTCATTACTGGCCTACAGCATACTTGGCCTTGCCGTCCTGCAGGCGCTGCTGCTCGCGATCCAGGACCAGCACCTGCGCAACCGCAATCCCGGCGGTTTTATTCGTGCACTGCCACCCCTGCAAACCATGGAATCGCTGCTGTTCCAGATGATCGCGGCCGGCTTTGCGCTGCTGACGCTGGCATTGATCAGCGGCACCCTGTTTCTAGAGGATATGTTCGCCCAGCACCTGGCACACAAGACCATCCTGTCCTTCATCGCCTGGGTGGTATTTGCCATTCTGTTGTGGGGCCGCTGGCGATTTGGCTGGCGTGGCCGGGTGGCGATCCGCTGGACCATCGGCGGCTTCCTCTTCCTGATGATTGCCTACTTTGGCAGTAAATTCGTGCTGGAACTGATTATCGGCAGGTGATACCACCACTATTCACTGACAGCAAGACCGCTTTTTCGGTAACATAGCGGCTCTCCAATTACCAAGAGGCTGTCCCCGTTTGGACGACACCCCACTGAGCCTGCTGTTTGCAGCGCTGTTATTCCTGATCCTGCTGTCTGCCTTCTTCTCCGGCTCCGAGACCGGCCTGATGACACTTAACCGTTATCGCCTGCGCCATCTGGCCGAGAAGCAGCATCCCGGCGCCATGCGCGCCCAAAAACTGCTGCAGCGGCAGGATCGCCTCATTGGCCTGATCCTGCTGGGTAATAATTTTGTCAACGTACTGGCGTCGATCCTGATGACGCTGATTACCCTGCGCATCTACAATGATACTGGACTGCTGTTCGCCGCCGGCCTGGTGCTGACCATTGTGATCCTGCTGTTTGCCGAGGTGACGCCGAAAACACTGGCCGCACTGCACCCTGAACGCGTCGCCTTTCCGGCAGCCTATGTCTATGTGCCGTTATTAAAACTGATGTGGCCGGTGGTCTGGGTGGTCAACGGGATTGCCAACGGATTACTGAAGCTGCTCGGCGTTTCACCTGAACACGGCAGCAGTAATGCGCTCACTACCGAGGAACTGCGAACCGTGGTGACCGAGGCCGGGGCCCTGATTCCGGAACGTCACCAGTCCATGCTGCTTAACCTCATGGACCTGGAGAAGGTCACGGTGGAAGACATCATGGTACCGCGCAACGAGGTGACCGGCATTGATATTGAAGCGGACTGGGAAGTTTCCCGCAAACTGCTGATGGAGAGTCAGTACACACGCCTGCCGCTGTATCGCGAGACGATTGACCATGTCATCGGCATACTGCACATGCGCAAGGTATTACCGCTACTCTACCGTGACCAGCTTGACCACGAGACGCTGCAGGGTATTGCACGCGAGCCATACTTTATACCCGAAAATACTTCCCTGAACCGGCAGCTGCTGAACTTTCAGCGTGAACATCGGCGCATCGGCTTTGCCGTAGACGAGTACGGTGACATCCAGGGCCTGGTGACACTGGAGGACATCCTCGAAGAGATCGTCGGAGAGTTCACCTCCGATCCCACCGCGCATATTGAAGACATCCATCCGCAGGATGATGGCACCTGGCTGGTCGACGGCTCCATCAACATCCGCTCCCTGAACAGCGCCCTGGACATGTCGCTGTCTATTGATGGACCCAAGACCCTCAATGGCCTGATCACCGAATACATGGAAACCATCCCGGAGACCGGCACCAGCCTGCTGCTTGACAACCACCCCGTCGACATCGTCCAGATCAAGGACAACATGGTGAAGACGGTGCGCATACACAGGCCGCTGGAAAAACACGAAAAAGCAACGACAAAGGAACCCGCAGAATGAAACTCCTGTTCAACCTGGATGTCATTGATGGTAACCGCGTCAAGGCACGCCCGAGTGAGTATCTGAAGTCACTGCCCGTTGAACAACAGATTACAGCCGTGACCGAGTTCCTCGACTGGGCAGAAAGCGAGGCCCGTAACAGTGAAAACCCGCAGGCACGGGCAGAGGCCGAAATCGGTGTTGCCACGGCCAGGGAATTTTTACAAAAGCTGGAAGCGGCTGCGCCGCGCATCTACACGGGTGCCAACAACAGGAGCGAGCATGACTGAGAAAATCGATAAACCTGACAGCGAATGGCAGTCCCAGCTGACAGAGGAACAGTACCAGGTCACCCGCCGCAAGGGCACGGAACGCGCTTTCAGTGGTGAATACCATGACTGCAAGGACAGCGGTGTTTACACCTGCATCTGTTGCGGCATGCCATTGTTTCATTCCAGTGATAAATACGATTCCGGCAGTGGCTGGCCCAGCTTCATGCGCCCCGGAGTCAGCGAAAACATCAAGACTGAAACCGACAGCAGTCACGGCATGACGCGTGTCGAGGTCATGTGTGCCCGTTGCGATGCCCACCTCGGACACGTCTTCGAAGACGGGCCGGCACCGACCGGGCTGCGCTATTGCATAAACTCCGTGTCGCTGGACCTGGACAAGGACGACAAGTAGCCTGTTGCCCCCCCGGCAATGGCTGTGTTCACAGGATATAAAACAGCACGGCCAGGTAATGCGAAATGCTGCCGGCCAGTACGAACAGGTGCCAGATGCCGTGGGCATGTTTCATTCTTTTATCCATGGCATAAAAAATAATACCGCTGGTGTAGAACACGCCGCCGAGCACCAGCAGCACCAGCGCACCCGTGGGCAAGACCTGCACCAGCGGTTTCATGGCGATCAGGATCAACCAGCCCATCAGCAGATAGATGACCATCTGGATGGCGCGTGAGCCGTCCTTGTGCCTGCTATCCACGATGATGCCGAGGATAGCCAGCCCCCAGATGATCGCGAACAGCGTCCAGCCCCAGGCACCGCGCAGCGTCACCAGGGTAAACGGGGTGTAGGTACCGGCTATGAGCAGGTAGATGGCAACGTGATCGAGCTTCTGGAAGATCTCCTTGGCCCGACCACGCAAGGAGTGATACAACGTCGACAGGCTGTACAGCAGGAACAGGGACACGCCATAGATACTGAAACTGACGATTTTCCACGGATCGCCCTGCGCCGCGGCGAATCCCACCAGCAACACCATGCCGATAAGGGCCAGCGCGGCGCCCACCAGATGGCTAATGCTGTTGAACCGTTCGCCGTGGTACATCACCTTCCCGCCTGGAATTCACTATGGCGGCCTGTACAGGAGGCCTCATCGCTGTGAGGTTATCACAGCGACAGAGGGGATTGACGGCCGCACTGAAGCGTATGTCGGTTAGGATGGTATGCAACCTCTGTTGAGAGGTACTATTCACAATAGAATCCGTCCTTACTGCTCGCGAACGCAAACACGCCATGACCCCGAACTCTCCCATAACGCCCAAACAAATACTCGCCGACCTGTCGCAGGATGTCATTGGACAGGACCAGGCCCTGCAGGACATGTCGGTGGCAATCTTCAAGCATCTCATCGAGCATTCTTCGCGCAACGTGCTCATGATCGGCAACTCGGGCACCGGGAAGACCACCATCATGCGTTCGGTTGAACAGTTCTTCTCGCAGACCGAGGGCTTCGAGAAGTACTCGACCATCATCCGTATCAACGCCAACCTTGTCGCTGACCTGGCAAGCCGTGGCAAGCAGACCAATATCGTCATGGACCGCCTGGCGCGCCAGGCGGCCAATCTCCTCGGCGAACAGGCGGACCTCGACAGCATGAAAGACTATGTCTCGCACGGCATCGTCTGTGTCGATGAAGTGGACAAGATCCGCTCGGTGGTCGGCGGCGAACCCAACGTCAAGGGCATTGTTGCCCAGGACAGCCTGCTCACCTTGATGGAAAACGAGAATGTGCAGGTCGAACTGCCCTACTTTGAAAATGGCAGCTGGCAGTCAGCGACAACGACCATCAATACCGAGCATGTCTTCTTTGTCGCCGGCGGTGCCTTCGAGGAACTCTATGATCAGGTCTATCAACGGGTCACAAAAAAGTCAGGCTCCGACAAATTCTGGCGCCTGGAGCCGCGTGCCGATGGCAGCCTGGACAGACGCTTCATCTTCGATCTTGCCCGCTACATGACACAGGAAGATATCTTCCAGTACGGCATGTCGCCACAATTCCTGTCCCGCTTCGACAGCGTTGTCATGCTGGCTGATTTGAGCGCTCCCGACCTGGCAAGGATATTCAACGACACCGAAGGTGCCATCTGGCCCGCCGCGGTTGATTATTTCAAACATGCCGGCATCACACTCACTATCTCCGAGGAGGCGACCTGCCTGATCGCCGACCTGGCGGCGAAGAAAAACCGGCTCGGCGCACGGGCCTTGCGGGAAGTATTCGGCACCATCGTCAAGCGTCTCGAATTCGACCCGCACGCCACCGGGCTGGTGCGGGAACAGCAGGGACAACAGCTGCTGGAAATCACCAGGGAAGTGGTCGAAGCCGCACAGCCACCGGGATAGGACAATTACTTCCTCGCCTTTATGCCGGTTTTTGGCTGTGCAGGGAGATTCGGTGAGAGGATTCAATCAATGAGTCACAAGCAAAAATCCGCCCCGTGCATTGGCCTTGCCCTCGGTAGCGGCTCATCCCGGGGCTGGGCACACATTGGCGTCATCAAGGCCCTGTCGGAACTGGATATTCACCCGCAGGTTGTCTGCGGCTGTTCCATCGGATCCATTGTCGCTGCCGCCTACGTCTCCGGTAATCTCGACAAGCTGGAACAGTGGGTACGCTCGCTAACCAAGGTGGAGCTTGCCAGGTACATCGAACTGAATCTGTCGCTGAACGGATTCGTCGATACTGAAAAATTGCATGAATTCTTCCTCCAGTGTGTCTGCCGCGAGGATGAATCTATCGAAGATATCACTGTGAAATTCGCATCCGTGGCGACTGACCTGGAGACCGGTAGGGAGGTCTGGTTTACCAGCGGTCCGCTGATCGACGCGGTATGGGCATCGATATCCCTGCCAGGTCTTTTCCCACCCTTGCAGCATCAGGGAAGATGGCTGGTGGATGGCGGTCTGGTGAATCCGGTACCGGTGTCCGTTTGCCATGCCCTGGGGGCAGACATCGTGATATCCGTGAATCTGAACGGCGGTGTCGTGGGCAAGCATTTCATACAGAAACAAGATGAGCCGGCAACCGACAGCAACAATGTCCTCGACAGGTTATCAAGGGCAGTGAATAAATATTCGCCGGATATATTCAGGAATGACGAAGAAAAGACCTCATCGCCCGGTCTGTTCGAGGCGATTGCCGGCTCTATCAATATTGCACAGGACAGAATCACGCGCAGCCGACTGGCGGGCGATCCGCCGGATATCATGCTGTCGCCAAAGCTGTCGCATATTGGCCTGATGGAGTTTTATCGCGCCAAAGAAGCCATCCAGGAAGGCGAACAGTGCGTCATGCGCATGATGCCCGAAATACGCCACGTACTCGGTAAATAATCACATCCGGTAGTGTGCCGCGAATAATTACAGCGCCTGTGACAAACGGCAGGCCTGGCGTGAAAAGTGGCTCAGCCCGGCCAGAAGGGCGTCTCTATGGCCTCGCCGAGGTCGGCCTCGATCAGGCGGCGGCGCACTTCCAGCAACTGCTCGATTAACTGCGGTTCGAAGCGCTCGTAGGCCTCGGCATCGGGAACGCGCTTCACCACCACGCCAAGCAGTTCGGTGATGGCATTGCCAATCGAGTTCTGGCTGATGGTGACGATCAGCTTGTCCTCATCGTTGCGGTAGATAAGCTGTTTGAAGGCCGGCTGCCAGCGAATGGCATTGGCGTAGGCGGCATCCACGACACAGCTGTCGCGAACCTTCTTCGCCGTTTTCAGGAAATCATTATTGAACAGCAGCACATTCTCGACATGCGCCGGGAAGTACAGATCATCCAGCATCGGCGCATTGCGTGTCGACACCTGGCTGAAGAAAGTACGGTAGAAATCCATGAAGCCTTTCAGTATCTCGTCATACTCCTTCCAGAAACCGACCTCCTCCAGTGCCGCCACCCCGCCCTGGACTTCCCAGCTCGGCAGGCCCTGCGGATAACCTGTCAACTCGATACGCGAACCCGTTTCACCCACCGGCCAGAGGATTTCCAGATCCAGCGCGCGGTCAAAGAACTCGCGATAAACATCGTGCATATAGGCCTCGAACAGACTGTGCTGGCCACCGTCCGTGAGATTCGGATTTTTCGGATCGGCCGGTTGCGCGGCGCGCAGCTCGTCCTTGCTGAAGACGATGAAATGATTGTGCAGCATGCGGATACTGGGTACACCCGGTGACGTCAGTGGCCAGGTGGCGTCGAGACTGGCCTCACCGGCCAGTAGCAGGTGTGACTCGGGATCCGGATAACGTTCCACCATGTAGTCGATAATGATCTGGTTCATGCGGTTCCAGATATGCTTCACATCGTCAGGCACCTGGGTGCGGCGTACCGGCCGACCCAGCGGATTGAGAATACAGTTCGAAGTGTTGTAGATAATGGAGGTGTCGAACTCGCAACTGTGCCCCAGCGCCTTTCGATACAGCAACAGGTTTTCCGGATTGGTCAGCAGCCCGTTATTGTTCATCAGGTCATTCAGGTTCTCGGTGCTGTTGAAGAACTCGTTGGGTGCCATGGCCTCAGGCACATCCAGCGGGATGGGCCTGAACGGGGTGACGATTTCTCTGGGGCCGGACTGCATGTATTTGCTCCTTGTGCCGGGGACGGTTACGTATAGGACTCGGAGATCCAGTCGAGGTCGAGCGGGTTGTGCAGGTCCACACCATCCATGAAGGGCAGTTTCCGCTCTTCATGGGTCAGCTGGTAAACCAGACCGATCCAGTTACCGACGATACCCTCGGCGGCATCGTGCCAGGTATTGTCGATACGCCCGGCAACCAGTTGTTCCGGAAATTCGGGTGCCGGCTCGCCCGCGGACTGCGCAGCAGCCAGGCGCAGGCGATATTCGTTGAGAATGGCCTGTTCACGTGGCTTGAGGTAGTTCTCCGGAAACGGCGGATAGGCACTGCGCTCGCCGGCAGCAAAACGCTGCACCTCGCGCTTGTACTCCTTCAGCAGGGACACGGTGTCGTACTCCGGGTGCCCCTGGAAATAGACCACACGGATACCGTCCGCACTGACGGCCAGGTGCACCCCTGCCTCGACACTCTCCACCAGCACGTGCAGGCCGGCCTCCCGGAATTGGTCGGCACTGATGTTGTTGAAACGTGAATGCGGCACATCAAACTGTGTGTTGACATCGTTCACCAGCGGATGGCTTGCCTGGATCACGCGGTGCGTGAACACGCCCCAGCGCTTGGCAGGCAGCGCGTGACGCTTCTGGCCATGACGAAACTGCATTGCCGCATGGGTGGCGAGACAGGAACACAGCACCGAGGTTACGTTCTCCTGCGCCCAGTCGAACACCTCGCGCAGTGGCTCCCAGAAGGGTTCCTGCGACAGGTCGGGATGGGTGACATTGGCACCGGTAATAATCAGCGCATCCAGCCCCTCGTCGCGTATCTGTGCAAAAGAATCATAGTAACGTTCGATGTGCGCCCGCGCCTGTTCACCGCGCGGCAGTTCCTGCAGCGTGAACGGGTGCATGTAGAACTGCGCAATGGGGTTGCTCTCCCCTACCAGGCGGAAAAACTGGCGTTCGGTCGCGGCCAGTGCCGCATCGGGCATCATGTTGAGCACGCCGATGTGCAACTCGCGGATGGTCTGGTGCCGGGCACGGCCAGGTGCGAGAATGGTCTGGCCTTCCTGGCGCAGGCGCTGGAAGGTCGGCAATTCATTATGGGCGACAATCGGCATGCCGTCTATTCCTGAGGTTCATCCGCCTTGCGGGCGATGGCGTGTTCCAGCAGGTCGAGAAAGTCCTGTTCGTCGCGCACCGCTGCCACCTCGTGCGAAGTGACGGTGTAGCCATGCGGACGCGCTATGGCCTCGTAACGCGGCACGCGCGAATGGAACAGGCGCGGGAATACCCAGCGACAGAAATCGTCCGGATCCATTTGTGCGGCATATTCCAGGCTGTTCAAGTCGAGATACTGCCGCAACTGCTCGGCAAGAAACTCGGGGCGATAATACAGCGGTTTGGGACTGCTCTGCGCACGACTGATGAGCGCATCCTCCTCAGCCTTCTCGGTGACCCGGATATACAGGATCAGCGAGTGCTCCACCAGCAGGTCGATCACGGACGGCTCATCGAGTTCACAGAGGCTGCCGCCGACGTCGTTGACGAAGTTGTCGTAACCGTAAATCTCATGCGCCTTGCGTATAAACACGGGAACATCCTGCATGGCTGCGATTTCTGCCTCGCGATACAGCGCCTGGCGGCCAGAAAACTCATCCAGCGGCACGCCACCGAGCTCGGGATTGCCGAGCTTGCCGACGAAACTCATTACCGGACCGAGGTCGTTGACCTTGATATTGTTGCGAATCTGGATCCAGTCGCGGCGCAGCAGTTCGCGCAGAAACGGCGTCTGCATCGCCTGCTGCTTGATCAGGTCCATGATCGGCTCGTCCAGGTAGCGGGTTCCGATGCGGTAATCACCCGAGTAGTGAAACCAGTTGTTTGCCCGCAGCAGCATCGACAGGTGAGTCTTGCCCACCCCGGACATTCCCAGCAGGGTGATGCTTTTATTCTTCCAGGCGCGGAACTCGTCAATGGTGAACTTCATGCAGCAGACTCCGGAATACAATAATAAGGGTTACTATTCAGTTAACCACAGAGACACAGAGAGCACAGAGTTTCTAACTATTTCGTTCATTGAGGAAAGAGCCAGAAGCTGAACGATGGTATTGACCTTCTTTAAAGCCTTTATCTCCGTGTGCTCTTTGTCTCTGTGGTGAATGATTATAAATCGAGGAGTTTAACTGAAATACCGCCCTGCGTCAGAGACCTTTACCCCCGGACCGTACTCCTTGTTTCCCACAACCGCGACAGCAATCATTCCCGAATCCCTGGACGAAAAAACGACCCGAAGGTCGTCTGTTAATCGCGGTGGTGTATCTGACCAGCGTGTCAGTCAGTCCCTGCTCATTTTCGAGAGTATGATTTTCAGATCTTCAATGTCATGTTTTGGCTTGCGTCGATCAGGCACCCGCCTGCGGTCATGAACGATACAAAGCCCCTGAGTTTCCGTTAACGGAAACTCAACAGGCAGATCAAAACGGCTGCTGCCTCTCTGTCTCACGACCAGTCTCACCATAGACTCGCCTGCTGTATTCCCGACTTGCATTCCAAACCCTGCAGCCTGGCTGTCACGTTGCTCGCCCGTACGCCAGCGAGTTATGCCACGTGTGGATTCAGCGCCGGAAGTTCACGGCGTGCGCGCCGCAGAGCAGATCGCCGACTGCGATACAGGCGTGGACGTAACTGCCGCCTGAGGTCTTTCTTCCAGGCTGAAAAATCCAGGGGTCCGGCACCATAAAGTGCGTTATCCATTGACTGTACCAGGGCACGCAACCTGGCAGGTTGCGCCGTTGGTTGCACCTCGATAATTTTCTCGGCAATAGCGGAAATGGGTGCATGACTGGAAATATCCAGATGCTTGCATATACGTGACCTGAACTCGGTACACCAGGCCTCCGGCCTGTCCTCACGCTCAATACAGCGAACACATAACCACAGTTTGACAGGTCTTGGCATGATAAAGGCAAAACTTGTGCGAAGCTTATCCAGGTAGGGCATTGGGGAGAGCTTCCTGCCCGCCGCCACCGTGTGCTGCACCGCGCTTTGTCCTGAAGCAGACAGCCAGTTGCCCGCCCTGCTGCCGGCCGACTTGAAGAATGGCCGGGTACGCGCCCAGGCGCCCAGCCAGTAACCCACGATCAATCCCAGTACGATTAACAGCGGCGCCCAGAAGTACATGGCGAACATATCCTGTTCGCCGGCTGCCAAAGCTGCTTCGCGACTCGCCACAGCGTTGGCAGCAGCTTCCTGTCCCGGCAAACCGGCAAGCATGGGTTTGTCCGTATCCACATCCCACCAGGCGACCTGAATGGTAGGCAGGTGTATCCAGCCATCCTGCAGTGGAATGATGGTATAGGTTTCCTTGCGACTACCGATCAGCTTCGTGCCATCACTGGAGATACCGTTACTGGTAGTGACCGAGTCCCGGTAAGCCCGGAACTGTTCACTCTTGATCTGCTGTTCCAGCGACGGCAACTGTGTACCCAGCGCTCCCCTGGCGGTCAGCTCAAGCGTCAGCGTGACGGGTACACCGGCCTTGGCGGGCGCATTATCAGGCATTTGCATCTGCAGTCTCAGGTCATTCAGTGGCAGCCAGGGGGTTACAAAGGGGTCAGCCGGTAACGCCTGCAGTACCAGTGGACTGTCGGCAGCAATGGTAAAGCTCTTGCCGGCGCTGCTGGCGGGGCTTCCCGGCGCAGCATTCCACTGTCTGCTTGCAACATGGGTACCGGTGAATTCAATGGCAGGAACAACGATTTCACCGGGACGTAACGGCGTCAGTTTGAAGTGGTATTCGTTGACGATCTCACGGGAGCTGTCCTGCCAGGACTTGCGCGTCGAGGCGACAGGACCATCCACCTGTTCCAGTATTGCACCCTTGATGCGTGGAATGACGGGATTAAGCGTCTTCAGGTTATCGCTGCTGACAACCCGCACGGTGTAAACGATGTTCTGTTGCTCGTAAAATACCGCGCCGCTGATTTCTGTCTCTACAACAGGTTGTTTGGTCGTTGATTGATTTTCAGTTCCGGGCATCTGCGCCGGATACCATCCGGTGCCAGGCGCAGCGCCAAGGTACTGCGGGCCGCCAGGCATTACCGGTAGCGGCTCGCTCTTCAGGCCGGGTTTAAATGCCTCGATATTGCCCCAGGGTCTGTTGGTGGTGATATGCGTATTCTTTGCTGGCCCATTGCTGGAACTGAAGGAAAAACCGCCTGCTTGCACGCTGACACTCGTCAGGAGTCCGGCAAACATACAGCCGATAGAAATTTCTAGACACTTCTTGTAGTTCACTGTGCTCGCTCCTGCAATTTATTGTCTGGGTACAGCGTCAATACAACACCCCGGGACCTCATCTAACAGCCACGTCCCTGCCACTACCACGGCCGCGTTTCCATCAGCTCGCGACCGCGTTGATCAAGTTCCTGCCGCTCCTCAAGCATGAACTGGTTGCGCAACAGGTAGGCAGGGTCACCTTCAATTTGTTCCAGCCATTGATCCATCATGATCACCGAGATCCCGGTTCCAGGAATCGCATCTTCGTCAGGGAGACCGGTCGGTTTTGCATCAGGATCTTCTTCACCCGGCCCACGACCTATCTGATCAAACTGGTCAACGGCCTCGCTGGCGGCGGCTTCCTCCTCGGAAATCTCTTCAGGGGTACCACCCGATCCGCCTGGCTGTTCTAACGAGCTGCCGGCCTCTTGCCGGTCCCGTTCTTCTTCGCCTCCTCCGGCGTCACCAGTTTCCTCCTCTGGCGCGGCACCCTTATCAGTATTGTCTATAGGTAGATTACCATCATTTTCATCACCTTGCTCGCCCAAATCGCCCTTTTCCTGCTCATCCTCGCCTTCTCCCGACTGTTTTTTCGTCTCATCCTCACCACCGGCGGCATCCTCCAGCTCCTCCTCCATGCCGCCACTGGCTTCATCCGTTTCCTCTTCCTGGCCGCCCTCGGCCTCCTCGGCTTCCTTGTCTTCCTCCCCCGTGGCACCTTCCGACTCCTGTTCCTGGTCCCCGGAGGCATCCTCGGACTCCTGTTCCTGATCGCCGGATGAACCCTCGGACGCCTGTTCCTGATCCCCGGAGGCATCCTCGGATTCCTGCTCCTGATCCCCGGAGGCATCCTCGGATTCCTGCTCCTGATCGCCGGATGAACCCTTGGACTCCTGCTCCTGATCCCCGGAGGCATCCTCGGATTCCTGCTCCTGATCGCCGGATGAGCCCTCGGATTCCTGCTCCTGGTCCCCGGACGATTCCTCGGATTCCTGCTCCTGATCGCCGGATGAGCCCTCGGATTCCTGCTCCTGGTCCCCGGACGATTCCTCGGATTCCTGCTCCTGATCACCGGACGACTCCTCGGATTCCTGCTCCTGATCACCGGACGATTCCTCGGATTCCTGCTCCTGATCACCGGACGATTCCTCGGATTCCTGCTCCTGATCACCGGACGATTCCTCGGATTCCTGCTCCTGATCACCGGACGATTCCTCGGACTCCTGTTCTTCCTCGCCGCTGGATTCCTCGGACTCCTGTTCTTCCTCGCCGCTGGATTCCTCCGATTCCTCAGACTCTTCTGATTCCTCGGATTCCTTTTCTTCCTCCTGCGGCTGTTCTTCCTCCTGCTCCTGTTCCTGCTCCTCGGTTTGCTGTTCCTCGATCTCTTCCGTCAGGCTCTGCTCAAGCATCTTCTTGGCCAGTGCCAGGTTATGCAGTGTATCTTCATCATCCGATCGCAGTTCCAGCGATGCCGTATAGGCTTCGACCGCACCGGCGTAATCACTGCGCTTGTAGCGGGTATTGCCCAGGTTATAAAGCGCATCTGCCTTGACCTCTTCACGCTCGACGCTGGCGAAGGCCTCGGCGGCATCTGTATAGTGGCCCGCGCGGTACAGTGCGACGCCGCGACGGTAGTCATCGGAAAATTCATTGGCCGCGTCGCTGTATTCACCCTGTTCAAATTTTTGCACCGCTTGCTGTTCAGGGTTCTTGAACCAGGCTGCGTTGACGGCACTCGTACAGAGCAGGCAGCCAAGCAACAGCGCTGCCCGGCTCAGAGAGAAGCGCCGGGCAGTGCCACCCTGTACGGTTGTGGTCATGCGTTTCACAGGCTGCTCCCCGGCTGGGTACGGCGAAACAGGGGTAGCAACAGTAGCAGGGCCAGCCCGGCCAGCCAGTAATAGTGCTCATTCCAGACCCGTGTCCGTTCATCACGGTCCGCACCGGGCAAGGCCTGTGCCTTTACCTCGGCAAGAATCTCGCCGGTATCCTGCTCACGGTAATCAGCACGCAGGTAGAGGCCATTGCCGGCCTTTGCCAATGATTTCAGCAAGGGTTCATTGAGCGACGATTTCACCGGCTGACCGGTCCTGTTCATAATCCAGGGACTGTCAGGTTCCTGGCCGGGTATCGCATCACCTTCCGGTGTGCCGACACCGAGGACATGCACCCGAATTCCCGCTGCAGCCAACTCCTTCAGGCCTTGCTCGAGACCCGGTTCATCGAAATCGCCATCGGTAATAATCAGTATTGAATTGACGCTTTCCGCTGGCTGTCCCGCAAGCAGTTGCTGCGCCCGCTCAAGTGCATACAGCAAACGGCTGCCCTGCAACCTGACCAGGCTGGTATCGAGGGCGGACAGCACCCGGTGTATACCCTGCATATCCTCGGTAACCGGTGAGACGACATGCGCAACCGAGGCAAAACCGATCAAGCCGACCCGAACACCGCGGTTCTCGTTCAACAGATCTTCGACCTCCTGACGCGCCCGTGCCAGTCGTGACGGACGTACATCCGCCACCTGCATTGACCGCGAGATATCCATTAAAATCAGCAGATTGGTACCCGGGCGAAATAGCTGCACATCGGTAAACCCCCAGCGGGGTCCTGCCATGGCCAGCACCAGCAACGTCCACAGGCCAGCCCAGCGTGCATAGCGCTGCCACTGGGTACTCGAGGAGGCGGTCGAGCGTCCCAGCAAGTGGGGCAACAAGTGGGCGTCGGCGTATTGCTGAATGCGTTCGTTCTTACCGCTCAGGTGCCGGAACAGCAGCAGCCAGCCGGCAACCGGCACACACAACAGCAGCGCCCACAACCAGGCCGGTTCGCTGAAGTGAAAGGCTGCCAGCAGTTCAGCCATGCGCCCTCCGCGTCAACCACGACCGTGGAATACCGTCCGGGAACAGGCCAAGCAGCAACAGCGCCAGCAGCGCCAGCCCCAGCGGCCAGCGGTACAGTGGCCGCGCTATCATGACCGTGCGTGATTCTGCCTGGGTTTTTTCCAGCGCATCGATGCGCTGGTAGATCTGCTCCAGTGCATCGGAGTCCGTTGCACGGAAATACTCGCCGCCGGTAATACTCGCGACCTCTGTCAGCAAGTCCTCGTCGATCTCCATCTTCACCTGGGTCATGCGGCCATTTTCCATAAACGGCACCAGCCCCTTGCTGCCAACACCAATGGTATAGATACGGATGCCCTCGTATGCGGCCAGTTGTGCAGCCAGTCTTGGAGGCAGACTGCCCTCGGTATTTTCACCATCCGTCACCAGGATCAGGACCCTCGATCCCTCGGGTCGATCGCGTAACTTTTTCACACCCAGTCCGATGGCATCACCGATGGCCGTGCCATCACCGGCCATGCGCGAGACGATATTGTCAACCAGACTGTACACGGCGTCATTGTCGAGCGTCATGGGAGACAGCACGAATGCCTGGCTGCCGAATGCCACCAGTCCAATACGGTCTCCGTCGCGGGCCTTGATAAAGCGCCCGATGACACCCTTGACCACGGCCATGCGAGTGACCTGCCGGCCTTCGACGCTGAAGTCCAGTGCCTCCATGGAGCGCGAGGCATCAATGGCCAGCATCAGGTCATAGCCCTCGGTATGGATTTCCGTGTACGGTTCCAGCCACTGCGGACGCATCAGGCAGGCGACCAGCGCTACCCACAACAGTGCCAGCATGAAGATCTGCAGACGGCTGCCGGCATGGGTGAGTGAGCGGGAGGTGACAAAGGTTGACGCCAGTCTTCCCAGCGCCGGGTGCAACAGTGTGGAGCGGTCTGCATGGGTATAGGCATCCGTGGCCCCGTGTGGCCGGTGCCAGAATTTCCAGATAAGTAACGGCAACGGTAGCAGCAGTGCAAACCAGGGCCAGTGGAAACTAAACACGGCTTGCTCCTCCTTTACCCGGCACGACTGACAGTAGTCCCTTGAGCCGCCGTGTGAAACCGTGACTTTGTTTTACAGGCCGCGAGGCATCGATCCAGCGGGTGGCTGCGCGTATCAGGGTAGCCAGTTGATCACGCTCAATGGCCATTGCCGGCGGCATGTAGGGTGCCGTGAGGAGAATTCGTCCACGCTGTTCCCAGTCAAACCCGGTCTTGTCCTGCTGTGCCAGCCACAGCAGCCAGCTGTCACCCGTCAGGCCGGCTGCCTGCTGGCGGCCACTGCGCACCATGGCAATACGGCGCAGCAGTTCCGACAAGCGACCAGCCACCGCGTGCGGATCTTCAGTGGCCAGGGATTTTTTCAATTGGCGCAGTTGACGGCGCGCATCACCCCGCCAGCCAAGCCAGCCTGCGTGATAGAACAACCAGTATCTGAGTCCGATGGCCAACAACAGCAGACAGACAAGCCCCGCCAGGTACCACCAGCCGGGTGCCAGTGGCCACCACGGGGCCGCATCAAGGCCATGGATATCGCGTAACACTGTCGCCCCGGTATCCATTGCCGCGGCTAGCGCCTGCCCGCGTAGTGGCGCAATCCAGCGACGAGCGACTTGTGCACATCCTCGTGGGTGCTGACCGGTATCAGGCCCAGCTTCAGTCGAAAGGACAACTGCTGCAGTTCCTCACGGCGCTGTTCCCAGTCGAGACGAAACGCCTCGCGACCGGCCTCGCTATCCGTATCCACCTCCAGAAGCTCGCCGGCTGCGTTGGAAAAGATGACCGGCCCCATGGAAGGCAAATCACGATCAGCCGGGTCATCGACCGGCAACAGAACGACATCATGGCGCTGCTTCAGGCTCCCCAGGATACGCTCGAAACCGGCGGTGACATTATTGATGGGAGCGATGACAAAGATCAGCGAGCCGGTGCCGGTACCACTGTCCAGATGTTGCAAGGCGGCCATCAACTGGGACTCATCGGTATCGCCCTGCTCGATCGGTTGCGTCAATGCCCGCAGCAAGCGCCACAGCCCGCGGCGTCCCGGCGTGGCCCGGAAATAGCGCAATCCGGTTGCCGGGTTGCCAAACAGCACACCACCGACGCGGTCATGCTGCTTGCTGGCCGCCCAGCCAATCAGCGCCGCGGTGCGCGCGGCCTGGATCGACTTGAAGGTACCACGGGTACCGAAGTTCATGTGCGGCCCCATGTCGATGCACAGGATGACACTGCGCTGGCGCTCTTCGCGGAAAATCTTGATGTGCGGGATATTGGTGCGGGCGGTGACCAGCCAGTCCATGCTGCGGATGTCATCGCCCTCGCGGTATTCACGAACCTCATCGAAGTCGAGGCCGGTACCGCGGAATACCGAGGCATACAGCCCGGTAAAGGTGGAATTAACGAGGTGATGCGCGGCGACACCCAGGGTACGGGCCTGGTGGCGGAGTTCCAGCAGGTCGTCAAGTTGTGGATGGAGACTCATTGCGTGACAGCGGTTAAGTGAATCTCAGGCCCGGAGCGAACAATCATTCCGGCAATCACGGAATTGCCACGACCTCCAGCAGACGCCTGATATATTCATCACTCGTCACACCTTCCGCCTCGCCCTCGAAGGTCAGCAGGATGCGGTGCCGGAGTACGTCCGGCGCTACCGCCTGGATATGGTGAGGCGCGACGTACTCTTCACCGTCCATCCATGCACGGGCACGGGCGCAGCGTGCCAGCGCAATGGTAGCACGCGGCGATGCACCAATGCGGCACCAGCGTTTCAGACCCTCGTCATAGGCCTCCGGTTTGCGGCTGGCCTGTACAAGATCGACAATATAATGGTTCAGTTTTGGATCCAGATAGAGTTTTGCCGCATCTTCCCGCAGCTTGAAGAGTTGCTGCTGGGAAAGCACCTCGGCGGGCGGCGCCGGTGCGGTCAATTGCTGGTTGCTGTCGAGTTCCAGGATGGCCAGTTCCTCGTCGCGGCTGGGATAATCGACGCGTACATGCATCAGGAATCTGTCCAGCTGTGCTTCCGGAAGGTTGTAGGTGCCTTCCTGTTCGATCGGGTTCTGGGTGGCGAGCACCATGAACAGTTTCGGCATGGTATAGGTTTTCAGACCGACCGTGACCTGACACTCCCCCATCGCCTCGAGCAGGGCAGACTGTACTTTTGCAGGTGCCCGGTTGACCTCGTCGGCCAGCAGGATATTGTGGAACAGTGGTCCGGCACGGAATTCGAACTCGCCCTTTTCATGACGGTAGATATCGGTACCGACGAGATCGGAAGGCAGCAGGTCCGGAGTGAACTGGACGCGGTGGTAGTCACCCTCGATAGCCTCTGCCAGTGTCTTGACTGCGGTTGTCTTCGCCAGCCCGGGCATACCCTCCACCAGCACGTGGCCTTTGCTCAACAGGCAGATGAGCATGCTGTCGACGAGGTCGCGTTGCCCGACAACACGGGAAGCAAGATGAGTGCGGACGCCATCCAGCAGGGAGGAACTCAGGCGGCGATCGTTGGTCGGGCTGGTGGAATTTAACAAGGCATTACTCTCCTGCACAGTAGAACAGCAAGCATAACCCGCCTGTTTCCCAAGAATCCAGCATAATACCTCACTGGTCGGCAGTGTGGATCAGGCTGATTGTCGTTCTGCAAGCGCAGCATGTATCGTTTTTATGTGTGTGTGTCCGTGATCAATCACCTTGCAGCCGTCGAATGTCTGCAATCGAGAGGATTGTCCCGAAGCTTATAATTTTACAATAAAATAACTCTTTTCCAGTGACAGACAGTTGATATAGATCAATAAAGCACATGCTGCCGGTACGGCCAGCCGCGCCCTGCCATCCACCGATCTTAACAGATAATCGCGCTTGCCTCGCACGCCGTTCTGTCTATCCGCTCTTTTCTGGAATACCATTCAGATTGATCATCGCGGTTTACCGGATTGTCCAACTACACACTGAAGAGTTCACCAGCATCAGGTTTCATGGGAAAACGTACACATTCAGGCACAGGTGTCATTGATCACTTCGACATAAAGCCCGGGAGACTCCTGTCGCGAAAGTACGAAGTCATACAATCGCTCGGTACTGGCTGGGAAGGTGAGGCGTATCTGGTAAGGGAACACCCGACGGACATCGAACGAGCGGTCAAGCTTTTTTATCCTCAGCGCAACCTGAAGGATCGCACCGCCAATTTCTACGCACGCAAGCTCCACAAGCTGAGACACTGTTCAATCGTCATCCAGTATCACTCCAGAGAGACCATCACCTGTCACGGCCTCCCTATCACGCTGCTGGTATCCGAGTTCGTCGAAGGAGAGATGTTAACCGGCTTCCTCGAGCGGCAACCCGGCAAACGCCTTGCACCGTTCCAGGGACTGCATCTCCTGCATGCACTGGCGGCTGGAATCGAGTGCATTCACCAGATGAAGGAGTATCACGGAGATCTGCATACCGACAACATTATCGTGCAGCGTTACGGGCTGGGGTTCGATTTGAAATTGCTCGATTTCTACCACCGGGGCACACCAAAACCGGTGAACATACATGATGATGTCGTTGAAATGATCAGGATTTTCCATGATGCAGTCGGCGGGCGCAGGCACTACAAAAACCAGCCGCAGGTAGTCAAGCGTATATGCTGTGGCCTGAAGCGCACACTCATCCTGAAAAAGTTTCGCAGCGCCGGGCAGCTGCGGGAGCATCTGGAAACACTGTCATGGGAATAACACTCACTGAACCCGAACTGTACCTGGGCGAGGATGTTGCCGGGATCACCACCTTTCGTTTTGCTCAGGGCATTGCCTGCGCCTGGACCGGACGCGCCCCTGACAAGGAATCCGGCAATGAAGATGCACTGGGACTCATCCCCTGCGGCAACGCTGCCGGTGTGCTGGTCGTTGCCGACGGGCTCGGGGGGCTTCCTTCAGGCAAACAGGCATCATCAATTGCCGTGCGCCAGGTAAGCCGGAACATCGTTGCAAACTGCAGCGAAGAAAACGGGTTTCGCGAGGCGATTCTGGATGGTATCGAACAGGCTAACAAGGAGGTCATGGCAACAGGAAGCGGCGGTGGCACGACGATCGCCGTGGTGGAAATCGAGAACAGGAGCGTTCGTCCCTATCATGTCGGCGACTCTGAAATCATGATCACCGGGCAACGCGGCAAGTTGAAGTATCAGACGATTTCACATTCCCCCGTGGGCTATGCGGTCGAAGCCGGACTGCTGGAAGCCGGCGACGCCATCCATGACAAGGAACGTCATCTTGTTTCCAATATCATTGGCACGACCGACATGCGGGTTGAAATCGGACCAAGAATCACGCTGGCGCCACTGGACACTGTGGTGATTGGCAGCGATGGCCTGTTCGATAACCTGCATGCCGGGGAGATCAAGGAAATCATCCGCACCGGCCCCCTGCCTGCTGTGGCAGAACAGCTGCTGCAGGCCTGCCGTGCACGCATGACACAGTTTTCCGAGGTATTGCCCCACAAGCCCGACGACCTGGGATTTATCCTGTTCCGTCTTCAATAGCGACCCGCAACAATCCACAGGGGCGCGATACACAGTCAGAAGCCTTCAGCTACCTTTTCCAGCACCTGAGAGAGACGATTCACCGCCGTCACCTCTAGCCCTTTCAATACCGCTTTCGGTTTGTTCGCCGCCGGGATAATGGCCTTGTGAAAACCATGCTTGACGGCCTCGCTGATGCGTTGCTGGCCATTCGGCACCGGCCGCAGCTCCCCCGACAGGCCGACCTCGCCAAAGACAATCAGGTCAGCCGGCAACGGCCGGTTACGATAGCTCGACATGACCGCCAGTAACACGGCAAGATCCGCCGCTGTTTCATTGACGCGCACACCACCGACGACATTGACAAACACATCCTGGTCACCCAGCGTTAACCCGCCGTGGCGATGCAACACAGCCAGCAGCATGGAGAGGCGATTCTGCTCCAGACCCAACGTTACCCTGCGCGGGTTACCGAGCTGGCTTTGATCGACCAGCGCCTGTACCTCCACCAGCATCGGCCGGGTGCCTTCCCAGGTCACCATAACGACACTGCCGGGTACTGCCTGTTCGTGCCGCGACAGAAAGATCGCCGACGGGTTAGTGACTTCTTTCAGCCCGTGTTCCGTCATGGCAAACACGCCCAGTTCATTGACGGCACCGAAGCGGTTTTTAATGGCGCGCAGGATACGGTAACGGTCACCGGGATCGCCTTCAAAGTACAACACGGTATCGACCATGTGTTCCAGTACGCGGGGGCCCGCCAGCTGCCCTTCCTTGGTGACGTGCCCGACCAGGAACATGGCGATACCCGATTGCTTCGCAAAACGCACCAGCTGTGCGGCACTCTCGCGAACCTGTGCCACGGAACCGGGTGCGGACTGCAAGGCCTCCGTGTACAGTGTCTGGATGGAATCCAGCACCATGACCTGTGGTCGTTCCCGGTCGGCCGTGGCAATAATGCGTTCCACGGAGGTCTCGGAAAACAGGCGGATGTCATCACCCTTGATACCGAGGCGTTGCGCACGCAGTGAAATCTGTTGCGGCGATTCCTCGCCGGTGACATAGAGTGAATCGAGCCCACCGGACAGCGCGGAGAGCACCTGCAATAGCAGGGTGGATTTACCGATACCCGGGTCACCCCCGATCAGCACCACCGAACCGGTCACGAGTCCGCCACCCAGCACCCGGTCGAGTTCCTGCATGCCCACCGAGGTTCGCAACTGCTGGTCCGTTTTAACCGCCGACAGGCGTTGCACCGTCTGCGGCGCCTCGCCACTGTAGCCGGAAAAGCGCGCGGCAACGGCTTTCGGCATCACGACGACTTCAGAGAGCGTGTTCCAGCCACCACAGTCGTTACACTGCCCGGCCCATTGGGATGACTCTGCTCCACAGGCGCTGCAGGTGTAGAGGGTTCTGGATTTTGCCATGGCTGCACAGGCTACCCGGCCGGCAGGGATTTGTATACACAGTCACGGCTGCGAAAGATGCACCGCCTCGCACAAACAATCACCTGCCGGTGTATCCAGATCCTGCAGGCGCGCCGTCCCCGGCGCGGTTCGTGGTACAGGTAAATTTATACGAACAAAAAGAATCCCGGAGTGTGACTCCGGGATCAATGGGTACCAATAGTTATTTGGCTACACGGGACCAATCAGTTGAGCGTTTACATCCTGCTCCTTCACCTTATTGAGAACATCCTGAGACCTGAGGTTGTCCCTGTCGTACTGCACCAGCACCAGGTGATACCTCAATGGACAGAATTCAGCAGTGTGTATGCCATCTGTTGCTTCCAGTGCGTCGACCAGCTCATTGCGCCTCTGCTCTTCAAGGGTTTCGTCGATATGTATAAGGATCTCTGTATTGTGTGCCGTTTGTTGTTTCAGATCGTAAGCCACTTCTCCCATAATCACCCCTCCATTCATGGTTTCAACTCCAGGCCAATACCCTGTATTGTGTCCGCCAGTCACCGTTCACCGCGTTCCGACTGACTCGACACCGATTAGTCAAATCAATAAGACAATAATTTGACCCGGCATTGGCACGCACAATTCGGAAAGTCCTGATAAGTTGCTTTAATGAACTCCCGCCCCGTTCGGACCCCATACGGACAAAGCCTAGTCGACAACCCGCGGTTGTCAAGCATGAAACAGGGAACGGTCAGGCGCTGTAATCAAACAGCACGCGCGAACCGACACCGCAAAACAGTTCGTAAGAGATGGTAGCGGCTGAAACGGCAATGTCATCGACCGGCACGCCCTCCCCCCACAGAATGACCTCGTCGCCGACCTGCGCGTTTGGCACCGCGCCGAGGTCTACCGTGATCATGTCCATGGAAACGCGGCCAACCAGTGATGCCGCGTGACCGTTTACTTGCAGCGGTGTGCCACTGGGCGCATGACGCGGGTAGCCGTCACCGTAACCAATAGCCGCCACACCGACAGACATGTCAGATGGGCAACGCCAGTCAGCACCATAACCGATGGCATCCCCCTGCTTGCGCGCATTGACGGCAATCAGCCGGGTGCTGAGTGTCATGACCGGTCGCAGGCCGAGCGACGCGGCCGTGCGTCCGCCAAGCGGTGAACCGCCATAGAGCATGATACCGGGACGTACCCAGTCGGCACGCGCATCCGGCCAGCCCAGCAGGCCGGCAGAATTTGCCAGCGAATGCTCGCCAGCCACCCCCGCAACCGCACGATTAAAGACCTTGATCTGTTCACGGGTGTCGGGATTATCGAGGTCATCGGCACAGGAAAAATGTGTCATGTAGCGCACGCTGGCCACCTGCGGGATTTGCTGCAGGCGTGAGGTAATTTCGCCGATGCGCTCCGGATCAAAACCCAGCCGGTGCATCCCGGTATCGACTTTCAGCCAGACATCCAGCGGACGCAGCAACTGCCCCTGTGCCAGCCACTGCAACTGGCTGTCGTGGTGCACCACCACGTCGAGCCGGTAGCCACCGACGAGACCGATATCACCCGGTCCAAACAGACCTTCAAGCAGTACAATGCGCCGGTCGAAGCCGGCCTCGCGCAAGGCAATCGCCTCATCCAGGCAAGACACACCAAACGCCACCGCCGCAGGCAATGCCTGCGCAATCCGCACCAGGCCATGTCCATAGGCATTGGCCTTGATGATCGCCATGATATGGCTGTCGGGTGCTGCTTGCTGTACCAGGGAAAAATTGTGTTGCAGGGCCTGCAGATTAATCCGTGCCCGGGCGGGACGGCTCATCCAAATTCACCACCTGAATACTGGTTGTCGGCTGCGTAATTCTCAAAACGCGTGAACTGGCCACGGAAGGTCAGCAGGCGTGTGCCGATCGGACCATTGCGTTGTTTGCCAATGATAATCTCGGCCAGTCCCTTGTGCGGACTCTCCTCGTTATAGACTTCGTCACGGTAGATGAACATGATCACGTCGGCATCCTGTTCGATGGCACCCGATTCGCGCAGGTCTGACATCACCGGACGGCGGTCGGAACGCTGTTCCAGACTGCGATTCAACTGCGACAGCGCAATCACCGGCACATTCAGTTCCTTCGCCAGCGCCTTCAGGTTGCGTGAAATCTCGGAAATCTCGGTAGTACGGTTCTCGCGGGTGTTACCGATGGTCATCAGCTGCAGGTAGTCGATCACGATCAGCCCGATATCGTGTTCACGCTTCAAACGCCGCGCCCTCGCCCGCAGTTCCATTGGCGTCAGGGCCGGCGTGTCGTCAATGAAGATCGGTGCCGTATCCAGCAGGCTCACGGCAGAGGTCAGCCGCGGCCAATCGTCATCGTCCAGTTTGCCGGTGCGGATCTTGTGCTGGTCAATGTGACCCAGCGAGGACATCATGCGCAGTGCCAGTGACTCACCGGGCATTTCCATGCTGAAAATGGCCACCGGCACCTGGTTCTTGATGGCGGCATTCTCGGCAAAGTTCACCGCCAGCGTGGTCTTGCCCATGGACGGTCGCCCGGCGACGATAATCAGGTCCGAGGGCTGCAAACCAGCCGTCATGTCATCAATGTCGGTAAAACCGGTTGATACCCCGGTCAAGGGATTGTCCTGCTGCGAGAGCATGTCTATGCGGTCGACGGCCACCGTCAGCAGTGCGCGGATGCTGCGGAAGCCGCGCTTGCCACGATTGCCCTGCTCGGCAATATCAAAAACCAGCTTCTCGGCCTCGTTGAGCAACTCGCTGGTGTTGCGCCCCTCGGCCTCGTAGGCGCTACCGGCAACCTGGTTGCCGACGCTGATCAATTGCCGCACCACTGACTTGTCACGCACGATGTCGGCATAGGCCTTTATATTCGCTGCACTGGGTGTGTTTTGCGCCAGCATTCCCAGGGCAGAGAGTCCGCCGACTTCATTCAGCAGGTTGTTGTGTTCCAGCCACTCCGACAGGGTGACGGCATCGAGAGGATTGTTCTTTTCAGCCAGCTCGGCAATAGCGCGAAAAATCAGGCGGTGATCACGGCGGTAGAAATCTTCTTCAGTGACGCGATCTGCAACCGTGTCCCAGGTGCTGTTATCCAGCATGAGTCCGCCGAGAACAGCCTGTTCGGCTTGCAATGAATGTGGAGGTACCTTGAGCGCATCCGTACCGGTATGAACTAGTTCTGCAGAGCGAAGTGATTCGGCCATTGAGTTCCGTGTTGAATAAAAGTGCTCGTCACCGCGTTCAGTGAAGGGGAATAAATAGCACAAACGCAGGTGAAAGACATCATTGTAAATGGGCTGACTTTGTGCGTGCCTGTGCCAGCCTCGAGTAAATCAGACAGCCCCCCCGAGCTGTCTGTTTAATGTATTATTTTATTACAACAACTTGCAGTGTTCTTTGTTTGCTGTATGAACTAATCTGCCTCAATCAGCAATTTTATTGTTACATCCACATCGGTGTGCAGCTGTAACAGTACATCGTATTCACCAACCATCCTGAAAGCACCTTCCGGCAGACGGACTTCGTGACGCTCGACCGCGGTGCCGCTCTCGGTCAGTGCATGGGCAATATCGGCGGTGCCAACCGAACCGAACAGCTTGCCTTCTTCGCCCGCATGCGAGGCAATGGTGATGACCTTGTCGAGCAGTTCATCGCGACGTGCGTTTGCAGCTGTCAGCGCATCGGCAGAGGCCTTTTCCAGTTCTGCGCGCCGTGCTTCGTAGTCAGCGATGTTTTCGGGTGTGGCCGCCGCGGCCTTGCCTTGCGGTATCAGGTAATTGCGACCGTAACCCGGCTTGACATTAACCTTCTCGCCCATGGCGCCCAGGTTGGCAATTTTTTCCAGCAGGATGATTTCCATTGTTACAACCTCACTCAGTTTCTTGTCTCATTGTCCGGATTCACCCGTGTCGCGGCGCAGCCGCCGACGGAAGTCAATCCAGGTATCCATTAAGCCACCGGCAGCAAGCAACAGCATTGCCTGTGGAAAGATGGCCAGCAGTACATAAACGGCCACCAGCCAGCCACTGCCGCGGCTGTATTGCTTTAGCAGGCTGTGAATAATCGCCAGTCCGACCAGCAGGTACGGCACCAGCAATATCATCGCCAGCTGGGCACTGAAATCACTCAACGTACCCTGTGTCAACCGCGCCATCACCATCACGGCCAGTGTCACCAGTCCAGCCGCGGAGCCGAGCCGCAAAGCATAAAATTCTTCGCGAAAGCCGCCCGGATGCACCAGTATAGACTGCCACCAGCGCGCCAGCAGCAGGCTGGCAATAACACCAATCACCAGAGATGCCACCACCATGCCGGTCAACAGGGCAGCCACTTCGCGCTGCAACTCGGGGTCCGACAGACTTGCCGGCAGTGAAACACCGGCTTCTTCCAGCGTACTTTCAACCAGCTGCAGCCGCTCCAGCCACCAGGGTGCCGGATCGCCGTAGGCCACGAACACCACCAGCAGCAGACAAACACCGAACAAGGTCGCGGCACGTAATGCAGAGCCGAGGCTGCGTGTCTGCAACAGGACGACAGCCGCCATCCAGCAGGGTAGCCATAACAGCAGCACCATCACCAGCCCGTACTGCGCTTCTGCCGCCACCAACTGGTAAAACAACACCGTCACGGTGGTCGCAATCAGCAGCACCTGCAGACCGGGCAGCATACCGACGTGCAGGGTCACCAGTACCACAACCGCCGCCGCCAGGTAGTTCAGCATGCCCCCCAGCCAGGGCAGCAAAAAAGACAGCACGCCACAGGTAGTGGCAACCAATGCCGCTTGCCAGCGACCACTGACAATATAGGCCGCCAGTGCTTTCATGGCTGTTGTAACCGGTCGCCCTGCGTGATGTCTTCAGTCAGATGCGGCTAGTGTGCGTCACAGTACGGCAACAGCGACAGGTAACGTGCACGCTTGATTGCCGTTGACAGTTGCCGCTGGTATTTTGCCTTGGTGCCGGTAATACGGCTGGGCACAATCTTGCCGGTCTCTGAAACATACTGTTTCAAGACGGCAAGATCCTTGTAGTCAATTTCCTTGGTTCCTTCCGCCGTGAAACGGCAGAATTTACGACGACGATAATAACGAGCCATGATAAGTCCTCTTGAATTCAGTTAGCCGGGATTACTCTGGTGCAGCGACAGTAGCAGCATCATCAGCAGCGTCATCCGCCACCTCGACCACGTCGCCCGCGACATCATCTTCATCCGCTGTTTCATCCTGCGCATCACCGCCGGCAGATTCTTCACGCTCGCGTTTTTCCTCCGGGCGCTTGACCAGCAGGGATGGCTCGGTGATGGCCTCCTTGCGGCTGATCACCATGCTCCTGATGACGGCATCGTTGAAGCGGAAGGCACTGTTGAGTTCTTCAAGCGCAGACGTGGTGCACTCGATGTTCATCAGCACGTAGTGTGCCTTGTGCAGTTTCTGAATCGGGTAGGCAAGCTGGCGTCGACCCCAGTCTTCCAGCCGGTGGATGGCACCACCGTCACCCTCGATCGTGCCGCGATAGCGTTCGATCATGGCAGGTACCTGTTCGCTCTGGTCAGGGTGGACCAGAAACACTATTTCATAATGTCTCATTCAAGACCCCTTGTGGATGAGTAGCCTGCTGTCTCGGCAACAGGCAAGGAGTTTATAATTCAGCTGATATTCAGCCTTTTAAAAGAGCGCGCATTCTACGTGAGGGCTGCCTGAGATGCAATAAACCGCACCGCCGGACCGGAGCGTCTCCGAAACAGGGGGCGCACAATCGCGGATGCGAACCACTCCTGCAGGCTGTTGTTTTTATGTAACGTTTTCCAGGCGCTGGCGTCGCGCTTCGAATAGCAAGACCCCGGCCGCCACCGAGACATTGAGGCTCTCTACCTGCCCTGCCATGGGAATCGCCAGCAAGTAATCGCAATGCTCACGCGTCAGGCGCCGCAGCCCCTTGCCTTCACTGCCCAGCACCAGTGCGACGGGGCCACGCAGGTCCGTGCTGAAAAGCGACTCACCGGCATCGCCACTGGCACCGTAGATCCAGATGCCGGCCTCACGCAGTGCGCGCAGGGTGCGCGCCAGATTCGTCACCGTAAAGATGGGTACTGATTCCACTGCACCGCAGGCAACCTTGTGCACCACCGGGGTAATGCCCGCCGCACGGTCGCGCGGTATGATCAGCGCATGCGCGCCAGCCGCATCGGCGGTCCGCAAGCAGGCGCCCAGGTTGTGGGGGTCCTGCACCCCGTCCAGCACCAGCAACAGTGCCGGTTCGGTCAGTGCCGCCAGGAATTCGGGCAATGTCTTTTCACTGCGTGCATGGGACGCGGCCCTGACAACGGCAATGATACCCTGGTGCCGTGCCTCGGGGATGAGCGCATCGAGTTCCGCACGGGGCAGCAGCTGTAGTGCAATACCGGCGGCCACGGCTCGCTCGATCAGGCCATCGAGCTGTGCGTTTTTTGCCCCCCTGGCAAGCAGCAGCTTTTTGATTGCTGCGGGCCGTTGTGCCAGCAGTGCCGCCACCGCATGAATGCCGTACACCTGCTCGGCACTGTTGTTCATCAGGGATCTTTTGCGCTGATGTGCAATTCGATGCGTCTGTTGAGACGGCGACCGGTCTCGGTGGCATTACTGGCAACCGGGTTATCCTCGCCGTATCCGCTGACCGCCAGCTGCGTCGTACTGAAACCCTGTGCACGCAGCGCATCCGCAACCGCCCGGGCACGACGCTGCGACAGATCGAGGTTGAAGGCCGGCGCACCGACATTATCCGTGTAGCCGGATACCCGGACTGGCTGCTGCAGATACGGTTTCACGACCGTTGCCAGTTGCTCGGCAAATGCGGGCCGCAGCACGGCACTGCCAAAGTCGAATGCAACATCCGTGGCAATATCGATACGGGTACCGCCATCAACCAGCGGCACGATGGCAATGCCGCGGGAGCTATCAGTGGTCATTGCCTGCTCGTTCGATACCGTGGCACACGCACTCAGCAGCAACAACAGCATCATCCCGGCAAGCAGCCGATAGCCGCTCCATATCGGGTCCGTGCTGCACGCCAGCCTTGCGTACAATTGCTTCACCTCGATTTTCTCCGCAGCGATGTCTTGCGCTTCCGCCCGGAGCGGGATTTGGCCTTGCCCTTCTCCGTGTCCTTGCCCCTGCCCTTCTTGCCGGTCTTGCGCTGCTGTTTCTCGCTCAGTTCGAAATCGATCTTGCGGTCATCCAGGTTAACCTGCACCACCTTGACGTTCAGGGGATCACCGAGACGGAAGATGTGGTTGGTACGCTCACCGATAAGCCAGTGACGGGTGGGATCGTAATGATAATAGTCATTACCCAGTGCGGTGACATGCACCAGACCTTCCACGTAGATATCCTGTAACTCGACAAAGATCCCGAAAGAGGTGGTGGCGGTAATAATGCCGGGGTAGGTTTCACCGACCTTGTCGAGCATGTATTCACATTTCAGCCAGTCGATGGCATCGCGGGTGGCGTCATCCGCACGCCGTTCCGTGGCCGAACAGTGCTCACCGAAAACCTGCATATTGTCGACCGTGTAGGGGAACGTCTTCGGCTTGCTCCCGGCCAGTACATGGCGGATGGCACGGTGCACCAGCAGGTCCGGGTAACGGCGGATGGGCGAGGTGAAATGCGCATAGTGTTCATGCGCCAGGCCAAAGTGACCGATGTTGTCGGGGTTGTACTCGGCGCGTGGCATGGAACGCAGCAGCACCGTATTGATGAGGTGCTCATCCGGGCGCCCTTTTGCCTGCTCCAGCACGGCCGAATAATCCCGGGCAGCGGGTTTCCGGCCACCGCGCAGCCCCAGTCCCAGTTCATTCAGAAATTCCTGTAAATCGGTGACCTTGTCACCGGAGGGCGTCGCGTGGATGCGGTACAGCGTCGGCATCTTGTGACGTTCCAGAAAACGTGCCGCCGCTACATTGGCCGCCACCATGCACTCTTCGATGACCTTGTGCGCATCATTGCGTACCAGTGGCACGATACGCTCTATCTTGCGTCCCTCACCAAAAATGATGCGCGTCTCGGTGGTCTCGAAATCGATCGCACCGCGCTTGACGCGTTCCTTGCGCAACACCTTGTAGAGGCGATACAGCTCATCCAGGTGCGGCAGCAGTGCCTGGCGCCGTTTACGGGCCTGCTTGTCACCGTCAACCATGATGGCGGCGGCCTCGCTGTAGGTCAGGCGTGCATGCGAACGCATCAGTGCATTACTGAAGCGCGAGCGAATCATGCGTCCTTCCCCGTTGAAGATCATCTCGCACACCATGCAGAGGCGGTCCACTTCCGGGTTCAGCGAGCACAGCCCGTTTGACAGAATCTCCGGCAGCATTGGTATGACGCGCTCCGGAAAATACACGGAATTGCCGCGTTCAAAGGCCTCCTTGTCAAGTGCCGTCTCCGGGTGCACATAGTGCGAGACATCGGCAATGGCCACCAGCAGGCGCCAGCCCTTTGGTGTGGCCTCACAGTAGACGGCGTCATCGAAATCCCGCGCATCGGCGCCATCGATGGTCACCAGCGGCAGCTCGCGCAGGTCCTCGCGACCGCGCTTGGCCTGCGCCGGCACCTGTTCACCGAGGCCGGCAATCTCCGCCTCCACCTCGGGCGGCCAGGCCTGCGGGACATCGTGGCTGCGAATGGCAATGTCGATTTCCATACCGGGCGCCATGTGATCACCGAGCACCTCGACCACGCGTGCAACCGGCGGCGAGCGCTTGCTGGGTTGTTCGATGATTTCCACCGACACGATCTGGCCATGCTGTGCGCCATGGGACTCGCCGGCCGGTACGGCAATGTCCATCGGCAGGCGCTTGTTATCGGGTATCACGAACTGCACGCCCTTCTCGTTGTAGAAGCGCCCCACCACATGCTGGGTGTTGCGTTTCAGGATCTCGACGACGTTGCCTTCACGCCGCCCGCGCCGGTCCAGCCCGGTAATGCGCACCAGCACCCGGTCACCGTGGAACAGCGCACGCATCTGGCGCGCCGACAGGTAGACGTCATCACCCTCGTCATCGGTGACCAGGAAACCGAAGCCATCCTGATGCCCGACGACGCGCCCCGGCACCAGGTCAAACTGGTCAGCCCGGGCATAGCAATCGCGCCGGTTACGAACCAGTTGCCCGTCCCGGGTCATCGCATTCAGACGCCGTCGCAGCGCCTCCACGCCGTCGGCATCACTGATACCCAGCAGCACCTCGAGATCGGCGCGGTTCACGGGAAGATCGGCCTCGGTAATGACCTCGAGAATCAGCTCGCGGCTGGCAATCGGCTGTTCATAGCGCGAGGCCTCGCGGCTGGCGTGCGGATCACGGGGGTGCGCAGTTTTACTCGTTCTTTTCTTCTTTCTTTGCATAATAATGGTGTGCAGGTCGGCTAGATGCCGCCAGATCTGTCTCGGCTTGTTGATAGGCTTACGCTACAACCTGTTAGTTTGCGGTCAGCCGGGGTAAATTGACAAGTCATATATCAAGCGGTAGAGTTCGCCGCTCTCGAAACAGGTATCTGTCGTTTAGGGAGCCACGCCGAGGTGGTGAAATTGGTAGACACGCTAGCTTCAGGTGCTAGTCGGGGTAACCCGGTGGAGGTTCAAGTCCTCTCCTCGGCACCATTAAAACAATAACTTACGGTAACTCACCTTTTCACCAAATCTCCGAAATATACGGCACACAACTCCAGAGAGTTGCCACGCAGCCCCCCATCACACCTCACCCGGCAAACGTCACAACAGCGTCGATCTCTTCAGGGGGTAGAGGTATGGCCGGTTCAGCCGGTAGTAGTGTTTCAATCCCTCTGTACAGTGAAGCGCCCTCTCTGGTTATGATGGATTACTGACAAAATAATGTTTCGTCATGAGATTTTCTGCTGTGTAATGCATATGTCACACTGGCGTATCAGGAACACCACCATGGGTGGGGTGAAGGGAACAGGTGCCGAGCACGCATTTTTTTTTTTTTCTGCCGAGCACGTTTCATCCTGTACCTGTTGCATCGATTCAAGTTTCCCATAAATCTCCATCAATATTATTAAAATTCATTGAAGTAAAATGAGACCTCAGAGTGATACAAAACGGCTTTGACCTCGCTGAAGATCAGACAATTCGAAGTCTGGTCTGTGTTTGCCGGCGTCGCCGGTGTGACGCTGTCGCTCGAACTGGCGCGCGAGGGTCTGGACGTAATTCTCCTTGAAGCCGGCGGACTCGGGGCACGGGACGTGCACAGCGGTGACTTTGACGGTCACCTGATCAACGCGCGACATCACGCCCCTCTGGGTGAATGCAGAAGTCGGCAACTCGGTGGAACTTCGGCCCTGTGGGCTGGCCGTTGCGTACCGCTTGATCCCATTGATTTCGAGAAGCGGGATTATGTTGACTACAGCGGCTGGCCAATCGACTTTGACGAACTGGCGCGCTTCTATCCGCGCGCCAATCACTATTGCCATGCGGGTGTCTATGCCTACGATGTGTCGCAGGCGTTGCCTGGCGCAGTGCTATCAATAGTCCCGGAATTTCCGAATGACGTTGTGAACTCCGCGCGACTCGAACGCTGGAGCCTGCCTACCCACTTTGGTAAACACTACCGGCAGGAACTCAAGAACGACGCGCATATCCGTGTCATCCTTCATTCCGTTTGCGTTGAGATCAAACTCGACGAACAGGGCGTGGTGTCAGGCATTGTCGCGGCTACGGCGCCGGGACGACACTTTAAGGTGGAAGCAAGCGAGTTTATTGTCGCCGGTGGTGGACTCGAATCCACCCGGCTGCTGCTCGCTTCGAAAGGCAGGGACAGTGACGCCATCGGTAACGCATCCGGCTATCTCGGTCGAAATTACATGGGACATCTTTTCGGCAGTGTCGCTGAGGTTCAGTTCTGCGGGGATCCGCGCAAAACCATCTATGGTCTCGAGCGCGACCGCGACGGTGTCTACTGTCGACGTCGATTCTGGATCGACCCGCAAACGCAACGACAGGAAAAGCTGCTTAACACGGCGCTGTGGCTGACCAACCCGCCGGCAGCGGACCCTGGACATGGCAACGGTGTATTGTCTGCTGCCAATCTTGCCCTGCGTGTACCCGTTTTGCGTGACAGGCTGGCGCCCGTTGCTATCCGGAAAGCGTTTCTTGGTCATAGCGAGGATCGGTCCTGGTTACCACATCTGCGTAACATACTACTGGACATGCCTTCTGTTGCTACCCGGGTACCGCAGTTTCTCTTCAAGCGATTCGTGCCAAAGCGGCGCATCCCGGCGCTGTTTCTCTATAACCGCTCCAATCGCTACAGCCTTTTTTATCATGCGGAGCAACCCCCGCACTGGCGTAACCGGGTTTCACTCGATACCCAACGTGATCGCTTCGGCATGCCGAGGCTTCGTATAGACTACCGCTATAATTCCCAGGAAACAGACAGCATTTGTCGTGCTCACAAGTTATTCGCAGACCAATTACACAGGCGCCGGCTGGGGATCCTGCATTACCGGCATGACGATCTGTCTACACAAATACTGGAACAGGCCAGCGATGGCTTTCATCAACTCGGGACCACGCGCATGTCCAGGTACGAACGCGATGGTGTGGTCGATATCCATTGCAGGGTTCATGGTGTTTCAAATCTGTATGTTTGCAGCAGTTCCGTGTTTCCCACATCGGGCCAGGCAAATCCCACCTTATCTATCGTTGCCCTGGCCGTTCGGTTAGGACAACATCTCAGGCACGCCCTGCCTCGCCCGTAGATAGCCGCCCGCACCAATATTCTGGCCATGAGCTTTCATACGGGCCCTTCCTATGGAGTGTGCCGAAGTCTCGGTGAGTTTATATACACAGATCTGACATGATCAGGTATCCTGTTGAAAAATTATAAAAACAACTCTACCCGTGCCAACTAATATCCATAATATGCTTGATCGATTGCCCCACCCCTGCTGGCCGGAACGTTTTAACGACAAGCTGGCGTAGCTCCTGATCATGTGTCTGGTCTTTCTCGTTTGCCTGTTGTCATTTGAACGCTTTTTTAATCAGGACGAATTCGAGGCGATCAAATCTGCCTGGAAGATCTACTCGGGGAACCGGATTTACGTCGATTTCTTCCAGCATCATCATCCGTTTCTCTACTATCTGCTTACCCCGCTTTTTCACATACTTGGTGAAACCGAAATCACTATTCTGGCCGCACGAATGTTGATGCTGGGATTCACGCTGGGTTGCCTGTACCTCTCCTGCGCCATCGCTCACATACTTTTCGACAGGCATGTCGCCGTCGTCAGCATTTTATTTCTTGTCGCCACCCCTCTTTTCGCACACACAGCCATTGAGATCCGCCCCGATGTACCGCAGGCTTTTTTTGCTCTGTTATCCATCTATCTGTTGCTGGAGTACTTTCGTTCAGAACGCATTCATACACTGGCACTGTCTGCGTTTTCGCTTGGTATTGCCTTCCTCTTCCTGCAGAAGGTCATCCTGCTAGCGGTTGCTCTTCACGGAGTTCTGCTCTGGCGTGTTCTCAAGCGCCAGACAGGCTACCCCACGCTGTTGGTGTTCTCGGGAGTTTTTGCGGGCACGTGGGCCAGTTATTGCCTCTACCTGCTGATGACGGATCAATTCAGCCAGTATTTCTTTCTGAATTTCGAGTTTAACTTGGCAAGACTGGAACAGCATTACCACCAGACTAACTTGCTACTGGGTCATATAAAACAATTCAATGCCATCGTTATCGCCTGCGTGTTGCTGGGCATTTTCATAAAACAGAGCCAAAGCCAACGGGAGATCACATGGATAGCGCTGGGAATCCTCGTCGTTACGATGCTGCATCGTACTCAATATGCGCAATACTATCTGCTGCTTTTACCCTTGCTTGCCATCATCGCTGCGCGGGGTTGGAAGTTCATTAACGAGCTTCATCCGCCCTTGGCGGGGCTGCTTCTTGTGGCAGTGTTTATCAGCGCATCCGCCAGTTACATGCAGGCCATACTCTACCAGCCCAATCGCTGGCAACTGGAGAGAATCGCCTACGTGAACGACATGACAGTACCGTCAGACTATGTCTACGATGGCAATACCCAGTTCAATATTTTTCGAAAAGACCTCGACTATTTCTGGTTTGGGGTCGGCAAAGGGAAAAGACTCGACGAGTATCGAATGCTTACCGGATACAAGTACGATATTTACCAGCTAATTGATACATTTCGACCAAAAGTCATCAGCGACTATGCCATAACCGATCTGGACCACCCGGCGATCCGTGATCATTACGCTAAAACCCGGCGATACAATAACTTGTATGTACGCGTCGAACCCGCGCACGATGAATAGACCACCGTCCTCGACAGCGGCAGGGATCTCTGTCATTGTTCCTGCCTACAACAGCGCTCAAACCCTGCATGCATGCCTCAACGCCTTGTTGAACGCCCTCCTTGGCATTGCGCATGGCGAAATCATTGTCATCGATGACGGCTCTACCGACGACACGCGACTGATTGCTTCACACTACAATGTGCGCGTGTTGCCTGTTGTTCGCAACAGCGGGCCCGCCACTGCACGTAACCACGGTGCGTCGAATGCGCAGGGTGACATACTCATGTTCGTCGACGCTGATGTCGTGGTTGCCGAAGACGCATTGGTCCGCGTCATGCAACACTTTACGCAGGATACCGATTGCGTAGCGGTTATCGGTTCCTATGACTTCGACCCCGAGGCGGGTAACCTCATCAGCGCATACAGAAACCTTCTGCATCATTTTACTCACCAGAAAACCTCAAGACGTGCATCGCATTTCTGGACTGGACTGGGTGCTATCCGCCGCCCGGTCTTCGAGTCGCTTGGTGGCTTCGACGAAAAGAAGTTCGCACGCGCCCTAGAAGACATCGAACTGGGCTATCGTCTCCGCACCAGGGGGTACCCTATTATTCTCGACAAGGCGATTCAGGGGAAACACCTCAAGCGCTGGACTCTCCTGTCCATGATCCGCACCGACCTGCTGGTAAGGGCCATACCGTGGACCCATCTTCTGCTTCAGTACCGGCGCATCCCCAATGATTTCAGCCTCGGGCAATCCCAGCGTGTCTCCGTGGCACTGGCGTGGTTAAGTGTATTGGCAACACTGGCGATATTCATCAGACCGGGTGCAGTGTTCGCAGCCCTGCTGGCCTTGTTCGGGTTTGTCGTGGTCAATTTTGGTTTCCTTGTATTCATCGCGAAGAAACAGGGGGTTTTGTTCAGCATCGCGTGTGTCCCACTGCATCTTTTATATCACTTCAATGCGGGCGTCGGCTTCCTGATTGGCATGTTGACTTTTTTTCTGCCCCGCCTGGCAGGAACCACATCCAGCACACAGTGCTGAGATACATGAATACGGTGGCACAAGAGATGTCAGAAAACAAAAACACGACCCTTGAATCCGGTACGGAAAAAGAGGCTGTTGTTATTGGAGGCGGTCCAGCCGGGCTGGCTGCAGCCCTGGGGTTTATTGAGCAGGGATTTCGCCCCATCGTTCTCGAAAAAGCTCATATCCTCGGCGGCATCGCGAGGACGGATTCTTACAGGGGCTTCTATTTTGACATGGGTGGTCATCGTTTTTTTACCAAATCGAAGTACGTCCAGGAAACCTGGGATGCACTTCTCGGCGCCGACTTCCTGAGCCGTCCACGGCTTTCACGTATCTACTATAAAAGCACGTTCTTCAATTACCCACCCAGACTCTGGAACACACTTGCCGGCCTCGGCGTGTCAGAGAGCGCCAGGGTCTTGTATAGCTACGCACGCTGGCAGTTCATTCCGCATAGAAACGTGAAGACCTTTGAACAATGGGTAACCAATGCATTCGGCCGACGGCTGTTCCAGATATTCTTCGAATCCTACACCGAGAAGGTCTGGGGTATCTCCTGCTCTGAGCTGCGCGCTGAATGGGCCGCTCAGCGCATCAGGAATCTGTCTCTCAACGTGCTGCTGAGGAACTTTGTGCTCAAGTCGAAAAATCAGGTGAAAACGCTGATCGACCGGTTTCGCTACCCGCGCCTGGGCCCGGGAATGATGTGGGAAGCCGCCCGGCAGAAGATATGCGAGAGCGGTGGTACGATCAAACTAAACACGGAAGTGGTCCGCATCTGCCGCTCCGGTAACCGGATAGACAGTGTCGTTATCAGCGAGAACGGTGCTGATAAAGAAATCCGGAGTAACCTGTTCGTCTCCAGCATGCCCGCTGCGGAACTGATCAAACGGCTCGATCCACCGGCGCCGGCGGATGTAGCGACCGCCGCTGATGACCTGAAACACCGCGATTTTCTAACCGTTTGCCTGATTGTCGATGAGGATAGCCTTTTCCCTGACAACTGGATATACGTCCACGAACCCGCCGTCAGGGTGGCCCGCATACAAAACTACAAGAACTGGAGCGAAGCCATGGTACCGGACCGCTCGAAGACCAGCCTGGGCATGGAATATTTCTGCAACAGGGGTGATGAACTGTGGTCGACAGACGATGCTGATCTCATTGCACTGGCGAGTCGCGAGATTGAGGCTATTGGTCTGGCGCGGGCAGATCAGGTCATTGATGGTTGCGTTTACCGGGTGCCCAATGCGTATCCCGTCTACGACTCAACCTATCACTCCAGCCTGATGACGGTGCGCCGCTTCTGCGACTGTCTGGAAAATCTGTGCACGGTTGGCAGAAATGGGCTGCATCGCTATAACAACATGGACCATTCGATGTTAACCGGTATGCTGGCGACGCGTATGCTGGTACTTGGTGAACAACATGATCTGTGGAGCATCAATGCGGAACAGGAATATCACGAACAATCCCTTCGCCAAGACAGTACGGGCACATACCCGGCAACTGGCAAGGATTGAGATCACTGTGCCACGGCAAGAGGTGCATACCGCTCAGTTCGCATGAATCACGGACGCTGCAAAACAGATCATGAGTAAGCGACCACGCCCCAGGATCGCAATGTTCGGCATCGACGCTGGCGATCTCGCATTCCTTCAGGAAAATCTCCACAAACTGCCTGCGTTTCGTCGCTTGTTCGAAACTGGAACCCTTCACCGGTTGCAAACCACTTCAGGGCTTCTTACGGGATCCGTGTGGCCAACATTTTACTCGGGGACACTGCCGGGGGAACATGGCATCTACCATCACCTTCAGTGGGATCCTGCAAAGATGCGGGTAAGGCGCGTGAGCGCAGACTGGTTGTACAGCGAACCTTTCTGGTACGAACTGGCACGTCAGCGGGTCAAAGTTACCGTGGCCGACGTACCGATGGTGTTTCCGAGTCGACTGGAGTCGGGTGTAGAAGTCTTGAACTGGGGGTCTCACGACCAACTGGGGTTGTTTCACAGCAATCATACCGACCTGGCCAGGTCAATTCACCGACAGTTCGGCTCCCATCCCATGGGCCCTGAGATCCCGGTCACGAAGTCCAGCGAGCAGATTGATCGAATTCGCTGCAGCCTTATCGACGGTGCCAGAAAGAAAGGTGAACTCATTCAAACCCTGCTGCACAGCACCGACTGGGACTTCTTTCTCGGCGTCTTTGGCGAAACGCATCGCGGGGGTCACATCCTTTGGCCGGAGAATGACCCGGAATCGGTGGTTCCCGCGAATGCCCTGCTGGAGGTCTACCAGGCGGTTGACGCCTCTTTTAAGGAAATACTTGAACGAATCAATCTGGAGGAAACCAGTGTCATTCTTTTTTCGCTGCACGGGATGCAGGCCAATATGTCACAGGAGCATTTTGTTGCACCCGCGATGCAGCGTATCAACGCGGCCTTTTCCAGTGTCGGCCGGCCCGGAGCGGCAAGTCCGGCAACGCAGCGCAGTGTAATGCGCTGGTTACGCAACTCCTTGCCGGCCGGATTGCAACATGCAATTGCCCGGGCAGTCTCCGTGCGAGTCCGCGACTGGGTTGTCAGTCGGGCCACTTCCAGTGGTTACAACTGGTCGCGCACTCCCGGTTTCGCGCTACTGGCGGACTACAACGGCTATCTGCGTTTCAATATCAAGGGGCGCGAGATTCAAGGATGTCTGTATAAAGACGATCCTCAACTTGCCAGTTACGCGGCGTTCGTGGAGCAGAATTTCAGGGAGTTACTGCAGCCGGACACCGGCCTGCCTGTTGTTCATGATGTGGTTGCCGCGCAATCTGTCTTTCCCGGCGATCGCAGCCAGCTGCTGCCGGATATCATCATCACATGGAGAAATATGGCACCGGCCACACGTTTAGTATCCCCGAGCATGGGACACTTTGCTGCACAACTAGAGACCGGACGCAGCGGCAATCACAGACATGAAGGTTTTGCTCTTGTCGCCGGTAAAAGGCAAGCGGACATCACCCATGCCTGGTCCGCGGTTACACATATCGCGCATCTGGCACCGTTGCTTCAGCACAGCTACCTTCATTCTCCCGCCTAGCCACGATGGATATATCAAGCAGGACTTGTCAAGAAAGCACATTTTCTCACCGAGCACTTCGCACGTGATCCGGTTTTTTCTCAAGGCCCTGTCTACCGTGGCCATCATCTGGTACCTGCTCCAGAGCATGGATCTGGATGCCGTCGTTCATCAGGCGCTAAGCATCGATACAGTCTATATAGTGACTGCCACCGTGCTCGGGTGGCTGATCTCTTTGCTTGCAAGCGTTCGTTGGTATTATGTAATTCAGGCGACGGGATACCATCTCACGTGGTATAGAACATTCCAACTCACGATGGTTGGCACATTTTTCAATCAGATTCTCCCATCGGCCATGGGGGGCGACCTGGTACGCATCCCGTACGCACATCAGTCGGGATTGCCGCCAGGATCAGCTATCAACAGTGTCGTTCTGGACAGAGTAGTCGCAATGTTCGCTTTAGTACTTATTGTATTCGTTTCTCTGCCACTCGCCCTCTCTGTCCTGGACGCCTCTCATGCAAGATGGACACTGATCACTGTCGCTGCAGGGGGGCTCGCTGGTACTGCTGTTCTCCTGAGCGCGGCGCAAATCCCCGGTCTGTTTCGCCATACCATCTTCAAACCGGTAATTACCCTCTCGTTATCGCTGCGAGAAGCTGTGGCTGGCCGCCCCGCGCTTGCCGTTCTTGTCTCCGGCATTGTCGTTCACCTGATGCGCGTTGTTAGCGTCTATATCATTGCGGTGGGCATGCATCTGGACATTGTTTTTTCGGATTGCCTGGTACTGGTACCAGCGGCGTTACTCGTCACCGTGCTTCCCATATCCGTTGGCGGGTGGGGAATTCGCGAAGGCGCCTTCGTGATCGCGTTTGGCTTCGTGGGACTGTCTCCCGAGCAAGCATTCACGCTCTCCGCCGTCTTTGGCATAACGATTCTGATTGCCGCGCTGTTCGGCGCACCCTTCTGGATATTTCTCAGAAAAAGCACGTCTGGCCAATGACAAAATGCACTCTTACTTACCCTGCCATATCTCCCATCAATCAGTACCTGCCCCGCTGCCCAGCACCCTGTTAAGCAGATTGATATAGTCAGACAGGTTGATGACGCCATCGGGTGCTCCTTGCGGGAATATGTCGCCACGAGCTATTTCAGGTTCGGTAGGCGTAATTAAACCCATGACGATTCGCTGGCATACGAGGAGATCCGCAACATTGATCTGGCCGTCGGGAGAAAATCGTGGCGCAAGATCACCATCAGCGTAGTTGAATTGCAGCGGATAAGTATCGACATCGTCACGGTAACCATCTGCATCCGTATCCTCCAGAAGCGGATCAAGATCCTGACCGAATGTGTAACTACCCGGGACCTCATCGAGGTTCAGTTCATCATAATCACTAATCGTGTCGCCGTCCGTGTCAGCATTGTTTGGATCAGTGCCCAGCACACGTTCCAGTTCATCTGCCAGGTTGTCATCGTCACTGTCCAGCGGCCCTGATTCGAGCCCGTCGATTTGCTCCAGATAACTCAGCAGAAAATCCATTTCTGCCGGGGTCAATGAGTTAGTGGTGTGCGCATTAACAGCATCCTTCAGCGTTGCGGCCGAGGCCGTCATGTAAATAGGGTGCCGTTGTCCAGATACTCCGCAGTGTGGGGGTATCGATTCCTGTCAGCAAGGCCCCCAGGCGCTTCCCGCTGGTGGATTTGATAGTGCCGACATCGTGCAGATTATTCGGCGCACTGTCGGTATAGGTATCTCCGGCATGGCAACTGTCGCAGTTGGCTAAAAGAAAAACAGACTGGCCGGAAACAGCCGAGGCCGTCAAACTGCCATCGGCAGTGCGATGCGGGCTGCGCGGGTAACTGGTCAACGAATCAACATAGGCCGCCAGTGCATCCAGATCCCCGCTCAGGCCTGCCTTCGGATCACCCAATGACTGCGCTCGTGTTCCGGCATTGAAATAAGTGTTGTTCATCAGGCCCACGCCGAAGGAAAATGCGCGAAGCTGGCCTTCAAAGTCCTGCACCTCGTCGAAATTCGCACTCCAGTGCAGTGGCCCATGATCCATCCCGCCATGCCCCCTGAGATCGATGGTATTACGCAAACCCTCACCGAAACCGGTAAAGTCCCACACCCGACCGTCGTGACCGCCATCATTGTGACAGGCCGCGCAACTGATGTACTTCTGCAAGGCCAGCCGTGCATCGCGTGAATCATAAAAGTGCTGCTTGCCAAGCAGTACATCGCTGCTCAATGTTTCATTCGCTACAGTATCGTAGCTGGCCAGCAACGCGACGGTACTGGAGGCCCCTGTCAGCACCTCCGTCAGGTCATGAACGGATACGGAGCGGTCCATATAATTATGAACGTACAACGTGCTCCCGTCTGGAGAGATGGCAAGACCACGTGGCGCCCTGCCCGCATCAAGCCGGACAACCTCGTCGCCACTGAACACGTCGAGCATCGAAACTTCGCGACTGCCCTCGAGTGCAACATAGAGGTAATTGCCCCTTGGCCCGAACAACGCCGTACTGGCAATACCGGCATCGTCGTGATCCACCCGGGCAGTGAGGTCTTCCTGGCCGGTAACAAGGTCAATACGGGATGTGATACTGCGAACCGCACTGTCGTGTGTCAACGCCTTGCCATCTCGCAATACGCCACGCTTGATGTTGTCCTGCTTGGATGCCACCCAGGCCGTCAGACCATCGGGAGAAATTGTTGCGGGTCCGAGATAGTTCGGAATGCCTCGACCGGCGTTTTCGGCATCAGGGGTATCGCTGTGATGCAAGATCACCGTATCGATGACCGCCATTCCGGCCGCATCAATTACCAGAACCTCACCACCGTTTGCTGCCAAGCTGTTCGTTTGAGGTGTGGCAGTGTCCTCGCCGGGTATCGGCGGCGTGATATACCTCGGCGCCAGTATCGTGACACCATCGGCAGTGATCGAAAGGTGACGAACATTCATGCCGGTAGCAACGCTGCCGCTCTCCGTTCCATCCAGTGCATTTAACCTGAGTACCGCGCCGGCAGCCTCAAGTGACACATAGGCATGGTTGCCCGCAGGGTCGAACACAAGGGCAAAAGGCTCCGAGACTTCAGGCAAGGGCACAGTAGCCTCAACCATGAAGGTATCGGGACTCACGATGCTGATAGATGCGGAATGCTTGTTAATAACCCACATACGCCCGTCGGGTGCCAGAGCCAGAGTGCTCGGTTCGCTACCGACAGCGATCTCCGCAAGCTTGCCCCCGGTGACCACATCGAAAACACTGACGCTGTCGTTATCCGGATTAACGTTCCAGACACGATCATTAGCTGTTCTCGACTCGTATACCACGCTCATCGACACAGCCGGCCTCGCGGGTGTCACTGCATTATGGACAGCCTGAACAAAAGTCAGCAATACAGTATCACCACCCGTTTCGGTTACTGTCAGGGTTACGATGTAGCGACCTGCACGAGTGTATGTATAAGTAGACGTTGGCGATGATGAGAATGCGGTTTCCGGTGAGCCGTCTCCGAAATTCCATTTGTACTCCCGGTTCGTTCCACCCTGGGCAGTGGCGCTATAGCTGGTTTGGGTACCCACCTCCACAGGTAATGCAACGATGGGAGCAACGACAAGCGACGGAGCACTGACTGTCCAGTCGAAAACTCCGCTGGCACTACCCACGTTACCGTCGTCAACGGTGATCGTCACGCTGTAGGATCCCGCTTGTTGCACCGTGCCGGTGATGTCGCCCATGGCACTGTTGATCGCCAGCCCGGGTGGCAAACAGGTCGCGGCATATGAGAGAGTGTCACCATCAGGGTCACTGGCGGTCACAGCAAGATTGACTGTGTCTCCCTCACTGCTGCTCTGGTTGCCGGGAACAGTCAGAAGTGGCGGGTTGCTTGCTGACAACGTCACCTGCCAGTCAAATGAAACACTGTCACTGCGTCCGCCACCATCATCGACGGTGATGGTCACGCTGTAACTGCGCGCTGTACTTGCAATACCACTGATCAGGCCGGATGCACTGTTAATCGAAAGCCCGTCCGGCAAGCCTGTGGCACTGTAGGTCAGGGTGTCATCATCAGGATCATTGGCTACTATGCCAAGGCTTATCACACTACTGACAAGGTCAGACTGGAATCCCGGATTCGTCAGCGATGGTGACCGATTTGCCGGAGAATATCCAAACGGCGTCAGATAGATATCCGATATTACTGTCTGCCCCGAAGAACCAGGAGGCTGCCAGGCAACGGCGAGATGATCGCCACCATCCCCCTCTTTATGCACTGCCTCAATATAATAGGCCTGACCTGCCTGCAAGCTTACAGGCTGCGATTGCTGCTCAGTGAATTTATCCCACTCTCGTGAATTTACCCAGGCGGGTGCGCTTGCAATCAACACCGCGTGGGCAGGATCAGGGTCTGTACTGAGCCAGAGTTGACTTTCATCGTCGCTGGCTATCCAGAAGACATATTCACCGCTAACAGGTGCATGCAGGTAGCCGCGCATACGCGTACCATAATCTTCAGCCCAGTTCACCGGGGCCTCGAAGGCCGGCAGGAGTTCGCTCCCGCCTGGGTTATCCGGATAGTTGGGGTTACTCGTCAAATCAATGAGTTTATTGCCGCCGATACCAGTCCACCACTCGCGCAGGATCTGCCCAGTCCCGTCACCCCGATGAATCACATTCCAGTCAAATGACATGCTTGCCACGGCGCCGTTATTGTCACTTGCAGAAACAACCACAGTGGTGGAGCCGGCTATCGTTGCAACCCCGGCAATCTCTCCGCTGTCACTGTCGATAGACAGACCGGCTGGCAACCCGACGGCACTAAAACTGACTGGATCGCCGTCAATATCCATGGCAACAACACCGATACTTGCAGGGTTACCTACTTGACTGAACTGCTCTTTAAGCTGTACGACAGAGGGTGGGTAATTGGAGGGAGCAACACCCGCATCGAGCTGCACAATTTCAGCAATTGACGGGACACCCTGGGCATTCAGCGCAAACAGAAAATAGTACCCGGGTGTAAGCACATTGACGTTGCCATGCGCACTCAGCTGATACTCGCCGCTGCCTGTGTCCTCAAAATCAACGTTCAGAAAACGTTGATCCGTGTTTACGGCATGCGTCGTTGACGACAGCTTGCTCATCGTGAAGCGCTGAATACCGGGAGTAGCCGAGACGTTGAACGTTGCTCCGTTCTTGATGACATCCGGAGAAGCTGTAATCTCCGGGCGTGTCGCAAGGGTGCCGTCCGGGTTGAAAAGATAGGGAGGCGAATAGACCTGGGCATCCGGATGGTTGGCGTTGCAACCACCACACAGGCCACCTCCAGCCGAAAGCACACGCCCGTCAACCAGCAGCAGTGCAACCGAGTGGTAGTTGCGGGGTACCGACATATCTGCTGTCGAACGCCAGGTCTGGGTATCCGGATTCCATATCTCACCGGTTAACACAGTGCCGGCGTCATTAAACTTCTGTCCCGTGGTATTGCCGCCAACCATCAGTACTTCACCATTCGCCAGTATGATGGCGTTATGGAATTTTCGCGCGTTTGCCATGGATGCAATTGATGTAACCTCAGGCGTAGTCCCGTTGATGTCGATGATCAGCGCCTTGTTGGTGCTGGTATCATCTGACCCGCTGACTGCTCCGCCGGCCAGCACGATCTTGCCCTCGTCGTACATGGCCGAAGCCCCGTGTTTCGGGTACCAGTCATTTGTGAGGACACCCAGTGCATCGATAGTGCCGGCACCAGCAACGTTGAAACGATGCATGTTGGGTGTCGGGCCATAGTGCAGCACGTCGCCATCAGGCGCGACACTGACATATGGCCACCAGTTCTGTTCATAGTGGCTAGTAAAATCAAGCACAGGTGCCTGCAGATCAATACCGGTCAGCAACTTCCAGCCCAGCCCCGGATGCCAGACTTCCGGATAACGCCCACCGCTACTGCCAATAGCCGTCAGCACGCCGCCATCAGACAGTGAAACCGATGTCGGATACCAGCGACCCTTGTTCATTTCGTCGACAACGGTCCAGGTATTGGTCGCGGAGTCGAAGACACTCGTGGTCGGGACGTGGTTACGACCTCCGTTTACAAATACCCGCCCGTCTTCCAGAACAACCTGGTGGGCACAGAACATGTCGTGATTTGAATGCGGAACATCGGTGAATGCATTCGTTGCAGGGTCCCACACCGTTGCGTAGGTGTATTCAACCCCCTCGGGGAAGTCATCCGGGAGATTTGACGCCCAGGTCAGAACCCTGCCATCGGCAAGGTTGGCGGCAGACACCGGGATGTGGGGCCAGTTGATGACGGGACCCCAGGAGCCCAGTACATCAAAGTCCTCTTGTGAGGGAACATTGATTGTTTCCGCGGCCACTTCGAATGGCAAATAGCCCTGTGCCAGTTGTGCTGCATTTTCATCTTCGGCAACGTGATCTGTGCCCTGATGAGCATGCAGGGGCCCGGCGCAAAAAAGAAGTGAACACAACGACCGCAAGACACGACTGTGCCCAGTCAAAAAGCATACTATGTAATCGCGCAGGCGGGGGTTCTACCTGAAATGTAGCGCCGTACTTGAGCCCCGTAGAAAAAGTAACTTGCTGATCACTTTTGCATTTTTGTTGTAAACGGCGATGCGCCGCTTTAGCTTCCATACTCCCACTCCCCATTAATTATTATTAAGGCAATCCTTGCCCTATCTGTATCGCATTTAAAAAACAAGGACAGAAAACGCACCAAGAAACAATAATGTTAAATATCTTGAGGTTAGATTGCGCTCGAACTGCATCCAGCCATTTATTGTCAATTATAACAACGACTGATGGCGAAACAGGCGTTGGTTCAGACCAGCCTTGTTTTTATGTTCACACCAGAGATCCGCTCTAAACTGGAACCCCCTATAGTCACCGATCCGCCGGCATTGCGGGTCGATAAGTATATTTTAGAGTGTCGTATTGCATGCTCTCATTATTACTGAAAAGCGGCATGTCATCACCGCACACAGGTATAACCTTCTTCTTCTTGACATCTTTCCATTTCTTGACGTCACCTTCTTTTTTCTCATTAAAGACAATACGTTGCTGTAGATCTTTCATGCCATATTCTTCATGTACACGCCATGAACATTGTGCCCATTTTGCCTGCGCAGAGGTAAAAGAATCGGCAGGTACAGTATTCGGCGCCACAAACAACAGCGCCGCAACGAAGTAATATTTTCTCATCATGCCACCTGATCTGCTGGACACATACAGTTTAGCCAGCTTTTAGATTTCTACATATAAAAACAATGCCCGGTTGGGCATCCAGTTGATTTACCATGATCAGCCCGGCATCCCTGGAGGTGTAGATTTCGCCAGCCCTCGCGCTGGACGCCACCTCCACAAACTCGCAGATGAGATACTCGTGGCTGTTACCTATTTATGCTGTTATTTCTTTGATACACCTCAGTACCCCGCACCTTTGGAACGCACAGGGGAATGAACCATGAATCGCCACAGCTTACATCCACTAGCAGAAGCTACCGGCCCCGGTCATTCAAACGGATGTTTCAGAACAATCGTCTCGGCACGATCCGGCCCGGTTGAGACGATGGCGATGGGGGTTTCGCAGAGTTCCTCGATCTTCGTCAGGTAGGCCCTGGCGGCATCCGGCAGATCCGCAAGACTCTTCGCCCCAACGGTGGATTCACGACCACCCGGGCATTTCGATGTATTCCGGTTCGCACTGCTCGATCAGGTCCGTCCTTTCCCCTCCTCCAGCTTGGTGATGCACATACCGGTAACGCTGTTGATATCCAGTGAACGCTTCAGCGACAACCGTATCCAGCCAGCCGCAACGGCGCTGGCGGCCGGTGGTGGCACCGAATTCATGGCCCTTCTCGCCGAGGTGCTTGCCGGTCGGCATCGAACAGCTCGGTCGGGAAGGGCCCGGCACCCACGCGGGTGGTATAGGCCTTGACGATACCAAGCACGTAATCGATATGACGCGGGCCGACACCACTGCCGCTGGCGGCACCGCCCGCGGTCGTGGTCGACGAGGTGACATAGGGATAGGTGCCGTGGTCGATATCCAGCAGGGCACCCTGCGCACCTTCGAACATAATGCTGCGGCCTTCACGGCGCAGGCGATGCAATTGGCCCGGAATATCCGCCACCATCGGGGCAATCTGCTCACCCTGTGCCAGCGCCTCGTCCAGCACCTGCTGGTAATCCACCGGGTCGGCCTTGAAATAATGCTCCAGGGCAAAGTTGTGGTATTCCATCACCTCGCGCAGACGCTCGGTGAAATGTCCGGATCCAGCAGTTCGCCCAGGCGCAGGCCACGTCGCGACACCTTGTCTTCGTAGGCCGGGCCGATACCACGGCCGGTGGTACCAATGGCCTTTTTACCGCGTGCCAGTTCACGCGCCTGGTCGAGCGCAATGTGGTAAGGCAGAATCAGCGGGCAGGATTCGCTGATCTTCAGGCGCTCGCGCGCCGGGACACCGGCCTTTTCCAGCATGGCCAGCTCTTCCAACAGGGCCGATGGCGACAACACCACACCGTTACCGATCAGGCACAGGACATTGTCCCGCAGGATACCGGACGGAATCAGGTGCAACACCGTCTTGTGGCCATCGATCACCAGCGTGTGGCCGGCATTGTGACCGCCCTGGAACCGGACCACGACATCGGCGCGGATCGACAGCCAGTCGACAATCTTGCCCTTGCCTTCGTCACCCCACTGGGTGCCGATGACAACAACATTTTTACCCATTGGTTTCTCTCTATTCCAGAAAGTTAATAACCACTTGCCGTCATACTACCAGCCTGCCTCAAGCCGGATGCACGGCTATTACCGATGTCGGCCGTGTCAGTTTATCAATCCTGGCCATCCCTGCGGATCCGGCTTGATCATCCATGCCCGTCCCGGCTTCATTGACCAGCACCCGGTCACACGTCGCACCATGGTCGCCGCGTCACCGGCCTGCCCGGGCAAGGCACACACCACCCGCTCACCCGCGCTGCGCAATTCCTTTACCGTGGCATGTAGTTCGGCATCTTCGTCTGCCGGCGCCAAGGCATCGCCCCGCTCCCCGCAAATTCCGCTGACTGAGGTTCATGAGTGTCTTCAGGTCGGTACTGAAACCGGTTGCCGGCCGGGCCCGCCCGAACACCTCGCCGATGGCGTCGTAACGCCCACCACGGGCAATTTCCTGGCCGCAGCCGGGCACGAATACGGCGAACACCATACCGGTCTGGTACTTGTAAGCCGCGCAATTCGGCAAGATCGAAGTGCAGCGTCACATCGCCAACGCGCTGCTTCAGCAGTGCGGTGCAATCGCACAGGTTATCCAGTGCTGCGATGACAGTTCACTGGCACCGGCCAGTTGCCACGGCGCACGCGTTCCAACACGTCATGCCACCATTCAGTTGCGCCAGTGCGGCCAGCCGGCTGCGCTGGCCGTATCGAGCTCACAGTCAGCCAGCATTTCTTCGATCTCGGGACCGCCTTGCGCTGCAGCGCAGCAAACAGGTCATTTTCCACCACGGGCGACAGACCGGCATCCCCCGCAAGGCCACGGAAAATCCCCACGTGCCCGAGGTCAACATGCACATCCGGAATCTCCAGCAGGGCCAGCGTTTCCAGCACCAGGCTCAAGAATTTCCGCATCACTTTCGATGCCGGCATGACCGAACAGCTCGGCACCGACCTGCATGGGACTGCGCGAACCACCAAAACCGTCGGCACGGGTATGCAACACCGACCCCATGTAGCACAGGCGCGTGGGCGCATCACGCCGCAACGGGTGCGCATCAATACGCGCAGCCTGCGGTGTCATGTCCGCACGCATACCCATCATGCGCCCGGTCAGCTGGTCAGTAACCTTGAAGGTCTGCAGATCGAGGTCATTACCGGTCCCGGTCAACAGGGACTCCAGGTACTCAATAAACGGCGGAATAATGAGGTCGTAACCCCGAGCGGGCAAACATGTCCAGCAGTTCCCGGCGCGCACGCTCCAGGCGCCACGCGTCCGGAGGCAGAACCTCTTCAATGCCATCAGGCAACAACCACTGGTCTTTACTGCTCATATTCTGTTTTGTGTTTTCTCGATCGCGTAACCACCTCCACCGAAGGCAGAGGGAATGCAGCTTTGCCGCAAACTGCAAATCAACTAAAGGAGAAGGAACCCCTTCCCTTGATTGTTTCGAGACGAAGCGGCTACCTCACTATATACAGCATAAGCACGCCACAGAGCATGCTGACAAGACCGGTTATTCGCAGTGTCCTGTCATCCAGCTGCGAGACCGTTTCCAGCAAGCGGCGCAGTGACCCGGGGTTCAAAAACGGCACCACGCCTTCAATCACCAGCACCAGCGCCAGGGCAGCCAGCAGGTCCTGCCAGATGACGCCCATCAGCCGTAAAAAACCCCGGGACAAGCGCCCGGGGTCTGTATCAGAAAAGCCGCTCACAGGTGTACGTGCGGCTAATTGCCTGAATTGCTGCCGAAGTACTTGAAGAACTCGGAATCCGGTTCCAGCACCAGCACATCACTCTGGTTGGCCAGCGCTGCGCGATAGGCCGACATACTGCGATAGAACTCGTAGAATTCCTGGTCCTCGCCATAGGCCTCTGCGTAGATTTCCGTGGCGAGTGCATCACCCTCACCGCGCAGGATCTCGGCATCACGGCGTGCCTCGGCAAGAATCACGGTGCGATCCCTGTCAGCAACCGCCTGGATCCCCTTGGCGGCCTCCTGACCCTGGGCGCGAAGTTCCGAGGCAATTCGTTCACGTTCTGCGCGCATGCGCTGAAATACCGAGGTACTGACCTCGCTCGGCAGCTCGATCTGCTTGATACGCACATCGACGATCTCGATACCGAACTGCTCGACCTCGTTGTTGGCATTGGCAGTCAGATTGGTCATCATCGCCGAGCGGTCATCAGACACAACCTGCTTGATGGTGCGTTCGTCAAATTCCAGCTGCAGGCCGTTGTTAACAATCTGCAGCAGGCGCAGACCGGCCTGGCGTTCATCACCCATGAACGAGGTGTAGTACTTCGCCGGATCCCTGATACGCCACTTCACAAAGAAGTCCACCGATACGTTTTTCTTCTCACCGGTGAGGAAACGTTCCGGACGTGTATCCAGCGTCAGGATGCGTTTGTCAAACTTGCGCACATTCATGATGGGCCAGGGCGCCTTGATATGCAGACCCGGCTCAAAGTCTGAATCAACGATTTCACCGAGACGGAATTTGATGGCCACCTGTCGTTCATCAACAGTAAACAGTGAACTCATCACCACCAGAATGGCTGCAGCAACCAGTACCATAATTATTTTCATCATTTGCGCGCCCCCCCTTCTCTGGAAGAACTGCGTCCGCTGGTAACACCTTTCGGCATCGCCGGCGTCACATCTACCTCAACTTCCTGCTCGGGCCGGGCCCTGCCCATACTCTCGTTAGACATCAGCTTGTCCAGTGGAATGTACATCAGATTATTGCCTTCCTTGACCGCCATAACCACCTTGCTGGTATTGGCCAGCACATACTCCATGGTGTCCAGGTACATACGTTTGCGAGTAATTTCCGGTGCCTTTTCATACTCTGCAAGTGTTTGCGTAAAACGGCTGGACTCACCCTCGGCCTTGGCAACGATCTGATCACGGTAGGCAATCGCTGCCTCACGTTTACGGGTTGCATCACCGCGCGCCTTTGGCAGAATGTCGAGTGCATAGGCCTCTGCCTGGTTCTTGTAGCGTTCCTGGTCCTCGCGGGCCTTGATGGCATCTTCAAAAGCACCCTGCACTTCTTCCGGCGGCTGCGGATCCTGCAGGTTGACACTGGTGATTATCAGGCCGGCGTTGTATTTGTCGAGAATCGACTGGGTCAGCTCCTTGGTCTGGCGCACGATCTCGCCACGGCCACCACTGAGAAACTCGTCCATGGAGATACCACCGATAACCTCGCGCAGCGCACTCTCGGCGGCCGTCTCCAGGGTGTAATCGGGATCAAACACATTGAACAGGTATCTCTGTGCATCACGCACTTGATACTGCACAGCGACCTCGACCTGGATTATATTTTCATCCGCCGTCAGCATCCTGGCCCGATGACTGACGGTACGCAGGTTATCGACGTCGACCTTGTCAACGGTTTGGATACCACGCATATACCAGTGTGGCCCCGGTCCGGTGGTCTCACTGTATTTCCCCAGCATCAACACCACACCGCGTTCGGCCGGCTCAACAATGTAGATGCCTGACAATACCCAGGCAACGACGGCAACACCGCGACAAGCCAAAGTTCATCGACATGCCGCCGCCGCTGCCGCCGCCCTTGCCGCCACGACTGCCAAAAAAGCTGTTCATCTTGTCGCGCATCTTGCGCGCCATTTCATCGAGGTCCGGGGGACCTTCGTTACCACCCTTACCGCCCCAGGGATCCTTGTTATCGTCACCCGGCTGATTCCAAGCCATAAAATACTCCAGTCAGACTAGTTATTCAGATCAAAGTTAAGGCGCATGCCGAAAACAGCGTGCGCCCTGTAAGTTACAACAAGTTTAAGAAGCTTGCGCAGTGCTCGCAACAAAATCAACCGAATCTTCGCTATGAAATGCACATTGCCCGTGAGCGTCCCGTAACAATTTATCAATACTGCGCTGCGCCATGCAGACCTCCAGCCACCAGCTGCCCTGCTCGTCCACCTGTTCGGATAACACCTGGCCAATATTATACAGGGATGAGCGGGCGCTTCCTGCTTCTGGCGACAAATGCAGCCAGCCGTGTATTTGACGACCCTGAAAGTGCTCCGTGAGTGCAGAAGCCAGCAAATCAAGCCCTGCTCCGGTGACTGCTGACACCCAGACACGCTCAACCTTGCCGTTTTCATCATATTCGATACGCGGCGCATCATCTCCCAGATCGATCTTGTTATAGATGCGAATCTGGACGATATCCTGGGCCCCGATTTCCTCAAGCACCGCATTGACCTGCTCGATATGCTCAAGTTTTTGTTCATCCTGTGAGTCCACTACCAGCAGCAGCAGGTCCGCCTTACAGGTTTCCTCCAGGGTAGCGCGAAAGGCCGCCACCAGGTCATGCGGCAAATGCCGGATAAACCCTACGGTATCTGCCAGCACCATGGGCCCGAATCCTTGCACATCGACACGTCGCAGGGTCGGATCAAGCGTGGCAAACAACTGGTCGGCAACGAACGCCTCCGCACCGGTCAGGGCATTAAACAAGGTCGACTTTCCGGCGTTGGTATACC
>CALOCX010000010.1:0-316688 GCA_942491995.1 uncultured Gammaproteobacteria bacterium | reverse complement strand
CGGTAACGACGGCACCGATTCCGTGTCCTTCGACATCACCGTCACGGAGGTCAACACCGCACCGACGTTAGCGGCGATCGGCAACCAGACCGTGGATGAGGGCGCGACGCTGAGCTTCACCGCGAGCGCCACGGATGACGATGTCCATTCGGAGGGCGCCGCACTCAACACCCTGACCTACTCGCTCGAACCAGGCCGCGCTCGACGCCGGCATGACCATTAATCCCGCCACCGGTGCCTTCAGCTGCACCCCGACCGAAGCACAGGGTCCGGATCACCTACACCGGCGTCACCATCATGGTGAGCGACGGTACACGACCGCACCGATTCCGAGACCATCGCCATCACCGTCGCGGAGGTCAACACCGCACCCGACGTTAGCGGCGATCGGCAACCAGACCGTGGATGAGGGCGCGACGCTGAGCTTCACCGCGAGCGCCACGGATGCCGATGTCCCGGCCGACACCCTGACCTACTCGCTGAACCAGGCCGCGCTCGACGCCGGCATGACCATTAATTCCGCCACCGGTGCCTTCAGCTGCAGACCCGACCGAAGCACAGGGTGGGATCACCTACACCGGCGTCACCATCACGGTGAGCGACGGTAACGACGGCACCGATTCCGTGACCATCGCCATCACCGTCACGGAGGTCAACACCGCACCGACGTTAGCGGCGATCGGCAACCAGACCGTGGATGAGGGCGCGACGCTGAGCTTCACCGCGAGCGCCACGGATGACGATGTCCCGGCCGACACCCTGACCTACTCGCTGAACCAGGCCGCGCTCGACGCCGGCATGACCATTAATTCCGCCACCGGTGCCTTCACCTGCACCCCGACCGAAGCACAGGGTGGGATCACCTACACCGGCGTCACCATCACGGTGAGCGACGGTAACGACGGCACCGATTCCGTGACCATCGCCATCACCGTCACGGAGGTCAACACCGCACCGACGTTAGCGGCGATCGGCAACCAGACCGTGGATGAGGGCGCGACGCTGAGCTTCACCGCGAGCGCCACGGATGACGATGTCCCGGCCGACACCCTGACCTACTCGCTGAACCAGGCCGCGCTCGACGCCGGCATGACCATTAATACCGCCACCGGTGACTTCAGCTTCAGCCCGACAGAAGCACAGGGTTGGGATCTCCTACACCGGCGTCACCATCACGATGAGCGACGGTAACGACGGCACCGATTCCGTGTCCTTCGACATCACCGTCACGGAGGTCAACACCGCACCGACGTTAGCGGCGATCGGCAACCAGACCGTGGATGAGGGCGCGACGCTGAGCTTCACCGCGAGCGCCACGGATGACGATGTCCCGGCCGACACCCTGACCTACTCGCTGAACCAGGCCGCGCTCGACGCCGGCATGACCATTAATTCCGCCACCGGTGCCTTCAGCTGGACACCGACCGAAGCACAGGGTCCGGGATCACCTACACCGGCGTCACCATCACGGTGAGCGACGGTAACGACGGCACCGATTCCGTGACCATCGCCATCACCGTCACGGAGGTCAACACCGCACCGACGTTAGCGGCGATCGGCAACCAGACCGTGGATGAGGGTGCGACGCTGACCTTTACCGCGAGCGCCTCGGATGCCGATGTCCCGGCCGACACCCTGACCTACTCGCTGAACCAGGCCGCGCTCGACGCCGGCATGACCATTAATTCCGCCACCGGTGCCTTCAGCTGGCAGCCCGACCGAAGCACAGGGTCCCGGATCACCTACACCGGCGTCACCATCACGGTGAGCGACGGTAACGACGGCACCGATTCCGTGACCATCGCCATCACCGTCACGGAGGTCAACACCGCACCGACGTTAGCGGCGATCGGCAACCAGACCGTGGATGAGGGCGCGACGCTGACCTTCACCGCGAGCGCCACGGATGCCGATGTCCCGGCCGACACCCTGACCTACTCGCTGAACCAGGCCGCGCTCGACGCCGGCATGACCATTAATTCCGCCACCGGTGCCTTCAGCTGCAGCCCGACCGAAGCACAGGGTGGGATCACCTACACCGGCGTCACCATCACGGTGAGCGACGGTAACGACGGCACCGATTCCGTGACCATCGACATCACCGTCACGGAGGTCAACACCGCACCGACGTTAGCGGCGATCGGCAACCAGACCGTGGATGAGGGCGCGACGCTGAGCTTCACCGCGAGCGCCACGGATGACGATGTCCCGGCCGACACCCTGACCTACTCGCTGAACCAGGCCGCGCTCGACGCCGGCATGACCATTAATTCCGCCACCGGTGCCTTCAGCTGCAGCCCGACCGAAGCACAGGGTGGGATCACCTACACCGGCGTCACCATCACGGTGAGCGACGGTAACGACGGCACCGATTCCGTGACCATCGACATCACCGTCACGGAGGTCAACACCGCACCGACGTTAGCGGCGATCGGCAACCAGACCGTGGATGAGGGCGCGACGCTGAGCTTCACCGCGAGCGCCACGGATGACGATGTCCCGGCCGACACCCTGACCTACTCGCTGAACCAGGCCGCGCTCGACGCCGGCATGACCATTAATTCCGCCACCGGTGCCTTCAGCTGCAGCCCGACCGAAGCACAGGGTGGGATCACCTACACCGGCGTCACCATCACGGTGAGCGACGGTAACGACGGCACCGATTCCGTGACCATCGACATCACCGTCACGGAGGTCAACACCGCACCGACGTTAGCGGCGATCGGCAACCAGACCGTGGATGAGGGTGCGACGCTGAGCTTCACCGCGAGCGCCACGGATGACGATGTCCCGGCCGACACCCTGACCTACTCGCTGAACCAGGCCGCGCTCGACGCCGGCATGACCATTAATTCCGCCACCGGTGCCTTCAGCTGCAGCCCGACCGAAGCACAGGGTGGGATCACCTACACCGGCGTCACCATCACGGTGAGCGACGGTAACGACGGCACCGATTCCGTGTCCTACGACAACACCGTCACGGAGGTCAACACCGCACCGACGTTAGCGGCGATCGGCAACCAGACCGTGGATGAGGGTGCGACGCTGAGCTTCACCGCGAGCGCCACGGATGACGATGTCCCGGCCGACACCCTGACCTACTCGCTGAACCAGGCCGCGCTCGACGCCGGCATGACCATTAATTCCGCCACCGGTGCCTTCAGCTGCAGCCCGACCGAAGCACAGGGTGGGATCACCTACACCGGCGTCACCATCACGGTGAGCGACGGTAACGACGGCACCGATTCCGTGACCATCGACATCACCGTCACGGAGGTCAACACCGCACCGACGTTAGCGGCGATCGGCAACCAGACCGTGGATGAGGGTGCGACGCTGAGCTTCACCGCGAGCGCCACGGATGACGATGTCCCGGCCGACACCCTGACCTACTCGCTGAACCAGGCCGCGCTCGACGCCGGCATGACCATTAATTCCGCCACCGGTGCCTTCAGCTTCAGCCCGACCGAAGCACAGGGTGGGATCACCTACACCGGCGTCACCATCACGGTGAGCGACGGTAACGACGGCACCGATTCCGTGACCATCGACATCACCGTCACGGAGGTCAACACCGCACCGACGTTAGCGGCGATCGGCAACCAGACCGTGGATGAGGGCGCGACGCTGAGCTTCACCGCGAGCGCCACGGATGACGATGTCCCGGCCGACACCCTGACCTACTCGCTGAACCAGGCCGCGCTCGACGCCGGCATGACCATTAATTCCGCCACCGGTGCCTTCAGCTGCAGCCCGACCGAAGCACAGGGTGGGATCACCTACACCGGCGTCACCATCACGGTGAGCGACGGTAACGACGGCACCGATTCCGTGTCCATCGACATCACCGTCACGGAGGTCAACACCGCACCGACGTTAGCGGCGATCGGCAACCAGACCGTGGATGAGGGCGCGACGCTGAGCTTCACCGCGAGCGCCACGGATGACGATGTCCCGGCCGACACCCTGACCTACTCGCTGAACCAGGCCGCGCTCGACGCCGGCATGACCATTAATTCCGCCACCGGTGCCTTCAGCTTCAGCCCGACCGAAGCACAGGGTGGGATCACCTACACCGGCGTCACCATCACGGTGAGCGACGGTAACGACGGCACCGATTCCGTGTCCTTCGACATCACCGTCACGGAGGTCAACACCGCACCGACGTTAGCGGCGATCGGCAACCAGACCGTGGATGAGGGCGCGACGCTGAGCTTCACCGCGAGCGCCACGGATGACGATGTCCCGGCCGACACCCTGACCTACTCGCTGAACCAGGCCGCGCTCGACGCCGGCATGACCATTAATTCCGCCACCGGTGCCTTCAGCTTCAGCCCGACCGAAGCACAGGGTGGGATCACCTACACCGGCGTCACCATCACGGTGAGCGACGGTAACGACGGCACCGATTCCGTGTCCTTCGACATCACCGTCACGGAGGTCAACACCGCACCGACGTTAGCGGCGATCGGCAACCAGACCGTGGATGAGGGCGCGACGCTGAGCTTCACCGCGAGCGCCACGGATGACGATGTCCCGGCCGACACCCTGACCTACTCGCTGAACCAGGCCGCGCTCGACGCCGGCATGACCATTAATTCCGCCACCGGTGCCTTCAGCTTCAGCCCGACCGAAGCACAGGGTGGGATCACCTACACCGGCGTCACCATCACGGTGAGCGACGGTAACGACGGCACCGATTCCGTGTCCTTCGACATCACCGTCACGGAGGTCAACACCGCACCGACGTTAGCGGCGATCGGCAACCAGACCGTGGATGAGGGCGCGACGCTGAGCTTCACCGCGAGCGCCACGGATGACGATGTCCCGGCCGACACCCTGACCTACTCGCTGAACCAGGCCGCGCTCGACGCCGGCATGACCATTAATTCCGCCACCGGTGCCTTCAGCTTCAGCCCGACCGAAGCACAGGGTGGGATCACCTACACCGGCGTCACCATCACGGTGAGCGACGGTAACGACGGCACCGATTCCGTGTCCTTCGACATCACCGTCACGGAGGTCAACACCGCACCGACGTTAGCGGCGATCGGCAACCAGACCGTGGATGAGGGCGCGACGCTGAGCTTCACCGCGAGCGCCACGGATGACGATGTCCCGGCCGACACCCTGACCTACTCGCTGAACCAGGCCGCGCTCGACGCCGGCATGACCATTAATTCCGCCACCGGTGCCTTCAGCTTCAGCCCGACCGAAGCACAGGGTGGGATCACCTACACCGGCGTCACCATCACGGTGAGCGACGGTAACGACGGCACCGATTCCGTGTCCTTCGACATCACCGTCACGGAGGTCAACACCGCACCGACGTTAGCGGCGATCGGCAACCAGACCGTGGATGAGGGCGCGACGCTGAGCTTCACCGCGAGCGCCACGGATGACGATGTCCCGGCCGACACCCTGACCTACTCGCTGAACCAGGCCGCGCTCGACGCCGGCATGACCATTAATTCCGCCACCGGTGCCTTCAGCTTCAGCCCGACCGAAGCACAGGGTGGGATCACCTACACCGGCGTCACCATCACGGTGAGCGACGGTAACGACGGCACCGATTCCGTGTCCTTCGACATCACCGTCACGGAGGTCAACACCGCACCGACGTTAGCGGCGATCGGCAACCAGACCGTGGATGAGGGCGCGACGCTGAGCTTCACCGCGAGCGCCACGGATGACGATGTCCCGGCCGACACCCTGACCTACTCGCTGAACCAGGCCGCGCTCGACGCCGGCATGACCATTAATTCCGCCACCGGTGCCTTCAGCTTCAGCCCGACCGAAGCACAGGGTGGGATCACCTACACCGGCGTCACCATCACGGTGAGCGACGGTAACGACGGCACCGATTCCGTGTCCTTCGACATCACCGTCACGGAGGTCAACACCGCACCGACGTTAGCGGCGATCGGCAACCAGACCGTGGATGAGGGCGCGACGCTGAGCTTCACCGCGAGCGCCACGGATGACGATGTCCCGGCCGACACCCTGACCTACTCGCTGAACCAGGCCGCGCTCGACGCCGGCATGACCATTAATTCCGCCACCGGTGCCTTCAGCTTCAGCCCGACCGAAGCACAGGGTGGGATCACCTACACCGGCGTCACCATCACGGTGAGCGACGGTAACGACGGCACCGATTCCGTGTCCTTCGACATCACCGTCACGGAGGTCAACACCGCACCGACGTTAGCGGCGATCGGCAACCAGACCGTGGATGAGGGCGCGACGCTGAGCTTCACCGCGAGCGCCACGGATGACGATGTCCCGGCCGACACCCTGACCTACTCGCTGAACCAGGCCGCGCTCGACGCCGGCATGACCATTAATTCCGCCACCGGTGCCTTCAGCTTCAGCCCGACCGAAGCACAGGGTGGGATCACCTACACCGGCGTCACCATCACGGTGAGCGACGGTAACGACGGCACCGATTCCGTGTCCTTCGACATCACCGTCACGGAGGTCAACACCGCACCGACGTTAGCGGCGATCGGCAACCAGACCGTGGATGAGGGCGCGACGCTGAGCTTCACCGCGAGCGCCACGGATGACGATGTCCCGGCCGACACCCTGACCTACTCGCTGAACCAGGCCGCGCTCGACGCCGGCATGACCATTAATTCCGCCACCGGTGCCTTCAGCTTCAGCCCGACCGAAGCACAGGGTGGGATCACCTACACCGGCGTCACCATCACGGTGAGCGACGGTAACGACGGCACCGATTCCGTGTCCTTCGACATCACCGTCACGGAGGTCAACACCGCACCGACGTTAGCGGCGATCGGCAACCAGACCGTGGATGAGGGCGCGACGCTGAGCTTCACCGCGAGCGCCACGGATGACGATGTCCCGGCCGACACCCTGACCTACTCGCTGAACCAGGCCGCGCTCGACGCCGGCATGACCATTAATTCCGCCACCGGTGCCTTCAGCTTCAGCCCGACCGAAGCACAGGGTGGGATCACCTACACCGGCGTCACCATCACGGTGAGCGACGGTAACGACGGCACCGATTCCGTGTCCTTCGACATCACCGTCACGGAGGTCAACACCGCACCGACGTTAGCGGCGATCGGCAACCAGACCGTGGATGAGGGCGCGACGCTGAGCTTCACCGCGAGCGCCACGGATGACGATGTCCCGGCCGACACCCTGACCTACTCGCTGAACCAGGCCGCGCTCGACGCCGGCATGACCATTAATTCCGCCACCGGTGCCTTCAGCTTCAGCCCGACCGAAGCACAGGGTGGGATCACCTACACCGGCGTCACCATCACGGTGAGCGACGGTAACGACGGCACCGATTCCGTGTCCTTCGACATCACCGTCACGGAGGTCAACACCGCACCGACGTTAGCGGCGATCGGCAACCAGACCGTGGATGAGGGCGCGACGCTGAGCTTCACCGCGAGCGCCACGGATGACGATGTCCCGGCCGACACCCTGACCTACTCGCTGAACCAGGCCGCGCTCGACGCCGGCATGACCATTAATTCCGCCACCGGTGCCTTCAGCTTCAGCCCGACCGAAGCACAGGGTGGGATCACCTACACCGGCGTCACCATCACGGTGAGCGACGGTAACGACGGCACCGATTCCGTGTCCTTCGACATCACCGTCACGGAGGTCAACACCGCACCGACGTTAGCGGCGATCGGCAACCAGACCGTGGATGAGGGCGCGACGCTGAGCTTCACCGCGAGCGCCACGGATGACGATGTCCCGGCCGACACCCTGACCTACTCGCTGAACCAGGCCGCGCTCGACGCCGGCATGACCATTAATTCCGCCACCGGTGCCTTCAGCTTCAGCCCGACCGAAGCACAGGGTGGGATCACCTACACCGGCGTCACCATCACGGTGAGCGACGGTAACGACGGCACCGATTCCGTGTCCTTCGACATCACCGTCACGGAGGTCAACACCGCACCGACGTTAGCGGCGATCGGCAACCAGACCGTGGATGAGGGCGCGACGCTGAGCTTCACCGCGAGCGCCACGGATGACGATGTCCCGGCCGACACCCTGACCTACTCGCTGAACCAGGCCGCGCTCGACGCCGGCATGACCATTAATTCCGCCACCGGTGCCTTCAGCTTCAGCCCGACCGAAGCACAGGGTGGGATCACCTACACCGGCGTCACCATCACGGTGAGCGACGGTAACGACGGCACCGATTCCGTGTCCTTCGACATCACCGTCACGGAGGTCAACACCGCACCGACGTTAGCGGCGATCGGCAACCAGACCGTGGATGAGGGCGCGACGCTGAGCTTCACCGCGAGCGCCACGGATGACGATGTCCCGGCCGACACCCTGACCTACTCGCTGAACCAGGCCGCGCTCGACGCCGGCATGACCATTAATTCCGCCACCGGTGCCTTCAGCTTCAGCCCGACCGAAGCACAGGGTGGGATCACCTACACCGGCGTCACCATCACGGTGAGCGACGGTAACGACGGCACCGATTCCGTGTCCTTCGACATCACCGTCACGGAGGTCAACACCGCACCGACGTTAGCGGCGATCGGCAACCAGACCGTGGATGAGGGCGCGACGCTGAGCTTCACCGCGAGCGCCACGGATGACGATGTCCCGGCCGACACCCTGACCTACTCGCTGAACCAGGCCGCGCTCGACGCCGGCATGACCATTAATTCCGCCACCGGTGCCTTCAGCTTCAGCCCGACCGAAGCACAGGGTGGGATCACCTACACCGGCGTCACCATCACGGTGAGCGACGGTAACGACGGCACCGATTCCGTGTCCTTCGACATCACCGTCACGGAGGTCAACACCGCACCGACGTTAGCGGCGATCGGCAACCAGACCGTGGATGAGGGCGCGACGCTGAGCTTCACCGCGAGCGCCACGGATGACGATGTCCCGGCCGACACCCTGACCTACTCGCTGAACCAGGCCGCGCTCGACGCCGGCATGACCATTAATTCCGCCACCGGTGCCTTCAGCTTCAGCCCGACCGAAGCACAGGGTGGGATCACCTACACCGGCGTCACCATCACGGTGAGCGACGGTAACGACGGCACCGATTCCGTGTCCTTCGACATCACCGTCACGGAGGTCAACACCGCACCGACGTTAGCGGCGATCGGCAACCAGACCGTGGATGAGGGCGCGACGCTGAGCTTCACCGCGAGCGCCACGGATGACGATGTCCCGGCCGACACCCTGACCTACTCGCTGAACCAGGCCGCGCTCGACGCCGGCATGACCATTAATTCCGCCACCGGTGCCTTCAGCTTCAGCCCGACCGAAGCACAGGGTGGGATCACCTACACCGGCGTCACCATCACGGTGAGCGACGGTAACGACGGCACCGATTCCGTGTCCTTCGACATCACCGTCACGGAGGTCAACACCGCACCGACGTTAGCGGCGATCGGCAACCAGACCGTGGATGAGGGCGCGACGCTGAGCTTCACCGCGAGCGCCACGGATGACGATGTCCCGGCCGACACCCTGACCTACTCGCTGAACCAGGCCGCGCTCGACGCCGGCATGACCATTAATTCCGCCACCGGTGCCTTCAGCTTCAGCCCGACCGAAGCACAGGGTGGGATCACCTACACCGGCGTCACCATCACGGTGAGCGACGGTAACGACGGCACCGATTCCGTGTCCTTCGACATCACCGTCACGGAGGTCAACACCGCACCGACGTTAGCGGCGATCGGCAACCAGACCGTGGATGAGGGCGCGACGCTGAGCTTCACCGCGAGCGCCACGGATGACGATGTCCCGGCCGACACCCTGACCTACTCGCTGAACCAGGCCGCGCTCGACGCCGGCATGACCATTAATTCCGCCACCGGTGCCTTCAGCTTCAGCCCGACCGAAGCACAGGGTGGGATCACCTACACCGGCGTCACCATCACGGTGAGCGACGGTAACGACGGCACCGATTCCGTGTCCTTCGACATCACCGTCACGGAGGTCAACACCGCACCGACGTTAGCGGCGATCGGCAACCAGACCGTGGATGAGGGCGCGACGCTGAGCTTCACCGCGAGCGCCACGGATGACGATGTCCCGGCCGACACCCTGACCTACTCGCTGAACCAGGCCGCGCTCGACGCCGGCATGACCATTAATTCCGCCACCGGTGCCTTCAGCTTCAGCCCGACCGAAGCACAGGGTGGGATCACCTACACCGGCGTCACCATCACGGTGAGCGACGGTAACGACGGCACCGATTCCGTGTCCTTCGACATCACCGTCACGGAGGTCAACACCGCACCGACGTTAGCGGCGATCGGCAACCAGACCGTGGATGAGGGCGCGACGCTGAGCTTCACCGCGAGCGCCACGGATGACGATGTCCCGGCCGACACCCTGACCTACTCGCTGAACCAGGCCGCGCTCGACGCCGGCATGACCATTAATTCCGCCACCGGTGCCTTCAGCTTCAGCCCGACCGAAGCACAGGGTGGGATCACCTACACCGGCGTCACCATCACGGTGAGCGACGGTAACGACGGCACCGATTCCGTGTCCTTCGACATCACCGTCACGGAGGTCAACACCGCACCGACGTTAGCGGCGATCGGCAACCAGACCGTGGATGAGGGCGCGACGCTGAGCTTCACCGCGAGCGCCACGGATGACGATGTCCCGGCCGACACCCTGACCTACTCGCTGAACCAGGCCGCGCTCGACGCCGGCATGACCATTAATTCCGCCACCGGTGCCTTCAGCTTCAGCCCGACCGAAGCACAGGGTGGGATCACCTACACCGGCGTCACCATCACGGTGAGCGACGGTAACGACGGCACCGATTCCGTGTCCTTCGACATCACCGTCACGGAGGTCAACACCGCACCGACGTTAGCGGCGATCGGCAACCAGACCGTGGATGAGGGCGCGACGCTGAGCTTCACCGCGAGCGCCACGGATGACGATGTCCCGGCCGACACCCTGACCTACTCGCTGAACCAGGCCGCGCTCGACGCCGGCATGACCATTAATTCCGCCACCGGTGCCTTCAGCTTCAGCCCGACCGAAGCACAGGGTGGGATCACCTACACCGGCGTCACCATCACGGTGAGCGACGGTAACGACGGCACCGATTCCGTGTCCTTCGACATCACCGTCACGGAGGTCAACACCGCACCGACGTTAGCGGCGATCGGCAACCAGACCGTGGATGAGGGCGCGACGCTGAGCTTCACCGCGAGCGCCACGGATGACGATGTCCCGGCCGACACCCTGACCTACTCGCTGAACCAGGCCGCGCTCGACGCCGGCATGACCATTAATTCCGCCACCGGTGCCTTCAGCTTCAGCCCGACCGAAGCACAGGGTGGGATCACCTACACCGGCGTCACCATCACGGTGAGCGACGGTAACGACGGCACCGATTCCGTGTCCTTCGACATCACCGTCACGGAGGTCAACACCGCACCGACGTTAGCGGCGATCGGCAACCAGACCGTGGATGAGGGCGCGACGCTGAGCTTCACCGCGAGCGCCACGGATGACGATGTCCCGGCCGACACCCTGACCTACTCGCTGAACCAGGCCGCGCTCGACGCCGGCATGACCATTAATTCCGCCACCGGTGCCTTCAGCTTCAGCCCGACCGAAGCACAGGGTGGGATCACCTACACCGGCGTCACCATCACGGTGAGCGACGGTAACGACGGCACCGATTCCGTGTCCTTCGACATCACCGTCACGGAGGTCAACACCGCACCGACGTTAGCGGCGATCGGCAACCAGACCGTGGATGAGGGCGCGACGCTGAGCTTCACCGCGAGCGCCACGGATGACGATGTCCCGGCCGACACCCTGACCTACTCGCTGAACCAGGCCGCGCTCGACGCCGGCATGACCATTAATTCCGCCACCGGTGCCTTCAGCTTCAGCCCGACCGAAGCACAGGGTGGGATCACCTACACCGGCGTCACCATCACGGTGAGCGACGGTAACGACGGCACCGATTCCGTGTCCTTCGACATCACCGTCACGGAGGTCAATGAAGCACCACCTAAAGCCGTGGATGACACGGCAACCACGCAGGGTGACCCGGTAAAGATCGGTGTCCTGAAGAATGACGTGAATGTGGACGGCAGCGCACCCCAGATAACCAGTTTCACTCAACCAGACAATGGCACTGTCACACTCAATGCTGACAATACCTTCACCTATGTGCCAAATCAGGGCTTCTCGGGGGTCGACACCTTCAACTATACGATTCAGGATTCCGGTGAAAACAAGGCAACCGCCACTGTAACGGTCACGGTCACGGCCACGGCTGAAAATCAATTAGCCAGCCGCTCACTGACTGATGGCACGGAATACACATCAAGCGCCTACGCAGGCAGCTCGATGGATGACAGCGGTAGTTATTACGAAGGCTGGGATGACGCGGATGACCACGGCTCCAATGACCTGGAATATGTACGCGCTGCGGTTACCGAGTCGGAAGCCTTACTGGAGAATGTTAATACTGACGTTGACCTTACCCCGACACCTGCGAATGACCTGGCAACCGGTGACCTCAGTGTCATTCTGGAAGCACCGGCCGCCGGCGAGGTCGAAGCGGCCCAGGAACTGAATGAGGCCTTGCAACAAGAGGCAGAAAGGTTTGAGCAGGATCGCAAGCAGCTGATCGAGACACTCGACGAGGTCTCTGAGTTTCTGCGCTGTGGTTAGTTGTATAATAGCAATCTGCCACCTGATGATGGGCGGCAATTGAAGATACAGTACAAGTATGTGTATGGATAACACATTCAATAAGAGGGAGATTAACGATGCGTAGAGCAATCACAGGTACGCTGTTTGTACTCTTCGCTGTCATTTTTTCTGACATGGCCCTGGCCGTCGCCAAGGATGCACGCGTCGCCTTTGTTCGTGGCACGGTGACGGCCACTGACAGCGCGCTCAATATGCCACGCCTGCTGCAACGCGACAGCCGCGTGGAAGTCGGTGAAGTCATCGACACCGGTCCAAAGGGACTGGTTCAACTCGTTTTCCCTGACAGCTCGATGCTGTATATCAAGGCCAACAGCAGTGTAAAACTGCAAGCGTTCCACTTTTCTCCGGACGAACCCGAGAAGGATGCCGCGGTGACGGAAGTCATCAAGGGAAGCATGCGCGCCCTCACCGGGATCGTTGGCAAACGCAGCAAGGACAAGGTGCAGTTCAAGACCAAGGTCTCGACTGTGGGCATTCGTGGCACCGCCATCGAAATATGGCAGGATGGTGATGCCATCACTGTCGACTTTGGTGATGTCGTCATCGAGAATGCCGGTGGTGAAGTGAGTCTGGGCGAAGGCCAGAGCGCAAAAACTGCATCCCCCCAGAAGGCTGCTGCGACATTTGCATTCCAGCGCCCCTCCAACGATGCCGCGATTCTGGCAAAGGAACTGGTACAGGCTGCACCGGATGAGGTTGCAGAAAAAAGTGGTGAGATCTGTAAGGAGCTCAGCACGGAAGATGCCTTGTTTCTGATGGGGATCCAGGGACAGGTACCCGGTTTCACACCCAGGGTAGCCACATCAACGGTCAAGGGGCTCACGATATGCTTCCCTGTTGACCAGATTGCCTTGCTGTTGACGACGTCGGTCATGATCTATCCGGATGCGGCATCCGATATGCTGCGCACGGCTGCCGAAAGTGACGTGGATGTGGCGATAGCGCTTGAGGCCGTATTGCGCGGCATGGAAGATCCAAGCAAAGACCAGCTTAATACCCTGTTCAATAGCGCTGCCGATCTGGGTCTCACACCGGAACAGGCCAAACAGGTGGTGCAGAACATCAAGGATACCGGCATCTGTCGCTAGATCAGCGGATGCATGCCTTGGCTTAACCAGGAACAAACCCAATCAAACTACGGATAGCATCAAAATGAACATCAGCAAACTAGCTTCGACATGGGGTATGTCCGCTCTATTGTTGTGCGGCTGTTCCATTACTCCGGAGGCACTGACGCCCGATGAAGTCCAGCAGGAGGCTGCTGCCGACCTGAACGTCATGTTCCAGGACCAGGAACCGGTTAGCGGACCGATCTCGCTGTACGAGGCTATCGCGCGCGCCGTGAAATACAACCTTGACCATCGTCTGAAGATGATGGAGGACGCCCTGGCACGCAAGCAGCTCGATCTGGTCAGGTATGACCAGTTACCGGAACTGACGGCCAGTGCCGGTTACTACTCGCGAAATAACTACAGCGGTGGTACCAGCATCGCATTGGAGAATAATCCCGCAACGGGTATAGGCAAAGGCGAGGAGTCGCTGCAGGCCTCCACCTCGTCAGAGAAAGATGTCACCGACGCGAGCGGCATTCTTGTCTGGAACGTTCTGGATTTCGGTGTCAGTTATGTTCGCGCTCAGCAACAGTCAAAAGAGGTACTCATTACCGAGGAACGCCGTCGCAAGGTGGTACAGAATATCGTGCAGGACGTCCGCTATGCCTATTGGCGTGCGGTTAGCGCACAACACCTGCTGGACACGATGGATGACCTGCTGGACCGGACCTATGCCGCACTGAAGGACTCGCGCCAGCTGGAAAGCCTGCGCCTGCAGGCACCGATCCAGTCACTGAGCTACCAGAAAGCACTGCTGGAAATCATCCAGGATATGTGGCTCTACCGTCGGGACCTGGCCACCGCCAAGACGGAGCTTGCGGCACTCATGAATCTCAAGCCCGGTACACCCTACACGGTGGTCGATCCTGCCGGTGATCTAGCGTTACCTGCGATTGACCGGTTCGGCACCATTGACACACTGGAGGAGTATGCCTTGTTTAATCGCCCGGAGCTTATGGAAGAACGCTACCAGGTGCAGATCAGCAACATGGAAGTCAGGAAGGCCATGCTGGAAATGCTCCCGGGCCTGGAATTCAACGTGGGAGGACTGCACAACAGCAATGACCTCCTCTGGAAGAATTCATGGGCAGAAGCCGGTGTCAATATTTCATGGAACCTGTTCCAGATTTTCTCCGGCCCGGCAAACAAGAAGGTTGCCGAGACCCAGGTCGAGCTGGATAACGCCAGGCGCCTCGCGCTGAGTATGGCTGTCATTACCCAGGTACATCTGGCCCACCAGCGGTATCAGATGGCGGTGAGTGATTTCAAAGTGACCCGGGACCTGGTGTCCGTCGAGAAGCGTATTCAGCAACACATGGAAGCCGAACAAAAGGCCGCTGTGGAGAACGAGCTGGCAGTCATCCAATCCATGGCCAGTAGCATGGCAGCCCAGATGCAGCATGACCTGGGCTATGCCGAAGTGCAAAATTCCATTGGGCGCATCCTCAATTCCGTTGGCGTTGATCCGTTACCGGGCGTCGATATCAACCAGGACGTGAGCACCCTGGCTGCAATTATCGAAGCAAGACTTAATCAAAAGTCATTATAGAACCTTCAGTATTCAGGCTACCCTGCGCGAGATGATGACCGGCGACACCGGGGGCGCATTACCCCGGTGCTGTCGTCTGGTCAAGGCACTTACCCGTGCGTCGATATACTATATTACTGTGCAACAGGCTTCGTAACGACAATACCAGGACAGACCTATCAACTTCGACCTGAACATGCGTACCGTCATGCGCCAATTGACAAAATATCTGCTGCTGCTTACCACACTGGTCTATGGCGCATATGCGGTTTCCCAGGACACGAAGGCCGACGTCGCAACTGAACGCCTGAAACCCATGCGGGCCCTGCTGACACCGCTGGTCGAATCCACCCTGTCCAGCCAGATTGCCGGACGCATCGAGAAGATCAATGTACGCAACGGTGGGCGATTCAATCAGGGTGATCTCCTTATCGAGTTCGACTGCACCATCCAGAAGGCACAATTGCAGAAAGCACGCTCGGAATTGCTTGCCATCAGAAAGAGACACGAAGCCAATCTGAAACTCCAGGAATACAAGTCCATCGGTGATCTCGAGGTTGCAATCTCTGCAGCCGAAGTTGAAAAGGCCAGGGCTGAATACGCACTGGTCAAGGCCCAGGTCGACATGTGTATTATCGCCGCACCCTTCAATGGGCGTGTCATCAAACGCATCGTCGAACCCTACGAAAGTGTCAACCAGGGTGAGGCGTTGATCGAGATCCTCGATGACAGTGAACTCAAGGTCGAACTCTATGTCCCGTCGAAGTGGCTCCTCTGGCTCACGGAGGATACGGAGTTTACTGTCAGGATTGACGAGACCGGCAAAACCTATCCGGCACACATGACCGCGCTGGGTGCCCGTGTCGATGCCGTCAGCCAGTCGATCGAGATCACAGCGGTTATCAGCGGCACTCATCCTGAACTACTATCCGGCATGAGTGGTGAGGCCCATTTTCAGATCCCCGGGCAGCCATGAATACGCAGGCCCCGGACAGCAAACTGCTGGGCCTCAGCACCCTGTTACAGCTCGAAAAAGACATTCGCCACGCCGAGAATATCGACAAGTTCAATTTCCTGGTAGTCAACGACGCCCGTCGCCTGATCGACTTTCACCAGGCCGTGCTCTGCAAACTGGAGCCCCCTGCCAGCAGCAGGATCCAGGCAGTATCGGGACTCGCCGAGGTCGATCGCAATGCACCCTATATTATCTGGCTGAAGAAGGTCTTTAAATTCCTGTTGAAGCAAGCCGACGCCCGCAAGGCGCACACTGTCAGCCGGGATGCCTTGCCCGCCGCCCTGAATGATGGCTGGTCGGAATGGTCTCTGGGCCAGTGCCTGTGGTGCCCCATACTGACACCTTCCGGAAAGCTGCTGGGCGGGCTGTGGCTCAACCGCAAACGTAACTGGGAAGCCGGCGAGATCAGCCTGCTGGAACATCTGTGTGATGCCTATGGACATGCCTGGTCTGCACTCACCGGCCACCAGGAGACGTGGCGTGAACGGCTCTCGCGACGATTTCGAACACGCCGCACACGCTGGGTGATTGCCGCAACCCTGCTTGCCCTGATGTTCCTGCCCGTTCACCAAACGGTGCTGGCCCCTGCAGAGATACGCGCCTACCAGCCTGAAATCGTCAGTGCCCCGCTGGAAGGTGTCATCAAGACGTTCCATGTTGAACCCAATACAACCGTTGCAGAGGGTGACTTGCTGTTCAGCATGGATGACACCACCCTGCGCAATCGCTATGAGATAGCCGAGAAGGCACTGGCTGTGACAGAGGCGAATTACATGCGCGCTGCCCAGAAGTCATTCACGGATGATGAAAGCAAGGCAGAACTGGCGTTGTTGAACGCGCGTGTCGAGGAAAAATCGGCGGAAGTCCGCTACACGGCGGAGTTGCTGGAAAGAATCCATGTGCGTGCCGAGCACAGCGGCATTGCCGTGTTTTCCGATGCCAACGACTGGCTGGGGAAACCGGTCGTCGTCGGTGAAAAGGTACTGACGCTGGCAAATCCCGATGATGCTGAATTACAGATTCAGCTGCCGGTAGACGATGCCATCAATCTGGAACCGGGTGCCAGGGTGCGCATGTTTCTGAATATCGACCCGACGCATCCGCTGGACGCACAGCTGCGCCAGACAAGCTACGAGGCCGAAGTCACGCCGGATGACATCCTTGCCTTTCGCCTGAAGGCTTCTTTTGATGAAGGTACACCGCTACCCCGCATCGGACTGAAGGGCACAGCAAAAATCTATGGCAACCGGGTGCCACTGTTTTATTACCTGATGCGCAGACCCATCAGTGCAGTTCGCCAGACACTGGGCATCTGACATGACAACAGCCCGGACCATCAGCCTGCAGGCACCTGGTACCCCTGAAAGTTTCAAACTACCGCCATTACGCCAGGACATTAATCTCTACCCCGGACCCCGCAAACGGGATGGCTCACCCACCTGGTCACTGCATGACCCGGTCAACAACCGCTTCTTCCGCATTGGCTGGCTTGAGTTCGAGTTACTGTCCCGCTGGCAGTCAGGTGATGCAGAAACAGTGCTGCAGCAGGTCAATAACGGCACGACACTGCATGTCGATCTTTCACATGTCATGCAACTGCTTGACTTCCTGAAGACCAACCAGCTGATCCAGGCCCGTGGCAAGCAGGCCATCACAGAGCTTTATGACAAGGCGATGACTGGCCGCAAGCACATCGCCAGCTGGCTGCTGCAAAATTACCTGTTTCTTCGCGTCCCCCTGGTGCGACCGGACAGTTTTCTTACCCGCACCCTGCCCTGGATCCGTTTCGTCTTTAGCCGCGGCTTTGCACTGACACTGCTTGTCATCACCTTGCTGGGGCTGTATCTGGCCGCACGCCAGTGGGAATCCTTCAAGCAGACCTTCCTGTATTTTTTCTCCCTCGAAGGCATGTTGCTATTCGCGGCCGCCATCTTCATAGCCAAGGTGGTTCATGAACTCGGGCATGCCTACACGGCCAAGCGTTACGGCATCAGAATCCCCACCATGGGTATCGCCCTGCTGGTTCTCTGGCCAGTCCTCTACACCGACACCAGTGAGGCCTGGAAACTCCCGGATCGCCGCCAGCGCCTTGCGATTGCCGCTGCCGGCATGGCAGCCGAGCTGGCACTTGCCGGCATGGCCACGCTACTGTGGAGCTTCCTTCCGGATGGTCCAATGCGTGCAGCAATCTTCATGATCGCGACCACCTCGTGGGTGATTACGCTGTTCATCAACCTGAATCCATTCCTGCGCTTTGACGGCTACTACCTGCTCTCCGACTTCCTTGAGGTGCAGAACCTGCAGGACCGTTCCTTTGCGCTGGGAAAATGGAAACTGCGTCAGCTGATACTCGGTATCAACGACCCGGCGCCCGATGACTTCAACGCACAGCAGCGCAAACTGCTCATCACCTACGCCTACAGTGTCTGGATTTATCGCTTCTTTCTGTTTCTCGGCATAGCCTTGCTGGTGTATTTCTTCTTCTTCAAGGTTGCCGGCGTCTTCCTGATGGTTACCGAAGTGGCGTGGTTCATCGCCCGGCCGGTCTACCGGGAGTTGCGCGTCTGGTATGACCTGCGAGACAGGATCAGCTGGAATCGCAATACCGTTACCAGCCTGATACTGCTGCTGTTGCTGGTGTTTGCACTCGTCTATCCCATCAGTACTTCGGTACGAGTACCGGCGGTCCTGAAGTACGCGACCTATAAGCAGATACATGTCCCCAACGCGGCTCGCGTTGAGGACGTTCATGTCAGCAAAGGTGACCACGTTAAGGGCGGGCAACGGTTGATCACCCTGAATTCACCCGAGCTTGACTACAATGAGGAACAGGCACAACTGCGGGTAACCACCCTGAAAGAACACATGCTGCGCCAGAGTGCCCATGCCGAACTGCTGGAGTCACAGCAGGTCATACAACAGCAACTCGTCGAAGCAATGACAGAGCTTGATGGCTACCGACGGGAACAGGCCCAGTTGCAAGTTACTGCGCCCTATTCCGCTACAGTTATACAATGGGATCCGGATGTACAACCGGGACGCTGGATTAACGAGAACCTGCGTCTGGGCCTGCTGGTTGATGAAAGCAGTGCTGCCATACAGGGTTATGTAGAGGAGAAGGATGTAGGACGACTGAGAGTCGAACGTGACGGCCTCTTTTATCCTGACAATCTTGACCAGGCACCTCTGGATGTTCGGCTCATCTCCATCGACCAGGTGAACGCAAGCACGCTTGATGAACCCTACCTGGCCTCGGTGTATGACGGACCGGTACCGGTCAACCTTTCAGATAGCGGTGAACTGGTCAGCGACACCAGCCTGTTTCGTCTGCATCTGGCAGTGCAGTCAGACCTCTCCGGCGTGACGCAAATCACGCGCGGAACCGTTTTGCTGGACGGTGAACCGGAAAGCCTGCTGCAGCGAATCTGGCAGTTCGTGAGCGCTGTCCTGGTAAGGGAAAGCGGCTTCTGAACGCTGTATCATCAGCAGTCACGTATACGAATTTTTTAAGAAATCCTTGCCGGGAGTACCCTGATGAAGTCATTGATACTGGCAACACTATTAATCAGTGCCCTGTCTGCAGTTGCTGTCCCTGCTGCGGGTTTACCTGCTGGCTTTCAGCAAGTTCCTGAACCTGCAACCGTACCCAACCCGGCCAGGGTCGAGGTGATTGATTTCTTCTGGTATGGATGCCCCTATTGCAATCTTTTCGAGCCACACCTTCAAGACTGGCTGGCCAACAAACCCGATAACGTCGACTTCATCCGGGTACCGGCAGTCATCAGGCCAGGCTGGTCAAACCAGGCACGCGTTTTCTATACAGCCGAAGCCCTGGGGGTACTGGATCGATTACACAAGCAGTTGTTCGATGCGCATCATATAGATGACCTGGACGAACTGGCAGCGATGTTTACCGAACAGGGGATTGAACGTACCCGCTTTGAAGCGGTCTTCAACTCCGAAGAGACAAGCCGGAAGGTTCAGCAGGCAGTGACACTCACCCGTCGTTATGCAATTGACAGTGTTCCTGCCATCGTGGTCAATGGCCGGTACCGCACCAATCCGGTACTGGCAGGTGGTGCCAGCCGTATGCTGGACGCCGTCAACGGGTTGATTGAATCAGAACAAACGAAAGCGCCCTGAGCAGGGTCGCAGCTATTTCCTGTCGGTGAGATGGCAATGTCGGCTGAACATCAGGTTCGATACTCGGCATTGATTTTCACGTAATCGTAGGACAGGTCACAGGTCCAGACCTCTTCGCTGGACTCGCCCCGGTTAAGGACAACTCTGATCGTAATGTCTTTCCTGTTCATTACCTGCTGTCCGGCTGCCTCGGTGTAATCGGGCGCACGCCCCCCGTCACGGACAATGCAGACATCATCAAGATAGATCTGGATAGCCTCAAGATCAAGGCCGGTTACACCGGCGCGACCAACCGCAGCCAGTATCCGACCCCAGTTTGGGTCACCGGCAAACAGCGCGGTCTTTACAAGGGGTGAATGTGCAATCGTATAGGCGACATCCAGGCATTCATGACTGCTGCGGCCACTCTCAACAGCAATTGTGACAAAACGTGTAGCCCCTTCACCATCGCGAACAATCGCCTGCGCCAGTTGTGTGCAGACATCAGTCACTGCGCTGCAGAACAACTCGTAATTGACATCAATTTTTGCGATGGCAGGTGCCGCACTCTTGCCGGTTGCCAGCAGGACGCAGGCATCATTGGTCGAGGTGTCACCATCGACGGTAATGCGATTGAATGATTTTTCCGTGGCCGCCAGCAAGCAGTCTTGTAATACATCACGCTCAACCGTCGCATCCGTTGCGATGAACGCCAGCATTGTCGCCATGTCCGGCCGGATCATCCCGGAACCCTTGGCAATACCGGTTATCGTAACGGTCTCACCATCCAGCACGATCCTTTTTGATGCCCCTTTCGTTACCGTGTCTGTGGTCAGGATTCCGGTTGCTGCATCTGACCAGCCATGTTCATCGAGCCTTTGCAGTGCAGCCGGCAGGCTTGACTGTATTTTTCCGGCAGGTAGCGGCTCACCGATCACGCCGGTCGAAAAAGGCAGTACTTCTTGTGCCGAGCAACCGGCATGTCTTGCCAGAGCGGCACAGCACTCCCGGGCATCCCGCATCCCCGCATTCCCGGTACCGGCATTTGCATTACCGGTATTGACCAGCAGGTAAGCCGGTTGCTGCCGGACGAGATGCTCGCGTGCAACAATGACAGGAGCGGCACAAAAGGCATTCTGCGTAAAGACAGCCGCCGTGTTTGACCCGGCAGCCATTTCCATTACAACAAGATCCGGACGCCCGGGGGTTTTAATACCGGCAGAAGTGGTGCCCAGACGAAACCCCGACACGGGATATAGCTCAGGCAAGCTGCTACTCAAGTCAACTTGCCATGGCATTGCTTGTATTTCTTGCCGGAACCACACGGACATGGCTCGTTCCGGCCGATCTTCCGGCCCTCACGGGTAAATGGCTTGTGTTCCTCTACACCGGCATCTGCCTGTGCTTCACCCATGGCGTTCGCCTGATCATGCTGGTACTTGACCTGTGCCTGACTGCGCCGTTGTTGCTCAACAGCCTCGACATCGGCCTGGGCACGAACCTGCACCTTCGACAGCACACCGATTACCTCATGCTTGATACGCTCAAGCATGTCTGTAAACATGGCGAAGCCTTCCTTTTTATACTCCTGCTTGGGATCTTTCTGGCCATAGCCACGCAAGCCGATACCCTGCCGCAGGTAATCCATCGCAGCAAGATGTTCTTTCCAGGCACTATCCAGTATCTGCAGCATGACAGCTTTTTCAAAATGCCTGAGTACTTCCGCGCCTGACTGTTTTTCCTTCTCCTTGTACGCCGCCACCATCGAGTCAAGGATCCGCTCGCGCAGTGTTTCCTCATGCAGTTCATGGTCTTCATCCAGCCATTTTTGCAGCGGCAGTTCCAGCGCATACTCCTGGACCAGAGCTTCCTCCAGACCAGGCACATCCCACTGCTCATCCAGTGAACCCGGTGGTAAGTACTGACTGACCAGGGAGTTGACAACATCCTCACGGACTGCATCGATGATGTCTGAAATGTCATCTGTTTCCATCAACTCATTACGCTGCTCATAGACTACGCTACGCTGGTCATTGGCGACATCGTCATACTGCAGCAGCGTCTTACGCAGGTTGTAGTTGTGCTGCTCAACCTTGCGTTGCGCATTCTCGATTGCCTTGGACACCCAGGGATGCTCGATCGCCTCACCTTTCTCCATACCCAGCTTTTGCATCAAACCTCCCACCCGATCGGAGGCAAAGATACGCATCAGGTTGTCCTTGAGTGACAGGTAGAAACGGCTGGAACCCGGATCACCCTGACGACCGGAACGACCGCGCAACTGATTGTCCACACGCCGCGACTCATGCCGTTCCGTACCCACGATGTGCAGCCCGCCAGCCGCTATCACCGCCGCATGGCGTTTCTTCCACTCTTCGGTATGTTTCCTGATCGTTTCTTCTTCCGGGTTCTCAAGATTGTCTATTTCTACCTGCAGGTTACCCCCCAGAACGATATCCGTACCGCGACCGGCCATGTTGGTCGCAATGGTAATCGCGCCCGGCTGTCCGGCCTGTGCAACGATGTGTGCCTCCCTTTCGTGCTGTTTCGCGTTCAGTACCTCATGCTTGATATTTGCCTTCTTCAGCAGATTGGAAAGATATTCCGACGTATCAACAGATGCCGTGCCGACGAGCACCGGCTGACCGCGTTGCTGACAATCACGCACATCATCCATGATGGCCTCAAACTTCTCCTCCATGGTGAGATAGACGAGGTCACCCATGTCATTCCTGATCATTGGGTTGTGTGTCGGAATCACCACGACTTCCAGGCCATAGATTTGCTGCAATTCGAAGGCCTCGGTATCAGCGGTACCGGTCATGCCGGAAAGCTTGCTATAGGTCCTGAAATAATTCTGGAAGGTTATCGAGGCCAGTGTCTGTGATTCATTCTGGATGGGCACCCCCTCTTTCGCTTCAACCGCCTGGTGCAGACCTTCAGACCAGCGCCGCCCTGGCATGGTACGGCCGGTGAACTCGTCGACGATAACAATCTTGCCGTCCTGAATGATGTAATCCACGTCTTTCTGGAACAACAGATTTGCGCGCATTGCCGCGTTGAGATGGTGCATCAGACCCAGATTGGCCGCATCGTAAAGGCTCTCACCCTCATTCAACAGACCCTTCCGCGTCAGCATTGCTTCCACATGCTCGTGCCCGGCATCAGTGAGATATATCTGCTTGTTCTTTTCTTCCAGGGTGTAATCACCCGGGCCGTCTTCCTCTTCCTGTGGCTTCAGTTCAGCCATCAGTGCATTAATTTTTGTGTACAGATCAGAACGTTCGTCAACCGGGCCAGATATGATCAGCGGTGTTCGCGCCTCGTCGATGAGGATGGAATCCACCTCGTCGACAATGGCAAAATTGTGGCCACGCTGAACACGGTCATTCGCTGTGAATGCCATATTGTCGCGCAGATAATCGAAACCGAACTCGTTATTGGTGCCGTAGGTGATATCCGCTTCGTAGGCTGCCTTTTTTATTTCGTAGGGCTGGCCCGAGACAATAACGCCAGTGATCATTCCCAGAAATTCGAATACCTTGCCCATCCAGCCGGCATCCCGCTGTGCCAGGTAATCATTAACCGTGACCACATGCACACCCTTGCCACTCAATGCGTTGAGGTAGGCCGCCAGGGTCGCGACCAGCGTCTTGCCTTCACCGGTGCGCATTTCGGCGATTTTCCCCTGATGCAGCACCATACCGCCGATCAGCTGTACATCGAAGTGCCGCATCTCCAGCGTACGCCATGCCGCTTCGCGCACAGCCGCAAACGCCTCGGGCAGCAGCTCATCGAGGGTCGCGCCATCATCCAGTCGTTTGCGGAATTCGTCAGTCTTCGCCCTGAGCGCTTCATCAGACAACGCCTTGAAATCGGTCTCAAGACCATTGATTTGGGCAACCACCCGTGACATACGCTTGAGCTGACGTTCATTGCGGCTGCCGAACAGCTTGCCGATAATATTAAGTGCCATGAATTTCCTGAAAAAAGCAGTGATAAACGAATCACGCATAATACCGCAAGTCCCTGCAAATTAGCAGTTCGAAACAGCGTTAGCGGTGCAGATTTGAGGGTCGAGGCGCCGACCCGGAGATCGGGTTAAGCGGACCTACTCGCCGATAAACTTGGAAGGATTTACCGATTTACCATTATGAAGTACTTCAAAATGCACATGCGGCCCGGTTGAACGACCGGTCGATCCCATCAGTGCTATTTGCTGGCCTTTTTTGACCGTATCACCGACCTTTACCATGTGGCTTTGATTGTGGCCGTAGCGTGTGGTGTAGCCATTTCCATGATTGATTTCAACCAGCTTGCCGTAACCGGACTTGTTCCCGGCCCAGCTGACGACGCCATCACCCACGGCAATCACCTCGGAGCCCTTCTTGCCGGCAAAATCCAGGCCCTTGTGAAACTCCTGTTTTCCGGTAAACGGGTCGTTGCGCTTGCCATAGCGGGAAGAGAGCCAGCCGTCCTCGACCGGTCGACCGGAAGGCATCACACGTTCACTGAGACTCCTGCTTATCAACAGTGACTCCAGCACCGACAGTTTTTGCTCCCGGTCCACCAATTCCGTCTCTAGCTGCTCCAGCATCGAGAGAAAATCGGCCAGTGGCACTGATTGCCTGTTCGTGACATTTTCCGGACCACCCACGGCCGGCACCGCATCAAAATCGAATTCGCCCTTGTCCAGATCGCTCTGGCTGACCAGCCGCCCGCCGAGGGCATTCAGGCGCAGCATTTGCGCTTGCAGCTGACCGATACGCAATGTCAGCGCATCGATATCAGCCTGAACACTTTGCCTGGCCGCTGCAATCTCGGCCTGTTGCCCACTGACGACATCCTGCCAGTCCGCGACATATTTAAGCTCATCATTACCGAGGCGTACACCGGTATAGACGGCAGCGGCGAGTAACGCAATCAGTCCAAAGACGAACGTGAGTGATGCATGCAACAGGTTGATGTCATAATTCCAGACCTGTCCGCGCTTGTGTGTAAACAGTATGATGTTCATATTCAAACTCAACCAGATACTTTATGAACAGTCCCTTGCAAATCAATAAACTGCTCCTCGGGAGCCAGTATTCTCGTCTTGTCTCCCAGGCCAGGGCCCTGATGGCACTGGAAACACAGCTGCAGGCGTTATTGCCCGAATCCCTGAGAGCGCATTGCCGACTGCTCGCCATCCGTGAAGATACCCTGGTGCTCGCAGCCGATTCACCTGTTTGGGCAACCCGCCTGCGTTTCCATGCACCTCAATTAGTAAAGCAATTCAACCGAAGTCAAACTGTGAAGTTGCACACAATTCAAATTCGGGTTCGCCCACCGGAGAGGATTGTTCCCACACAGCGCCGTAAATCCATGTCCCGGCGCAGTAAAAACAGCACAACCGCACTGCAACAGGTCGCACAGACTGTATCGGACCCCGGACTGAAAACTGCACTACTGCGGCTTGCCAATCGGCAATTATCCGACTGAACCGGGCAGGCAGAGCGGAAATCAGTTTACTGTGAGGAGCTTGCTAGCTGACGGGTACCGGCTGCAGAAATGAAATCGGGGCTTCGTTGACATCGTTAAACGTCACTTCTTCCCATGCCGATTCATCCGCCATCAGGGCACGCAGCAGTGTATTGTTCAATGCATGCCCGGATTTATACCCGCTGAAGGCACCGATCAGGCTGTGTCCCAGCAGGTAGAGATCACCAATAGCATCCAGGATTTTGTGTTTCACGAACTCGTCGCGATAACGCAGGCCATCCTCATTCAATACCCGGTATTCATCCAGCACCACGGCATTGTCGAGGCTGCCACCCAGGGCCAGCTCGCGTTCCCGTAACTGCTCGATTTCGTGCATGAACCCGAAGGTTCTTGCTCGACTGACTTCCTTCACAAAAGACGTTGTGGAGAAATCAATTTCGGAATGCTGGGTATTTGACTTGAACACCGGGTGATCAAATTCAATGGTGAAACCGACCTTGAAGCCATCAAATGGCTCAAAGCGTGCAACCTTGTCTCCATCCTCTACCTGCACCGGACGCTTGATACGAATAAAGCGCTTGGGTGCATTTTGTTCCTCAATTCCGGCTGACTGGATCAAAAACACGAAAGGTCCGGCACTGCCATCCATGATTGGAACTTCAGCCGCGCTCAGATCAATGTAGGCGTTATCAATACCCAGACCTGCCATGGCTGACAACAGATGCTCTATGGTTGAGATACGTACATCACCATGGACCAGGGTAGTTGACAGGCGGGTATCACCGACATTTTCAGGGCGTGCCTGAATCTGTACCACCGTATCCAGATCGACGCGGCAAAACACAATACCGGTATCAACCGGTGCCGGTCGCAGGGTCAGGTATATTTTCTCGCCAGTGTGCAGACCTACGCCGGTGGCGCGAATCACATTTTTGAGAGTACGTTGTCGAATCATGGCTTTAATCCTCTAATTTCAGCCGTGTTCCTCAGACAAGTACCAGAAAAGCCGAGGCGATCGTATCACAGGTACATGGCTGTGCATAGAAGCAACCCAAATTGGTGCATAAACCCGCCATTAAATGACAAGGCCATGCATGCATCTAATGTGCCCATAAGCAATATATATAGACAAGCCAGGAGACCACGCTGTCCTGGCTGTCAAGCAGCCAGGACCCCTGTCTACATATGCTTTTTGCGGACGTTAGTCTGCCTGGCGGCGCAGGAAGGCCGGGATATCCAGGTAGTCCATATCCTCCGCAGAATTACCACCGGCTGCCTGTGCGCGCTGTGCCGCTTTATTTTTATTACGCAGTACGGTCGGGCGATCCAGATCCACCCCACCGGTCGTCTTGTCAACATCCGGTGTCTTGTTAACGTGTACCAGTGTCGGTTGATGCTCAACCGATTTTGCCCTGGCTTCCGAACCCAGACCGGTTGCCACCACCGTCACGCGCAGTTCATCGCGCATATCCGGATCAATCACGGTACCGACGACCACGGTGGCATTTTCGGAGGCAAATTCCTTCACGGTATTACCCACCTCTTCAAATTCACCGATGGCCAGATCCATACCGGCTGTCACATTGACGAGGATGCCATTGGCGCCCATCAGATCAATGTCCTCCAGAAGAGGACTGGCGACCGCCGCCTCGGCAGCTTCCCGTGCACGATCTTCACCCTTGGCAGTACCTGATCCCATCATGGCCATTCCCATCTCCGCCATAACGGTGCGCACATCCGCGAAGTCGACGTTGATCAGACCCGGTCGGGTAATCAACTCGGCGATGCCCTGAACCGCACCCAGCAGTACATCATTGGCAGAGCGGAATGCATCCAGCAGACTGATCTGCTTGCCCAGTACCGACTGCAGTTTCTCGTTCGGAATGGTAATCAGGGAATCCACGTACTGGCTCAGTTCCTTGATACCGTTATGCGCTACATGCAGTCGCCGGCTGCCTTCAAATGTAAACGGCTTGGTAACTACCGCAACCGTCAGGATACCCATTTCCCTTGCAACGGAGGCAACCACAGGTGCCGCGCCGGTACCCGTTCCGCCACCCATGCCGGCGGTGATAAACAGCATGTCAGCACCCTCGATGACCTCTGCGATCCTGTCACGGTCTTCCTGCGCAGCCTGGCGTCCGACATCCGGATTGGCACCGGCACCCAGTCCCTTGGTGATATCTGCGCCGATTTGCAGCGTAGTCCGGGCCGACATGCCCTTCAACGCCTGCGAATCCGTATTCGCACAAATGAACTCAACGCCGTCAATATTTGCATCTACCATGTGCTGAACGGCATTACCGCCACCGCCGCCGACTCCGATCACCTTGATTACCGCGCTTTGTCCACATGTATCCAGAAGTTCAAACATGATGTCTCCTCCTTAACAGAAACAACAAAATAGCCCAACGATTAAACAAAAATTAGAGTGTTCTTGTGACAACCTCTCGGAACACAAGCGCACCACCACAGTCAATAACAACAACCTAAAAATTTCCCTGAAACCAGCCCTTCATCCGCTCCCATACACTCCGCACGCCCTTACCCAAACCAATATCCACCGACCGCTGATCACGGTTGTGATGACCAAACAACAGCAGGCCGACCCCCGTTGCATAAATCGGATTCCGCACAACATCAACAAGACCGGTGACGTACTGGGGCACACCCAGTCGCACCGGCATATGAAAAACCTCCTCCGCCAGGTCAACCAGACCCTCGATCTTGGCACTGCCGCCTGTTAACACGATGCCCGCAGCGATCAGGTCTTCAAAACCGCTGCGACGCAGTTCCGCCTGGATCAATGTCAGCAATTCCTCGTAGCGTGGCTCAACGACCTCGGCCAGTGTGTGACGGGCGAGTCGCCGCGTGGCACGGTCACCGACACTCGGTACCTCGATACTTTCCTCGGCGCTGGCCATATGGGTCAACGCACAGGCGTACTTGATCTTGATTTCCTCGGCATGCTGGGTCGGCGTGCGCAAGGCAACGGCAATGTCATTGGTCACCTGGTCGCCGGCAATCGGTATCACGGCGGTATGGCGTATTGCACCCTCGGTAAACACAGCGATGTCCGTGGTACCGCCGCCGATGTCGACAATACAAACACCCAGCTCCTTTTCATCGTCGGTCAGCACCGAGTAACTGGATGCCAGCTGTTCCAGGATGATGTCATCCACTTCCAGCCCGCAGCGGCGCACACACTTGATGATGTTCTGCGCGGCACTGACAGCACCCGTTACCATGTGCACCTTGGCTTCCAGACGCACACCCGACATACCGATCGGCTCGCGTATGCCTTCCTGGTTATCAATCACAAACTCCTGCGGGAGAATGTGCAATATTTTCTGGTCTGCAGGTATCGCCACGGCCCGCGCGGCATCGATCACGCGTTCGATGTCACCCGGCATGACTTCCTTGTCACGGATGGCAACGATGCCATGCGAATTAAGGCTGCGGATATGACTGCCGGCAATGCCCGCGTAAACGGAATGAATCTGGCAACCCGCCATTAATTCAGCCTCTTCCACCGCACGTTGAATCGAGTGCACGGTCGACTCGATGTTGACGACGACACCTTTTTTCAAGCCACGCGAAGGGTGCGAGCCAATGCCTATCACCTCAAGTTCGCCTTCAGGCATCACTTCGCCCACGATGGCCACCACCTTGGAGGTGCCAATATCCAGACCCACGATTAAATTTTTTTCTGCTTTTCTCGGCATTCCGATAAGTCCCTGCTTCCTAACCCTGTGTGTCCGTTTCCGGATTCGCTGCCAGCTGCTGCCAGTACACTGAAAAACCATTGCTATAGCGCAAGTCGACGCGTTTCAATTCCTCGATACGCGTGGCAAATACCGTCGGATAGGCACGTATAAAACGCTGCAGACGTTCCCGTGTATCGACACGACCAAGTTCCAGCAAGACGCCGTTTCCGACCTGCAAGTGCCAGGCACGGCGACTATCGAGTTCCATGCTGGCAACCTCTATCCCCAGTGGTGCAAGTGCCCTGGCCACGCTCCGAAAATTCTTCAGCACCTTCAGTTCATGTCCCTCCGGACCGGCCAGCGATGGCAACGGCAGGACAAGGCCGGACGCTTCCGGGAAGAACGGTTCGCCGTTACTGTTCAGGTAACCCTGTTCACCCCAGCGCGCGATCGCCTGCTGCTCTTCTATGGAAATACGCAAGGTTGCCGGCCACACGCGTTTCACTGCGGCCTTGTACACCCAGGGCAACTGTTCTGCCGCTGTGCGTATCGCATTGACATCGACGGTAAAGAATCCGCCTTCTACATGAGCGGCCACGGCATCCTGCAAGCGCTGCTTGTCGAGGTAGCGGAAGTCACCCTTGACCTCGACCACCTCAAGCGGGAAGCGGTAGGGGTCCGACAACCAGTGCTTCGCCAGAGACATCATGGCAAGCAGTATGGTAATCAGCACCAGACCGTTGACGGTGCGCACATTGTCTTTCAACAGGGCGGCGACCATCTTGACGGTTGATAGTTTCTCAACAGGCACTGTCAGCCTCCTTTCGTGGCGCCGTTTCAGCAGCCAGACTGGCATCCAGTATCCGGCAGACAAGCTGGCTGAAATCGATTCCTTTTGCAGCCGCTGCCATCGGTACCAGGCTGTGATCAGTCAGTCCGGGAACCGTATTCACCTCGATTAACCATGCTTTGCCGGCGTCATCCAGCATGAAATCAACACGGCCCCAGCCAGTCGCACCAACCGCGGCGAACGCGGCCAGGCACATTGCCTGCAACTCCGCTTCCTGCGCGGCAGGCAGTCCACAGGGGATCAGGTAGCGCGTCGTATCCGCCTCGTATTTCGCTGCATAGTCATAAAAGACATTGGGTGTTTGCAGGCAGATCAGCGGCAACACGTCATCGCCCAGAATGCCGGCGGTATATTCCATGCCTTCAATCCACTCCTCGACAAGCACACTGTCATCGTATTGCGCCGCCAGTCGCCAGGCCGTCATCAAGCCGTCCGCCTCGTCAACCTTTGTGATGCCGATGCTGGAGCCTTCATGCGAGGGCTTCACCATGACGGGATACTGCAGCTTGTCCTTCGCCTGACTGACATCAGCCACGCTTGCAAGCACCGTAAAATCGGGCGTTGGCAATCCTGCGCTGTGCCATACCTGCTTGGTACGCAACTTGTCCATACCCAGAGCGGAACCAAGCACACCGCTACCGGTGTAGGGCAGGTCGATACTCTGCAACAGACCCTGGATGACACCGTCCTCACCGCCCCGGCCATGCAAGGCAATAAAGGCCCTGCTAAAACCGCCCTTCAGCAGCTTATCCAGCAGATCCTTGTCAGCCGTATCGACAGCATGGGCATCGACACCCGCTGCCTGCAGTGCCTGCAGCACGGCTGTACCGCTGCGCAATGATATCTCCCGCTCGGCCGAGCAGCCGCCCATTAGCACCACCACCTTGCCGTATGCCTGACTGTTCATATGTGTCGTGTTATTCATGCTATCCAGAGCCCGCCGTTAACGAGTTGCATACTCCCCGACAACCCGAACCTCGGTTTCCAGTCGTACACCGTATAACTGTTCAACACGGCCCTGTACCTGTTTGACCAGGGTTTCGATATCTGCCGCACTGGCATCCCCGGTATTAATAATGAAGTTGGCGTGTTTCTCCGAGACCTGCGCACCGCCCAGCGTCTTGCCCTTGAGACCGGCAGCTTCAATCAGTCGCGCCGCATGATCCCCGGGCGGATTGCGGAACACCGAGCCACAGCTGTACTGGTTTGTCGGTTGTGTCGCGGCACGCTTTGCCAGCAGCTCGCGTATCGCTGACTGTGCATTGTCGGAATCGCCATGCTGCAGCGATAACCGTGCGGCAACAAACCACTCGTCGGCAACGCCTTCAACCCCGCGATAGGCCACCCGGTATTCCTCCGGCAGGCGTGTATGCAGGCGCCCTGTCCGGTCTATGGTTTCGACAGCGGCAACGTGGTCCCATGTCTCCCCCCCGAAGGCACCGGCGTTCATTGCCAGCGCCCCGCCCAGGGATCCTGGAATACCTGCCAGGAATTCCGCCCCGGTGAGCCCCTGTTTCGCCGTCACACGTGCTACCTTTGCACAGGTGACGCCGGCACCGGCACGCAGGGTGACGTCGTTCAGCCATTCCATTTCCGTCAGCACACCCACGGTAACGATCACCGTCCCCGGGAAACCACCATCACGCACCAGCAGGTTGCTTCCCAGACCGACCCATAACAGGGGTTCTTGCGGATTCACCTCGCGCAGAAAATCACACAGGTCCTCAAGGTCGGCGGGCTTGTAGAAGCGACGCGCGGTACCACCTGCACGCCATGAGGTATGCCGTGACATGGGCTCGTTGATCTTCAACTCGCCGCGCCAGTGATGTGTTTTTTCAGCTGCCATCATTCCCGTTTCACCTTGCCGCGGCTGCCAGCTGTGCGGCTGCCGCACCGATATCGCCGGCACCGAGGGTCAGCAACACATCCCCGTCGTGTAAAATGTCATCCAGTACTTCCGGTAACATCTCCAGCTTCTCAACGAACACCGGATCAACATGCCCGCGGGCACGAATGCCGCGTGACAGTGAGCGACCGTCGGCACCACTGATTGGCGCCTCACCGGCGGCATACACCTCACTCAACACCAGCACATCGACCCCCGACAATACCTGTATAAAGTCATCAAACAGATCATGGGTGCGTGAATAACGGTGCGGCTGAAAGACCACCACCAGTCGTCGCTGCGGCCAACCCGTGCGCACCGCCGCCAGCGTCGGCGCAATCTCGCGCGGGTGATGTGCATAATCGTCGATCAACAACACGCTGCCTGCAGCGACCGGTATCTCACCGGCCATCTGAAAGCGTCGCCCGATGCCCTGAAACCCCGACAGTGCCTGCTGGATCGCCTCGTCAGAGACACCCAGCTCGGTCGCAACGGCAATGGCGGCCAGTGCGTTCAGCACGTTATGACGGCCGGGCAAATTCAGCGCAATGGACAATGGCCTGTCATGGTTAGGGCGCCATACCTGGAAATGGGTTTGCAGCCCTTGCTGGCGCAGTTCGGTGGCACGGACATCGGCCTCTGAATCGATGCCATAGGTAATGACCGGCCGTGTAACCTCGGCAAGAATATCCGCCACCTGCGGATCATCCAGGCATAACACGGCCAGCCCGTAGAACGGCAGATGATGCAGGTACTCAATAAATGTCTGGCGTAGCCGTTCAAAATCACCTTCATAGGTTGAAAGATGATCTGCGTCGATATTCGTAACCACGGCCATCGACGGCTGCAGATAGAGAAAAGACGCGTCACTCTCATCGGCCTCGGCCACCAGGTAATGTCCGGAACCCAGCTGTGCGTTCGTGGCCGCACTGTTCAACTGCCCGCCGATCACGAAGGTTGGATCCAGCCCCCCCTCGGCCAGCACACTCGCCGTGAGGCTGGTGGTGGTGGTCTTGCCGTGGGTACCGGCGACACCGATGCCATAGCGAAAACGCATTAACTCGGCCAGCATCTCCGCACGCGGCACAACCGGAATACGCTGCTCGCGGGCAGCGACGATTTCCGCATTGTCTGCAGCAATGGCGGTAGACACCACGACCACGTCACAACCGGAGACGTGCTCCGCGGCATGTCCGACAAGCACCTTGATACCCAGGCCGGACAAGCGGCGCGTCACATCATTGTCGCGCAGGTCTGAACCACTGACGTCGTAACCCAGGTTATGCATCACTTCGGCGATACCACTCATGCCGGCCCCGCCGATGCCGACGAAATGCACATGCCTGACACGCCCCATACCATGAGGTTGTGCGACCGCCGTGGGATGCAAGCTATTCATGCTGCTGCCCCGGTATCCACTGGTTGCGGTTCAATACCGGCAGCACGCAGACATTGCTCGGCCACGCGGCGGGCGGCATCCGGCATCGCCAGTTGACGAGCACGACAGGCCATCTCCAGCAGCATGTTGCGCTGTTGCGCGAAATCCCCGAGCAAGACGGCCAGTTTCTCCGCGTTCATCGTGTCCTGCGGCATCAGGATCGCGGCACCAGCATCGGCGAGGAAGCGCGCATTGCCGGTCTGGTGATCATCCGTGGCATGCGGGAACGGCACCAGTACCGCGGCAACGCCCACTACCGCCAGTTCCGCAACGGTCAAGGCACCGGAACGACAGATCACCACATCGGCCCATGCGTAGGCAGCGGCCATATCATCGATAAAGGCATCGACACGCACATCCCTGCCCAGCGCGGTATAGGCTGCCTGCACCGATGCCTGGTCTGCACTGCCGGTCTGGTGGTGCAGCTGCAATGGCTGAGCAGAGGGTAATTGACTGACGGCTGCCGGCATGACTTCATTCAGGGCACGCGCACCGAGGCTGCCGCCAATAACCAGCACGCGCAGTGCACCAGTGCGCGACGCAAAACGGTCTGCCGGTGTGGGCAGGCGGGTGATCTCGGCGCGTACCGGGTTACCGGTGTGTAGCGCATGTCGTCGTGCCGGCAGACTGCCTGGAAACGCTTCCATCACCGTCCGCGCCAGTGGCGCCAGCCAGCGGTTGGTCAGCCCGGCCACCGAGTTCTGCTCATGTATCAGCAAGGGCCGACGCAACAACCAGGCGGTGACACCGCCAGGACCGGCTGCAAAGCCGCCCATACCCAGCACTGCCAGCGGGCGCAGGCGCAACTGGATAATCAGTGCCTGCGACAGCGCAACCATCAACATGAAGGGCGCAAGCAGCAGGCGCAGCACACCCTTGCCGCGCAGGCCGGACACGCGCATGGTCTCAAGCGAATAACCGGCTGCCGGCACCACGCGGGATTCCAGCCCCCGTTGCGTACCAAGCCAGGAAACAGCAATACCCCGGGCTGACAGTTCTGCCGCCACGGCCAGTGCCGGAAATACGTGCCCTCCGGTGCCACCTGCCATAATCAGTACCGGCCGCTTGTTGACTGTTGCCGACATCATGCGTTTGACCTGCGGAGCTTGGCGGCGGCAATACCACTGGCTGACATGCCGGCAGCGGTGCAGCGCGTTTCATAGTCGATACGCAGCAACAAGGCTACGGCAGCGCACATGACCACCATGCTGGAACCGCCATAACTCATCAGCGGCAAGGTCAGTCCCTTGGTCGGCAGCAGTCCCATGTTCACGCCGATGTTGATAAAACTCTGCAATCCGAACCAGATACCGATACCGTAGGCCAGGTAGGATGCAAACAGGTTCTCCGCCCTGGCGGCCTGTGCGGCAATAACAAACGCCCGCCACACCAGCACAGTATAGAAGACGATGATGGTGCAGACTCCGAGCAGGCCCAGTTCCTCTGCCAGTACCGCGAACACAAAGTCCGTATGTGCCTCGGGCAGGTAAAAGAGTTTCTGGATGCTGGCGCCCAGGCCGACACCCAGCCACTCACCGCGGCCAATGGCAATCAATGACTGGGTTAACTGAAAACCACTGTCAAACGGGTCAGCCCAGGGATCAATAAAGGTCGTCAGGCGCTTCATCCGGTACGGTGATGAAATCGCCATCCCGGCCAGTAGCAGGCCGCCCAGACCGAGTACGCCGACAAACTGGAACAGCTTCACGCCGGCCATGAAGATCATACCCATGACAATGGCGGCCAGTACCACGGTTGCGCCAAAATCCGGCTCCAGCAACAACAACAGGGCCGCAATGGTCAGCAGACCGATGGGCTTGAGAAACCCTGAAATCTGCGACCGTACCTCGTCACCGTGCCTTGCCAGGTAACCGGCAAGATAGATCATAAATAACAGTTTCGCCGGCTCGGATACCTGTAGCCGGAACAGGCCGGCGTTGATCCAGCGTGACGCCCCGTTCACCTCGATGCCGACACCCGGTACCAGTACCAGCAGCAGCAGGGCAAATGCCAGCAGCAACAGCGACATACCGATGCGTTCCAGGTCAGCGAGTCGCACCTTGAACAGCAGCAGGCCGGCAAACACACCGCAACCGATATAGATGGCCTGACGAATCGCGAAGTAAAACGGGTGCCCGATGACACGGTCTGCAAACGTAATTGAAGCCGATGCCACCATCACCAGCCCCAGCAGGCTCAGCACCGCCACACTGAACAGCAACCAGTAATCGACTCGTGGCAACCTTGAGCTGCCCGCCTCTATGCGTCGCGCCTGTTGTGCGATGGCAGCCATTATGACAGATATCCCTGGACGGCCTGCACGTAGGCGTCGCCACGCGCCTCAAAATTCCGGTACATGTCGGTGCTGGCACAGGCCGGTGACAGCAGTACGCAATCACCCGGGCATACCATCTCTGCCGCCAGCCTGACAGCCTGCGGCATGTCAGCGGCATGCCTGACGGGCACAACGCCCTGTAACACAGTCTCAAGCAGGGCGGCATCCTTGCCTATCAATACCACCCCGCGCCCCTTGCGCTGCATGACAGCCGCCAGCGGCGAGAAATCCGCACCCTTGCCATCACCACCGGCAATCAGCACCAGCTTCTCATCAAAGCCCTCGATTGCAGCCAGCGTGGCACCGACATTGGTGCCCTTTGAATCATTGAACCAGCGCACCCCGCCCTGCTCGGCGACGTACTGCATGCGGTGCGGAAGACCCTGGAATTCCGCCAGTGTTTCGATCATGTTGTGCAGCGGAATACCTGCCGCCTCGCCCAGCGCCAGTGCCGCCAGTGCATTCGTCAGGTTATGTTGTCCGGTCATGCAAATCGAGGACGCCGGCATGATGCGTGATTCACCGTGCACCAGCCAGGTTACAGCGTCGACCTCGACAAGTCCGTAATCGTTGGCTGCCGGTTGCTGGCGCGTAAAACCCACATGCGGGCATGCCCGGTCGACCAGCGCGGCGACCACCGGATCATCGAGGTTGAATACCTGCAATGCGGCCTGCCTGAAGATCGACTGCTTGGCAGCGGCATAGGCCTGCAGGTCGTGATAGCGGTCCATGTGATCGGCGCTGACATTCAGCACCACGGCCGCCCGTGGTCGCAGCGAATGCACCGTCTCCAGCTGGAAACTCGATAACTCCAGCACGTATAAATCAGGTTCCTCATCCTTGATCAGGTCCAGTGCCGGCGTGCCGATGTTGCCGCCGACGCGCACATCCAGTCCGGCGCGTCGCGCCATCGCACCCAGCAGGGTCACCACGGTGCTCTTGCCATTGGAACCGGTGACGGCGATCACCGGTGCCGTCACCGTCTGTGCAAACAGTTCGATGTCGCCGATCACCGGCACCTGTCGTGCAACGGCGGCGGCAATTTGCGGTTCCTGCATGGAAACGCCGGGGCTGATGACGATTTGCTGTGCCCGTTCGAATGCCCCGGCATTGAATTCGCCAAGAAACAGCGCCACATCGTCCGGCAGTTCGGTGCGCAGCCGTTCCAGTCCGGGCGGTTGCTCGCGGCTGTCGACGATGGCCACCGGCACACCCTGTCGTGACAGAAAACGCGCCACCGACAGGCCGGTCTCGCCGAGACCCACCACCAGCGTTCTGCACGTCTTGTCAAACATTTCTGTCATCACAATTGCCGGGGCAAGCATCAGTTGGCACTCGCTTCCGAATACAGCCTGCCTGTCGATGTAAACATGAACACACTCAACGTATCTTCAGGGTTGCCAGCCCTACCAGCACCAGAATCACGGTAATAATCCAGAAGCGCACAATGACTCGCGGTTCCGGCCAGCCTTTTAATTCAAAGTGATGATGCAATGGCGCCATGTGAAAGATACGTCGACCGGTTAGCTTGTAGGATGCGACCTGCAGGATGACCGACATGGTCTCCATGACAAATACGCCACCCATCAGCATGAACACCAGTTCCTGCCGCACCAGCACCGCCACGATACCCAGTGCCGCACCCAGTGCCAGCGCGCCCACGTCTCCCATGAACACCATGGCGGGATAGGCATTGAACCAGAGAAAACCGAGGCCGGCGCCCACCAGCGCGCCACAAAAAACCACCACCTCGGAAGCATCACGGATATATGGTATCCCGAGGTACACGGAAAATTTCACGTTGCCGGTGACGTAGGCAAACACCGCCAGCGCACCGGCAATCAGTACGGTTGGCAGGATAGCAAGCCCGTCAAGACCATCGGTCAGGTTGACCGCATTGCTGGAGCCAACGATGACAAAAAAGGTCAGCACCACATAGAACCAGCCAAGGTTGATGGCAATGTCCTTGAAGAACGGCACGATCAGCGAGGTCTCGGCCGGCGTGGTTGACGTCAGGTAGAGGAACATTGCAACAGCCAGCGCGATGCCTGACTGCCAGGCGATCTTGCTGCGCGCCGACAGGCCGTCCGAATTTTTCAGCACCAGCTTCTTGTAATCGTCCACCCAGCCAATGGCGCCGTACAGGGTTGTCGTTACCAGCATCACCCACACATAACGATTGCCGAGATCAGCCCACAACAGGGTCGCAATCGCGACCGCCACCAGGATCAGGGCGCCGCCCATGGTCGGGGTACCCGCCTTGACAAGGTGCGTTTGCGGGCCGTCATCACGCACCGGCTGTCCGATCTGGTAGCGGCCAAGGCGGCGGATCATCTCCGGCCCCACCAGGAAGGAAATCAGCAGTGCCGTCAGCACCCCGAGGATGGCACGCAGTGTCAGGTACTGGAACACATTGAAACCGCTGTGGAACTGGCTCAGGTAGTCGGCAAGATATAACAGCATGTCAGTGTTGCCCCCCGCCAGCGGCAGCCGCATCCAGCGCAGCCACGACGCGTTCCATGCGCATGCTGCGTGAGCCCTTGACAAGTATATGCAACGGACCGGTCAGATCCGCACGCAACACATCCAGCAATTCTTCCAGCGTGGAAAATGCACCACCCGGACCATCGAATGCCGCCACTGCCTGCCCCGCCAGTTCACCCAGGCCGTAAAGCCGCGTGACACCGGCCGCTCGTGCCTTGCGACCCACCGCCGCATGCATAGCGGCGGCTGTTGCACCCAGCTCACCCATATCACCAAGCACCAGCCAGCTGTCATCGTCCGACAGCGTCAACACATCCAGTGCCGCCTGCAATGATTCCGGGTTCGCATTGTAGGTGTCGTCGATCAGCGTGATATCACCGGGCAGTGAATGAATATTGAAGCGGCCGGCAACCGGCGACAGTGACTCCAGCCCTTGCTTCACCGCTGCCGGCCCTGCACCGGCTGCCAGCGCAACGGCACAGGCGGCCAGCGCATTCATGACGTTATGCCGGCCGGGTAACGGCAGGCGGAATTCAATCTCCCCCTGTACCGCCCTGATACGAACATCACTACCACGGCTATCACCGACCCACTCGGCCGTCACTCCGGCATCCGCATCGAGGCCAAAATCCACAATGTGGCAGTGACTGGCCAGCGAGCGCCACAGGGGAGCAAAGTCATCATCGGCATTGATGATGGCCGTGGCATCGGCGTCCAGACGGGCGAATAATTCACCTTTTGCCCTGGCCACGCCCTCCATGTCACCAAACCCCTCCAGGTGCGCCGGCCCGGCATTCGTGACCACGGCGATTGACGGTTGCGCCAGCCCGGCGAGGTAGTCGATCTCGCCATGATGATTGGCCCCCATTTCCAGCACCGCGTATTGATCCTCGGGACCCAGGCGTGCCAGCGTCAGCGGCAAACCGATGTCGTTGTTCAGGTTGCCCTGCGTTGACAGGACATGGCCACACACGGAGAGAATCGACTCGATCATGGCGCGTACCGTGGTCTTGCCGTTGCTGCCGGTGATCGCCACCACCGGCAGGGAAAACTGCTGACGCCAGTAGGCGCCCAGCTGGCCCAGTGCCAGTCGCGTATCCGCCACTTCCATTTGCGGCAGTGACGATTTGCAGGGCCGGCTCACCGCCGCGGCGGACGCGCCCTGATCACGCGCCGCATCGATAAAGGCATGACCGTCGAAATTCGGCCCCTGCAGGGCAAAATACAGCGAACCCGGCTGCAGCTTGCGGGTATCGGTACTGACACCGCGGAAGGCGACATTGTCACCCACCAGGCGTGCATCCAGCACCCGCGCAGCCTCCGAGAGTTGCATGGCCATCATCGAGACCATTCCCGCGCAATGGCCCGGACGCGTTCGCGGTCGCTGAATGGCACCGCCCGGTTGCCGACAATCTGTACCGTTTCATGGCCCTTGCCGGCAATCAGCACAATGTCGTGCTCACCGGCATGCTGCAACGCCCAGCCGATCGCATGCGCACGATCATGTTCCACATGCACAGCAGCGGGTTGCTTCAGGCCGGAACGGATATCGCTGACAATCTTTGCCGCATCTTCGGTGCGCGGATTGTCATCCGTCAGCACGATCGCATCGGCATGGCGTTCGGCAACTGCGCCCATCAGTGAACGCTTGCCACGATCGCGGTCACCGCCGGCACCAAACACGCACCACAACTTGCCGCGACAATGTGCACGCAGGGAGCGCAACACGGCTTCCAGCGCAGCAGGTGTGTGTGCGAAATCCACCACTGCCAGCGGACGCCCGGCGCCCATGTCAAAACGCTCCATGCGGCCCGGCACGGTACGCGTTTGCGCAAGACGTCTCAGCGCCTCTGCAAACGGCAGACCGGTGACACACAGACTGGCAAGCGCCGCCAGCAGGTTGCTGGCATTGAACCGACCCAGCAATCCGCACTGTAAAAAGCCACTGCCCCACGGCGTATAGACATCCATACTCAGCCCGCTGACGTCAAACTTCAGGTTGCGCCCGATCACCCACTGCGCCGGAAAACGCGTCCTGAACGGATCGTTTTCCAGGCGATAGGCAATCGGGGCCACCCCGGGCGGGATCGCACCCAGCAAGGCACTGCCGAAACCGTCATCGGCATTGATCACGGCATAGCGCAATCCGTCGGTATGAAACAGTTTACGCTTGGCCTCCGCATAGGCCTCGACATCGCCGTGATAATCGAGGTGATCGCGCGTCAGGTTGGTCAACACAGCCAGATCAAAAGTCACGCCACGCACCCGCCCCTGATCCATGGCGTGCGAGGAAACCTCGGCAACGACACAGCGTGCACCGGCTTTCTGCATGGAACACAGCGTCTGCTGTATCGTCAATGCATCCGGCGTGGTGTGTGTCGCCGCTGATAATTCGTCATACAGGCCATAGCCAAGCGATCCAATCACGCCACAACGACGGTCATCACTGTTCAGCGCCTGCGCAATAAAATGACTGCACGAGGTTTTACCATCAGTACCGGTGACACCGATCGTGAACAGGCCACGTGACGGGTGGCCACAGTAGCGATCCGCTATCAGGCCAACCCGCTGCCCCAGATCCGGCACCGCAACGACCGGCACCGGCAACAGGGCGGCTGTTTCCGCCAGGCCGGCGTTGCCACTGACGGGCTCCCAGGCCACTGCCACTGCGCCCAGCGCTATCGCCTGCCGCGCATGCTGCAAACCGTGCGTCTGGGTACCGGCTACCGCCATGAAAAGATCACCCGCCTGCACCTTGCGACTGTCTATCGCCAACCCCGTGACGGTCACATCCTGCAGGACCTTGACGCCCTCAAAGTCACGCAACAAGCCGCCCAGCGTATGCGCTGCGACCATTGACTCTGCCGTCATCATGCCGGCTCCTCCTCTGAGGGGCGCCGCGTTTCCAGCAACGGCAGATCGTCAGGCGGAACGGCCATCAAACGCAGGGCACCGGCCATGACCTTTGAAAACACCGGTGCAGCGACCTGGCCGCCATAGTATTTGCCATTGGAGGGTTCATCGACCATCACGACCATGACAAAACGTGGATCGCTGGCCGGCGCCATACCGGCGAACATGGCGAGGTACTTTTTGCTCGCATAACCACCGGCGCTCGATTTCTTTGCGGTACCGGTTTTGCCGGCAACGCGGTAGCCGGACACCCGCGCCTGCGGCGCCGTGCCATTCGGCCCCACGGCCTCCTCCAGCATGTTACGAACCTGTTGCACGACCGCTGCCGGCAGTACGCGACGCTCTTCGGTGACCTCGCCTTCGCGCAGGAAAGTCACCGAACGTTTGATACCCCCCGTCGCCAGCACCGCATAGGCCTGCGCCAGTTGCAGTGAGGTCACGGATACCCCGTAGCCGAATGACAACGTCGCGGTCTCAATGGCATTCCAGCCACCGTGATAGGACAACAGACCGGAAGCCTCACCGGGAAAACCGCTGTAGGTCTGCGCACCAAAGCCCAGATCCGTCAGCATTGACCAGATATCTTCAGCGGGCAGTGACAGTGCGACCTTGGAAATCCCTACATTACTCGACTTGCGAATCACACCTGACAGATCCAGATCACCATAGTCATGCACGTCACGCACCGTATTGACACCCACACGCATCCAGCCGGGCGAAGTACTGACCGGCGTATCCGGCCGGTAGCGCCCGCTCTCGAGTGCGCACGCGGCAATGAAGGGCTTCATGGTAGAACCCGGTTCAAAAACATCCGTGACGGCACGGTTGCGCATGCTGGAACTGCGCAACTGCTGGCGGTTATTCGGATTGAATGATGGCTGGTTGACCATCGCGATGACTTCACCACTCTTGACATCCAGCACCACGGCAGATGCCGCGCGCGCCTGGTGTTCCTGCATGGTGGCCTTCAACTCGCGATAGGCAAGGTACTGGATGCGGCGATCGATACTGAGTGTCAGGTCCTTGCCGGGGCGCGGCCGGCTGATACCTTCGACATCTTCGATGATGCGATGGTTGCCATCCTTGACGACACGCTTGGCGCCGGGTTCGCCACCCAGCCATTCTTCATAGGCGAGCTCGATGCCCTCCTGGCCAGAGTCGTCAATATTGGTAAAACCGGTGACGTGAGCCGTCACCTCGCCACCCGGATAGTAACGACGGTATTCACGCTGCAGGTGGACACCGGGAATCTTCAGTGCCGCGACCTGCGCCGCCAAAACCGGACTGATATGACGCCGTAAATAGATAAATTCGCGATCTGCACGACTCGCCACCAGCTCCTCTACCTTGTCGCGATCGAGGGATAGCAGCTGCGTCAGTTCCGGGATGCGTTGCAGTTCAGCACCCAGCACCTGCGGATTGACCCACACGGATTCAACCGGCGTACTGATTGCCAGTGGCTCGCCGTTGCGGTCGAGGATCTTGCCACGATGCGCCGGCAGCGACACCACGCGCAGGTGACGCGCATCGGCCTGTGACAGCAGGAATTCCTTGTCGAGCACCTGCAGGCACACGGCACGCCACAGCAGCGATGCAGCCGCCAGCCCCATGCACAGGAACAGGAAGGCGCGGCGACCATTAAAACCCTGTGTGTCTCTGCGATAGTTCATGGTTTCACAATGATCATGTTGTCCGCGGACAAACCCACCATGCCCAGCTGCTCACGCGCCGCACGTTCAACCTGTCCATGTGTGGACAGCGTACTTTGCTCCAGCTGCAACTGGCCCCATTCAATATCCATGTTGTCGCGCTCGTTACCCAGCGCCGTCCACTCGACAAACAGCTTGCGTGCCATGTGCTTTGAATACACGACACCAACAGACGAAATAACCACGGCCAGCAGGAGCACGACCAGGTTGAGTGGACGCACGCTCATTGCAGCCGCTCCGCGATGCGCAACACCGCACTGCGTGCACGCGGGTTGCCGGCGACTTCCTCGTCACTGGCACGAATCGCCTTGCCCACGGGCTTCAGGCGCGGACAGTAATCCATGCCAGCCAGCGGAAACTCCTGCGGGGGTTGTTCACCACGGTACTCGTCGCGAATAAAGCGCTTCACGATTCGATCTTCCAGTGAATGGAAACTGATCACCGCCATGCGGCCGCGGGGCGCCAGTATATCCGGCACCTGTGCAAGCACAGCAGTGACATCATCAAGCTCGTGATTGATATAAATTCGTATTGCCTGGAAGCTGCGGGTCGCCGGATGCTTGTGCTTTTCATGTGCCGGCACGGCCGCTGCAATCAACTCTGCCAGCTGTCGCGTGGTCTGCAGGGGTTGCGTGTTGCGCAGCGCGATAATGGCGCGTGCAATACGCCGCGAAAAGCGTTCCTCGCCGTAGACTTTCAACACCCTGCTGATTTCCTGCTCATCCGCATCCTGCAACCACTGTGCAGCACTGATGCCGACCGTGGGGTCCATGCGCATATCGAGTGGCCCGTCTTCGGAAAAACTGAAACCGCGGGAAGCATCATCCAGCTGCGGCGAGGAAACACCGAGGTCCAGCAACAGACCGTTCACCTGACCCTGCAAATGCTGTTGTGCAAGCAGATTACCCAGCATTACAAAACTACCCTGCTCGATTTCAAAACGGGGGTCGCCGCCAAACTGTTTTGTTGCCGAACGCACCGCCTCGGGGTCCTTGTCCATGGCAAGCAGCCTCCCCTCCGGCCCAAGCATTGCGAGAATCGCACCTGCATGTCCACCGCGACCAAAGGTCCCATCAACGTAAAGTCCACCCGGTTGTATTGAAAGCCCGTCCAGCACTTCCTTGAGGAGTACCGGCTGGTGTGAATATTCCTGTGCCACGGATCAGAGCGTCAGTGTTTCCAGTGAATCCGGCATCTCACCGTCATCACCATCGTCCGACACCCAGTCACCGCAATTCTTTTCCCACGCCTCTTCATTCCAGATTTCAAACTTGTTCCCCAGTCCGGCCAGCACCACGCGTTTTTCCAGGTTGGCGAATTCACGCAAGCGCGGCGGAATCAGGATCCGCCCGTTCTTGTCCATCTCGAATTCGGTCGCGTGACCCAGCAGCATGCGCTGCAGGGTACGTGTGCGCTTGTTCTGATTGGGAAGACGGACAAGCTTGCGTTCAATCTCGTCCCACTCGGGCTGGGGGTACAACAGCAGGCAACTGTCATCATGGACCGTCATCACCACGTGACCCTGGCAACGGTCCATCAGGTCAGCACGGTAGCGGACAGGAAGGGCCATACGCCCCTTCGCATCCAGATTGACCGTGCTACCACCTCTGAACAATTCCGCCCCCTTTTTCTCCCTTGGAACCCACAAAAAACCACTGAGTCCCACTTTGCGACACTATAGGCAGGAAGGTCGGATTCGTCAAGAAAAATGTTGAAAAAATCGTTACCCGGACAGTAACTTAGCTCATTTTCCCATTTGGAGGCACACGATCGCAAACATACAAATTAGAAATCAAAAGGTTGCCGGAATTACCTAGTGTAAATTGACAGCATACCCTGTATTTCTGGTTTTTTTATCCCGGAACCGGCTCAATCGGGTCATGGCGGTGGATATTATAACCAGATATTGAACCCAATATGTTGGGTTTTATCTACTAAATTTTATCTATATACAGTGATCAGTCCCACCAGAAAGTCATTGAGGGTTCCGACCCGGCGGCTGGCCGGCGCTTTTTTCATGGCGTAAAAAAAAGGCCTGCAATGCAGGCCCTTCCTGAAACTGCGATTCCTGTCGGTTCAGAACGGAATATCATCATCAAAATCACCCGCCGGCGCGGACGCTGCTGCCGGGACTGGCTCAGACTGTGAGGGAGCAGCCCCCGTGGAGAACCCGGCGCTGCCGCCACCACGACTGCCCAGCATCTGCATCTCATCGGCCACGATCTCGGTGGTGTAGCGATCATTACCGGCATTGTCCTGCCACTTGCGGGTCTGCAGCCTGCCTTCGATATAGACCTGCGAGCCTTTCTTCAGGTATTCGCCGGCAATTTCTCCGAGTCGACGGAACATCACCACACGGTGCCATTCAGTCTTTTCCTGCTGCTCACCGGTCTGCTTGTCTTTCCAGGATTCCGAGGTTGCCAGTGTGATGTTGGCGACCGCATTACCGTTTGGCATATACCGCACCTCGGGGTCCTTGCCCAGGTTCCCGACCAAAATAACCTTGTTCACTCCTCGTGCCATGTTGCTCTCCTGTTATAAGTAGATGTTCACTGCCCCTGTGAACCGCGCGCCGGCAGTTTTCTGGTGCCTTATTCTATGCGATGGGTTGGTGGCGCGCTATGGGCATTGACTGACAACTACCCGCGCAATGTTGCGGAATTAAGGCAGTGCCGACTCGTCAAAGAGCTGTTTGTCGATCTTCAGGTAGGCGACGCCTTCCTCGGCCACGACCACCGCCTCGACCACCCCGGCCAGTGCGGCCAGCTGCCGCGACAGCTGCGCGACTTCTGCCGGTCCGGTGACATCCACCTTATATAGATAGCTGCTGAATTTTTCGGGTCGGGACATGGACGCTGCCAGCAACAGCCACAGCAGGGCACCCGCTGCCGCACACAGGAAAACGGCATGCGCGCCATAACGCCCCTGCAACAGGCCACCCAGCGAACCGCCAAGAAACGCACCGAAAAATTGCGAGCTGGAATAAAACCCCATGGCCGTGCCACGGCAATCGGCCGGTGCAACCCGGGAGATTAATGACGGTAACATTGCCTCCAGCAGGTTAAAGGCCGTGAAAAAGACGAACAGCAGCAACACCACGCTGAGCGCGGAAACCGGCAGCAAAAACAGTCCCAGCTGCGCCGCAATCAACAGGGCAATCGCAAACAGGAACACCGGCTTGACGTGGCCCTTGCGTTCGGCCTGAATAATCAGCGGCAACATGGCGAGCACGGAACAGACCAGCACCGGCAGATAGACCTTCCAGTGCTGACTGGCGTCAATACCGGCTTCATCACGCAACACCAGCGGCAGCACCACGAAAGTGGCGGTCAAAATGGCATGCAGCATCAGGATGCCGAAATCGAGGCGTAACAGTTGCACCTGCCGCAACACCCGGCCAAACTGGGCCGGTATCGCCTCGGCAACACGGTGCGGGCGGCTCACCGCCGGCCGCGGTACCACGAAGATCACTACCAGGATACCGCCAAGCGCCAGCACCGCGGTAATCGCGAAAATTCCAGGAACACCGACCCAGTCATTCAGGACCGGTCCCAGGACGATGGCCGCTGCAAACGACAGGCCGATACTCATGCCGATCAGCGCCATGGCCTTGATGCGGTGCTGCTCGCGGGTGAGGTCGGCCGCCAGCGCCATGATGGCCGCGGCGATGGCACCAGCACCCTGCAGGGCGCGACCGAGGATGACAACAAGCATGTTGTCCGCCATGGCCGCCACCACGCTGCCCAGCGCAAAGACCAGCAACCCGCCAACGATCACCGGCTTGCGACCGATACGGTCCGACAGCAGCCCCGCCGGTATCTGCAGCAGCGCCTGGGTGAGGCCATAGATACCGATGGCGAGTCCGGTCAGCGCCGGGGTGACGCCCTCAAGGTCGACCGCATAGAGGGCAAACACGGGCAGGATCATGAACAGGCCCAGCATACGCAGGGCGTAAACGCTTGATAGTGAAAGGGCTGCCCGCAATTCCTCGCGACTCATACCACCTTCTGCTTGATCCAGACGCTGCACTGTTTACCGCTCCTGATTACCCTGACCGCGAAAACGCAGTATATTAGCAGGTTGGCCGAACCCACAGTGAACTTCAATGGACACAATTCAAATTCGCGGTGCCCGCACCCATAACCTGAAAAACATTGACCTGGACCTGCCGCGGGACAAGTTGATCGTGATGACAGGCCTGTCGGGTTCCGGCAAGTCCTCGCTGGCCTTCGATACCATTTATGCCGAGGGCCAGCGCCGTTACGTCGAGTCACTGTCGGCCTATGCCCGCCAGTTCCTGTCGATGATGGAAAAGCCGGATGTCGATCATATCGAGGGGCTGTCACCGGCTATCTCGATTGAACAAAAGTCCACTTCGCACAATCCGCGTTCGACGGTGGGAACCATTACCGAGATCTATGATTACCTGCGTCTGCTGTATGCTCGCGTCGGTACGCCACACTGCCCGGAACACGGCACTGTGCTGGAAGCCCAGACCATCAGCCAGATGGTTGACCACGTGCTGTCACTGCCTGAAGGCAGCCGTCTGATGCTACTGGCGCCGGTGGTCGATGCGCGCAAGGGCGAACACGTACAGGTACTGGAAGAACTGCGCGCTCACGGCTTCGTGCGTGCACGCATCGACGGTAAAGTGGTGGAACTCGACCAGCCACCGAAACTGGACCTGCGGCGCAAGCATGTCATCGAGGCCGTGGTTGACCGCTTCAAGGTACGCGAGGAACTGCAACTGCGTCTGGCAGAATCATTCGAAACGGCGCTGAACCTGTCGGACGGACTGGCACGCATCGCCTGGATGGACAAGAGCGACCAGGAAGAGCTGTTATTCTCGGCGAAGTTTGCCTGCGCACAATGCGGCTACTCGATCAGCGAACTGGAACCGCGACTGTTTTCCTTCAACAACCCTGCCGGCGCCTGCCCGGAATGCGACGGTCTCGGGGTACGCCAGTATTTCGATGCCGAGCGCGTGGTCGCGCACCCGGAACTGAGTCTCACCGGCGGCGCCGTGCGTGGCTGGGATCGCCGCAACGCCTACTATTTCCAGTTGATCAAGTCACTCGCGGAACACTACGGCTTTGACCTTGAAACGCCCTTCGAGGATCTGCCCGACGACATCCAGGACATCATCCTGCACGGCAGCAAGGGAAAACAGATCGACTTCACCTACCTGCATGAGCGCCGCGGCTCGGTTATTCGCCGGCACCCGTTCGAAGGCATCATCACGAACATGAAACGCCGCTACCTCGAAACCGAATCGAGCACGGTGCGCGAGGAACTGTCACGCTATCTCAACAACCAGACCTGCCCGGACTGCCAGGGTTCGCGACTCAACCTGGCCGCCCGCCATGTCACCATCAATGGCAGGAACCTGCCGGACACCACCGCGCTGCCAGTCGGTGCCTGCCAGACACTGTTTGCTTCGCTGCAACTACCGGGTCGTCGCGGCGAGATTGCCGACAAGGTGTTGAAAGAAATCAACCAGCGCCTGGCATTCCTCGTCAACGTCGGCCTCGATTACCTGTCACTCGATCGCAGCGCGGAAACCCTCTCCGGTGGCGAGGCGCAACGTATCCGCCTGGCCAGCCAGATTGGCGCCGGCCTGGTAGGCGTCATGTACATACTCGATGAACCCTCTATCGGTCTGCATCAACGCGATAACCAGCGCCTGTTGAACACCCTCACCCACCTGCGCGACCTCGGCAATACCGTGATCGTCATCGAGCATGACGAGGAAGCCATCCGCGCCAGTGACTACGTCGTCGACATCGGACCCGGTGCCGGGGTACATGGCGGGCAGATTGTCTCGCAGGGAACACCGGCAGAAATCATTGCGGACAAGCATTCACTCACGGGGCGCTACCTCGCCGGTGACGAGGTGATCACGGTTGCAGAACATGACTGTGTTTTTGATCCCGACATGAAACTGGTCATCAAGGGTGCCACCGGCAACAACCTGAAATCAGTCACCGCGGAAATTCCGGTCGGACAGATGACCTGCATCACCGGCGTCTCCGGTTCCGGCAAGTCGACCCTGATTAACGATACCCTGTACCGTCGTGCGGCCCAGGTGCTCAACAAGGCTTCCACCTCGCCGGCTGCCTGCGAGGCGATCGAGGGTCTTGAATACTTCGACAAGATCGTCGACATCGACCAGAGTCCGATTGGCCGCACACCACGCTCCAACCCCGCCACCTATACCGGCCTGTTTACGCCGTTACGCGAACTGTTTGCCGCGACCCAGGAAGCACGCTCGCGTGGCTACAAACCCGGCCGCTTCAGTTTCAACGTCAAGGGAGGACGTTGCGAGGCCTGCCAGGGGGATGGCGTGATCAAGGTCGAGATGCACTTTCTCGCCGACATCTACGTGCCCTGCGATGTCTGCAAGGGCAAACGCTACAATCGCGAAACGCTGGAGATTCGCTACAAGGGCAAGAGCATTCACGAAATCCTGGAGATGACCGTCGAGGATGCGCTGCCGTTTTTCAGCCCCATCCCGGTGGTTGCCCGCAAGTTACAAACCCTGCTGGACGTCGGCCTGTCCTATCTGAAGCTCGGACAGAACGCGACCACGCTCTCCGGCGGCGAGGCACAACGCATCAAGCTGGCCCGGGAACTGTCAAAGCGCGATACCGGCAAGACGCTGTATATACTTGATGAACCGACCACCGGCCTGCACTTCCATGACATTGCGCAGTTACTCGCGGTGCTGCATCGCCTGCGCGATCACGGCAACACCATCATCGTCATCGAGCACAACCTGGATGTCATCAAGACCGCCGACTGGATTATCGACCTCGGCCCGGAAGGCGGCACCGGCGGTGGTGAAATCGTCGTTACCGGCACACCATCGGAGGTTGCCCGCCACCCGACTTCCTACACCGGCCAGTTTCTCAAGAAGACACTGGAACGGCACGCACATCACCCGGCAGAACCGGCAACGAGTGTATAACACTTCGTTATAAGCCGAAAAAATAGATAGTATCGCCACGGAAGCACACGGAAAAACACGGAACTATTTGTTGCATAGTATTTTTTCTTCCGTGCTTTTCCGTGTGCTTCCGTGGCCATTAACCAGAAAACAAAACAACAGGCATAGGCTGCAGCCTTACTGATCCAGCCGGATCAATTCCACCCGACGGTTCGCGGCCCGTCCTGCTGCGTTAGCGTTACTGGCAATAAACCTTTCCTCCCCGTAGCCACGGGCGGTCAAATGCTCACCATTGATACCTTTCGAGATCAAATAAGCGCGCACGGTCTGGGCACGTCGTTGCGACAAATCCATATTGAATTCATCAACTCCCTCGGAGTCGGTGTGACCGGCAACTTCCAGCGCAAGATCCGGGTGGTTGAGCAGTATTGCGGCAACCCCATCCAGGATCACTTTTGACTCCCCGGTCAGTTCGTCTGAATCAAAGTGGAAATTCACACCGCGCAGTTCAATCGGCTGCTCGGCATCGCAACCCGTCGCATCCACGGCGACGCCGGGAGCGGTATCGGGGCAGAGATCTGCCGTATTCAGTACACTGTCGCCATCCGCATCCAGCGCACAGCCCTGTGCATTGACCGCGGCACCCGCCGGCGTACCCGGACACTGGTCAGACGCATCGACAACACCGTCAGCGTCGGCATCCAGCTCGCAACCGGAGGCATCGACCACCCGGCCCGGCGCGGTATCCGCACAGCTGTCCTGACTGTTGACCACCCCGTCGCCATCCGCATCCAGTTCACAGCCCTGAGCATTGACCCCGGCACCCGCCGGCGTACCCGGACACTGGTCAGCCGCGTCGACAACACCGTCAGCGTCGGCATCCAGCTCGCAACCGGAGGCATCGACCACCCGGCCCGGTGCAGTATCCGGACACGCGTCCTGACTGTTGACGACGCCGTCGCCATCCGCATCCAGCTCACAGCCCTGTGCATTGACCCCGGCACCCGCCGGTGTACCCGGACATTGATCAGCCGCATCGACGACACCGTCAGCGTCGGCATCCAGCTCGCAACCGGAGGCATCGACCACCCGGCCACGTGCAGTATCCGGACACGCGTCCTGACTGTTGACCACCCCGTCGCCATCCGCATCCAGCTCACAGCCCTGTGCATTGACCCCGGCGCCCGCCGGCGTACCCGGACATTGATCAGCGGCATCGACAACTCCATCAGCGTCGGCATCCAGCTCGCAACCGGAGGCGTCGACCACCCGGCCCGGTGCAGTATCCGGACACGTGTCCTGACTGTTGACGACGCCGTCGCCATCCGCATCCAGCTCACAGCCCTGTGCATTGACCGCGGCACCCGCCGGCGTACCCGGACACTGGTCAGACGCATCGACAACACCGTCAGCGTCGGCATCCAGCTCGCAACCGGAGGCATCGACCACCCGGCCACGTGCAGTATCCGGACACGCGTCCTGACTGTTGACGACCCCGTCGTCATCACAATCCGGTTCGCAACCACTGCGGTCTACCGCCGCCCCGGCAACTGTCCCGGGGCAATTGTCCTGGCTGTCCACAACCCCATCCGCATCGCTGTCCAGCTCACAGCCCTGCGCATCCACAACTGCACCATTGGGGGTGGCGGCACAGCGGTCATGCCGGTCCATGACGCCGTCGTGATCGGAATCGGACTCACAGCCCTGCTCATCCACCACGATGCCTGGTGCTGTATGCTGACAACGGTCATTGACATCGGCAACACCGTCATCGTCAGCATCGATCAATTGGTAACGCACGACAAACGTCAGATCGTTAACATCGGTGGCATGAAACCTCAGGGTGTTGTTCTGCTCAACCCATTCACCGTCCCTGTTGCTCTCATAACTGATAATCCGGAACATTTCAGGAATGACCCATGCCTGCACGAAACGGTTGAAATTACCGGGGGAATTCCAGCTGCCAAAGTGGCCGTCTTCACGTTGCACGTCATCACGGGTATTCAGGGTATAGATTCCCTGCTCGTCAACCGTCACCCGCTCTCCGTAATTTCCGGGATACATCACGGTAAAACTGCCACTGTTGAACTTGAGCAAGTTGACGTTCGGCCTGTCCAGCACCCAGGTATAGTCGGTCGGCTCAACATAGTAGATTCTGGCGGGCCCTGTCGCCTTGTCGAGATAAAAGTCGTACTGCGCACGATCGGTACGCATCGAGCGATGCAAAAGATAGCTGCGGCCATCCTCCTTCAGAAACACCAGGTTCTCGCTGACCACGTCGACTGCATTGGCAAACGCCGATAAAGACATCAGCAGGATGAAATATGCCATACCTCTGTAACTGGATTTCATGATGTTCTCTCCCTGTTGCGGGCCACCTTCAGCCGCACATCACCCACGCAAGCATCAACCAGCCTGGAACGAAGCAGATATGCGGACAAGCATTTATAAGTTTATTAGATTGTACTTATAATACTGTGAGGTGTCTATTCTCCCGGCCATGGCCGCGGGCATTACAAGGGTGTTGATTACACTGGCGTCTGGATAACAAACCCGCTGCCTACTTCCACACCCAGCACCTCATCTGCACGGCCACGGTTCACTGCAAACTCCAGCAAACCGTTTGAGTTTTTGTACCAGAACGCTTCACCCGGCGCGACATCCGAGAATGTGCGTGCAGACTTCAGCCTGTGCCCGTTGACGGAAAGCACCTGTGATGCATCAATCCTTGATGCGCGCGCCCCGGTGATCGCATTACCGTAGCAATCAATATAGACAATACGAAACAGATCATCCGGCCAGTCGGGTTGTTCCAGGCAGGCGGCGGGTACTGTCTCCGCATCGACTGCCGCACCTGTCGCCAACAGCGCCGCGGCGGGTGCAAACACATCACGTCCGTGAAAACTGCTGGACACGTCTACCGGGGCCGGCAGCTGCCAGCATTCGACACGGGCAGCACGACGTGCCAGCAGTGCAAACAGGCCTTCATTTGGCCCGACATACCAGCAGCCATCGGCCTTCACCACGACTCCCGGACGCGAACTACCGACACCGGGATCAACCACGCATAAAAACACCGTGGCAGGTGGAAACCCTGCAGCATGGGCCGGCAATAAAAAGGCAGCCGCCTGCACATCCCAGGGAACAAGATTGGAGAAAAGATTGATGACCGGTACGCCGGGTGCCTGTTGATACAGCCGCGCCTGCACCTGACCGGTGTATGGTCCGTCAGTGCCAAAATCGGTGAAGAGCACGATCATGAAGATGTCTGTAACGGGTTTTACCCTGACAGGGGAATAATAGTGAGATTGTAATACGTTTCATAACAGTGAATTCGCAGCATATCATGCTCGCCTCGTCTTGATGGCACGTTCGCAGCCTGTATAAAATGCCGGCGCGTCGACTGGCATGCCGACAGGAATGGGTGAAGAAAAACACTCGACAGGCTATGGTGTCCGCACGGCAATGAACTACAATTCAGCCTGGCTCCCGGCCACTACCCGGCCGGGCCTTCACGCTAGTAGCAGGGGGAATAATCGATGTTGAATCTGAAACATTTTTTGTCAATCGGAATGATGGGGATCCTGGTATTGCTCACAGGCTGTGCTGCCACTGGTGGTAACCAGGCCGGCGAAATGGCTATTCGTAGCGGTGTCATCGAGCAGATCGAGAATGTTCAAATCGACAGCAATCACCATCGTGGCGTCGGCGCCGTGGTTGGTGGTCTTTCGGGGCTCGGTATTGGCAGCCTGATTGGTGGTGGTACCGGCCGTGATGTCGCGATGGTAGCCGGAGCCATCGGTGGCGCCGTGGCGGGGAACGAGATACAGAAGAAACACGATGCACCGAAGCCCGGACAAAGGATCATTGTCCGCACCACCGGTGGCGTATTGGTCTCGGTTACGCAGCCAACAGTCCCCGGTCTGGCGGTAGGTCAAAAGGTCTATATCGAGGGCAGTGGTGAGGACTCGAAGGTCAGGCCTCAGTAGCGTTACACGAAGCACCCGTCGCGCTGACATAGCGAGCGCGACAGGCTGTTTGTCCGGGCGCACGTTGTTGCAGCCGACGGAATGACGGGAGACAGCATGGCTGTGAACCTTCGCACCCTGGTTATTGCCTGCCTTGCAGCTTGCATTATCGCTGCGGGTTGTAGCGCTACTCGCCCAACGAAAGCACCGAAGAAGACCGCCATTACGCAAGCATCGTCGCTGGTCTCCAATCTGCACACACTTCAGACCATCGCACCACACCTGAATCAACTGGACACCGAGTTCGCCAGCCTGCCGCGCCCGGGTGAGCTGGGGCGCGACTACTTCAACGCGCGGGAAACCGACGAGATCGAGGGCTTGCTGTTTCGCTTTCTGGCAATCCAGACCACATTGTGGGACATGGTAGATTCCTACGGCGGACTGGATGCAGTTTTCCCGGCCGATGAACTCGATACAAAGGCCCACGTGCTTGCAATCACCGCCACGCTACTGCTGGCCAGTCACACGTCCTTCGTCGTCGCGCGCTTTGCTGACCAGCCCGTTGCCATTGCACAATTGAATGAAGCCTATTTCCGTTCCGAGATTCCGTTTGGAAGCTATGATCGCATGCGCGTGAATGTGACGGCGCCTGCCTTGCTCGAATCCGTAACCGCATCAAAGGCACTGTACGCCAGGGAAATGGAAAACCCGCAGTCTGCGCTCGCCACCCTGGCAAACAACGATACAGAATATGCCAGCCTCATTGCACAGATTCCGGCATTGCAGGAGGCAGCCGAGACGCGTCTGCAGCAGGTTTCGAAATATTACCCGTCACACAGCAACGCAGAATGGGTCGCCAGAAGAGATACAGAAAAGCAGCACAAAAGTCTGTATGCCATTCGATCTTTCCTGTTCAAGGAAGTCAGCCGCCTGAAAAATCCGTCCGCGCACGTGGTCGTCTTTTCCGCTGCGCAGAAACAGGAAATTTTCAGCCTGCTGCAACCCGGCGACCTGGTCCTTACATACACCGCAGGTTACATGAGTGACATCTTCATACCGGGTGCGTTCAAACACGGAATCACGTACATAGGCACACCCGAGGATCGGGAATCGATGGACCTGTCTGCCGATGTGTTGACCCCGGACGAGCGCTTTGATACGCAGACCCTGGCAGTGAATCTGCAGGGCTCATCCCTGCCTGACGGCACCCGGGCAGACATGATCGAAGCCGTAGCCGAGGGCGTCATCTTCAACGACCTTGAGCACATCATGGACACGCACGTAAACCGCATGCTGGTGCTACGGCCGCGGCTGAGTGAGACAGAGCGGGCTGCCTTTGTGGTCGAGGTGTACTCGTACCTTGGGGATGGCTACGATTTCCGCTTCGACTTCGCCGATGCCTCGCAACAGGTTTGCACTGAAGTCATTTACCGCGCACTCAATGGCAAGGGCTCGATCGATTTTGCACTGACAGCGCGCGCCGGTCATGAAACCCTGAGCGCCGACGACATCGCCAATTATCACCTGGATTCCGAAGCATTCGATTTTGTGTTACTCGTCGAGACAAAGCCTGACAGCAAGAATAACGAAGCGCTGGTTTTTGTTGGTCCCGAAGGCGAGCAGCGTATCGAAGCACTCATGAACGCAGCGAAATAACGTTGCCATGCTGACACGCAGATAAGCGCTACTACCACGGACCCCAGTCATGCCACAGGTTCCAGTCCATGGTGTCTACCGCTTGCATGGGGTTGTCCGCCTGCTGATACGAGACCGCCATTTCCTCGATGCTTTTGTTCACTGCCATCTGCTGGTAGCGCGAGTAGGCCTTCTCCGGCCCGCCATAGAGACACTTGCAATACGTGGCATCCGCGTACACGTAGAAGACCTCGCTGCCTTTCTGGTGAGGGACCAGCTTGCGTTGCGGCAGCGTTTTCAAATGGTCCAGTTTCGCGACTGTATCGGCAAGTTTCATCTGAAACCCGGCAGCCGCGAGCAGTCGTTCATTGTCTATCGCCTCGGTTTGCTGCGTGGACACACAAGCCGTCAGTGCGATACCCAGCACCGCGGAGATAACCGTTGTTTCCAGCAGGCTGGATATCTGCATGAACTGCATCCTTTTCCCTCTATTCGGCCCGCATTATCAGGCAATTATTCGCCAGCCCGTGCGCCCTAGTCAAGGCCCGGATTCTTTATGTACTCCACCCCGCCCCAGTTTGCCTGGAGATCAATGCCGGCATCGGTGATGGTATAGACGTCGACATAGGGATTGAAAGACCCTGCATACAGCTTGCTGCCACCGAAGTCATCCACCTTGAAGGTCGCATTTGCAGAGGCTTCGACATCCAGTCCGACGGTCGTCATTTCTTTATAGGTTGTCTCATTCTTGATGATCAGCAGCTGGCGGAATTTTGTATAGCCCACACCGGGGCCGGTACCGGCCCTTAACATGAGCATATACTCAGGCGCTTTCGTGCTGTTCCTGAAGGCGACACCGTCGCCCTTGCCCGCGACATAAAGCACGGCGTTATAGATATAATCGTCGAATACCGCGTACGCATAGGCCTTCTCCACCTTGTCTTTAGCCTTTGGATCCATGGCGTACACCTGTTTCAGCGTCTCGTCTGCCATCTTCAGCAACGCCTGTCGCTTTGCCTCTTTCTGGGCCTCGCTGAGGTCACTGTCCGCCGACGCGGCCTTTTGCGCCGCCCTGGATTCTGTTCCGGAATCCTTTGATTTTGTCATGCTGCTGCAGGCACCGAGTCCAGCGACCAACAGGGCCGTGGTTAACAACAGAGTAACTGATTTCATTGACATAACATTTATTCTCCTGAACCTCATTAAGTTTGACTGGCGGTAATTCTAAACCTCTATGCGTAACGCCGGGTAACTATTTGTCATTCTCGGACGGCAGAAAACAGCGGGTCTAGCCGTTTTCATCCGCCATCAGATCGGCCACCTTTTTATAGCGGTTCAGGTCATAGACCCCCGCTTCAACCGGGCGGGTCCGGCGCATGTAATCGACAAACCATTGAAAGTTCGTCCAGATCTCCGGATGCGTTCTGGGCAGGCCATAGTGACCGACCAGTTCGATGAATTGCTCACGGGTACGCACGGCATGCAGGTCGGCGGCAAATGACTCGACGCTGTGCAGTGGTACGTTGAACATGAAATTGGGGTAACTGCCCAGCAGTCCGCGGTAGGCGGTGAGCGTATCCTTTTCCGGCTCGCGGCGTTTTTCCTCTCCCAGCAAAAAGGCGACATTGGTGTGCGCCTTGTTGCGCACCAGGGTATACGCCAGATCCGCGTCAGGATCGCCGCTGCTGACACGCACAAAGCTGACATCCGGCATGAAGTCGACGAATTGCATGCCCGCGTGCGCGGCCGGTTTCGAGGTCAATGTCTGCAGGCTCGCATCTGCCTGCCGTTCCGCGGTCGTTGCACCTGCACGGTAACAGGGTGGTTGCGCACAGCGGTTAAGCACGTCTGGCGGCCCGACCAGCGACTTGAGGCGATCACTGACAAGCGCGACGAACTCGGCCTTCGGGTCTGTGCCCCGATAATCGATTTGCACAGGCAGGCCCTCATTAACGATCACATAGTCGTCACTGAGCTTCTTTTCCGCCCGCCTGCCCTGGTACCAGGAGTCACGCATGGCGGTACGCACATCGGGCGGCATGAAATGCAGGAAGTTGTTCTCCCCGCCGGAGCGAATCAGATCGAAGTAAAGGCGGGTTTCGGCCTGGCTGGCCGCCGACCCGAACACATTGAAGTTCACCACAAGTTCGTAGTATGTGCGCTCCAGCATGGGATAGTCCATCACCCACAGGGTCTTGGGGATGGCACCGACGAAGCCCTTCGTCACCGTGGCATTATCGAAGTTCCTGAACACCGTCAATACGGCATTGTCATTCGTGCCATCGCCGTCCCAGATGGCCTGCAGTGACGGGCCTGCAGGTTGCACGTCGCGATAGGCCTTGCCTCGCAGCCGTATGTATTCATCCCTTGCATGTTTACGCTTGTCCCAGTCCGGGGCCATTGCCAGCAGCCTTTCGTTCTCCTCGGTCAACGCCAGCTTGGACTGGACGCTGACCAGGTAGGCCGGATCGATCACGGACAGGTCCGCATCCGGGTCCTGGAACAGGACATAGAACTGGTCATCGATGACATCGGTGGCCACCTGTCCGCGGCACACCGGGCCACGGATGAAGGTCATGACGATGTACTGGGCCGAATCGAGCATGAACTGGTAGCGCGCGCGCGCCGGAATGGCGCTAAAGGTTGTAAAGGGATTGAGCCCATCCCGGACTGAATAGCCTGGCAGCTGCGCAACCTCCCAGTCCGGGGCGAGAAACAGTGCATCGAGGCGCGCCATTTTATTATCACTCAGCGGATAGGTGATATGGGTCTTGTGTACAATGGTGTTCTCGATCTTTCTCAAGCGGTAATAAAACGGCTGGCCGGGATCATCATTCGGACGCACCGTCGGAATAATCCGCACGGGCTCGCCTGCAGGTGTGCTGGAGCGCACCAGCTCATAGAAATACCCGTTATTCGAATCCTCGAAGTACAAATGAGCCAGATACAGATGTTCATACAGGTAGCGAGAAACCAGCTGGTTCTTCAACGCCGGGCGGTTGAAGAAGCCCTCCCATCGATCGATCTGCTGCTGTTCCTGCGGGTCGGGAACAGCGGGCGTTGCATCGATGACAGCACCTTCAAGGATCCATTGCCGCAAGGTCTGGAATTCGTTCTCGTCCAGCCCGGTGATTGCCAGCGGCATGCCTTGCAGCGGTTTCTTTTCGGCATAGCGTTCGAATTCTGCCGGCAGCGGACATTCATTCTTGCGCTGCAACCCGAGCTGGATATGTTCCGGCACCGCAGTGTTCGCAGCCAGCGGATGTTCCCTGCCCAACTCGATCATGTTGTAGAGCAATGACAGTTCAAGGTTGTTGTCCGGCGGACCGCCCTGCTCATTAAGTACCGAATAAAAACCTTTCTCGCGCCACCCGGCAGGGGTCGCGGCATCGACGAACAACCGTGTTGGCGCCATGTCTTGCAGACGTCCGCTGTCGTAAACCTGTTTTCTGGTCGAACCCCGCAGCAGCCCCTGGGCGGATGACAACTTCAACTGGCAGGGGGCGTCATAGCAGGCGTGACAGGCAATGCATTTCTGGTCCAGGACAGGTTTGATATCCCGGGTGTAGGAATAGGTCTGGGTGGTGGATACCGTGGGTCCGGGGCCACTTTCCTCGACCGCCGCCGGTTGCATGCAGCCCACGACAAGCAGGGTCAAAGCGGCGATGACCGGGTAGCGAAACGTTTGCAGTTGCGATTTACTCATCATCAAACTCGGCAGTTAGTCTGGGCAATAGTGTGCGGGGTGTCGCCTCGGCTGTGTTTCCGCCCTGGTCGGGAAACACAGCCGTGCAGGCATAGCTTAACCCGATCATTGCATAACTCTTCCTGCAGGAGCGGCCTCCTGGCCGCGATTCGCGCCGGGAACGGCGCTCCTCCTACAGGATGTGTCAGCACCTCACCAGCGGTGAATAATATTGCAGGATATCTCGTATATCAGGTAAATCAAACACTATTTGGGAAACATCAACTGCAGCTGCGCACGGATTTGCCAGTTGGCACCGTATTCCGGCGCGACCACATTGTAGTAGGCCGACAACTGCGAGTTCACCGGCAGCCTGCCGAAATGAAAGATCTTGCCGACACCACCGCCCAGGGGCACGGTCCACTGCTCACCGCTATCAGCCTTCCAGTTAACGGTGAGGATGGGGGCGCTGGTTAGATACAGCCCTCCCTTGAAGTTGTAGTTGAGGAACGGCTGGATCAGACCGTTGTTGTAGGACTCCGAATCACGGCTGCCAACCGACCACACATTATTGACCAGTGCACCATACACCCACGGGTTGCCCTTCTCCAGGCGCAGCATCACGGCCGAGGGACCCAGCCCCCAGTTGTCGTTACCCAGTACCGCGTTGCTGTTTGTTGGAATCTGCACGATGCCCCCGACGCCCCAGATCCAGTGGCCCGGGTTGGCCGGTGAGAGGAATGCCGAGAACTGCGTATCGCCGATGCCATTGGTGCGGCTGTCATCCGGGCTGAGCGCCGGCATGGAGATGACCGGCACAATGGTGCGGGTGATGATGTTCCAGTCACTGTTCACCGAGATCGGAATCACCGGCTGGATGTTGAGCACGTTCTGCGTACCCTCCTCCGGCCCGAAGTTGAGGTTGGTGTTGTTCTGAAACGGCACGCTGATCAGGTTGCCGACCGGGTTCTGCGCCAGCTTCGCCAACTCCGTGGCGTTCATCGCGGCAAGCGCCGGGGCTGCAGAGAACATCATGGCGGTGAAACAGGCAACAATTATCCAGGTTTGTAGTTTCATCTGCATCACGCTCTCCGAAAAATAGATGTTATTACTGCGCGGAGAGTGTAGAGAATGAAGGCTATCCTGCGGAATATCTCTCTCGCCATACAGAACCCGTTCTGGTCTCGACTGCCGAAATGAGGAGCAGCGTCTTCCCAACCCAAATCCCGGAGGCCGCGACCCTGCACAGAGATGTGTAGTACGGGCCTCTCTGAATGAGGGTGCGCATAGCGTTAGAGCAGATATCAATCCGAGTCTGAAGCAACCCCTTTTCAGTTAACGCCGAGGTTCGTCCGGTTTTTCACTGCTGCATCTCAGTGAACCGTTTTAACCTTGGTGATCAACCAGGCAGGGACAGAGAGGTGCCAATAGTGGAAATTGCTTGTCATTTTCTCGTGGTGTGTGACAGCAGCTGAGGCAGGACGGTCTCGTGGTCAGTACGTCTGCCCGTAACGCCTGTTGTTGTCATCCACCGGGTTCAGGAAGGGCTTGCCTGCAGCGGCTTCACGCTGCCAGAAAAGTCCAGCGTGTCGTTCAGATCCCAGCCACCACCCAGCGCCTTGTACAGGGCGATCAGGTTCGCAACAACCTCGGCCTCAGTGGCCGCCAGTTGATCCTGCTGGGAAAACAGGTCGCGCTGGGTGACCAGCACATTGTTGAAGTCGGTCAGGCCGGTGTCGTACTGCACCAGCACCAGCTCGACCGCCTCTTGGGTCGCCGAGGTCGCCGCCTGCAGGTACTGAACGCGGACCTGGTTCAGGTCGAATGCCGTGATGGCATTTTCAACCTCTTCGACAGCCGTCAGCACCTTGTGCTCGTAGAGAAACAGCAGCTGCTGCGTCTTTTCATCCTGGACCTCGATGTTGCCGCGCACCTGCCCGCCGCTGAAGATGTTCCATTGAACCGGTGCGCCCAGTCCCCAGGCCACACTCGAGCTGTCTAACAGATTGGAAAGGGAGCGTGATTGCAGACCGAACATACCGCTGAGGGCAAAGCGGGGATAAAGATCGGCCGTGGCTACACCGATGCGGGCGGTCTGCGCGGCCAGCAAGCGCTCGCTGCGCCGGATATCCGGTCGCTGGCGCAACACATCTGCTGGTACACCGATGCCAATAGCCTCTTTAGGCGCTGGAATCATCCCGGTTGTGCTGAACTCCGCCTGCAAACTCCCGGCATTCTCACCCAACAACACGGCGAGCCGGTTGAGTGACTGGTTAAGCGACAGCTCCAGCGACGGCAGCGTTGCCTGGGTCACCGCCAGATTGGCCGCCGCCTGCGCCACATCCAGCCTTGAGCTCAAGCCGGAATCGTAGCGCGCGCGGGCCAGCGCCAGCGACTCGCTCTGCGCCTCGATATTCTCGCGGGCATAGAGGATCCGTTGCTGCGTCGCCCTGACATCGACATACGCCAGGGCAACCTCGGCGAACAGCGTCACCATGACATCCCGGTAGTCCTCGACCGAGGCCTGGTAACTATCGCCGGCCGCCTCGATGGTACGGCGTACCTGACCAAAGACATCGATCTCCCACACCGCGTCAACTCCCAGCTGGAACAGGCTCTGGCTGTCGAAACCGCCCGTTGGCGCCACCTGCTGCAGCGGCCCATCGTCGCTCAGTTTGGTACGCGAGGCATTGGCACCCGCATTCACCAGTGGCAGCTTCTCGCCCCGCGTGATGGCCAGGATCGCCCGCGATTCCCTGACCCTGGACACGGCAACCTTGAGGTCGAGATTCTCTTTGCGGGCACGCTCGATCAACTCGTTGAGTTGCGGATCCCCGAACACCGTCCACCAGTTCTGCAGCGACGCACCTGAACCCAGAGCGACCTGCCGGGAGATCTTTTCGCTCCAGGCGTCCGGCATCTCGATGACCGGTTCCTTGTAGTCGGGACCGACCGTGGTACAGCCCTGCAGCGTGAGCAATGCCACTACTGCGGCGGCCATCGCGCCCAGAAACGCGTTACGAATTGGTGGGTTCATCGCCTTTCCTGTCTCTACCGGGTCCGTCGCATCAGCTCACTTGAACGGGTTGTACAGGTAGTTGAGAAAGCTCTCCGACTGCAGTTCAATCTTCCTCAACAACACCAGGAAATCGGCCGCCTCGCTGGAGTACATGGCGACCAGACCGCTGGCGCCGAAACGCAGCGGGTAATCAGGGTCCGGCTCCTTCATCCGCAGCCGCACCGCGAACAACTCCGACCCTTTCATTTGCCCCGTGTGAGGCAGCACACCGCTGGGTGTTCCCTGGGCATCTCCGACCGCCCACACCACGTTTTCCACTTCCGCGTCGAAGAGCTTGCCCGGATACATATCGAACGCCACCTGCGCCTTGTCACCCGGTCGCAGCCGCTGGACTCCGCGCTGCGGCACGGTCGCCACCAACCAGTGATATTCCGAGTTGATAAACGACATAATGGGCTGCTTCAGGCGCGTGAAGGCGCCGGGATAGAGTTGCAGGTTGGAAACGTAACCGTCAGACGGCGCCCGAACCGTCGTGTGTTCGAGGTTGTACTTCGCCTCGGCCAACCTGGCCAGCACTTCTGCCACGCCCGTATACTGGTCACCGACACTGGAATCGAGTGCAATCTCGGCGGCCCGCTCGGCAGCCTGTGCGCTTTCCAGGCCGGCCTCCTGCACCTGCATATCCTTCCGGGCTTCCTCCAGCTGCAGCCGCGACACAGCATTCTTTTTCGCCGCGGCTGCAATCTGTCCGTACTTTTCCCGGGCAACCGCCAGGTTCGCCACCGCGCGCTTCACCGCCGCCCGGGCCTCGACGAGTTGCTGGTTGAGCTCGGCCACCTCGGTGTCGGCTGCTGCCAGCTGTGCTTCCAGCCCGTCCACCTTGTGCTGCCATGGCGACGGGTCCATCTGGAACAGCGGCTCGCCCTTCTTCACCGGCTCGTTCTGGGTCACATAGACCTCTGTCACCAGCCCTCCGAACTCCGGCGCCATCTGCACAACGTAGGACTGTACGAACATCGCCTTGCTGTAGGGTGCGTACTGGCCCAGAAAAATGATCTCGGTCATGGCGGCCGCGACCCACAAACCGAAGGTGACGAACTTCCAGAACAGGGTGTACTTGAGCAGCTTGTAGTCGAAGAAAATCAGGCGAACCAGAAAGATATAGGCGATGGTAATCAGAAGTTCCATGAGTCTCTCTGCTAGGTAGTCGTTTCGTCGGATGTGTCGTCTGCCGCGACCGGTAGCGACGGCTTGCGCACTGACTCGCCGCCCTCACTCTCCCCTGTTTCCTTGACATAAAGATTGCCCACCACCGCACCGGAATACGCCCACACAAGGGCCGCCATCCACAGCGGAAAGATTAGCAGGCCAAGCAGCGAAGTGACCTCGATCGCCTCGAACTGGGGGTGATTGCGCGCCCTGGCGATCTTGCCCGGATAGGTATGGATCTTGATGATCCCCAGGATGATGACGATCACTGCGAAGAAGATGAGACCCAGCGAAATAATTTCAAGTTTCATTCAGGCAACCTTTTGAGGAAACACCGCTACTGTATTCAAGAACAACCCTGGCAGCGTTGTGTATCACATCCGACAGAACGTCAGTGATTATATCAGTTCCCATCGCGAGACCTGAAATCCTGCATGCGACTCGCGATTTCCAGACCGACCAGCCGCGCGATGATGATGGCCAGGTAAAGCTGCCCCAGCAGACCTTCAATCGCCGCCATGCTACGAGCCGGCGCCGCGACAGGCACGATATCGCCAAACCCGACCGTGGTCATTGCCACCGGACTGAAATACAGCAAACTGAATTCGGTCGACATCGGGCCGAAGACATTCTCTATTGACAGGGGTGCCGCGGGGATAGAGAACGATCCGGGTACCAGCCATTCGAGCATGGTATAGGCCGCGCCGAAGGAGAGACCCAGCAATACGAACACACTGCATGCCCCCAGTACGGCATCACTGGTGATATGCCTGCGGCGCATAATGTCACTGAAGATCACGATAATCAGGTAAGCCATAAACACTGCTTGCAGCCCTGTCCCGACTGGATACGCCGATGCGATGCCCAGCGAGCGGCCAAGCATGCTGGTTATGAAGGCGGATGCCCCGAGCAGCAAACTCAGGTAAAAGGTGACTCCCCTGCCATGGATGATGCGCAACGACGTTGCAACAAGACCGAGCGTGATGAGATCGAAGACCCAGCTGGCTGCCACGTGGGCACCAAGAAACGGGTACACGAGGAGCAAGGCCGTGAGCACCAGCAACAGCGTTGCGTAAGGGCTGCCGACAGCCATAACAAAACGCTCTAACGGATTCCTGTATGCCATCTAGGGTTCTCTGGAAAATAGTGCAGCCTGGACTTTCATCGTTCTGTTTTCCTCACCAGGTCAACTTATGCAAGCTGCGAGAAAGCAAATAATCGAACGTTCAGTGCACATATTTTCCCCTGCCCTTAGGCTCCAGCTGGTGTTCAGCATTTCGCGAAACCTCCAGAGCATAATACCTTGTCAGCACATATATTCTCCAGGCATCTTGCGATACATAAGCCAGTATCTGGCAAGCCTGGCCTGTGCACTGTTAAACTGCAGTTCGACTGCAAACACGAGCGTAAAAAAAACCACAACGCAGTAACAGCACACATGGAGATGTACATATGAAATCGAGCCACCTACTGGCCCGCTTCGGTCGCAATCTGATGACAGCCTGCGTACTTGGCAGTCTGCTGACCGCCTGTAATACGCTGGGACCCTCCGCCATCCGCAGCGGACGTCTTGATTACAACAAGGCCATCAGTGAGACCAACAGCCAGCAGATACTGATGGCCGTCATACACAACCGCTATGAGGAGCAAGGCAGCCTGCTCGCCGTGGCCAGCATTACCGCCAATGTCAGCGTCAAGACTGGCGCCGAGGTTCAGTTCGGTCTTGGCGATGTTGACAATTACACCGGAAACCTGGTCCCCCTCAGTGCCAGCAGCGTCTATGAAGAGAACCCAACCATTTCCTACACACCCGTTGCGGGGGAAAAATATATTCGTCAGGTCATGTCGCCGCTACCCGTGTCGGCACTGGCGCGGCTTGCCGGTACGGCTACTGACCCGGCCGCTGTTTACACCGTTCTGCTGTCGAGCGTAAACGGTATCTATAACCCGGATTTTCTGTATTCCGCCGTCGCGCCCGATCCACGCTTCAACCGCTTCGTTGCCCTCATGGCAGAGCTCACCCGGATGAATCGTCTGCACTGGATCGAGGCACCACCACGTTCTGGCAACTTCTCGGTCGCTATCAACCATTACGCGCCGACCTACACGTCCGAGATCAACGAACTGCTGCAACTGCTGGGGCTGCCCGCGCCGAAAGATCATTCATCCGCGGTGGTTCTGCCCGTCTCTTTGGCACTGGATGGACGCGATTCAGGAGGAATCGGTATGACCACGCGCTCGGTCTACCGTCTGGTGGAAATCCTGTCCGCGGCTGTCGAAGCTCCGGCGCAAGACCAGGACAGCGGCGTCATTGCAGACTACCCGCCATTGGGTCCAGTGGGGGAAAAATTGCGCACCCGCTATGTCAGGACCCGGCCGAATAATGCAGCAGTAGACGTGGCGTATCGTGGGGGGTGGTTCTATATCGACGAAAAGGATCAGGCCACCAAGCGATACTTCCGCTTGCTCACGACCCTGTGGTCTGTCGAGATCGCCGAAAGCACCGCCAACACTGCTGCCCCCGTTCTCACAATCCCTGTCAGCCGCTAGGTGTCAATTGGACTTGACGTCGAAACCCGCGCCGCCAGGCGCAAGACAATTGTTGATGCATGAGGCTTTCGGAAGTCATTAAACCGAAGCAGAAATTGAAGTCAATGAGCGGCCACGCCTGGTGCGACCGCGCCGCCGAGATCAGCCAGCAGGCGCTGGTAGTCCGGATTGTTGCGCAGCAGTTCGTGGCCGGCCTCGATCAATTTGTCCACCTGTTCTTCGCTCAGGGAAAAGCTGGTCGGTATCGCATTGAAGAAGTGCCGCTGCTCGGGCTGCTCGAAATCGACAAAACCGAGCTTTGCAAAATACGGCTTGACAGGCCACTCCGGTGTTGACACCAGTTGCGACCACTGCGTCAGGCTCTTCTGTATCAGGTCTATGGTCGCGTTGTTGTAGAGGTGGATCTGCACATTGCTCATCGAATTGATGGTCTCCGCTAGCGACGGCTGCTTGTTGGTCTTGTCCATCTCCGGCTCCGGGTCCGTGGAGGCGTTGACGGAGATCACGGCTACGTAGCGCGGCATCTTGATGCCCATGCTCCTGACATAGGCCTGTGGGCCACCCGAGAGTTGGTTCACAGCATAGATTGCACGCAATCCCAGATTGTCGGTGATACCGCCATCTACAAAGTGGGCATACTGGCGATTGTCCTTGTCGGCGTAAGTTTTCAGCCCGTTGATGATCTCGGCCAGCGCCGGGTTACTGGTCTCGCGGTTGTTGTACAGTGCGGCCCACCCGGTCTCTCCCATTTTATTGCAGTTGTGGTAGTCCTTGACCACCACGGGGTTGAACAAAATGGGAACCGCCGATGAGGCAGCGACAGCCCGTGCCACCGGGAACGAGGAGAGGTCCGAACAGAGCAGGTCGAAATACTCCTGCACAAAGGAGAAACGCACCCCGTAGCCCAGATCCGATGCGTTGATGACAATCAGCGGGCCGCCCGCCTTCTGCATGTCGGCAAAGGTTGCACCGTGGAACACCTGCTTTTCGTAGAGCTCCACCGCCATCTCGGTGCGCCCCTTGTTACTGAACCACCGCAGCGGATTGAACAGCCCGTGGAGCAGTTCGCCTTCGACATTACGCATCAGGAAAACGTCTTTGTAATCCTCAAAGATCTGCTCCCCGTACAGACCGTAGTAGGCGGAGGTGAAACTCCCGCCGGAGACGGAACTGATGTTATCGATCTCGTCGAGCAGCCTGCGGGGTTGCCCGTCGATCATCACAGTGGTGTCGCGCAACTCCTCCAGCACACCATAGGACAGCGCCGCGGCCCGTGTTCCCCCACCCGAGAAGGCGAGCGTCAATGCAATATCCCCGGAGCCTTTTCTGCCGGCGAGTGCCTTGACCGAGTAAGATTCGGCAGGTGGGGCGTTGCCTAGTTCAGCGTTATCGATCACCCCGTAGGAGGCACAGCCGGAAAGCAGCAACAATCCAAGGCCAACTGTTAACTGTTTCATCATAAATCCTCCTGCCGGCCATGCGAGAATCACGAACGATTCATTTCTTCATGAAAACAGGCTGCTGGTTCCGGGTCTTGATGACAACGGCAAGGCTAGCAGTCATATACACCGACTGCGCAACGTCGCACCGTGCGTCGCCCTACCCCGGCAACACTGACGGGCGTGAGAGGACGCCCGACTCTGGCCTCGGCACTCGGGATCACACTGTGAAACCCGGGAATTGAAAGCCGCTGTCCAAATTCAGATCCGGCAACCACGATGACGCCGGCAATCAGAAAGATACCCATTCGTTTCGATAGGCTCATTTGGATTCTCCTGTCTTGAAATGCTCCGGTAAGTCACCCGTACCCTGTAGATTGTTCAGATCGACCTTTTTGGCATCCGTGGTGTTTTTGAAGCTGAAGTCAGTGGCTGCAACCTCGTCGCCAGCCTTCCAGTCCCTGATCTGAATGGTGTATTGCGGTGAGCCGGGAAGGTCCTTGGTGGTGATGGTATACCGGCAAGGATAGGGGCGTTCCCCCTGCGCGATCCAGATCTGCCAATCGACTTCCTTCGCCCGAAAAGCGAGGAAATCGCATTCAACCCCGCCGACCACACCGCTGCCCAGGTCCTTTACATCGACGACATCATGCATCAGCGCCTCGTAGGCATCAGGCAGCAGCAAATCTGCCGCAGGGAGTGGCCTGTTATGCTTGAACCTCAATTCATCGACCAGGTGAGCAAGCGTGCCGGGCATCGCTTCCTGCGCATAGATGTTCAGGTTCTTGCCCAGTATCGTCAGTGTCTTGCCGTCAAAGTTCATCTCGACATCCGCAAATCCGCCGGCGCGTGTAACGCGGATCATATCAGGCCGTTTGAGCGTGACGGTGCCTGAACTGACCAGCGCGAGTTTCTGTTCGTCCCTGGTGACGACTTCCAGGCTGGCATCATAGTCCAGGGAAATCGCCTTTTGTGCCGCCAGGTAGTCAGACATGGCCTTGAGCAGGCGCTTGGCGTCTGCCTCATCGGCGCTGACTGTCGTGGACATCCCCAACATAACGATTGAGGACAGCACCACGGCGAACAGCTTGTGCATGGAATGCCTCACGATTTTTTCTGCTGTCGTATTCATCCAGATTCATCTCCTTGAAGTGTGATTCTCTATTTGGAAACCGGCCGGTCTGCCGAGTCCAATGCGAACTTCGCCTGGCTACATTGTGCCATCGGTTAAGAAAAGCCGCGTTGGTTTCAATGTGTGCAACTTCCTGAAACGCAAATCGTCTCGCGTTAATGCGGTTAGGTTGATTCGGTGTCAGGATATCTTGTCGCCACCTCAGAAGCGGAATTTTGCGCCCAGCGCCGGACCGCTGACATTCATGTCTTTCAGCAAAAAGTCTGACTTGAAGTTATAGTCAAGGTAGCGGTATGCCAGCAGCACATCGCCCCACTTGAACTGGTAGCCGACACCGGCCATGGCCTGCCAGGTGAGGTCGGAGCCACCTGTTCCAATATCCGCGTAGTAAGGCAGATACCACTTGTCGTTTATTTTGTAATTGCCCTTGAGGCCTACAATACCGTCCCAGACATGGTCCGAGTCAGATTCCTTGACCTTGCGCGAGGTCTGAATCAGCGGTCCGTCACGTTCGAGATTCAGCTTGATATCGACATCAAGATCGAAATAGCGCGCACCACCAATAAGATCAAGCGTCGTCTTTTCATTGTCGACGACATTGTAGCCAGCACCTAACGTGACGATCCATGCCTTCATGCCGACATCGGTTTTGACGGTCCTGGTGATATCAGCAGCCCCGCCCAGAATCGGTATTGTTTCACTGCCGCCGTCACTCTGCGACAAATCCATGTAAACAGCGTCAGCCAACAGTGACCACTTGCCCTTGCGCGCACCGAAGCTGCCCATAAAGGTCATATCAAGATCACTGAGGATGTCGTTGAATGACATATCGATATCACCCCCGGTGGGGGTGGTGGCATCGATGCCGGCCGCCCACAGGTAGATCATGGCCTCATACTCCCACTGGTCACTGTCACTGGCGGCACTGGCCGTGACCGGCAGTGCTGAAGCCAGCAACATGACGCCGGCAGCCAGCCATGCGCCATGCTTTCTGTTCTGCGGTGTTTTACGCATTACTCCCCTCCTTGATACTGTATGTATTGGGTACGAACAGGTCTGGATAAAATACTACTGGTACAGCAACCAGCCATTTACGCAGGTTGCTGTACCAGTGCCTGTCAATTCTACACTACCCTGCCCCGGAAATTACTCGCCTGCCCCGGAAATTACTCGCTCGACTTGTTGTTGCGCATGGCTGCCTCGAGCTTCTTGATGTCCTCGGGCGACAGCTGCGGCCGGTCCACCTTGATTGTCAGCTTGTTCGAGTTTGGCAGTCAGCGGGAACGGCGGCTGTAGTCGGCATCGTTGACGCCGGTCAGCGTGTCGGAGCCGATGTCGAAGCTCTCGTCCCACTGCAGGATCATCGGCAGCGTCTTCTCCATCTTCTTGGTGGCGACGACCTTGCCGTCCACCTTCAGCGTGCCGGTGCCGGGTCGGCCGAGGCCGCTCATGTTGTTGAAGGCGAGCGTGCCGACGCCGAGTCCGTCGTATTTGAAGTCGAACTCGACGGTGTGCCTGCCGGGCGAGAGCGCGTCCGGGCCTTCCCACTTGATGCGTTCCAGGTCGATCATGTTCCACAGGAACACCGGCTTGCCCTTGAGCAGGTAGAAGCCGTAGCCGGCGAAGCGTCCGCCCGAGGTGAGGATCATGCCCTCGGCACCGCCCTCGGGGACAACAATGTCTGCTGTGATGGTATAGGAACTGTTGAGCAGGAACGGCGAATCACCCTGTGGCAGACCGACCATCGGGTGCGTGTAAACGAACTCCGTGCGGCCGGCGGTGATGTTCGGCCGTGGAGCCACGATGCGCGCAGCCACCGAGGCATCCAGCGGGAAGACCTGGTACTTCTTCGCTTCCGCGATGAACAGCTTTTTCATCTCCTTCACCTTGTCCGGATGCTTGTCGGCGATGTTCTGCGACTGGCTGAAGTCCGTGTTCAGGTCGTAGAGTTCGAGCACCTGGTTGTTGAGCGGGTCGGGATTGGCGGCACCGAAGGCCTCCCACGGCGCGCGGTTCACCTTGGTGCTGAGCAGCCAGCCTTCGTGGTAGAGCGCCCACTGGCCCATCATCTCGAAGTACTGGATCTTGTGGTGCGACGGTTCTTTGGCGTTTTCCTCGTCAAAGGTGTAGGCGAAGCTGGTGCCCTCGATGGGCGCCTGCTTGATGCCATCGACGGTCTCGGGCGCCGGAATCCCGGTCACCTCGAGGATGGTCGGAACCACGTCGATGACGTGCATGAACTGCTCGCGCAGGCCGCCCTTGTCCTTGATGCGCGCCGGCCACGAGATGGCCATGTTCTGGCGGATGCCGCCGAGCTTCGAGGCGTTCTGCTTGAACCAGGTGAACGGCGTGTCGAAGGCCCAGGACCAGCCCGCCGACATGTGGTTGTAGGTCTGCTCGGTGCCCCAGACGTCGTACCACTTCATCTGCTCCTTGACCGGCATCATGTTGACGCCGTTGAAGAACGCGACCTCGTTGGGCGTGCCCATCGGGCCGCCCTCGGCGCTGGTGCCGTTGTCGCCGTTGATGTAGATGACCAGCGTGTTGTCGAGCTTGCCCAGGTCCTCGAATGCCTGGATGACGCGGCCGATCTCGTGGTCGCTGTAGGCGGCGTAGGCGGCGAAGACCTCCACCTGCCGGATGTAGAGCTTCTTCGCCTCGGGCGTCAGATCATCCCAGTTCTTGAGCACATCTGTCGGCCAGGGTTCCAGCTGGGTGTCCTGTGGAATCACGCCGAGCTTCTTCTGGTTCTCGAAGATCTGCTCGCGCAGCTTGTTCCAGCCCTCGTCGAACAGGTGCATTGCGTGGATCTTCTCCACCCATTCCTTGGTCGGGTGATGCGGTGCATGCGTGGCGCCGGGCGCGTACTTGATGAAGAACGGCTTGGAGGGGTCTGTTTGATTGATGCGGTTCATGTAGTCAATGGCGTCGTCGGCCATGCCGGTGATCAGGTTCCAGTCCGGCTTGCCCTCGAAGGGATAGATCTGGGTGGTGTTGCGGAACAGGTTCGGCTGCCACTGGTTCGCATCGCCGCCGACGAAGCCGTAGAAGTACTCGAAGCCCAGGCCGGTCGGCCATTGGTCGAACGGACCCGCCTGGCTGGCGGCGAAGGCCGGGGTGTTGTGATCCTTGCCGAACCACGAGGTGGCGTAGCCGTTGTCGAGCAGAATCCGCCCGATGGTGGCCTTGTCCTCGGCGATGATGCTGTTGTAGCCGGGGAAGCCCGTGGACTGCTCGGAGATCACGCCGAAGCCGGCCGAGTGATGGTTGCGCCCGGTGATGAGCGCGGCCCGCGTCGGCGAGCACAGCGCGGTGGAGTGGATGTTGTTGTAGCGCAGACCGTTATTCGCGACGCGATCCAGCGTGGGCGTCGGGATGACGCCGCCGAAGGTGCTCGGCACGCCGAAGCCGGCGTCATCCGTGATGATGAGCAGCACGTTGGGCGCCTGCTTGGGCGGCACGATGCGCGGCGCCCACCACGGTTTCGATTTCAGGGCATCGTCCTTGATCACGCCGCCGAATTTCGGCTCGGGCGCGGGCAGTTGCTTGCCGCTGATGGTGGTCGTGGCGCTGGGCGAGCCCAGTTCCCCGGTGACCTGCTGTGCGGCACCGGCAAGGCCTGAAGCAAGCACGGTGCATGTCCCCAGCAAACTGATTAGTAGTATTCTTAACTTCATATACATTCTCCCTGTATTAAATTCACACATTCATTGCAAAAGCTTTACTGTAGGAGCGGCTGCCAGCCGCGATTCGCGCCGGGGCGGCGCTCCTACAGGGCTCGGTCAGCACTTCACCGGTGCAGGTAAACTCTGGCAGTGTAAATGCTCACCGCCATAGCGCTCAGGGTTTGGTCGTCACATAGACCAGGTTATTACCCTGAAACGCCGCCTTATAGAAGTTCCCGCCGCAGTAATAATAGTCCACCCCACCCACCGGCGTGGAGGTGCAGCCTGCCGGCAGGCTGTTTACGACAGTACCCAGCGGCAGGGGCTTGCCATCGGCCGCCGGCGCAGGAGCAGCTGGTGCCGGTGCGGCTGCCGGCTGACTGGCTGCGGCATTCGTCGCACCCACGACTGCCACATCCGTCGCCGCGACACTGGCCCCGACGACCGCACCCCGGCGGAAGGCGCGGCGTCGAACACCGAGAATCGCATGCGCTTCCGGAACGAACTCGACGTGTAACGGAAATTGAGGTGGCACATCGACCAGGAACAGGAGCCCCGTACACACGCTGAGCACTGCAGTCTTGAGAATCGTCTTCATTGGCTTGCTCCTGATTCTTGAGCGGCGGGGCCGCTGCTTGTTGCGTCGAGCGGCAGGAAACTGATTGCCATGGCCCCTTCAGGCGCTACAAAGTTAAAACTGGCATCGGCCGCAGCCGGCGCGACGTTCCAGTCGCTCATGACCGTTGAGATACTGATCAGCGCGGGTGTGCTGGTATCGGTAACAACATACTTGCACGGCAACGGCTGTTTGCCGTCTGCAACCCAGACCTGGAAATCGACATCCGGGCGACTGAAGGCCAGCTGATTGCACGTTACCCCGTCGATGATCGTCTTGCCGATCACTGTCGCAGAGGTCACGCCCTGCATCAGCAGCGGGTAGGCATCATGGTACACCAGGTCGGCGGCCGGAATGATGAGGCCCAGCGAATCACTCGCGTAGCGGAGCATCTCCTCAATCGTTGCGGGCGCGGGCTCCGTCCCGTAAACATTGTCGGTCCGGTTGTAGAGGGTCAGGGTCTTGCCATCGTAGTAAAACACCTGGTCGAGCAAACCGCCCTTGCGCTCGGCGTGCAGCTTGTTCGGCCGACTGACAGTGACGTCCGCCGAGACGTCGCTATCAATCCGCTGTCCCGAATCGAGCAAATCCTCGAGGGTAACCTGCGTATGCACGCTGAACTGCTTCAGGCTGTCGAGGTAGTCGGTCATCCGCTTCAGCAGCTGCGTGGCGGCCGGATCCACCGCCGCCTGTGCATTAACCTGCAGGGGAACGCTCACCGAGAGTGCGAGCACCGAGAGCGCGAACACTACTGATGCCATCCTGAAATTTCCTGTTGCCATCTTCATCTCCTGTTACTCAAATTGCTGCAACTGCACCGGGGTACCACTGTCATCGGGTTTGCTATTTGCATTGCAGGACTATTTTATTGGAATGACGGAATCATCTTCACTACCGAATGCCAACCCCGCGACGTCCGACACCTACCCCATGGAAACCGGGGCCCACGCCACCACCGACACCGACCCAGTCGATAAACAAGGCGGTTGCCCCGCCAGTCTTGGGCACGGGGCCCTCGATCAGCTGGTAGCTGTAGACCAGGTCGTTGCCGTCGATGACCGGATGGCTGATCTCGACCACGGTCAGCGTGTTCTCCTTCTTCCCCGGCTCGTAGACCGACAGCGTGGCATTGGGCGGGTCGCTTGCGAAATCGTTCGCACCTGCGCCCGCTTTCCATTCGTCCATATAGGCAGGCATCTTCATATGCCCGGCGATGCGCACCGGCCGATCCGAGAAATACAGCGTCTGCTGACCGACGTTGACCAGCCGCAAGGTCTTGTCATCAGCCTTCAGGTCTTCGGCAGTCTGCACAAACATCAGCTGCACCTTTTCTTCCTCGGCCCGGACCATCTGCGGCAGGGTGATCGCCGCCGCCACGATCAGCGTCAAACACGCCATGAATTTGCGTCCTGTCGTCATTTTTTACAGCCCCTGGGTTAATAAGATGAGGTGTGGGTTCGGCACTCGCCCGGCCCTGAGCAGGCGTTTGCCACACTGTACCTGCTGAGTTTGTTATTGGCGTTACTTATAACACGATTATCACCAATCACATTGCCATTTACTGCCAGAAGGTTGACAATTTCAGACACGCGCTTCCAGGGATTGCTAATGACGGAAAATAACAGGCCAGCACACCCTAAGGTGACGCCAGCAGCGCCTGGCGTCCACACTGTCAGGATCGGCCCCATGGTGAGCATCCCTGCAACCCTGCGCTCGCTCGGCTGCGAGCCAGGCCCCGTCCTTTCGAGCAGCGGCTTCAACCAGGCCCACTTTGAGGATCCAGATATCAGGATTTCTTATGTTTCCGTGAGCAAACTGCTGGCGCGCTGCGAAGCCGCAACGGGATGTGAGCACTTCGGATTGCTGGTAGGCGAACGTTCTATTCCTTCCCATCTTGGCATTGCGGGGTACCTGGTCGGCAGTGCTCCGGATGTGGGTGCAGCGCTTCGCAGTCTCGTCAAATACCTTGATCTGCATGATCAGGGCGGCGTGCCTGCACTGGCCACCAGCGGTAACCGTACACTGCTCGGTTACGCCATCAACCTGCCCGGGGTGGAAGCCGCTGAACAAATCTACGACCTCGCGATCACCATTGCCTGCAAGATCATGCGCACCCTCTGTGGTACGAACTGGAAAGCCAACGAGGTGCTGCTGGCACGGCGGCCACCGCGCGACGTGACCCCCTACAAGCGTTTCTTCCGCACCCCCCTGCGCTTTAACGCGGACGAAAGCGCCATTGCATTCCCGACCCGGTGGTTAAGCCATCAGCCCCCCACTGCTGATCCGCTGCTGCAACACCATCTGATAATGCAAGCCGACGAGTTGCATGTAAAACAGCATAATGACCTGGTCGGTAATTTACACAGCTTGCTGCGCCAGTGCCTGATGTCACGACAATGCTCAGCCGCAAACATCGCTAGCCAGCTCGGCATGCACGAACGCACACTTAACCGGCGGCTCCAGAAGGAAGGTACCAGCTTTCGACAGGAGCTCGAGCGGGTGCGCTACACAGTAGGGCAGCAGTTACTCTCCGGGACCACTGCGACCCTGGCGGAGATCGCAACATCACTCGGCTACGCGGACGCGAGTGCATTCAGCCGTGCGTTCAGGCAGTGGTCCGGCATCACGCCAGCGCAGTGGAGAGCCCGTGGCGCATCATCTGAATAGGTCGGCGGCATCAAGTGTGCGACACTTTCACGACGAGCACCTTGCAGATGAGTTCCCGGCCGGATTCATCGGGAAAACCAGCCCGGGAGAACGGAACCTACTTGCCAGACGGGAGTACATGAACGTACGTTTTATTTTCCTGGTCATCATGGCGGCGCTGTCACTGGCAGCCTGCACGACTGGCCCGCAGGTGGGAGAGCGACAGAACTTGTTTCGTGCACTTCCCGGTAGTGAATTTATTCTGCACAAGGGTATCGTTATTCCACCCGGTCGGTTGCGAGTCAGCTTTCAGGGTGGAAAACTGTCATACGGTGCCAGCGAATTCGAGCCGCGCTGCGAGCTTGAACTCAGACACTTCAGTGAAGAACCACAAACCATCCACCCCGGTACCTACAGGATAGACTCGGTGCGCGGTCAGGATCGTTATACGCTCCATCCCGATGAAAAAATCCTGCTGGCGGCAGCAGATGTCCTGCAACTGGCCTCTGACGGCGGCGATTCCCAATGGTATATGAACACCTACCGTATGAAGCTTCAATCAGATGTGCATGCCGACGCACCCACCCTGATTTGTGGCGGCGCCTACAATTTCGCGTTTTATATCCGTTATCCCGACCTGCAGGAGATGCAGGCTGCGCTGGGTGATTACGCACAACTCAAATTACGCTGATTGACTGCGGCCAGGTCACCTGTCTGGCAGCCCCCGGTCTGTACCCGGGCACCCCCCTCACCGGATCTCGATTCGGTTATAACAGTCAAGGTGCGCAGACACCGCCGTAGGCGACCCCGGTCAAGCGTGCCATCTCGGTCTTGAATGTGGTCAGGTCATCGCTGGAAAACTTCTGCAAATGTCTATGCCCGGCAGCCCGCGCCAGCACGGTCATCAATTCCACCGCAGCCGAGAAAAAACGTGCCAGTCGTTGTGCCGCGATGTCTTCCGGCAAACGGGCACGGAGGTGCGACTTCTGGGTGGCGATCCCGACGGGACAATTGTTTGTATGGCAGGCGCGCATGCCCAGGCAACCGATGGCCTGCAGGGCCGCATTGGACACGGCCACACCATCAGCCCCCAGGGCCAGTGCCTTGCAAAAATCGGCCGGATGCCTGAGGCCGCCGGTGATAATCAGCGTCACATCCGGGGCATCACTGTTATCCAGGTGTCGTCGCGCGCGTGCCAGCGCAGGAATGGTGGGGACGGATATGTTGTCCCGGAAGATCAGTGGCGCAGCCCCCGTGCCGCCACCGCGACCATCGAGGATGATGTAGTCGACCCCGATCTCCAGTGCCGCATCGATGTCCTTTTCAATATGCTGCGCGGAGAGCTTGAAGCCCACCGGTATGCCGCCGGTTCGCTCGCGTACCTCGGCGGCGAACTCACGGTATTGATCCAGGCGGGTCCACTCGGGAAAGCGGGCCGGAGAAATGGCGGGTTCGCCTTCACGCAAGCCACGCACCTCGGCAATCCTGCCTTTCACCTTGTCACCGGGCAGGTGGCCACCGGTGCCGGTTTTTGCGCCCTGCCCTCCCTTGAAATGAAACGCCTGGACCTTTTCCAGCTTGTCCCAGGAGAAGCCAAAGCGTGCCGAGGCAAGCTCGTAGAAGTAGCGTGAATTTGCGGCCTGTTCCGCGGGTAGCATGCCGCCCTCGCCCGAACAAATACCGGTACCCGCCAGCTCTGCACCTTTGGCGAGGGCCAGCTTGGCTTCTTCAGACAGCGCGCCAAAACTCATGTCGGAAACGAACAGGGGAATGTCCAGATGCAGCGGCTTTTTCGCTCGTGGACCGATAATGAGCTCGGTCCCTACAGCCTCCTCATCCAGCAGTGGCAGCCTGTGCAATTGCGCCACGACAAATTGCAGATCCTCCCAGACGGGCAGCTGATCACGTGGCACACCCATGGCGGCAGCGGGCCCGTGATGGCCAACTTTTGACAAGCCCTCGTCAGCCAGCTTGCGAATGTACTTTACGTAGGGTTCGTCCCGGGTACCGCTGGGGTCCTGGTAGACACCTTGATAGCTGTCACGCTTGTAGGGCTGCGGGTGATGTTCTGCCCATGCAGCAATCTCGTCCTCGTCGACCCAGACCTGGTCATCCTCCACCCAGGCATTGAATCGTGGCAGTTTCTCGCTGTTATTGTATTCGCTGACGCCGGTATCGAGGCGATAGTCCCAGTCATGCACACCGCAAATCAGGTTATCGCCATCGACATATCCGTCGGCCATGAGGGCACCGCGGTGCGCACAACGGCCATACAATACCGTCACCGTGTCATCATAACGCACGATCACCAGGTCGACCTCCGCCACGAGGGCATGTACCGGGGCTCGATCCCCGAGTTCACTCCATTTCTTTATGGCAATCTTTTTCATGTCAATGATGTCCTTGTCGGGTTGCGTTCAGGATGAGTGGGCCTGCAAGATTAGCGCATGGACCATGCCTGCAGCGGTACTATAGTTGCTACCGCTCCGACATGGCAGCTAGCCAGCCACCAGTTGCCTGTAGCGGTGCCGGATTATCCGGCGCGCTGACCCAGGCGGCGATCGCGTAGCGAGGCGCCGTTAATCCTCCCTGCGGTAACGGCACGTTCCAGCGGCCGTTGCCGGAGACATGCGACGCGTGCGCCAGCACCACGAACTGCTGCTTCAGGGTAGCACCGCGATTTTCACCGCGCTCAATCCGGGTATTGATATCAAGGCCCAGCAGTGCAAGGTGTAATTCATACGGCGCGGTTGCTGCATCGAATGTCGCGGTTACCCGGCCCGTTTCAACGCTGACAGACAGATCACCCGGTTCCCTGTTGCTGGCTCGCGGATTCACCCGCAGTGTCCAGCCGCGCCACTCGCGACCATTGGCAAACAGGCCCGGCGTATAGACACTGCGTGCCTTGCCGGCACGGGCATAATTGCGCTGGCGCTCACCGTACTCACCACTGGCATAGACATCCTTCCAGCCGATGTAATCCCAGTAATCGACATGAAAGGCAAGCGGCACAATGCCTGTCCACAGTTCTGCAGCATCGACATACTCATTCAGCCAGCGTTCGGCCGGCGGACAACTGCTGCAGCCCTGCGAGGTATAGAGTTCCAGCAATGTGACCTGACGGTTACCGCTGTTGAATGTGAGCTTTTCGGCGAGCACACTGCGTGCGTGTATCAGGGCCAGTGCCAGCAGCAGTGTTGCCGGGATGCGCCCGATAGTGTCGGCAGGCATGTATTTACCCTGTTTGCTGCGAATAGGCATGCGCTGGGTCCATGCCGGGAAATATGAGACACTTCTGGGACCCCGTTCCTTACTGATGAGTTCAATAATGAAAGCAACCGCTGAATTACAGGTCGTACCGATAGGCGCAGGCGTTTCCGTACGTCAGCAAGTCAAACACGTTGTGGAGCTGTTACAGGGTCATGATTTCATTCTGGAAACACATGCCTCAGGGACCAACATTGAAGGTGAACTGGAAGTCATCCTTGCAGTGGTCGCACAGATCCACGAGCAACTGCATGCCAGCGGCAGCGTGCGTCTGCTCAGCTACCTGAAACTGGAAACGCGTACCGACAAGGAACCCACACTGGCCGGTAAACGTCTCTAGTCATACCCTACGCAGGTGTCGAGGCAACGTGCCCCTGCAGCGAAAAACCCGAGGGTTTCCCAAAGCATGTTGTTCTGAAGAACGGCGGCGACAATCCTCGGATGATTATCACGAATCAATCACAAACAGTGCAGCACAAAAAAACCGGGCAATGCCCGGTTTCCTGTGCATCCGCGCAGTTGCGGAAACAGTGTCACATCAGGACGCGAGATCCTCGCTGGCTTCAGCCTGGGGACGATCGACCATTTCGATATAGGCCATGGGCGCCTTGTCACCGGTACGGAAGCCGGCCTTGAGGATGCGCAGGTAACCACCGGGGCGTTCCTTGTAACGGGGCCCCAGGTCATTGAACAGCTTGGTCACCATGTCACGGTCACGTAGACGGCTGAAGGCCACGCGGCGCTTGTGCACGGAATCCGTCTTTGCCATGGTGATAAACGGTTCGGCGATGCGACGCAATTCCTTGGCCTTCGGCAAGGTCGTCTTGATGATTTCATGACGCAGCAAGGACACAGTCATGTTCTGGAACATGGCACTGCGGTGTGAACTGTTGCGGTTTAGTTGCCGCCCTGTCTTACGATGACGCATGATTAGATCCCGTTACTGATTAAGGCAGATGATGGTTCCGGCTCCCTTGCGGAAAGGCTTGCCGGCGGCCAGTTCTCAAGACGCATACCCAGAGACAGACCCTTGGTGGCGAGTACATCCTTGATCTCGGTCAGGGACTTCTTGCCCAGGTTCGGTGTCTTCAGCAGCTCCACTTCGGTGCGCTGTATCAGGTCACCGATAAAATAGATGCTCTCTGCCTTGAGGCAGTTCGCGGAACGCACGGTCAACTCCAGGTCATCAACAGGACGCAGCAGGATCGGATCGATTTCCGGGCCCTGGGTATCCTTGTCTTCTACCTTGGTGGCCTGCAAATCGACAAATGCAGACAGCTGATCCTGCAGGATGGTCGCCGCATGGCGTATCGCTTCTTCAGGATCGACAGTGCCGTTGGTTTCGATATCGATGATCAGCTTGTCCAGATCGGTGCGCTGCTCGACACGTGCACGATCGACATTATAGGAGATGCGGCTGACCGGGCTGAAGGAGGCATCCAGCTGCAGGCTGCCGATTGCCCGCCCCTCGCTCTCGTCCGTTTCCCGACGGGTTGCCGGCTGGTAACCGCGTCCCTTGGCAATTTTCAGCGTCATGGACAGTTCACCGGCCTTGGTCAGGTTGGCAATGACGTGATCCGGGTTGACGATCTCGACATCATGATCCAGCTTGATATCACCGGCAGTGACAGGTCCCGGACCCTTCTTGTTCAGTGTCAGTGTGGCTTCACTGCGCTCGTGCATGCGCAGTGCGACCTTCTTCAGATTCAGCAGGATGTCGATCACATCTTCCTGAACGCCTTCAATGGTTGAATATTCGTGCAGCACACCATCGATTTCAGCATTGATGATTGCGGTTCCCGGCATCGATGACAGCAGGATGCGGCGCAAGGCATTACCGAGGGTATGGCCAAAACCGCGTTCCAGCGGTTCCAGTGTTACCCGGGCATGCTTGTCGTTGATCGCATTGACATCGACGATACGCGGCTTCAGGAATTCGTTGACTTTACCAAGCATGTATAAATTCCTCAGAAATTACTTAGAATACAATTCGACAATCAGGTGTTCGTTGATATCGGCAGGCAACTCACTGCGCTCCGGACGTGCCTTGTACACGCCTTCAATCTTCTTGGTATCGACATCTATCCAGTCAGAAAAGCCGCGCTGCTGCGCCAGTTCAATGGCTGACTTGATACGCAGCTGTGAGCGGCCCTTGTCGGTAATACCGACAACATCGTTCGGTTGTACCTGGTAGGACGGTATATTGACCCGTGAACCATTGACACTGATACCGTTGTGACGCACCAGCTGACGCGACTCGCTGCGTGAGGATGCAAATCCCATACGGTAAACCACATTATCGAGACGCCCTTCAAGCAGTTGCAACAGGTTCTCACCGGTCGAGCCCTTGGTACCGGCTGCCTTTTTGTAGTAATTGCGGAACTGCTTCTCCAGCACCCCGTAGATACGGCGCACCTTCTGCTTTTCACGCAGCTGGGTGGCATAGTCCGACAGCCGGGTGCGGCGCTGGCCGTGCTGGCCGGGCGGGAACGGACGATTCTCCACCGGGCACTTCGAGGTAAAGCATTTCTCGCCTTTCAGAAACAGCTTGCCACCCTCGCGGCGGCATTGGCGGCATTTGGATCCAGTGTACTTTGCCATGATCTTTTCCTTCCTAAACGCGACGTTTTTTCGGTGGCCGACAACCGTTATGCGGTATCGGTGTCACGTCAGTGATATTGGTAATCTGAAAACCGGCATTGTTCAGGGCGCGTACCGCGGATTCGCGGCCGGGTCCCGGACCCTTGACTTCAACTTCAAGATTTTTCATGCCGTATTCCTTGACTTTGTCACCCGCCTTTTCAGCTGCAACCTGCGCGGCAAACGGCGTGCTCTTGCGCGAACCGCGGAACCCTGATCCACCCGCAGTCGCCCAGGCAAGGGCATTACCCTGGCGGTCGGTAATCATGATGATGGTATTGTTGAATGATGCGTGAATGTGGGCGATGCCGTCTGCAACGTCCTTCTTCACTTTCTTGCGAGTGGGTGCCTGTGCCATACCTGGGTTCCGGTGTTAACTGTGATTACTGGTTAATGTAAATTACTTGCGAATCGGGCGCCGTGGACCCTTGCGGGTACGTGCATTGGTCTGGGTTTGCTGGCCACGCAGCGGCAAACCACGACGATGGCGGATACCCCGGTAGCTGCCCAGGTCCATCAATCGCTTGATGTTCATGGATACAGTACGACGCAGGTCACCTTCTATGGTGTATTTACCAACCTCGTTGCGAATGGACTCGACCTCGGCCTCGGTGAGATCCTTGATCTTGGTGTCCGGCTTGACGCCACTGTCCGCACAAATCTTGCGCGCAGTGATGCGGCCAATTCCATAGATACCCGTGAGGGCGATCTCCGCATGCTTGTGCGGTGCAATGTTAATCCCGGCAATACGTGCCATCTAAATAATCTCCAACGCTATATTGTATTGAGTGCGGCGCGAAAAGCAGGGTAGGATAGCCTTTGACCGCCAATAAATCAAATGCAAAAAAATACCGGTCAGCCACACAGCGGCTGTGCAAGCAGACTCATATTTGTTTTCTTTTCAATGCCTTGCATACTATGCGCGACTGCCTAACCCTGTCGCTGCTTGTGACGCCCATCTTTACAGATGACACGCACAACGCCGTTGCGACGGATGATCTTGCAGTTGCGGCAGATACGCTTGACTGAAGCACGTACTTTCATGTCCCTACACCTCTAGAGTGGCAGCCGCTAGCGCAGCATGCCGGTTCCGCCGTGACCTTTCAGGTTCGCCTTCTTCATCAAGCCGCTGTACTGGTGCGAAACCAGGTGCGTCTGAACCTGTGCCATGAAGTCCATGGTCACCACGACAATAATCAACAGGGATGTACCGCCAAAATAGAAAGGTACATTCCAGTAAAGAATCAGAAATTCCGGCATCAGGCAGACCAGCGTGATATACACCGCACCGGCCGTTGTCAGCCGCGTCATGACACCGTCGATATATTTGGCGGTCTGCTCACCCGGCCGGATACCCGGGATAAATGCACCGGACTTCTTCAGGTTGTCTGCTGTTTCCTTGGCATTGAACACCAGTGCCGTGTAGAAAAAACAGAAGAACACAATCGCCAGTGCATAGAAAATCACATACAGCGGCTGGCCCGGCGACAGGGTCGCGGAAATATCTTTCAGCCAGCCCATGCCTTCACCCTGACCGACCCAGCTGCCCATGGTCGCCGGGAACAGAATGATACTGGAGGCAAAGATCGGCGGTATTACACCGGCCATGTTCAGCTTCAGCGGCAAGTGCGTACTTTGTGCCGCATACACCTTGCGCCCCTGCTGCCGCTTGGCGTAATTCACCGTAATACGGCGCTGACCGCGTTCGACGAACACCACAAAACCGGTCACTGCCAGTGCCAGCGCAAACAGCACCAGGATGGTCATTACATTCATTTCACCGGTACGCGCAAGTTCCAGGGTACCGCCAATCGCGGATGGCAGGCCGGAGACGATACCGGAAAAGATGATGATCGAGATACCGTTACCGACCCCGCGTTCCGTGACCTGCTCGCCGAGCCACATCAGGAATACGGTTCCGGTCACCAGCGTAACGATGGCTGTCAGCACAAAGCTGGGACCCGGGTTGATCACCAGCGCACTGCCGGCGACCTGCTGGCTTTGCAACGCGGTCGAGATACCGAAGGCCTGCATGGTAGCGAGGCCCACCGTGCCGTAACGCGTGTACTGCGTAATCTTGTGGCGCCCGGCCTCACCGCCCTCCTTCTTCAGCGCTTCCAGTGACGGTACCGTCACGGTCAGCAGATTCATGATGATCGAGGCGGAGATGTAGGGCATGATGCCGAGCGCAAACAGCGACAGTCGCTCCAGTGCGCCACCGGAAAACATGTTGAACATTTCCAGTATCGTGCCGCGCTGCTGGTCAACCAGCGCAGCCAGCACCACCGGATCGATTCCCGGCAACGGAATGAATGATCCGATGCGGAAAACGACGATGGCGCCAATGACGAAAAAGAGCCGCTGACGCAGCTCTTTCATCTGCCCGATACTTGAGGCAGCACCTGAAAGTGAATTTCCTGTTGCCATTTATTCCTCGATCTTGCCACCGGCCGCTTCAATTGCAGCACGCGCACCCCGTGTAACCCGTATACCTTTCAGGGTCACAGGTTTGTCGATCGAGCCGGACGCGAACACCTTGACACTGCGTACTTCACGCGAGATCAGGTTGGCCGCCTTCAGTGCATCCAGGTCAATCACATCGGCACTGACCAGCGCCAGCTCATTGAGTCGCAGCTCGTCAATAAAGCGTGACTTGCGTGCCAGGAAACCCATCTTCGGCAAGCGGCGTTGCAGCGGCATCTGGCCGCCCTCGAAACCAACCTTGTGGTATCCACCGGAGCGTGACTTCTGCCCCTTGTGGCCACGACCACCGGTCTTGCCGAGCCCGGAACCGATACCACGGCCGACGCGCTTGCGGTCTTTTTTGCTGCCGTCAGCCGGCTGTAATGTATTCAGGCGCATTGTCTAGTCCTCGACCTTTACCATGTAGGCAACCTTGTTGATCATGCCGCGAATTTCCGGTGTGTCATCCAGCTCCACGGTATGGCGGATACGGCGCAAACCCAGGCCGGTCAATGTGGCCTTGTGGCTCTGCAGGCGACCGTTGGAACTCTTCGTCTGTGAAACCCTGATTTTCTTTGCGCTGGCCATGTCTTACTCCATAATCTCCGCAACAGTTTTGCCGCGCTTGCTGGCGATCTCATCAGGGGAACGCATTTCCTGGAGTCCGCGAATGGTGGCGCGCAACACGTTGTTGGGATTGTTCGTGCCGATGCATTTCGCCAGTACGTTATGAACGCCGACGACCTCGAAAACGGCGCGCATGGCACCACCCGCAATAATGCCGGTACCTTCAGAGGCAGGCTGCATGTACACCTTGGCGGCACCGTGTCGTGCGTTCAGGGCATATTGCAGCGTACCGTCCTTGAGGTTGACGTCGATCATGTTCTTGCGTGCCGCTTCCATCGCCTTCTGGATGGCAACCGGCACCTCGCGGGCCTTGCCGTAGCCATAACCGACACGACCCTCACCGTCGCCGACAACGGTCAGTGCGGTAAAGCCGAACTGGCGACCACCCTTGACAACCTTTGCTACACGGTTGACCGTGACCAGCTTTTCAAGCAGCCCGTCACCCTGTGCCTGTGCATCTACTCTTCCCATAACAGAACCTTTATCAGAAAACCTTTATCAAAATTCCAGGCCATGCTCGCGCGCGGCATCAGCCAGTGCTTTTACGCGGCCATGATATTTAAAACCGGAACGATCGAACGCTACCCGGGTAATTCCCGCGGCCCTGGCCCGCTCTGCAACCATTTGTCCAACGACAGTTGCAGCGGCAACACCACCGGTAGATTTGATATCTTTACGCACATCACCTTCCAGCGTGGAAGCACTGGTGATCACGGTATTGCCTTCCGGGGAGATAATCTGTGCATACATGTGGCGCGGTGTCTTGTATACACACAGACGTGTAACACCCATGGTCTTGATATGAGCCCGGGTACGGCGTGCACGACGTAAACGTGATTGTTTCTTGTCCATAATAATTGCCTATTTCTTCTTCGCTTCTTTGCGAACCACAACTTCATCCGCATAACGAACACCCTTGCCCTTGTAGGGCTCCGGCGGACGAAAGGCGCGTATCTCTGCAGCAACCTGACCGACTTTCTGCTTGTCTGCGCCTTTCAGTACAATTTCTGTCTGGCTCGGCGTTTCAGCCGTGACACCTTCAGGCACCTCGTAGTCAACCGGGTGCGAAAAGCCCAGGGTCAGGTTCAGCACCTTGCCCCTGGCCTGTGCGCGGTAACCGACGCCGACCAGTTCCAGCTTCTTTTCAAAACCGTCGCTGACACCGGTCACCAGGTTGCCGATGACGGCACGCGTGGTACCGGCCATGGCATCGGCGGCCTTGGATTCATCACGCGGCCTGAATTTCAGCTCGCCGTCCTCGCGCGTCATTTCCACGAGTGCGTGAATGTTGTGCAGCAGCGTCCCCTTGGGGCCCTTGACTGTAACCTGCTGGCCATTTTCGGTAATTTCCACCGCGGCAGGAACAGTGACCGGTTGTTTTGCAATTCTAGACATGACTCTATCCGCTTAACTTACAACACAAAGGATTTCGCCACCTTCGCCGGCAGCACGGGCCTGACGATCGCTCATCACACCCTTGGAGGTCGAGACAATAGCCACACCGAGTCCGTTCTGGATACGCGGAATATCATCCTTGCCCTTGTAGAGGCGCAGACCCGGACGACTGGAGCGCTGGATCATCTCGATCACCGGCACGCCATCGTGGTACTTCAGCGTGATCGTCAGCACCACCTTGCCGTCTTCATCAGCGGTGGAGAAATCGTTAATGTAACCCTCGTCTTTCAATACCTGTGCAATGGCACACTTCAACGTCGATGAAGGCATGGATACCTCCACCTTGTTGGCAGACTGACCGTTACGAATACGGGTCAGCAAATCAGCAATGGGATCGGTCATCATAATAGGTTACCAGCTTGCCTTGACCAGACCAGGAACGTCACCACGCATGGCAGCCTCGCGCAGCTTGTTTCTGGATAGTCCGAATTTTCTGTAATAGCCGTGTGGCCGACCGGTAACCCGGCAGCGATTACGGCCACGCACCGGGCTCGCGTCACGCGGCTGCTCCTGCAACTTCAGTTGCGCCTGGTAGCGTTCGTCATAGGAGCTGCTAGTGCTCTTGATAATCGCCTTCAGTTCGGCACGCCTTGCTGCAAATCGTTTCACAGTACGGGCGCGCTTGTTCTCGCGGGCAATCATGGAATTCTTGGCCATGCTTCTACCTCAGTGCCTGAACGGGAAGTTGAACGCCGCCAGTAGTGCGCGCCCTTCTTCGTCGGTCTTTGCAGTTGTCGTAAATGTAATGTCCATACCACGCAGGGTATCGATCTTGTCGTAATCAATCTCGGGGAAAATGATCTGTTCCTTCACACCCATGTTGTAGTTGCCGCGACCGTCGAATGCCTTCGGGTTCATGCCGCGAAAGTCACGGATACGCGGGATCGCCACACTGATTAGACGATCAAGAAACTCGTACATCATGTTGCGACGCAGCGTCACCTTGCAGCCGACCGGCCAGCCCTCACGCAGCTTGAAACCGGCCACGGACTTGCGTGCCTTGATCACAATCGGTTTCTGACCTGCGATCTTGGTCATGTCTTCAACGGCATGTTCCATGACCTTGCGATCAGCAATCGCCTCGCCCACACCCATATTGAGCGTGATCTTGGTGATCCGTGGAATCTCCATATCATTTTTGTAACCGAACTGCTCCTTGAGCTGTTTGGCAACTGTTTCCGAGTAAAAATCTTTCAGCCTGGTCATATCTCTACACCATCACCTAGATGTCCACCACTTCATTGGTGGACTTGAAATAACGTACTTTGCGACCGTCCTCGAGTATCCTGAATCCAACCCGCTCGCCTTTTTTGGTTTGCGGATTGAACAGCATGATATTGGAAGGATCGATCGACATTTCCTTCTCGACAATACCACCAGGCACACCCTTGTTCGGGTTTGGCTTGGTATGACGCTTCACCATATTGACGTCAGAAACGACCAGGCGTCCGTTCGGCATAACACGCAGCACGCTGCCCTGTTTGCCCTTGTCCTTGCCTGCCACCACGATGACATCATCGCCTTTCTTGATTCTTTTCATGCTCTGTTCCTACAAAACTTCCGGTGCCAGCGAAATGATCTTCATGAAGCGCTCACTGCGCAGCTCGCGTGTTACCGGTCCGAAGATACGTGTACCGATTGGCTGTAACTGTGAATTCAGCAATACCGCGGCATTGCCGTCAAAACGGATCAGCGAACCATCGGAGCGACGCACACCCTTGCGTGTCCTGACAATCACCGCGTTGTAGACCTCGCCCTTCTTGACCTTGCCCCGCGGAATGGCTTCCTTGATGCTGACCTTGATAATGTCACCGATACCCGCATAGCGGCGGTGTGAACCACCCAGCACCTTGATGCACTGCAAGCGGCGTGCGCCACTGTTGTCAGCGACATCAAGTTTTGATTGCATCTGTATCATGCTTCTGTACCGTTCGCTTAATAAGTTAAAATAATCGCCAATGTTCGTCCGCAGGGCGCTGTCTAGTCGCTGCGACCAACCACTTCCACCAGTCGCCAGGATTTCGTCTTTGAGATCGGCCGGCACTGCTCGATAACAACGGTATCGCCTTCCTGGCAGAGGTTCTCGGCGTCGTGTATATGCAGCTTGGTCGAGCGGCGAATGTACTTGCCATACACCGGATGCTTGACCTTGCGCTCAATCATCACGGTGGCCGACTTGTCCATCTTGTCGCTTATTACCTTGCCGGTAACAACGCGTGCTGTATCAGTGGTCTCGCTCATGCTGTGTCACCCGCCCTGGATTTCTCGTTCAATACCGTGTTCACTCTCGCAATGTCCCTGCGCACCTTCCTGATCTGGTCGGGACGGGATAACTGCCCGGTACCCTTCTGCATACTCAGGTTGAAACGCTCGCGCAGCAGGTTATGCAACTCCAGCTTGAGTTCGCTGACTGATTTGGTTCTTAGTTCTGCGGCATTCATCACATCACCGTCCGTGACACAAAGGCTGTTTTAAAAGGCAGCTTGGCTGCGGCCAGTTTGAAGGCAGCACGTGCAATTTCTTCCGACACACCCTCGATCTCGTAGAGCATGCGGCCGGGCTGAATCTGCGCAATCCAGTACTCGACGTTGCCCTTGCCCTTGCCCTGCCGTACCTCGATTGGTTTCTTGGTAATTGGCACATCCGGGTAAACACGGATCCACAGTTTGCCGCCACGCTTGACGTGACGCGTGATGGTACGGCGGGCAGCCTCGATCTGGCGTGCCGTCATGCGGCCACGATCGGTGGACTTCAGGCCGTACTCGCCGAAACTGACCTTGCTGCCGCGATGCGCCAGACCGCGGTTGCGGCCTTTCATCTGCTTGCGAAATTTGGTTCTTTTTGGCTGTAACATGAATATTCTCCGCTATCAGGATGCCGCTTTCCGGGGTGCCTCGGCTTCCGCCTCGTCGGCCGCACCGATAATCTCACCCTTGAATATCCACACCTTGACGCCAATGATGCCGTAGGTTGTATTCGCCTCGGCAGTGCCATAATCAATATCGGCGCGCAGGGTATGCAGCGGCACACGGCCCTCGCGGTACCACTCGCTGCGTGCGATTTCTGCGCCGTTCAGACGGCCAGCCACCTTGATCTTGATGCCCTGTGCACCGATGCGCATGCTGTTACTGACGGCACGCTTCATGGCACGACGAAACATAATGCGGCGCTCCAGCTGCTGGGCAACACTTTCCGCGACCAGGGTGGCATCCAGTTCCGGCTTGCGGATCTCCTCGATGTTGATGTTCACCGGGATCCCCATGCGCGCAGACACTTCCTTGCGCAGCTTGTCGATATCCTCACCCTTCTTGCCGATCACAATACCGGGGCGTGCCGTATGCACCGTGATCACGGCATTGTGTGCCGGACGTGAAATCTGGATGCGGCTGACAGATGCCTGCGCAAGACGCTTCCTGATAAATTCACGGATCTCCAGATCCATGTTCAGGTAGTCGGCGTAGTTATCCGTACCGGCATACCATGTGGATGTCCAGTCCTTGACAATGCCGAGCCTGATGCCCGTTGGATGTACTTTTTGACCCATTCCGCTCTACTCGCTTTTCGCTGGTTAGCCTAAACGTCACCCACCGTTACGGTGATATGACTGTTGCGTTTCAGTATCCGTGTACCACGGCCCTTGGCGCGTGCACGAAACCGTTTCATGGTGGTCGCCTCATTCACAAAAATAGCCGACACCTTCAGTTCATCAATATCCGCACCTTCATTGTGCTCTGCGTTTGCTATGGCAGATTCCAGCACCTTGCGCACCATGACAGCCGCCTTCTTCGGGCTGAACATCAGCAGGTTCAATGCCTTCTCTACCGGCAGTCCGCGCACCTGGTCTGCAACCAGGCGCGCCTTCTGCGCCGAGATATGTGCTTGTTTCAATGTTGCGCTGACTTCCATCAATCCGCCCTCTACTTCGATTTTCTGTCTGCCACGTGACCACGGAAGGTACGCGTCAGGGCAAACTCACCCAGCTTGTGACCGACCATGTTCTCGTTGATCAGAACCGGCACATGCTGTCTGCCGTTATGTATCGCGATCGTCAGGCCAACCATTTCGGGAATCACCATGGAACGGCGCGACCAGGTCTTGATCGGACGCTTGCTGTTCTCGGCCACGGCCTTATCCACCTTCTTCTGCAGATGGGTGTCAATAAACGGACCTTTTCTAATAGAACGTGCCACTGTCTGTAATCCTCTCGATTATTTCTTTTTACGGCGTCTGACAATCATGCCATCGGTACGCTTGTTACTGCGGGTACGAAAACCCTTTGCCGGCGTACCCCAGGGGCTCACCGGATGGCGGCCACCGGAGGTGCGACCTTCACCACCACCGTGCGGATGATCAACCGGGTTCATGGCGACACCGCGCACCGTCGGGCGCTTGCCGCGCCAGCGACTGGCACCGGCCTTGCCCAGTGAACGCAGGCTGTGCTCGGGATTGCCGACCTCACCAATCGTTGCCATGCAATCAGCAGGCACGCGGCGCATTTCACCGGAGCGCAGGCGCAGGGTTGCATGATCACCGGTACGTGCAACCAGCTGCACACTACTGCCGGCGCTGCGGGCAATCTGGCCGCCCTTGCCCGGCTTCATTTCAACATTGTGAACCAGCGTACCCACGGGGATGAAACTCATGGGCATGGCGTTACCGGCCTTGATCGGTGCCTTGCTACCGTTGCGGACCTCGTCGCCGGCCTTGATACCTTTCGGCGCAAGGATATAGCGACGCTCGCCATCTGCATATAACAACAAAGCGATATGCGCAGAACGGTTCGGATCGTATTCGATGCGCTCCACCTTCGCCGGCACGTCGAGCTTGTTGCGCTTGAAATCGACGATACGGTAACGCTGCTTGTGACCACCACCACGGTGCCGGGTAGTGATACGGCCGGCATTATTACGGCCACCGGACTTCGATTTCGAATCGAGCAGTGCAGCATGGGGCTCACCCTTGTGCAGGCCAGGCGTGCTGACCTGGACGACAAAGCGACGTCCCGGTGAAGTTGGTTTTGCTTTAACAAGTGCCATTTTCCAGTCCTTTCAGCGAAGTTCGCGTAGCCGGCGCGCGACTCAATCCGCTCCCATAAAGTTGATATCGTGCCCTTCTGCCAGGGTCACATAGGCTTTTTTCCAGTCAGAGCGTTTACCCATCTTTTGCCCGAAACGCTTGGCCTTGCCGCGCACGTTGGCCATCTGTACGCCCTTGACCTTGACATCGAACATCAGCTCAACCGCCTTGCGCACTTCCGGCTTGCTCGCATCCGGCACCACCTTGAAGGCAAACTGACGGTTTTCGTCAGCCAGCCGGGTACTCTTTTCAGAGACAATCGGTGCAACCAGTACTTTCATTATGCGTTCCTGGTTCATGCCAGACGCTCCTCAATTTTTTCAATCGCAGCCTTCGTCATCAGCACCTTGTCGAAGCCAATCAGGCTGACAGGATCGGCACTGGCGACATCGCAGACAGCAACACCCGGCAGGTTACGGGCTGCCAGATAGAGGTTGTCATCTGCATCAACCGTCACGATCAATACGTTATCCAGACCCAGTTCGTTCAGCTTGCCGACCAGTTCCCGGGTTTTCGGTGCATCGACGGCAAAGCTGTCGATGGCAAGCAGACGTTCCTGGCGCACCAGCTCGGAGAGGATGGAACGCATGGCTGCACGGTACATTTTGCGATTGATCTTCTGCGCATAGTCACGGGGTGTTGCCGCAAAAGCCCTGCCGCCACTGCGCCAGATGGGGCTGCGACTGGTGCCGGCACGGGCACGCCCGGTGCCTTTCTGCCGCCACGGCTTGATACCACCACCGCGGACCTGTGAACGTGTTTTCTGCTGCACCGTGCCGGCGCGCGCGCCGGACAGGCAGGCGGTAACCACCTGGTGCACCAGTGACTCCTTGAATTCCTGGCCAAAGGTATCGTCCGACACCTTGACTGAACCTGAACCTTGCAGCTGTAACTCCATCGTCTTACCCCTTTACCGCGGCACTAATAATGATATCGCCGCCCTTGGCACCCGGTACCGCACCTTTTACCAGCAGCAGGTTGCGTTCCGCATCGACGCGCACGACCTTGAGGTTCTGCGTTGTGCGGCGCACGTTACCCATGTGACCGGCCATCTTCTTGCCCTTGAAAACGCGCCCGGGCGTCTGGCATTGGCCAATCGAACCCGGCGCACGGTGTGAAATCGAGTTGCCGTGCGTGGCATCCTGCATGCGGAAGTTGTAACGCTTGATGACACCGGCATAGCCCTTGCCGATCGAGGTACCGACCACATCGACGTTCTGGCCTTCCTCAAACATCTCGACCTTGATTTCACTACCGACCTCGATGCCCTCGCCTTCGCCGTCATCAAGACGAAACTCCCACAACTTGCGACCCGCCTCGGAGCCGGCCTTGGCATAGTGGCCAGCCATCGGCTTTGTCACGCGCGAGGCGCGGCGCGAGCCGGTCGTGACCTGCACGGCACGGTAACCGTCAGTCTCGAGCGTCTTCAGTTGCGTCACCCGGTTTGGTTCAACCGAGAGCACGGTCACCGGTATAGCCGCACCATCTTCAGTAAAGATGCGTGTCATACCTTCTTTGCGTCCAACTATTCCAATAGTCATTTTACTTTACCAATCAATTCAGCTGGTCAATTCAGCTTGATCTGAACATCTACGCCGGCGGCGAGATCAAGTTTCATGAGCGCGTCTACCGTCTTGTCAGTCGGATCGACGATATCCATGAGACGCTTGTGCGTCCGGATTTCATACTGGTCACGCGCATCCTTGTTGACATGCGGTGAGATCAGTACCGTGAAGCGCTCCTTACGTGTAGGTAACGGGATCGGGCCCCGTACCTGCGCACCTGTGCGCCTTGCTGTCTCAACAATCTCTGCCGCCGACTGGTCAATCAGCCGATGATCGAAGGCCTTGAGACGAATCCGGATTCTCTGGTTGCTCATTTCAGTTTTATACCGTTAATTAATAAATGTTTACGTCAATAAATCCGTGTTTACTCGATGATCTTGGAGACCACGCCGGCGCCGACGGTGCGACCACCCTCGCGAATCGCAAAACGCAGTCCCTCTTCCATCGCAATCGGTGCAATCAGGGAAACCGTCATCTTGATGTTGTCGCCCGGCATCACCATCTCAACACCTTCCGGCAAATCACACGCACCCGTCACGTCCGTCGTGCGGAAGTAAAACTGCGGCCGGTAATTGCTGAAAAACGGCGTGTGACGACCACCCTCGTCCTTGCTCAGAATGTACACCTCGCATTCGAACTTGGTGTGCGGCGTAATACTCCCCGGCTTCGCCAGCACCTGGCCACGCTCAACCTCTTCACGCTTGGTACCACGCAACAGCACACCGACGTTGTCACCCGCACGACCCTCGTCCAGCAGCTTGCGGAACATCTCCACACCCGTACACGTCGTCTTCAGCGTGTCCTTGATGCCGACAATCTCGATCTCCTCGCCCACCTTGATGATGCCGCGCTCGATACGTCCCGTCACCACCGTGCCACGTCCCGAAATCGAGAACACATCCTCAACCGGCATCAGAAAATCACCGTCTATCGCACGCTCCGGCTCCGGAATGTACTTGTCCATCTCCTCAACCAGCTTCAGAATCGACGGTATGCCGATGTCGCTGGTGTCGCCTTCCAGCGCCTTCAGCGCTGAACCGGTCACAATCGGGGTGTCATCACCCGGAAAATCGTAGGAATCCAGCAGCTCGCGAATCTCCATCTCCACCAGCTCCAGCAACTCGGCATCGTCCACCTGGTCGGCCTTGTTCATGTATACCAATATATAGGGCACACCCACCTGACGTGACAGCAGAATGTGCTCACGCGTCTGTGGCATCGGACCGTCGGCCGCACTCACCACCAGGATCGCACCGTCCATCTGCGCCGCACCCGTGATCATGTTCTTCACATAGTCCGCGTGTCCCGGACAGTCCACGTGTGCATAGTGACGATTCGGTGACTCGTACTCGACGTGCGCCGTTGCAATCGTGATACCACGCGCACGCTCTTCCGGGGCATTGTCAATCTGGTCATAGGCCTTGAACTCGCCACCGTGCTGCTCCGCCATCACCTTCGTGATCGCCGCTGTTAGTGTCGTCTTGCCATGATCCACGTGACCAATGGTGCCTACGTTCACATGCGGTTTGCTACGGTCAAATTTTTCCTTGGACACGACTAAATTCCTCTTTATTCGTCAAACTGGTTTTCAGGATGCTTTCTTGATTACGGCATCGGCAATGCTTGCCGGTGCCTCGGTGTACTTCTCGAATTCCATTGAGTAGGTTGCCCGTCCCTGTGTAGCTGAACGCAGATCGGTCGCATAGCCGAACATTTCTGCCAGCGGCACATCAGCACGAATCACCTTGCCGCTCGGGCTGTCTTCCATACCGTGGGTAATGCCACGACGACGACTCAGATCACCCATGACATCGCCGAGGTAATCTTCCGGCGTCACCACCTCGACCTTCATGATCGGCTCCAGCAATACCGGGTGGGCACGCTGCGCACCCGCCCTGAAGGCCATGGAGCCGGCAATCTTGAAGGCCATTTCGCTGGAATCGACGTCATGATAGGAGCCGTCATACAGCGTGACTTTTACATCAACAACCGGGTAACCACCGATGACGCCGTTTTCCATCTGTTCCTGCACACCCTTGTCAACCGACGAGATGTATTCTCTCGGCACCACACCACCGACAATGGCATTCTCGAATTCGTAGCCTTCACCCGGCGCCCGCGGCTGCAGCTTCAGCCAGACATGTCCGTACTGGCCACGACCGCCGGACTGGCGTACAAACTTGCCTTCCTGCTCGACCGGCTTGCGAATGGTTTCGCGATAGGCAACCTGCGGCGCACCGACGTTGGCCGCGACACTGAATTCACGCTTCATGCGATCAACAATGATATCCAGGTGCAACTCACCCATGCCGGAAATAATGGTCTGGCCGGACTCTTCATCGGTATGCACCCGGAATGAAGGGTCTTCCTTGGCGAGCTTCTGCAATGCAATACCCATCTTTTCCTGGTCAGCCTTGGTCCTGGGCTCGACGGCAACAGAGATCACCGGCTCCGGAAAGTCCATGCGCTCCAGCGTAATAATATGCTCCGGGTCACAGAGGGTGTCACCCGTGGTGACATCCTTCAGACCAACCGCGGCGGCAATGTCACCGGCACGTACTTCCTTGATCTCTTCGCGGCTGTTGGAGTGCATCTGCAGAATACGACCGATACGCTCTTTCTTGCCCTTCACCGGGTTATACACAAAATCACCCGACTTCAGCACGCCCGAGTACACCCTGAAGAACGTCAGGTTGCCGACAAACGGGTCCGTGGCAATCTTGAAGGCCAGTGCCGCAAACGGCGCCTCATCCGACGACGGGCGCTCTGCAACGGTCTCATCGGCATCATCCAGGTGACCGGTAATGGCCGGTACTTCCAGTGGCGAGGGCATGAAGTCGATGATGCCGTCGAGCATCGCCTGTACGCCCTTGTTCTTGAAAGCGGAACCACACAGGGTCGGTACAATTTCATTTTGCAGGGTACGCTTGCGAATGCCTTCGCGAATGTCGGCTTCCGTCAGGTCAGCGCCACCCAGGTATTTTTCCATCAGCGTTTCGCTGGCTTCCGCTGCAGACTCGACCAGATGCTCACGCCATTCCTTGCAGGCGACAATCATGTCCGCCGGAATATCAAGCTCTTCGAAGGTCGTTCCCATGTCGGCTTCGTTCCAGTAAATCGCCTTCATGCGAATCAGGTCGACCACGCCCTTGAAGTGATCTTCTGCACCGATCGGTAACTGCAGCGGTACCGGATTGGCGCCGAGGCGCTGCCTGATCTGCTCGGTCACGCGCAGGAAATCGGCACCGGCGCGATCCATCTTGTTGACGAAGGCCATGCGCGGCACATGGTACTTGTTTGCCTGCCGCCAGACTGTTTCCGACTGGGGTTCGACGCCGCCGACCGCACAGAACACCGCAACCGCACCGTCGAGCACCCGCAGGGAACGCTCCACCTCGATGGTGAAGTCGACATGCCCGGGGGTATCGATAATATTGATGCGGTGCAGCTCATACTGCTTGTCCATGCCTTTCCAGAAACAGGTGGTCGCCGCGGAAGTAATCGTGATCCCGCGCTCCTGCTCCTGTTCCATCCAGTCCATCACTGCCGCGCCGTCGTGCACCTCGCCAATCTTGTGAGACACACCGGTATAGAACAGGATACGCTCGGTCGTGGTCGTCTTGCCCGCATCAATATGCGCCATGATGCCGACGTTACGATAGCGATCCAAAGGGGTTGAGCGAGCCACGATCCTGTTCCTGAATTCCTGTAGTTACGAGTCAATGAAAAACGCTTACCAGCGGAAATGCGAGAAGGCCTTGTTGGCCTCTGCCATGCGGTGCGTATCCTCGCGCTTTTTAACAGCGGTACCGCGGTTCTCTGCTGCATCGAGCAATTCACCCGCCAGGCGCAGCGGCATGGATTTCTCGCCGCGCTTGCGCGACGCATCCAGCACCCAGCGCATGGCCAGCGTGGTACGGCGAACCGGACGCACCTCGATCGGCACCTGGTAGGTGGCACCGCCGACACGTCGTGACTTGACCTCGACCATCGGGCGCACGTTGTCCAGCGCCTTGTCCAGCACCTCTACCGGGTTTTCATTACCCTTGCCGGCGATCTGGTCGAGGGCGCCGTAAATAATGCGCTCAGCTACAGACTTCTTGCCGGACTTCATGACCATGTTGATAAACTTGGCCAGCATGAGATTGCCGTACTTGGGATCAGGCAGGATTTCTCTTGAACCGATGACTCTTCTTCTGGACATTACTTTTTCTCAATTCCTGGTTATGTTGTCTGTTTGCTTCAGGATTTAGGCCGCTTGGCGCCATACTTGGAACGACCCTGGCGACGCGAGGTGACACCCGAGGTATCAAGGCTGCCGCGCACCGTGTGGTAGCGCACACCCGGCAAGTCCTTGACACGACCGCCGCGAATCAACACCACCGAGTGTTCCTGCAGGTTGTGCCCTTCACCGCCAATGTAGGTCGTTACCTCAAAACCATTGGTGAGACGAACACGGGCGACCTTACGCAGGGCCGAGTTCGGTTTTTTCGGGGTCGTGGTATACACACGCGTACACACACCGCGCTTCTGGGGGCATGCCTCCAGCGCCGGAACGTTACTCTTTTCCCGCTTGCGGGCACGTGGATTACGCACTAACTGGTTGATTGTTGCCATTTAAAAATAAACCCTGAAATGAAAACCGAAATAAATTCTGTCGTCCTGAAAACAAACGACAGGCCGGATAGACCGGCCTGTCGAGAGAAGCGGAATTTTAGGTTCAGGGCAGCGCCCTGTCAAGCCTGATTTTCTATTCGGTCGAGGACTCCGCGACATCCTCGGCACTGCCTTCCTCTGGCGCATCCACTGCCGCCATTTCTCCGGCGATATCCATCGGGATGGTCTCCCGCTGGCGGCGACGCTCTTCGTGGTAGGCCAGGCCGGTTCCTGCCGGTATCAGGCGACCCACGATGACGTTTTCCTTGAGGCCACGCAGGGGATCGCGGCTGCCTCTTACAGAGGCCTCTGTCAGCACCCGGGTAGTCTCCTGGAAGGAGGCCGCCGAGATGAACGACTCGGTTGCCAGCGAGGCCTTGGTAATACCCAGCAACAGCGGCATCCACTCGGCCGGCTGCTTGCCTTCCTTGATGAGCTGCTCGGACTCTTTCAGTACGCGGACCTTTTCGATCTGCTCACCCTTGAGGAAGCGGCTGTCGTTACCCGTCAGAATCTCTACCTTGCGCAGCATCTGCCGCAGGATAACCTCGATGTGCTTGTCATTGATCTTCACACCCTGCAGGCGGTACACGTCCTGGATCTCCTTGACGAGGTATTCCGCCATGGTCGAGGTGCCCAGCAAGCGCAGAATGTCATGCGCACTGGGTTCTCCATCCACCAGCGTTTCACCCTTTTCGACATGTTCACCCTCAAAGATGGTGACATGGCGCCATTTGGGAATCAGCTCTTCATGGGTATCGCCATCCTTGCGGGTAATAATGACGCGTTGCTTGCCCTTGGTATCCTTGCCAAAACCCACCGTGCCGGAGCACTCGGCAAGCACGGCCGGTTCCTTCGGCTTGCGTGCTTCAAACAAATCGGCCACGCGCGGCAGACCACCGGTAATATCACGGGTCTTGGATGATTCCTGCGGAATACGCGCAATGACATCACCAACCGCCACCGAGGCACCATCCTCGAGACCGACAACGGCACCGGCGGGCAGAAAGTACTGCGCATCCAGGTCGGTACCGGCCAGCTTCAGCGGCTCACCCTTGTCATCCACCAGCTTCACCATCGGACGCAGGTCCTTGCCGACACTGCCACGTGACTTGGGATCGGTAATGACCAGGCTGGTGAGGCCGGTAATCTCGTCCGTGCTCTCCTGCACGGTGACACCCTCGATGAAATCGCTGAAATTCGATACACCGGCCACCTCGGTCACAATCGGGTGGGTGTGCGGGTCCCAGGTCGCAATAACACTGCCGCCCTCGACCTTGTCACCGTCAGCCGCACTGATCACCGAACCATAAGGAACCTTGTAACGCTCACGCTCGCGGCCGTACTCGTCAACCAGGCCGATTTCACCGGAACGCGATACGGCGACCAGGTTGCCACTGCTGTTGGCGACCGTCTTGATGTTGTGCAGGCGCACGGTTCCGCCGGCCTTGACCTCGACACTGTTGACCGTGGCGGCACGACTGGCCGCTCCACCAATATGGAAGGTACGCATGGTCAGCTGTGTACCCGGCTCACCGATCGACTGCGCGGCGATCACACCAATGGCCTCACCGGCATTCACCACGTGACCACGCGCCAGGTCACGGCCGTAACAGGCCTTGCAGACACCGTAGCGGTTATCACAGGTAATCGGTGAACGCACCATGATCTGGTCAACACCCATGGCTTCCAGCTTGTCGACCCATGCCTCGTCCAGCAGGGTGCCACGTGGCGCGACCACTTCGTCGGACCCCGGACGCAGTACATCTGCCGCGGTATTCCGGCCCAGCACCCGTTCACGCAACGGTTCAACCACATCACCACCTTCAACCAGCGGCGTCAGTTCCAGGCCCTGCTCGGTACCGCAATCATCGCCGATAACCACCAGGTCCTGGGCCACGTCGACCAGGCGGCGTGTCAGGTAACCCGAGTTGGCGGTCTTCAGTGCGGTATCGGCGAGGCCCTTGCGGGCACCGTGCGTGGAGATAAAGTACTGCAGCACGTCCAGTCCCTCGCGGAAGTTGGCCGTGATCGGTGTTTCGATAATGGAACCGTCCGGCTTGGCCATCAAGCCACGCATGCCGGCAAGCTGACGAATCTGCGCCGCCGAACCACGGGCGCCGGAGTCGGCCATCATGTACACCGAGTTGAACGATGGCTGGCTGACCTCGTTGCCCCCGGCATCCAGCTTCTTCTCGGTACCGAGCTTTTCCATCATGGCCTTGGCCACCTGGTCATTGGTACGTGACCAGATGTCGACAACCTTGTTATAGCGCTCACCCATGGTCACCAGACCGGAGGTGTACTGGTTCTCGATCTCCAGCACCTCGTCTTCCGCGCTGCTGAGAATCCCGGCCTTCTCCTCGGGGATGATCATGTCATTGATACCGAATGACACCGCGGAGCGGGTGGCATAGGTAAAGCCGGTGTACATCAGCTGGTCGGCGAAGATAACAGTCTCCTTCAGGCCGACGCGGCGATAGCAGGCATTGATCAGGTTGGAAATCGCCTTCTTGCTCATATCCCGGTTGACGAGATCGAAGGTCAGACCCCTGGGGATAATCTCGGACAGCAATGCACGTCCCACCGTGGTATCCACCAGGTCATGGCGGGCCTGCGCCTCGCCAGCCTCGTCGAACTCGTGACGATGAATACGCACCTTGACCTTGGCATGAATGGACACCGCGCCGCATTGATAGGCGCGGTGCACTTCCGACACATCGGCAAACACCATGCCCTCGCCCTTGGCGTTGATGGACTCACGCGTCATGTAATAGAGGCCCAGCACCACGTCCTGTGACGGCACGATAATCGGCTCGCCATTGGCCGGCGACAGAATATTATTCGACGACATCATCAGTGCGCGCGCTTCCAGCTGCGCCTCGATGGACAGCGGTACATGCACCGCCATCTGGTCACCGTCAAAGTCGGCGTTAAAAGCCGCACACACCAGCGGATGCAGCTGGATGGCCTTGCCCTCGATCAGTACCGGCTCGAAGGCCTGGATACCCAGACGGTGCAGGGTCGGTGCGCGGTTCAGCATCACCGGGTGCTCGCGAATCACTTCCTCGAGGATGTCCCAGACTTCCGGACCCTCACGCTCGACCAGCTTCTTGGCTGCCTTGATGGTAGTCGCCAGACCGCGCAGCTGCAGCTTGCTGAAGATAAACGGCTTGAACAGCTCCAGCGCCATGCGCTTCGGCAGGCCGCACTGGTGCAGCTTCAGTGTCGGGCCGACCACGATCACGGAGCGACCGGAGTAATCGACGCGCTTGCCGAGCAGGTTCTGGCGGAAACGTCCCTGCTTGCCCTTGATCATGTCCGCCAGTGACTTCAGCGGACGGCGGTTGGTACCGGTAATGGCACGACCGCGACGACCATTGTCGAGCAGCGCATCGACGGACTCCTGCAGCATGCGTTTTTCATTACGCACGATGATGTCCGGCGCACTCAGTTCCAGCAGGCGCTTCAGGCGGTTGTTACGGTTGATGACACGGCGATACAGATCGTTCAGGTCAGAGGTGGCAAAGCGGCCGCCATCGAGCGGCACCAGCGGCCGCAGTTCCGGCGGCAGCACCGGCAGTACGGTCATCACCATCCACTCGGGCTTGTTACCGGACTCAAGAAACGACTCGACCAGCTTGAGGCGCTTGGACAGCCTTTTCAGCTTGGTCTCCGACTTGGTGGAATTAATCTCGTCACGCAGCTTGACGGCTTCCACCTGCAGATCGATACCCTTGAGCAGTTCGAAGACGGCCTCGGCACCCATGCGTGCATCGAACTCGTCACCGTTCTCCTGGATCGCTTCAAGATAGGCCTCGTCAGACAGCAGCTGACCGCGTTCCAGCGTGGTCATGCCGGGATCGACGACCACAAACGCCTCGAAATAGAGGACGCGCTCGATGTCACGCAGGGTCATGTCGAGCAACAGGCCAATGCGCGATGGCAGTGACTTCAGGAACCAGATATGCGCCGCCGGACTGGCCAGCTCAATGTGGCCCATGCGGTCACGGCGTACCTTTGCCAGCGTCACTTCAACGCCGCATTTCTCGCAGACCACGCCGCGATGCTTGAGGCGCTTGTACTTGCCGCAGAGGCACTCGTAATCCTTCACCGGACCAAAAATCTTGGCACAGAACAGGCCATCGCGCTCCGGCTTGAAGGTGCGGTAGTTGATGGTCTCCGGTTTCTTGACCTCGCCATAGGACCAGGAACGGATCATGTCCGGGGACGTCAGACCGATGCGGATCGCATCGAAATCATCAGTGTGACCTTGCGGCTTTAATAAATTCAGTAAGTCTTTCATCGTAGCTCCTGTAGCTGGAGTATCAGGTATCGGGTCGTAGAGTGCCGTCCGCTACCGTTGCTAATCCTGTTCCAATTCAATATTGAGTCCCAGAGAACGTATCTCCTTCACCAGTACGTTGAAGGATTCGGGCATACCGGCATCCATGTGATGGTTGCCATCGACGATGTTCTTGTACATCTTGGTACGACCATTGACGTCATCGGACTTCACAGTCAGCATTTCCTGCAAGGTGTAGGCGGCGCCGTAGGCTTCCAGCGCCCACACCTCCATTTCACCGAAACGTTGTCCACCGAACTGCGCCTTGCCGCCCAGCGGCTGCTGTGTAACGAGGCTGTACGGACCGGTAGAACGGGCGTGCATCTTGTCATCGACGAGGTGATTCAGCTTGATGATGTACATGTAGCCCACCGTGACCTCGCGGTCGAAGGCATCGCCGGTGCGACCGTCAAACAGGGTGGTTTGTCCTGATGGCGGCAGGTCCGCAAGCTCCAGCATGTACTTGATGGCTTCTTCCGGTGCGCCGTCGAATACCGGCGTCGCCATGGGCACGCCCTTGACGAGGTTCCGTGCCAGTTCGAGGATCTCTTCATCCGTCAGTGACTTGAGGTCTTCCTTGCGGCCACTGGAGTTGTAGATCTTGTCGAGGAATTGCCTGATCTCGACAACCTTCTGCTGCGCTTCCAGCATCTTGCCGATCTTGATACCGAGTCCCTTGGCGGCCCAGCCGAGATGCGTTTCCAGCACCTGGCCGACATTCATGCGTGAAGGCACACCCAGCGGGTTGAGCACGATATCCACCGAGGTCCCGTCTGCCGTGAACGGCATGTCCTCGACCGGCTGGATCATGGAAATCACACCCTTGTTACCGTGACGGCCAGCCATCTTGTCACCCGGCTGCACGCGGCGTTTCACCGCCAGGTAGACCTTGACCATCTTCAGCACGCCCGGCGCCAGGTCGTCCCCGGTTGTCAGCTTGACACGCTTGTCCTCGAGGCGTTCTTCGAATTTCTTGCGCAGGTCCTTGAGCTGTTCGGAAATCTTCTCAAGGTCGGCATTGGCCTCTTCATTGCGCAAGCGGATTTCAAACCACTTGTCACGGCCGGTACTGGCGAGGTAGTCCCTGGTGATCTTGGCACCGGCGGCCAGTTTGTTCGGCCCCCCTTCTGCCACCTTGCCCTGCAGCATGGATTCAACACGACTGTAGATATCGTCCTCCATGATGCGCAGCTGGTCATTCAGGTCCTTGCGCACCTGTGCCAGCTGGTCTTCCTGTATCTGCAATGCACGCGCATCCTTCTCGACACCGTCACGGGTAAATACCTGCACATCGATCACGGTGCCGTCCATGCCGCTCGGCACGCGCAGCGAAGTATCCTTCACGTCGGCCGCTTTCTCGCCGAAGATGGCACGCAACAGTTTTTCTTCCGGCGTCAGCTGGGTCTCGCCTTTCGGCGTCACCTTGCCGACGAGGATGTCGCCCGGTTTCACCTCGGCACCGATGTAAACAATACCGGACTCATCCAGCTTGGAGAGTGCCCCCTCACCGACGTTCGGGATGTCACCGGTGACTTCTTCCGAACCCAGCTTGGTATCACGCGCCACGCAGGTCAGCTCTTCGATGTGGATAGTGGTGAAACGGTCTTCCTCGACCACCCGTTCGGAAATCAGGATGGAGTCCTCGAAGTTGTAGCCGTTCCATGGCATGAAAGCGACCAGCAGGTTCTGCCCAAGCGCCAGCTCACCCATGTCGGTACTGGGTCCGTCGGCAAGCACGTCACCGCGCGCAATCACGTCACCCGGCTTCACCAGCGGGCGCTGGTTGATACAGGTGTTCTGGTTGGAGCGGGTGTACTTGGTGAGGTTGTAGATATCAACGCCCGGTTCACCGGCGACGGTTTCATCGTCGTTGACTCGCACCACGATACGGCCGGCATCCACGGAGTCCAGCACCCCGCCGCGTTTGGCAACCACGGTAACACCGGAGTCAACCGCCACGGTGCGCTCGATACCGGTGCCGACCAGCGGCTTTTCGGTAATCAGCGTCGGTACCGCCTGGCGCTGCATGTTGGAACCCATCAACGCGCGGTTGGCATCGTCGTGTTCAAGAAACGGAATCAGGGCTGCGGCGACCGACACGATCTGCTTCGGCGAGACGTCGATATAGTCGACCTTGTCAGGCGTTGAGGTCATGAACTCGTTGTTGTGGCGGCAGGTTACCAGGTCATCCGTCAGGTTATTCTTTGCATCCACATCGGCATTCGCCTGGGCGATGACATAGCGGCCCTCTTCAATGGCGGACAGGTATTCGATGTCATCGGTGACGCGTCCGTTGTTGACCTTGCGATACGGCGTCTCCAGGAAACCGTACTCGTTGGTGCGCGAGTAAACGGCCAATGAATTGATCAGGCCGATGTTCGGACCTTCCGGTGTCTCGATCGGGCAGACACGGCCATAGTGTGTCGGATGCACATCGCGCACCTCGAAACCGGCACGCTCGCGGGTCAGGCCACCCGGACCAAGCGCCGAGACACGCCGCTTGTGCGTGACTTCTGACAGCGGGTTGTTCTGGTCCATGAACTGCGACAGCTGGCTGGAACCAAAGAACTCCTTGGTGGCTGCAGCAACCGGCTTGGCATTGATCAGTTCCTGCGGCATCAGGCTTTCAGATTCCGCCAGGCTGAGACGTTCCTTGACGGCACGCTCGACACGCACCAGGCCAATACGGAACACATTCTCGGCCATTTCACCGACGCAGCGAATGCGACGGTTGCCGAGGTGATCGATATCATCAACAAAGCCATTACCGTTGCGGATCTCGATGAGGATCTTCATGACATCAAGGATGTCTTCTTTCGACAGCGTTCCCTCGCCGGTCAGTTCCTCGCGGCCGACACGACGGTTGAACTTCATGCGGCCCACAGCCGACAGGTCATAGCGATCGCTGGTAAAGAACAGGTTCTTGAACAGGTTCTGTGCGGCATCCTTGGTCGGCGGCTCACCGGGACGCATCATGCGGTAGATTTCGACCATCGCCTCCAGTTCGGTGGTGGTCGGGTCTATGCGCAGGGTATTGGAGATGTACGGACCGCGATCGAGGTCGTTCACATACAAGGTACGAATATCCTTGATGTCTGCCTCGCGCAGTTTTTCCAGCAACTCTTCCGTAATGATTTCGTTGGCAGTCACCAGCAGTTCACCGGTTTCCTTGTCCACTATATTGTTCGCAAGGATCTTGCCGAACAGGTATTCCTCGGGCACAACCAGTGTCTTGACGCCCGATTTTTCCAGTTCGCGGATGTGACGCGCGGTGATACGGCGTCCCTCTTCAACGATCACCTTGCTCTTGGCCTTGATATCAAATGTGGCCATTTCACCACGCAGGCGTTCAGCAACCAGGTTAAGCTTTATTTCGGTTTTGGTGATGTGAAAATCATTGGTATCGAAAAAGATATCGAGAATTTCCTCATTCTCGTAGCCAAGCGCGCGCAACAGGATCGTGGCCGGCAGCTTGCGGCGGCGATCGATGCGTACGAACAGTGAATCCTTTGGATCGAACTCCATGTCCAGCCAGGAACCGCGGTACGGGATCACCCGGGCGGAGAACAGCAGTTTGCCGGAGGAGTGGGTCTTGCCCTTGTCGTGGTCGAAAAACACACCCGGCGAACGGTGCAGCTGGGAAACGATCACCCGCTCGGTACCGTTAATGACGAAGGTGCCGTTATCGGTCATCAGCGGCAGTTCGCCCATATAGACTTCCTGCTCCTTGATATCCTTGATCTTCCTGGCGTTTGCCGGGGAATCCTTGTCATAGATAATCAGACGCACCAGCGCGCGCAGCGGTGCGGCATAGGTTAGACCGCGCAACTGGCATTCCTTGACGTCGAATGCCGGCTCGCCGAGCCGGTAGGTGACGTAGTCAAGCGCCGCCGTGCCCGAATAACTGACGATCGGGAAAACCGATTTGAATGCCGCATGCAGACCCTTGTCGCCCCGTGAATCGGCGTCTTTGTCTGCCTGCAGGAAATCGCGGTAGGAATCGATCTGCGTCGCCAGCAGGTACGGGACATCCAGGATGCTGTGGCGTTCGCCAAAGTCCTTGCGAATTCGTTTCTTCTCAGTGAAGCTATAGGCCATCGGTTTTCCTCTCCAGTAAGTATGAAGAAAGCTGCGTGTCTGCGGCAGTTAATCCGTTAGTCAGTCACAAACCGGCGCTTCGTACTTACGCAAAGCGCCCTTTCATTTACAACAAAGCAGGACAGGCCGGGCGCAGAAACTGCGACCGGCCAACCCTGTATACCCGCGGTTACTGTAATCACAAATGGATTACATGGCCGCCTATTTAAGCTCGACAGTAGCGCCTGCTGCTTCGAGTGTCTTCTTGATCTCCGCAGACTCATCCTTGGAAGCAGCTTCCTTGATGGTAGAAGGCACACCTTCGACCATTTCCTTTGCTTCCTTGAGACCCAGACCGGTGATGCCACGAACGGCCTTGATGACGGAAACCTTGTTCTCGCCAAAGCTGGTCATGACGACGTCGAACTCGTCCTTCTCTTCAACGGCTGCGACTTCACCGCCGCCTGCTGCCGGCGCAACGGCAACGGCTGCAGCCGCCGATACGCCAAACTTTTCTTCCATGGCAGAGATCAGATCAACAACCTCCATCACAGACATGCCTGAAATTGTTTCCAGAATTTCTTCTTGTGAAACGGCCATAACGAAATACTCCTGTTAAATTTTTAATCAGTTTAAGTAAATAAAGGTTTTATGCTGCTTGCTGTTTCTGCTCGCGAATTGCGGCTACCGTACGAACCAGCTTGCCCGGCACTTCATTGAGTGTACGGACGAACTTCTCTGTCGGTGCCAGCATGACGGACATCAGCATGCTGATTGCCTGGTCGCGGGTCGGGAGCTTGGCCAACTTGTCGATATCCGTCGGCTCAAGCAACTCGCCGCCCACTGACAGCATGGTGACCTGGAACTTGTCATTTGTCTTGGCAAAGTCCTTGGTCACGCGCGCGGCTGCGCCCGGGTCTTCCTGCGAAAACGCCAGGATCAACGGGCCGGTCAGTCGTTCACTCATGCAGGCAAAGTCGGTACCCTCCAGGGCTCGCTTCGCCAGCGTATTTTTCACGACGCGCAGATAAACATTATCCTCGCGCGCCTTGACACGCAGGCTCGTCAGCTGCTCGACTGTCAGACCGCAGTATTCCGCGGCAACGGCCGAGTAGGCCCCTTTGGCGACTTCAGATACTTCAGCAACAACAGCCTTTTTCTCTTCAAGAGTTAATGCCATTGCGTTTACCTCATCAGGAATTCTCCGACGGCAATATGGCCACCGGTTCCTTCCGCTTTATTGACTACACACCGGCATCCAGCACCGGTGCGGATTTACGTGACCTGAAAACAGCTCGCTCCCGGCATCCTGCCTCACGCGACACTTGCACGTCCCTGTGCATCGGTCGCTCCCGGCATCCTGCCTCACGCGACACTTGCACGTCCCTGTGCATCGATTACTGTCTAGACGCCACCCTCTACGCGGGCCACCCTGTCAGTGACAGGACAATTAAGGCCGGCGATCAATCACCTCGCCCGCCACCTGCGGTCTTTGACGGCCTCCGGTAAAAAACCGGGTCGCTATCGGCATCCTGCCTCACGCGACACTTGTACATCCATGTACATCGCAGCGCCAAACTTGTTTGGACGGACCCGTGGCCCGCCCCGAATATCTAGGCAATCAGTGACGTATGATCAACCTGGAGCCCTGGGCCCATGGTGGTCGACACTGACAGCTTTCTCATGTAGATGCCTTTGGCGGAGGTCGGCTTCGCCTTCACCAGGTCTGCCAGCAGCGCGGACAGGTTCTGCTTCAGGGACTCAATCTCGAAGTCCAGCCGGCCAATCTGGCAATGGATGATGCCACCCTTGTCCGTGCGGTAACGTACCTGACCGGCCTTGGCGTTTTTCACAGCCGTGGCCACGTCCTGTGTAACGGTACCCACCTTGGGATTCGGCATCAGTCCGCGCGGTCCGAGGATCTGGCCCAGCGTACCGACGACACGCATGGCATCCGGAGACGCAATCACCACATCAAAATCCATGTTGCCCTTTTTGACCTCTTCCGCCAGATCGTCCATGCCGACGATATCAGCCCCGGCTTCCATGGCGGCATCGGCGTTCGCACCCTGCGTAAAGACGGCCACGCGCACCGTCTTGCCGGTGCCATTTGGCAGCACCGTGGCACCACGTACGGCCTGGTCGGACTTGCGCGGGTCAACACCCAGATTGACACTGACATCAACGGATTCGGTAAACTTGACCGTAGACAGTTCCTTTAACAAACCCAGCGCTTCTTCAAAACTGTAGAGCTTGCCGGGAGTGACTTTTTCCTTAATCACCTGTGCGCGTTTCGTTAGCCTGGCCATACCGTCAACCCTCCACATCAAGGCCCATACTGCGGGCAGTACCGGCGATAATCTGGACGGCAGCATCCATATCGGTCGCATTCAGATCAACCATCTTGGTGGTGGCGATTTCTTCGAGCTGGGCGCGGCTGACCTTGCCGACCTTGCTGGTGTTCGGCGTACTGGAGCCTTTCGCAACACCGGCAGCTTTCTTCAGCAGGATGGACGCCGGCGGCGTCTTGGTAACAAAAGTGAAGCTGCGATCACTGTAGACCGTGATCACGACCGGGGTCGGCAAACCCTTCTCGACCTTCTGCGTTTGCGAATTGAACGCCTTGCAGAACTCCATGATGTTGACGCCATGCTGGCCCAGGGCCGGGCCGACCGGCGGACTCGGGTTGGCCTCACCTGCAGGCACCTGCAGTTTGATATATGCCTCGATTTTTTTAGCCATCTATATACTCCTGTGGGTACAAGCGCCTCGCGGCTCCCCTGTATTTAAAAGAACTGCAGGAGCGGAGCGGATCCTTGACCCCTGCAGGTATTGCAACTACGCTTTTTCTACCTGGCTGAATGCCAGCTCGACCGGCGTTGAACGGCCGAAAATCAGCACCGACACCCGCAACCGGCTTTTTTCATAATTCACTTCTTCAACGACACCATTGAAATCGTTGAACGGGCCGTCGGTGACACGTACCACCTCGCCAACCTCGAACAGCACCTTTGGCCGCGGCTTGTCAACACCTTCCTGTACGCGCTGCAGAATGGCATCGGCCTCGCGGTCCGATATGGGCGCCGGCTTGTCACTGGTACCACCGATAAAGCCCAGCACCTTCGGCGCATCTTTCACCAGGTGCCAGGTATCCTCGTTCATGTCCATCTGCACGAGCACATAGCCGGGAAAGAACTTGCGCTCACTGCGACGCTTGTTGCCCTCGCGCATCTCGACCACTTCTTCTGTCGGTACCAGTATCTGGCCAAACGAATCGCCCATATCAGCACGGCTGATGCGTTCTTCCAGGGCACGTTTCACCTGGTTTTCGAAACCCGAGTACGCATGTACCACATACCATTGCAATGACATCGTCAGCTTCCCTGTCCGGTCAATAGTTGAATCGCCCACAACAGCACCATGTCCAGCAGCCAGAGAAAAATCCCGACCAGGAATACCATCAGGAGAACCGCCAGCGTTGTCTGCACGGTTTCTGCCCGGGTAGGCCACACCACCTTGCGGACCTCGGTCTGCGCACCCCGGATAAAGCCGATGATGGTCTTGCCGGTACTTGACTGCGCCGCGATAAACACTGATATACCCGCCACGGCAAGCAAACCCAGCACACGCAGCACCAGCAACTGGTCATCAAAGCGGTAAAAAGCAATGATGCCGACTGCCAGCATGGCGACTGCAATGCCCAGCTTCAGACTATCGAACCGGTTACTCTCTGTTTCAACTTTTGTGTTCATCTGACCCTGCTTCAACTACTTCAAATAGTCCTGCCGCAATTGGCAGGCCAGGAGGGAATCGAACCCCCAACCTACGGTTTTGGAGACCGTCGCTCTGCCAATTGAGCTACTGGCCTAATTTACTGGCGGTTTACTCGATGATCTTGGAGACCACGCCGGCGCCGACGGTGCGACCACCCTCGCGAATCGCAAAACGCAGACCCTCTTCCATCGCAATCGGTGCAATCAGCGACACCGTCATCTTGATGTTGTCGCCCGGCATCACCATCTCCACACCTTCCGGCAAATCACACCGCACCCGTCACGTCCGTCGTGCGGAAGTAAAACTGCGGCCGGTAATTGCTGAAAAACGGCGTGTGACGACCACCCTCGTCCTTGCTCAGAATGTACACCTCGCATTCGAACTTGGTGTGCGGCGTAATACTCCCGGGCTTCGCCAGCACCTGGCCACGCTCAACCTCTTCACGCTTGGTACCACGCAACAGCACACCGACGTTGTCACCCGCACGACCCTCGTCCAGCAGCTTGCGGAACATCTCCACACCCGTACACGTCGTCTTCAGCGTGTCCTTGATGCCAACAATCTCGATCTCCTCGCCCACCTTGACAATGCCGCGCTCAATACGACCCGTCACCACCGTGCCGCGTCCCGATATCGAGAACACGTCCTCAACCGGCATCAGAAAATCACCGTCTATCGCACGCTCCGGCTCCGGAATGTACTTGTCCATCTCCTCAACCAGCTTCAGAATCGACGGTATGCCGATGTCGCTGGTGTCGCCTTCCAGCGCCTTCAGCGCTGAACCGGTCACAATCGGGGTGTCATCACCCGGAAAATCATAGGAATCCAGCAGCTCGCGGATCTCCATCTCCACCAGCTCCAGCAACTCGGCATCGTCCACCTGGTCGGCCTTGTTCATGTATACCAATATATAAGGCACACCCACCTGACGTGACAGCAAAATGTGCTCACGCGTCTGTGGCATCGGACCGTCCGCCGCACTCACCACCAGGATCGCACCGTCCATCTGCGCCGCACCCGTGATCATGTTCTTCACATAGTCCGCGTGTCCCGGACAGTCCACGTGCGCATAGTGACGATTCGGTGACTCGTACTCCACGTGCGCCGTCGCAATCGTGATACCACGCGCACGCTCTTCCGGGGCATTGTCAATCTGGTCGTAGGCCTTGAACTCGCCACCGTGCTGCTCCGCCATCACCTTCGTGATCGCCGCTGTTAATGTCGTCTTGCCATGATCCACGTGACCAATGGTGCCTACGTTCACATGCGGTTTGCTACGGTCAAATTTTTCCTTGGACATCTCGACTGACTCCCGTTACGGTTTACGTTGTTACCTTGATATAACTATCAAACGTTCAAAAAAATCTGGAGCCCATAACCGGATTTGAACCGGTGACCTCTTCCTTACCAAGGAAGTGCTCTACCGACTGAGCTATATGGGCAAAATCAAACGGGATCAAACCCCGCAATGCTTCCAGTCATCACACTACAAAAATCCGGGGCTTGGCCCGCTTAATTCCGACCCACTATTATCATAGTTGGAGCGGGTGATGGGAATCGAACCCACACCATCAGCTTGGAAGGCTGAGGTTCTACCGTTGAACTACACCCGCCAAACACGTTACCTCTGATCGTCCTCCGCCATAAATAACCGGAGACAGAACCTGACATCTGGTGGAGGGGGGAGGATTTACTCCGGGCATCCCGCCCTCCGCCCTCCGGGCCGCCGCGCTCTGCGCGACGTTCGAAATCGCTCCCGGCGATTTCGTGAACCTCTATCGGTTCTCATCCTCCCCCTTCAAAACGGGAGATAACACCTGACATCTGGTGGAGGGGGGAGGATTTACTCCGGGCATCCCGCCCTCCGCCCTCCGGGCCGCCGCGCTCTGCGCGACGTTCGAAATCGCTCCCGGCGATTTCGTGAACCTCTATCGGTTCTCATCCTCCCCCTTCAAAACGGGAGATAACACCTGACATCTGGTGGAGGGGGGAGGATTTGAACCTCCGAAGGCTGAGCCGTCAGATTTACAGTCTGATCCCTTTGACCACTCGGGAACCCCTCCAAAATGCAAGCCCGCTATTGTGTTGCAGGCGCTGTTAGCTGTCAACAGCCATAGATGGATTGCAACAAGACATCTTTCGGGAGTAACATCACCGCCAGCGGGGTTGTCTCTACCGCAATAAGAACTATAAGTAGTCGTCAGGGAAGCGCTTTTCTGGACACGGCCAGTCACCTGATAAAGCATATAACCACATGTTTTCATTGCGAAAGAGAGGGGGAGATCTCTATGGAGCGAAGACTGTATTTTCTGTTGCCGGACAGGGCTCACGCGCTGCTGGTGGTTGAAGGGCTCAATAAAAGCGGTATCAGCTCAGAGTATATACATGCCCTGGGTGATCGACGCACACGTCTCGACGGTCTGCCGGCGTCCACCTTGCGGCAAGCCAGGGACAGCGCCAGTCGTCTGGAGAAATTCCTCTGGAATGCCAATCTTGTCAGCTTTGCCCTGGCGCTGTGTGTATTTATTTCCCTGATATTGACCCTGAACTGGAACTGGTGGCTGCTGATACCGTTTGTCATTATGGCAGCGAATGTTCTCGCGGGTCTGAGCTTTACCAGTCTGCCAAATATCCACCTGGGTGAATTTCAGGATGCGCTCGCTCATGGCGAGATCCTGCTTATGGTGGATGTCCCTGAAACAGAAGTGGCAAAAGTCGAACAGCAGGTACACCACCAGCACCCGGAAGCCGCTATTGGCGGTGTTGGCTGGGGATCCACAGCACTCGGACTCTGAATGGTTTTTTAATTCAGATACAATAACCTACACTGCTCTCTACCCCTGTAAAGAGCGGTTTATACAGCCTCTTCAGCTCAATGGCTGAATTGCCCGTGTCGGGCATTTTCTCCCAGCAGCGACTGGAAGGTTTCTGCACTGACATGTATCAGCTGCTCGTGGTCGCCAGCCTCGAAGTAGATATCAGACTGCTCTGCAAGCGTGTCATCGACCACCGTCTCCATCCCGTAGGCCGGACCCACCGCCGGAAGCGCGCCGATTTCACAGTCGTTAAAGAGACCAGCCAGTTCGTGCTCGGTTGCCAGCCCAAGATTACGATTTAGCTGGCGGTGTAATTCGCCAAGATTTATCTGGCGATTTGAAGGCAACACGACCATCACGTAGCCATGATCGTCCTCGAGAACTACCGACTTTGCAAGTCGCGTCCCGGGCACATGTGCCGCCTGTGCGCTTTCACCGCTGGTTGCCGTGTGTGGATGCGTCAAGACATCGTAGGCCACGTCATGCTCGGCCAGATAATTTGACACAGTTGATGCAATTGCCATGACCAAATCCTCCTCCGCATTCAGCTCACTCTAAGTATAGAACATCGCTTGCAATCTGCTCGCCGAATAACCGGCACTGTCGGCCCTGCCGCCTGCCCCCGTGACTGTCACGGATGACACTCAAACCGTGACACATAGGCGCCAAGTCGCCTGTACCAGGCACTCAGGTCTTCCAGGGAATAGGCCGCATTGGCCGGACTGGGATTGGGCGTCACGAACGCACGCGTGCGTCCAATTCTGTGCGACTGGGGTCCCCAGTCGACATCCTGCCTGACCGCCTCACCGTGGCGCAGGTAATTGCCATAGGCCAGTTTGCCATGAAACCAGGCGATATCCGGCTGGTAATGCAGCAGTTTCTGTCTGAGTTGCGGCGCCCATTCGCGGAAATCCTCAACCTTGAGGTCTTTGGCGCCTGCAGTCGGGCGCTTGACCACGTCGGTAAAACCAATCCGGTATTGAAGTAACAGCACCTGCATCGCATCGACACCCGGTTCAAATTCCACGTTTAACAGTTCACTGGCCTGCATGGCCCGCCAGAAACGATTGCGCGGATTGGCAAAATAAAATCCCGCACGCACCGACGGCAGCGAGGGATTCAGGCCGATACAGACCAACCGCAACCCGCTACACAGATAATCAGGCAGCGTATTCAAGGTGCAGTCGTTAATAACTGGTTGCAACTCGTAAACACGGTAATTTCTCTCGCAAAGACGCAAAGTAATCCTGATATGTTTGTAACCATAGCTGTTAACTTTGCGACCTTCGCGTCCTGGCGAGAGTTTTTTATTAGAGACGGACTACGGTTCGAGCAATAGTGAACCGGCAGCCTTGTCGGCACCACCAAACAACTGGCTTTCAAGGCGCTGCAACTTCTCCTCCATGGCCTCTCCAATGTAGATTTGCGGGCGCGACGGATCGCGCTTTTCTGCCTGTTCACGCAGCTCGATTTCCCTGGCCGTTTCTTCAAATGCGGCCGCGAACGAGAACTGATGCTGCAACTGCTTCTGCAGCAACACCTCACCAAAGTAGGTGAGCTTGCGTTTATCATCGCAGCCAAATGACGCCCTGTCGGCCGATGCTGCGGTCATGATCGCAGTATTCGGATCTTTCAGCGTCTCGATAAAACTACCCGAGTAACAGGCCGAGACCATAATGATGCGCCACTTGATTGCAGCATCATCCAGGTACTGCTTCAGCATCTGCGGGGTCACATCGTTCAGGCGCAGCGGCCAGAAATTAACAGACAGCTCGGCACGGTCGCCATGACTGGTCAGAAACAGCACCACGACATCATTGTCACGGTCGATCACATGACCGATATGCTGCAGCGCGCGTTGCAGATTGATGGATGATGCCAACGGCAGGGTGTCGCGGGTTGCAAGGTTGTTTATCAGTACCAGTGAGCGACCCGCCGTATCGAAGCGCTCGTCAAACAATGCACGGGCGAACTCGATTTCATTCCTGAATACGTCCTGCAGGGCATATCCTGCAAAACCCACGAAATAAAGGTCGTCTCTGTCACTGCGCTCGGCCAGCAGCGGTTCCAGGTGCCCGGCCAGCAACTCCGGCTGCCGGTAGAAAATGCCTTCGACGTCCAGTGCACGATAGGCGGCATACTCATCAACGCCCTCCTCTTCAGCGGCAAACCAGAGTGTCGTGTTCTCCGCAAAATATGAGGCTGGCAGCATCCAGGCCAGCACAATCATCAACATGGCTGCCGGGACCTTGCGTGAGTAACCACCCGCCAGCAGGGTAAGTGCCCAGCCAATAGCGATCATCGCCCATCCCAGGTAAAGCAGATAACTGGTCCCGTAGATGACGGTCCACTCCGGCGGCAACAGCACATCCAGCCGCCCCAGCATGACCCACAACAGTAAAAAGAACGGGCTCATACTGTACAGATAAACAGCCAGGCGCAATGCCACACGGTTGTCCATCAGCAGCTTGCTCACCAGGTAGACGGCGAACAGCAACAACAAGATATCGAGGCCATTCGCGGCCACCGCATACGAATAAAATTCCGGGTGCGGCAGACTGCTGAGCAGGTCAACAAAAAACGCGAGCAGCAGGTTCAGGGCAATCAACAGCACCAGCTGATCCAGCGATACGTCGAAGTCATCCGCCGCACAGCGACGGAACAGGCACAGGCGGGTACCGGCATTAATATTGCGTCTGAGCGCTGATAGATACGGTTTCATTGAAGTCCCTGACTGCCTGGCCTGTTACAAAAAGAGCGCGTTCCTAACCCCCGGAGAGGGAATTTAGCAGAACACAATAATACTGATCAGGATTGCATCTCGACGACAAACCGGCCCTGATGCTCGCCTTCCAGCAACTGTCCGAACAGGGCTGGCAGATCATCCAGGCCAACCACACCGGCCACCACCTGCGACAAATGCACAGGCCGCAGGTCTGACACCAGTCGCTGCCATACCCGGAGGCGGCGCTGCATCGGGCAGTTGGCCGAGCTGATCCCGAGCACACTGACAGCACGCAGAATAAACGGCATGACCGTGGTATCGCATTCACTGCCGCCGGCCATACCGATACTGGCAATACTGCCCCATGGTCGCGTGCTACTGATCAATCCGGCCAGCACCTTGCCACCGACATTGTCGATTGCCCCGCCCCACTGCGCGGATTGCAATGGCCGTCCGTCAGTGAACAGACTGTCCGGTGATTTGACACTGCTTGCCCCAATGCGTTCAAGGTACGCTGCGGCATGTGTTTTTCGTGTTATTGCCACCACTTCATAACCACGCGCACTCAGCAAATCGATGGCGACGCTGCCGACGCCGCCACTGGCACCGGTGACAGGCAACGGCCCCAGTGACGGCTGCTGGCCGTTCTGCTCGAGCCGGTCAATGGCAAGTGCCGCAGTAAAGCCTGCCGTCCCCAGTGCCATGGCATCGAACAGTGACAGACCGGCCGGCAACGGCACCACCCAGTCTGCGGGCACGCGAGCAAGTTCGGAGAAACCGCCGTCGTGTGCTTCACCCAGACCACAGCCGGTCACCAGCACCTCGTCACCTGCCTGAAAACGGTCATCGACAGAATCTGTCACCACACCGGCAAGATCAATACCGCCAACCAGGGGGAAGCGGCGCAGGATCCTGCCCCTCCCCGTTGCTGCCAGCGCATCCTTGTAGTTTACGCTGGAGTAATGCACACGGATGACGACCTCACCGGGCGAGAGCGCGTCGAGCGACAGTTCTTCAATTGCCGCTGTTATCCTGCCGGAACTCTCGTGTATACGGCAGGCGCGAAACGACTGCGCAGTCAGTTTGCTGCCTCCGGCTCCGGCTCCGGCTGCTTCGCGGTCGGCAGATACGACAGCTCACCACTGTAATCAAAGGGCAGACTGCCAAGGCTGTTTGCCAGACTGATCTTTCCCGTCAGGCGATAAGTCAGGCTGTCGCGGCTTTCGCCGCTCATCTCCTGTATTTGCTGCATCACATTCAGCAGGTTGCTGACCACCTCGACATCCAGCAAGGCCTCGCTAAAAGCCGGAATATCCACCGCCTGCCGGCTGACCCCGTAGGCAAACTCACGATCATTGATTTCCAGCGCGTAACTCAGTCCTTCAATCGACAGCGCGGCATCGTTGGGGTTCATGATGCGCAGACGCAGGCCATAGCGCTGCTCAAGCAGCGTCATGTCCTTTGGTTCGATACTGGCCAGCGAGACACGCGGCGCCTCGCTGTAGGGTTTGATACCGGCACAGGCCGTCAGCAAACCGATGAACAGTAAATATACGATCATCTCCGGTTTCAGGTAACGTGCGGTCATGTCTTTAATCCTTTATCTGCTCCCATCCGGTGGTTGACTATTTCATTTCATCGCCCTTGCAGACAGGTCCGTAGGGCGAGTCGCGGTGCTGGTCGTGATAATGCATGCGATAGTGCTTGAAATCCTCACTGTTATCAAAATGCAGGAAGGGATTGCCCGCCAGCTGCTCATCCATGGTGGTCGTGGCCTTTTCTGCATAGTTGTGACCCGGATGTATCACGGTCTCGGCCGGCAGGCGACTTGACATGTCCCTGAGGGTGACAAACATTTGTTCCGGGTCGCCGCCACGCAGGTCACAGCGGCCGCAACCGAAGACAAACAGCGTATCACCGGTGATCAACTCGTTGCCAACCTGATAGCACGCCGATCCCGGCGTATGTCCAGGGGTATGCAGAGCCCTGATCGCGGTGTCACCCAGTTCGATAACATCGCCGCCATGATGCAAGGTCGGCAGGTCCAGCTGATGTCCCCAGAACTGCGCCTCGGATTTCATCAGGTGCAATTGCGCATCATATTTTTCCAGGACCTCACTGATGCCGTTGATATGGTCATGGTGGCTGTGTGTCAGCAGGATATCGGTAATGCGCACACCCCGGGAGTCGGCCAGTGCCAGCACTTCCGGGACGTCCCAGGCCGGGTCCACAACCGCTGCCCGGCCTGTGGCATGATCGTGAATCAGGTATACAAAGTTTTCCATCGGCCCCAGTTCCAGTGCATGAATGGAGAAAGGTTCGCTTGATGACATGGGCACGCTCCGCAGTATTCCGCCAGTGTTGAGACATAGTATGGTAGATAACACCACACAGGGACAGTCATAGTATGATCACACTTTTGGATTAACTGGCAGCTAGTACTCGCTTGACAAGGACTATGGCCATTGCCTGCGCACGGTGCCTTGCTGCAGAGCAGCACAGGCACGCTGAATTAGGCAATATCATCTTGAAGGAGTACTAGTGTGGCCGCACATAAACTCATCCTGCTTCCGTCAGACCCGGACTGTCCCGCAGTCAGCACCGAGCGGCTGGCCACGGAATTACAGGCCATTGGCCTGATCGGTCCACCCCGCCAGTTGCATAACGACAGCTTCTACCCGAGCGGTGAACACTTCCTGCAGCTCATCACCTTTCTCGGCTGCTCACCGATGATCGAACTGGAGCCACCGTCCGACCCCGTGAGACTTGCAAGCGACAGCGCCAACGGAAAGTTTTGCCACGTCTTTCTGAGCAGTTCTGAAACCATGCGCTTCAGAGCCGATCCCCGCACCCCCGCTCCGCGGTGCCCGGCATGCCGCGCACCGCTGTCAGACTGGCGATCCCGGCTTCAGGCGTGGCAGACCGACCCGGCAAACAACGAATGGCGTTGCCAGCAGTGTGGCCATAAAGGCCACATCACCGCACTGGGCTTCAGGAAAAGCGCCGGTTTCGGGCACAGCTTCGTGGAAATCAGGGGGATACACCCGTCAGAGGCAGTGCCCGGGGAAGCCCTGCTCAACACGCTGAAATCAATTACCGGGGGAGACTGGTCCACGCTTTATATAAAGGAATGACCCTACCACCTGCTGCAGCGCGGCAGTTGTGTCACAATACAGGCCATCATCATTAACCAGACGGCTACCTTTATGAATGACAGTACACTCACCCAGGAAGAACGGATTCTGCAGGTTATGCGGCAGGTGCTCACCCGGGTTGCCAAGGAGACCTACACGCGTCCCGGCCATCGCCACCCGCTGACGGACGAAACCGTGGATGACATCCGCCATTGCCTGGGCCTGATAACCGCGCGGGAAAGCGAGCTTCACGCCGCCGCCGGACGTGAAAGGAATGCCCGTCCGCGCTTTATTGACGAGCCACAGTCGTCGGTCGTTGTGCCCTTGACCGTGCCGGGTGCAAAAGACAAAGACAAAGACAAAGACAAGCAGTAACCCCGCCTGCAGGGGCCTGTCCACCCACCCTGCTAGCGCTGCCGGCGCACCGGCAGCCATCCTTCACTACCCTACCTCGCGACAAATTTTTGACTATTAATCAACGTTTAAGGTTGATTCTTGGCACGCCGATAGCCCATTAGGCAGCTTTGCTGCGCATTGACCTGCGTGCCGCAATTATCCGCGGAACGCAGGATTCACTGCCAATTTTTCATTCTGTTAGTCACAACAACGGGATTGCCAGGGGCGTCGAGGATGGGTACCGGAACACAGGTCAACGAACAAAGCCAGCAAGGCGACCTGTCCGGCCGGACAAGATATCTGCCACGCAGGCAACGCCGGTTACAACGTCTCGCAATACCGTTGTACCGGATCAGTCTCGGTCTGGTCGCCAGTCTGTTCACCGCATTTTCGGTGCACGCCACCAACCTCAACGACGATCTACCGGATGACCTGACAGACATGAGCCTCGAGGCCCTGATGAACATCGAGGTGACCTCGGTCTCCAAAAAGCCCCAGAAACAGTCGGAAGCTGCGGCCGCCATCTTCGTAATTACTCATGATGACCTGCGGCGCTGGGGTGTCACCAATATACCCGAGGCACTGCGCCGGGTACCGGGTATAGAGGTGGCACGCATTGATGCCAACAAGTGGGCCATTACCTCACGCGGTTTCAACAGCCGCTTCGCCAATAAACTGCTGGTGCTGATCGACGGTCGCAGCGTCTATACCCCGTTATTTGCAGGCGTCTACTGGGACTCACAGGACGTGGTACTGGAAGATGTTGATCGCATCGAGGTCATTCGTGGACCGGGTGGCACCCTGTGGGGTGCCAATGCCGTTAATGGCGTGATCAATATTATTACCAAAAATGCAGCCGACACCCAGGGTAACATGGTCTCGGTAAGCGCAGGCAATGAAGTGAAAGGTATCGGCAGTGTCCGTCATGGCGGCAAGCTCAAGAACGGCGCGGACTACCGTATCTACGCAAAATACGCCAGCTATGACGAGGGCTATAACCCGGATGGCGCACATGATGACTGGCGCACCGGGCAAATCGGTTTTCGTTCCGACTGGGTGAAAACCGACCGCGACAGCATCACGCTGCAGGGCGACTACTACCGCGGCACGGCCGGCCAGCTGGTGAATATCCCCAGCGGCCCGCCCGGTCCACCACCCACCAGCGTCATCCCGACGGTGGATGACACTGAAACCAATGGCGGCAACCTGTTATTCCGCTGGTCACATGTCCTCAAGAACGCGTCCAACTTTGCCCTGCAGGTCTACTATGACCATGTTGGTCTGGATGGCGCGGTGCTATACGAAGACCGTGACACCTTCGACATCGACTTTCAGCATCACTTCAAATGGCACGACACGCACGATGTGGTGTGGGGTTTCCACTACCGTCATACACATGATCACACCGATAACAACGCGACCTTCAGCCTCGATCCCGCCTCGAAAAACGTCAACCTGTACAGCACCTTCATCCAGGATGAAATAAGCCTGAAAGATAATCTGCGGCTTACCGCAGGCATCAAGCTGGAGCACAATGATTTCAGTGGCTTTGAATACCAGCCAAACGTGCGTCTTGCCTGGGCCGTGGATGATAGCCAGACCTGGTGGGGTTCAGTCTCGCGCGCGGTTCGCACGCCGTCACGTGGCGAACATGACGTGACGCTGCGACTGGTCCCACCCGCAACATCCGACCCGGGCATACCGGTTTATGCTCAAGGTAATGGTGATTACGACTCGGAAGATCTGCTTGCCTGGGAACTGGGCTATCGATTCAACTTCCGGAACATCTGGTCTGTCGATGCGGCGACCTTCTATAACGATTATGACAACCTGCGCACGCTTGATCCGGAGTCTGATCCGGGGCCACCAGCAGCCGTGCGGTTTCCTTTTGACAACAATATGAAAGGCAGAACCTATGGCGTAGAGCTTGCCGGTCAATGGCAAGTGCGCAGGGGCTGGCGCCTCAATGCAAGCTACACCTGGCTTGATATGCAGCTGCGACTGGTCAATGGCAGCACCGATAGCGCTTCGCAAAGTGCTGAACAGGCCAGCCCGGTCAGCAAGGCCGCCGTCTGGTCTGCCCTTGATTTCGGTAACAAGCTGCAGTTCGACGCCGCCTTGCGCTATGTCGGCGATATCGAGGTCTCGGGTGCCCGCATAGACAGTTACGTGGAGGCCGACCTGCGACTCGGATGGGAGGCCAGACCCGGGCTGGAACTGTCCATTATCGGCCAGAATCTGCTCGACAGCCGGCATCCTGAATACCTGCCGGACTTCATCAATACCCAACCCACCGAGGTGGAACGCAGCATCTTCGGCAGGGTTACCTGGTCTTTCTAGAGCGATATTAATGGGATCGCGAAACGACATGCCACTGTTGTACGGTCTGCCCCGGATGCTCCGCGGCCTGCTGACGGTCTTGCTGTTGTCTGCGCCAGCGCTTGTCGTGGCGGATGAAACACGTATTTCGGAATACCGGGTAAAGACCGCCTTTCTCTACAATTTCTCCCGCTTTGTGACCTGGCCGCAAGCAACGCTGCAGGACCGCCCGGAGTTTACCCTGTGTGTCACAGGAACCGACCGTTTTGGCCCACAACTGGACGACCTCGCAGGTAAAGCCGTGCATGAAAAAAAGCTTGTGGTCAGACACCTCAGCAGTCTTGCCATGGTTGATGGCTGCCAGCTTGTCTATATCGGCGAAAATGCCGAACTCAGCAAGATCCTGTTGCTGCTGGGAGAACAACCGGTACTCACCGTCAGTGACGCGGCCGGCTTTATCGAGGAAGGAGGAATCATCCAGTTCATACTGATCCAGAACAAGGTCAGGTTCAGGATCAATGTCGCTGCGGCCAATGCCGCCGGTCTGAACATCAGCTCAAAATTACTGTCACTGGCAGTCAGTGTAACGGGGAGCAACTAGACCTTCTTATGTTGAATCTCCGCGACATCTCGATACGCAGGAAACTGACCTTGCTGATTGTCGTTATCAGTACCGTGTCGCTGCTGATCGCAAGTATTGCCTTTATTACCACCGACCGCATCAATGCCCAGCAAACCGTAAGCGACAATCTCGGCACCATGGCGGACATCATCGCAGCCAACAGCAGTGCTGCATTGCTGTTCTCCGACCGGGTTGCAGCACAGGAAACACTCAGCTTCCTGAAATCACAGCAGCATATCCAGTCAGCCGCCATCTATGACAGCGATGAGATGGAATTCGCGAGCTATATCAAACCCGGTCTGAGTCTGGAGTTGCCGGCAACGGATCTGCAAAACGAGAACATTCTCTTCTGGGGTGATTATGTCGAGCTGTTCACCCGCATTTTCTATGAAGGAGAGCTCATTGGTTTTATCTACCTGCGCTCCGACATGGAAGCCGTTCATGAGCGACTGATGTGGTTCATGGGCATCGTCACTGCTGTGTTGCTGGTGTCCTTGCTGGTTACCTTTGCGCTGAGTGCACACTTGCTGCGTATTATCACCGACCCCTTGCTGCGACTCTCCGAGATCGCACGCCGGGTAAGTACCGAGAAAAACTATTCAGTGCGTGTCATTGGTGAAGGCAATGACGAACTCGGCAACCTGATCACCGATTTCAACACCATGCTGGATGAAATACAGTCACGCGACAACGAACTCCGGGAGCATCGTTTAAAACTCGAGGAAAGTGTCGCGAAACGTACCAGGGAGCTCGAGGATGCCAACGCACTGCTCGAACAATCCAAGGAACAGGCCGAGTCTGTCGCCAGTCGCATGGAGTACCATGCACACCACGATGCACTGACCGGGCTTCCCAACCGGATACTGCTCAATGACCGCATCACCAGTGAACTGGCGCATGCACGCCGGCAGCAGACCAATGCGGCCCTGCTATTTCTGGACCTTGATCGTTTCAAGATTATCAACGACTCACTCGGTCATGCCATCGGCGACCAGTTACTGCGTGTCATCGCGCGTCGACTGAATAACTGTGTACGCGAGGAAGACACCGTTGCCCGCCTCGGCGGCGACGAATTCATGGTGCTGCTGCCGCGTATCAGCGGCTCTGCCGATGCAGGACGCATCGCAAAGAAAATCATCGAGTCCCTGGTGGATCCGATATCCTGCAATGGCCATGAACTGCATATCACCACCAGCATAGGCATCAGTATATTTCCCTACGATGGTACCGACGCGGAGACACTGATAAAACATGCTGACATCAGCATGTATCGCGCCAAGGAACTTGGTCGTAACAAGGCGGTTTACTACACGGCTGAAATGAACGCCGGCTCCCGCAAGCAGCTGGCAATGGAAACCAATCTCAGAAAGGCCGTTGAAAGAAACCAGCTGCGACTCTTTTACCAGCCAAAGATCGACATCAACAGGAACATGATTGTCGGCGTCGAGGCACTGCTGCGCTGGAAACACCCGACGATGGGTTTTATCAGCCCGCTGGACTTCATCCCGGTTGCAGAAGACAGCGGCCTGATTGTACCCATAGGTGAATGGGTGCTGAAAACCGCCTTCAGACAGCTGAAACAATGGCATAACGCCGGGTTCACCGAACTGACTGTCGCCGTCAATCTTTCCTCTGCACAGCTCTCACGGCCGGGTTTCGAGGATCTCGTTGCAGAGGCACTCGGGGAAGCTGGCCTGGATGCGCGCATGACTGAACTCGAGATCACCGAGAATATGGCGATGGAAAACATTGACTCGGCCATTAGTGTGCTGGACGGACTCAAGTGCATGGGCGTCAGCATTGCCATGGATGACTTCGGCACAGGCTATTCATCGCTCAGTTACCTGCGTCGCCTGCCCATCGATATCGTCAAGATCGACAAGTCCTTCGTGCGCGAGATTCCGGACAGCGACGAAGATGTTACGATTGCATCGACCATTATTGCCATGGCGCAGAGCCTGAAGCTGTCACTGATTGTAGAGGGTGTTGAAAACGTCAGGCAACTGAATTTCTTCAGACAACAGGGTGTTAATATTGTGCAGGGTTACCTGTTCAGCAAGCCGGTACCGGCGACGGAGGTCCTGAAGATGCTGCAATCGCAGACCCTGGCCGGCACCGTCAACCTGGTGAAATAATACAAGCCCTCTCGTGTGATGACACGCAAATTACTTTTTATCAGTCTCTTGCTTTACACCCTGCCGGGACTGTCTGCCGTCATACAGCGCAGCATCACCATCGATGCCGGTCTGTCCGGCGGCGGCACCAGTGACTGGAAAACACCGAGCGACATAACCGCCAATCCAGGACAGTTCTCGACCGACGCAGAGGGCGATAAACAGACCGGCACGGCAGCGGACCTGGACTACCAGATCGACAGTACCGGGCGCGACCTGAAAACATTCGCCTATACATATGACAGTACCTTTCTGTACCTGTGGGTCGAGCGCTTCGCCAGCACCAGCAACACCACCGACTGGTGGTTCTTTTTTGACTCCAGTGGCGGCGCGCCCGACGGCCTGCTGCAGTCAGGTGAGAAGTTGCTGCGCGTATCATGGAAGGGCAATAACGGTGCCACGACTGTGCGCCTGTATAACTATGTCAGCGCCAGGCCGGGTGGTGACCCCATGACCTGTCCGGCAACCGGGATCAATTCTGTTGCGGATGGCTGGTGCCCGAGCACCGGCGCGGCCGATGGCTATGACATGCCAGGAACCTTCGGCACCGAAATCCCACTGCTGGCAGCCAATGGCGACAGCCAGAACCAGAATGGTGGCCTGATCTCCGGGCTGCAAGCCGGTGTCGAGATGGAAACCAGAATCTCGTGGGCCGCAATGGGTTATGCCGGACCCGCGTCACTGGGCTTCCACATTGCCTCATCCAACGGCCAGAACATGCCCAACAACACCAAAGACAATATGGACGGCCCGGGCGGCAATGGCGGCAGCATTTTATTCAGTGACCTGGCTGTCAGCAAGACCGCCAGCAACAGCACCGTCAATGCAGGCAACAGCTTCAGCTATGGCGTTACCATCACAAATAATGGCAGCAGCGATGCAACCGGCGTCTCCCTGAGCGATGTCCTGCCTGCCGGAGTGACCTATACATCGGCTGTTGCCTCACACGGCAGTTATAATCCGGCAAACGGCCTCTGGACGGTGGGTACCCTGGCAGACCAGGAGGTTGCTACCCTGACACTCAACGTCAGGGCCAACACGGTTTCCGTGGCAACCGTGGTCTCCAACACGGCCGACAACCTGGCACTGGACCAGGCCGACCCGGACTCCGGCAACGACTCGGACAGCGTTGACGTCAGCATTTATCCGTCACCGGTCATACAGACAGTCAAATCAGTAGAAACGCTGTTCGACCCGACAAATGGCAACAGCAACCCGAAAGCGATACCGGGCGCCGTGGTGCAATACACCATCATGTCCAGCAACTCGGGGTTCGCGGCAACCGACACGGACTCGGTCACGATTACCGATTCCATTCCGGCGAACACCGAAATGTTTGTCGACGATATCGCCGCCAGCGGCTCCGGACCACTGGCATTCATTGACGGCAGCACCTCGAGCGCACTCAGTTATACGTTTTCCGCGCTCGGCAGCAACACCGATGATCTCGAGTTCTCCAGCGACGGTGGAGCGACCTACACGTACACGCCCGTGCCGGATGCGGATGGCTATGACAGCAACGTCACCCATTTCCGCGGCCTGACAGGCGGTGCGTTCGCGGCCTCAAACGGGGTGAACAACCCCAGCTTCAGTTTCCAGTTCTGGGTACGCGTGCAATAGCTTTACATCCAGCTTCCGCCTCACCAGTCTGGCTGCGCCGGCATCAAGACTCCGTAGGGCCCTGCAAGGGTGGTAACGGGTAAGCAGGCGTGTAGGCAGTCGCCGGTGGTAGCATCTGACCTGGATCTGCAGGGTAGTACACCCCGCAGCTGGTGGCGGATAAGGCGGCACATAGCGATTGTAGGGCGAAGATCTGTGGTTGTTATTGCCGAATGAAAAACAAAAAGAAAAGGCCTGTACCGGTGTCGAACAGGCAAGTGCGGCGCCACTGCCAACAGCAACAACTCGTCCGGCTTTCCTGTTCATTGCCTGCCCTCTGTTACATGAGTTGATACGGCGTTTCGTCTGACAGATTCAGCACCTGTGAAACAATCTTTATCGCTTCATCAACAAACACATCGAGTTCGCGCCATGCGGCGGAATGACCGATCACCTCCTCTCCATCGCGCATCATGACGCGCATGGCCAGGTCTTCACCGGCACCCTGCTCCGCCGTGAGATACAGTCCCGGCTCGGGATCGTCACCCTGTACCACGGCCAGGATGTAGCGGTAGCTCACCTCATCCCGGGTTTCGATATCACCCAGTACCGTCAGGGTGAATTCACCAAACGTGTAGCGGCGCAAGGGAATGGCCGTCAGTATGGAAGGTTTGTTCATAACTATAGTCTATCCTGACAAGGGCAGTATTTATCGGGCTTCTGCCATCTTGCTGCAGTTCATGCATTCTGGCAACAACAGGCTGAACGCTGCGCTGATCATCCACGCAACCACGATACCGCGGCGAGTCCACGGCACAACCTGCTTGCGGGACGGCCATAACAATACAAATCATCACGCCTGTCCGGGTACAAGGCCCGCTTCCTGCTTTCATGAAGCTGCGTAACAATCACAGAACAATATTCCTCCAAGTATCCACGATACAGGCTCCCCGAAGCACCGCGATGGCAGGCACCAGCCGTACGAGTGCCGCCGCCAGATGGCAACCACATCGGGCCAGGAGCCGCGCGCAGTCAACACCGGCACGATAGTTGCCCTCATCCCTGTAGCTATTTGTTTTTGGTGGCTTTTCTTAACCAGTCGGCCGCCAAATAATGTTATATCTAATTGATTTTATTAGTCTTTTGAAGAAGACACGGGGTCACTACAACGCCTTATCCAGGATGGATGGTTTGCGTTGAATTATTGACGAATGTTGACAGAAATGATGAAAACAGCACGAATACGCCTGTATTTTGACGCCCACAGCGGCCTTGCCGGTCCCGTGCTCATGGCGTTGCTGGCGATGCTGCTGCCGCAAACCGCTCAGGCCCTGGGTACCCCGGCTGGCACAACGGTCTCCAACCAGGCGCTACTGAATTTCGAGATGGCCGGCGCACCACTGCAGGCCCTGTCGAATAGCAATGCCGTCACCGTTCAGGAATTGATCAACGTCGCCGCCATCTGGCAGGACGCGGCCACTATCACAACAGCCTCACCCACGCTTGAAAAGGTTCTCACCTACCGGGTGCGTAACACCGGCAACGGTATTGAGTCGTTCTCGCTGGGCGTCAACAACAGCCCGCCGGGCAGTGACGATTTCGACCCTTCCAACCCCCGCATTTATCTGGACGGCAACGGCAATAACAGCTACGACGGCCCGTTGCTGGACCCGCTGTACACACCCGGCAGTAATGACCCGCAACTGGATGCCAATGGCAACGACAGCGTCGTCCTGTTTGTACTCAACGATATTCCTGCTGGCCTGGCCGACGGCGATAGCGGCGACAGCCGTCTTAGCGTGCAAGCCACCACCGCAGGTGCAGCAGGATCTGTCGCCGGCACGATCCTGCCTGGCCTTGGAGACAGTGGCGCCGATGCCGTTGTCGGCAACAGTTCAGCCGTTGCAAGCGCAACCGGCAGCTACCAGGTTGTTAACGCGCCTCTTGATGTCAGCATCACCAAGTCTGCCGCGGTCATCTCCGATGGCCAGTCCTGCAACAGTGCTCCTTGCGACCCGGTACCCGGCGCGACCATCCGCTACACACTGCAGGTCGATGTCAGCGGCACGGGCACGGCAGAGAACCTGCTGATCAGCGACAGCATTCCGGCCAACACCCGTTACACACCATCCAGTATCACACTGGATTCAACGCCATTGACAGACACCCCGGGGGATGACCCGGGCAGTTTCAGCGGCAACCTTGTCAGTGTCGACCTGGGTGATACCAGTGGACCGGCAAATTTCGTCATCACACTCGATGTAACCATCAACTAGAGGAGCTACAGCCATGAGCATCAACAACCCGAAAACAATCGCATCAATATTGATGAGTGCACTACTGCTGGTAAACCAGGCCGCCTTCGCAGGCCAGGAATCCGGTCCTATTCAACTCACGTCCTATGCCGAGGTGGAAGTCATCAAAACCGATGCCACCGGAAAACAAAGCATCAAACGCGAGCTGGCAGCAGAGGTCGTTCCCGGCAAGGACGTCATCTACACGCTGAGCTTCGAGAATGTCGGCACCAGTCCCGGCAATGACATCGTCATCAATAACCCGATTCCCGAGCACACCGTTTACAAGCCCGGTTCGGCAACAGGCACAGATACCCGCATCAGCTTCTCGGTGGATGACGGCCAGAGTTTCGCACCACCGGAAGAGCTCACGGTCACCGAGGCTGACGGCAGCACGCGGATCGCCAGGGCATCGGAGTACACCACGATCCGCTGGCAATACCTGAAGCCGCTGCAACCGGGCGACAAATCATCCGTCGAGTTCCGGGTGGTACTGCAGTAAGCCGTACAGCTGAATCGATATGAAACGTTTTGTTACACCAGAGAAGGAGTATTGCAATGAAGTTATATAAACACGACAGGCACAGCGGTCTGTGCCTTGCCAGCCTGTTCCTGCTGGCACTGTCTGCCGGTGCACACGCCGGCGGCACGGCACCGGGAACAGACATCAACAACCAGGCCACCCTGAACTTCAAGGTCGGAGGCACTGACCAGCCGGCAGTGACATCCGATGGCGATACCGGCACCGCCGGCAACCAGGTGACCACGTTCAAGGTTGACCGCAAGGTGGACCTGACAGTGGTCAGTGACGGTGGTGCAACGGTCATTCCGAATACGAATGACCAGGTGTTGCCGTTTACCCTGGAAAACACCGGTAACGACACGCAGGGCTATTTGCTCAGCACGGTTGCCGGCCTCGATGCCACCGATGACGATTTCGACATGAACAGTGTTCGTATCTATATCGACGTCAACAACAACGGTACCTACGAGTCCGGAACGGATACGCTGTACACGGCCGGCACCAACGTTGGCGACCTGGCACCGGACGCCACCATCAAGCTGTTGATCGTGGCCAACACGCCGGGAACAGCCGGTAATACAGAAACGTCCCTGTATCACCTGCTGGCACAGGCAACCAATGCCGGTACAACCACACCTGCTGCCGAGACGCCCGGGGCGGATGACCCGACAGCGATCGATGTCGCCTTCGCCGATGCAGCAGGCAGCGCCGGTGCCGGTACCGATGATGCACAGGACGGCAAACACTCGGCTTCCGCTATCTATACCGTGCAGTCCGCAACCGTGGTCGTTACCAAATCTTCGGAAGTGACGGACGACGGCTTCGGCACTACAGCACCCAATGCCAAGGCCATCCCGGGCGCCACGGTGACCTACACGGTGAATATCACTAACAGCGGCACTGCAGCTGCCAACTCGCTGGTATTGACCGATGACCTGCAGGTGGCCAATGTCACGTACAACAACCCCAGCGTCAATTTCGGTGTCGATTGCAATGGCACAACAAGCGAAAGCTTTGCAACACCGACATTGACCATTAACGTGGGTACGGTCACAGGTGGTTCAACCTGCACTATCACGTATAGCGTCACCATTAATTAAAATGGGGTGATCTGCGTGTAATGCACCTGTTGCACACAATCTGGCGTAACACGCGCTGTCGGGCGGATGAATTTTTCCGCGCCGGCAGCGCGCTTTTATGTTGCCGTAAAAAATATGCCCTGGCGCTGCTGCCGTTATTGCTGATGAACAGCAACACGGTAATGGCGGTAGCACCCGGCACACTCATCAGCAATACCGCCAATGCCACGTTCGCCATTTCCGGCAATCCGGAAAACCGTTCATCCAACACGGTGGATATCAGCACCCGCCTGTTGCTGACACCCGCCAGGGCGCTGTTTTTCCAGTACTCGCCCAGCGGCAGCGGTGCCCGGCCAACGGTCAGTTCACCGACCGGTTGCAGCCTCGGCAGTACCAGCGGGCCGTTCCCGCCGCTGGCTAATCCGAGTTACCCCGGCATGGGTATGCTGGATGTCAGCGTACCCGTTGACCTGGTGCGTGCCGAGCGCTTTCACCAGGGTGAACCGGTATTCATCGAGATTACTGACAAGAACCGCAACCTCGACAGGACCCTGCGTGACACAGTTGAAGTCACTGTCGAGGTCGCCGCTAGCGGCGACCAGGAACGTCTGCAACTCTCGGAAACAGAAAATGACAGCGGCATCTTCGTCGGTTACATCCAGACGGCAGCGCCGGCGGCAATACCATTCGACTGCCAGCTGGCGGTCGGCGAGGACAGCAAGATCCATACCCGCTATGTTGACGTGTACGACAAAACCGACACGGCAAAAAGCAGTGCGCTGGTTGATCCCTTCGGCAAAGTATTCGACAGTGTATCGGGTGACGCGATCGATGGTGCCACAATCACCATTTTCAATGCCGCTACCGGCCTGCCGGCCCAGGTTTTCGGTGATGACGGCGTCAGTACCTTTCCCGCAACCGTAACGACCGGTGGCACCGCGACTGACAGTAACGGCTCTGGCTACACGTTTCCACCCGGCGGCTACCGCTTTCCTTTCATGGCCACGGGTAATTACCGGCTGGAAGTCACGGCACCCGCATACACGGCACCGTCGGGCAGTAGCATTGCCGACTTGCAGCAACTGCCGCAGGCACCGTTTGCCCTCGACTCGCGGGCCTCGTTCGCAGAGAACTTCACGCTTGACGCCGGCCCGCCGCTGAATATCGACATCCCGATGGATCCTGCTGGCAGTGACCTGTTCCTGCAGAAAACCGCCTCGCGCAGCCAGGCTGCCAGTGGCGACTTCGTCCGCTATAGCCTGGATCTCGTCAATAACAGCGCCCAGGGCAGCGCCGAGAATGTCATAGTCACTGACGTCCTGCCCACCGGTTTGCGTTACCAGCAAGGTTCGGCAGAACACAACAGCGTCAGCACAGCCGATCCCATGATCGCTGACGACGGCCGCAGCCTGCGGTTCAATGCCGGCAACCTTGCGCCCGGTGAAAGTGTACAGGTTACCTATGTCGCGGAAGTCACTGTCGGCGCGCCCCTCGGTGAGGCCGTCAACGTGGCCACGGCACAGGACAACCGTGGCATGACATCCAATACGGCGCGCGCCATTATCCTGATCGAGGACGAACTGTTGACCAGTCGCAGCTTTATCCTCGGCCGGGTCATGCTGGGCAACTGCGAAGTGGACCAGCCCGGGACAGGCAGTCTGCAACTGCGACTGCAAAGCCGCGTAAATTCCGGCGATGTGGTACAGGAGGTCAGTGTCACAACAGCGCACCTCGGCGGACATGAACTCGGCGTGAATATCGAGCTGCCGGCCCTGTTGCGCTACAGCCCGGGTAGCGCACGCATCGACGGTCAGGTCGTGCCGGACCCGGCGATAAGCGGCAACCGCCTGCATTTCACACTCGATAATGCCACCGGGCACAGCGCCTACACATTGAGCTTTCGCAGCCATGCAGGGGTTGATGTCAACGGCGAGTTCACGATCCGTGCACGTGCCGTTACGCGCACGGCGGACGGCATGCAGCAATCCACGCCTTATGCCAGCAATACACTGAGGGCAAAGAGCCCGGCAGACATCCGCATCAAACAGGCCGACAGCGGCGACGTCAGCAGCCGCATCGTCACCCCGCCGCGTTATGACCACAATGCCACGACCGGTGTCGGCCTGCCGGGCGTTCCGGGGGTGCGACTGATGATGGAGGATGGTCGTTACGTGATCACCGATGAAAAGGGCATGTACCATTTCGAGGGGCTGGTGCCCGGTACCCACGTGGTGCAGGTTGACCCGCTCAGTATTCCCGAGCACCTTGAAATCTTCGAGTGCGAACAGAACACCCGCTTTGCCGGATCGGCACACTCGCAATTCGCCGACATCGCCGGCGGCCTCATCTGGCGCTCTGACTTTTATCTGCGCGAAAAGGCACCACTGAATGGCAACATCGGCGTGCGGCTTGAAAGTGACCTGCAGGGCAAGCGTATCGTGTACAGCACCCGCATCAAGGGAGACACCCATCGCTGGGACAACCTGCGTCTCAACATCCAGCTCGCGCCCGGACTTGAATATATCGAGGGCAGCAGCCGGTTGGACAATACCGTCATCGCAGACCCGCGCGTTCATGGTGACGTCCTCAGCTTCCGGCTCGGTAGTCGTGAAGCCGCCGCCTGGGAGCAACGCCTTGATTTTACGGTTGCATCCGGCGATGCCGCTGCGGGGCAACTGGACACGCTGGCAGTGCTCAACTTTGACACCGCTGCCGAAAAAAACCTGCGCACCCAACCCGCCATCAACAGCCTGCTGCTACAGCACGACATCTTCGGCGGACAACAGCCCCGGCCACAGGGGCGGCCGGTTGACAGTCGCAATACCAGCCGCAAGGACAGCAGCGAGCAGACCGTCACGGTGCGCCGGCCGGTGACTGACATCACCATCAAGGATGACCCGATCGTGATCCCGGCGGCCGATAACAATAGCGCGCAGTTCGACAAGGCCTGGCTGGACCAGGCCGCTCCGGGGCTGGAATGGTTATCACCCGGCAGCGACTTCAACCCCGGCATTCCGTCGATCAAGCTTGCCATCAAGCACGATGCCGGCGATCGTCTGGAACTGAGTTTGAACGGCCAGGCAGTCAACAACATCAATGCCGACGGCAGCCTGCGCAGCAGCGACAGGCGCCTGGCAATCAGCCGCTGGAGCGGTATCGACCTGCAACCGGGTGAAAATCACATTGAAGTGATCGCCCGCAACACGTCCGGTGCCATCACCGGCACCCTGTCACGCAACATCCACTTCTCCGACATGCCCGTGTATGCCGAGTTTGTTGAAGAATACTCGCGCCTGTCCGCCGATGGCAGAACCATACCCGTGGTCGCTGTCAGGCTCACAGACAAGTGGGGCAAGCCGGTGCGCGAGGGCGTGGTCGGCAATTTCCGGCTCGACCCGCCGTATATTGCCCGGCAGCGCATCGATGCACTCAGGGAGCGTCCGCTGAGTGGACAGGTACTCGGCAAGACAACTTACACGGTCGGCAACCAGGGCATTGCATTGATCGAGATCGAGCCGACAACCATCACCGGAAAACTGACCCTGTTTTTTGACTTCGAACAGGCCACGCGCTACGCACCCAATGTGCTTAACCGCAAGACCCGCGAAGTGCATGCGTGGCTGAAACCCGCGGCCCGTGACTGGATACTGGTCGGCCTGGCGGAGGGCACGGCCGGCAACAATAACGTCTCCGGCAACATGGAGACACTGGACGCCGCGGATAGCGAGGAAAATTATTACCAGGACGGCAGACTGGCCTTTTATGCAAAGGGGCGCATCAAGGGTGACATGCTGATGACACTTGCCTATGACACCAAAAACGAATCGGCCAGCGAGCGTAGTGATTACAGCCTGTTCCAGACCATCAACCCGCTCAAGTACTACACGCTGTACGGCGACGCGACCGACCAGCGCTTCGATGCACCGAGTTCCGAGAAGCTTTACCTGCGCATTGAGCGTGACCAGTTTTATGCCCTGTTCGGTGATTTCAATACCGGCCTGACGATCACCGAGCTGTCACGCTACAGCCGCAGCATGACCGGCATCAAGACAGAGTACGATGGCAAGCGTTATGGTGTAAATGCCTTTGCCGCCGAGTCCGACCAGGTGTTTATCCGTGACGAGATACAGGGCAATGGCACCTCCGGGCTGTATTACCTGTCCGAGAGCGACATCATCATCAACAGCGACAAGATCACCCTGGAGACCCGCGACCGCTTCCGACCCGGCATTGTGGTCGAATCCCGCGAGCTGTCGCGCTTCCTCGATTACAATATCAACACACTGGACGGCACGCTGTTTTTCAAACAACCGGTCCCCAGTCGTGACGAATTCTTCAATCCTGTTTATATCGTGGCGGTCTACGAAACCGCCAGCGCCGGCGAGAAGAAAGTCTCGGGTGGCGGCCGCGCGCGCGTCAAGCTGCTGGATGACCGCCTGGAAATCGGCGTCAGCGCGATTCACCAGGGCGATACCGAGACCGGCGGCAACCTGTTCGGCACCGATCTGCGCTATGACATCAACCGTAATACGGAGCTGCGACTGGAGGTTGCCAACAGCGACACGACCACCGGCAACAGCGATAACTCCGGTACTGCCTACCTTGCTCAACTGGCCCACCACGACCCGCGCATGAGCAGCCGCCTGTACTTTCGTGATGAAGACGAGGCATTCGGTCTCGGCCAGCAATCCAGTAGCAATACGGGTACACGACGCTATGGCGCGGACCTGCAGTACCTGTTGACTGAAAAGCTCGTCGTTAATGGTGAGGTCTATCATGATGAAGTGTTCGTCAATGACAACAAGCGGGATTCCGCCACGGCAAACATCGAGTACTTCCGCTCAAACTACCGGCTTTCCAGCGGCATGATCTATACACGCGACGACCTCGGCACAGGTGAAACCAATACCTCCAGCCTGTTCACTGCCGGCGCCAGCCGCTCGTTCCTGCAGGACAATCTTGTCCTGCGCGCACGCGCCGAGGTGCCACTCGACGGCAAAAACGAAAGCGTCGATTATCCCGGCAACATTACACTTGGCGCGGATTACCTGTTGAACGAGCGCATCAGCCTGTTTGCTGAACAGGAATTTGCCTACGGCGGCACCCAGGACAGCAGCAATACCCGGGTTGGCCTGCGCAGCAGTCCCTGGGCTCTCGCCAGCATCAATACCTCACTGGAACAGCAAGTCACGGAAAACGGGCCGCGCCTGTTCTCCAACCTTGGCCTTACGCAGGGTTACGCAGTGAACCCGCACCTGCAACTCGACTTCGGTATCGACCGCACACATATCCTGAAGGACTCGGGAACCACGGCCTTCAACCCGGCCGTCCCGCCAAGCACCGGCACCCTGGACGGCGGCTTCACGGCAGTCTATGCCGGCAGCAGTTATGCCCGCGACCTGTGGTCGGCCACTTCCCGATTTGAATACCGAAACGGTGACCAGGAAAATCAGCGTGGCCTGTTTATCGGTGTTTACCGCCAGCATACGCCCGGGCTCGGCCTGTCACTTGCCAGCCAGCTGATTGACGCCGACCTTTCCAGTGGCGGCAACCGCACCACGGCCGATACGCGCTTTTCGATTGCCTACCGGCCAATCAGCAGCCGCCTGATTCTGCTGAATCGTCTTGATTTTGATTTTGAGGACAACGACGAGAGCGGCATTTCCTACAAAAACAGGAAAGTCGTCAACAATCTGAACCTGAACCTGCTACCCAACCGCCGCAACCAGATTGCCCTCCACTACGGCATCAAGTACGGCAAGGACACTATTGACGGCGTGCGCTATGACGGCCTGACGCAGGCCCTCGGCAGTGAGTATCGTTATGACCTCAACGCGCGCTGGGATGTCGGGTTGCAGGGCAGCGTACTCTACAGCAGTAACAGTAATACATTGCTGTATTCCGCAGGGCCCTCGGTGGGCGTCAACCTGTTCAAGAATCTCTGGCTCAGCGCCGGCTACAATTTTGCCGGTTACGAAGACAACGATTTCTCGGCGGCCGGCTACACGTCCAGGGGACCGTACGCCAAACTGCGTTTCAAGTTTGATTCAGGGACAACGAAAGATGTGGCTGCCTGGTGGGAGAAAACGAGAAACACTCTTGCCGGCGGCCGCAATAATAACCCGGGTGATTCCTGACTGGCGCTGGAAAAGCTAATCGGTGCGCTCTGACTCACGCCACGCAAACGAACAATCCAGATGGGTGCGCACGGTGATCAGGCCGCTCAGACCGTCTTCCAGCATGATCTCAAGCGGACGACGTCGGCGCAGGCGCTTGCACGGCTGCTTCAACCACAGCACCGCGATATTGGCATTCCGGGGAAAGGTGGTACGCAATGCATCGGCGATACCCATCAAGTGCTCGACACGCTTCATGACCTCGGGATCATCCGGTAGCGGTGTATCTTCATGGTAACGTTGCATCTTGCGACCCGGCGTGCCATCCGGCAGGGCCAGTATATTGACCTGGTCGGATGCCTTGACACCCCAGTCATCAAGCAGGTTGACAACCATGCGGCCGAGTTGCGTGCGGTCTTCACGGGTAAGTACTGACATTATTGATTTTCCACTGCCCTGAGACCAGGACGCTGTATGCAATACAGCAATTCTAGCATGACTCATACCCGGGTCCCGAGGAGAATAACCACTTTATCCTTATGTCTATCAATCCGTGTAAGATTACCGGCAGCGGCGTGACACAGGCGAAAGCAGGCTGTGCAGCCGGTTATGGGTACATGCAAGCGACAACACCGGGATCATGACACCACTCACCCTGCTACTGATCATTGCGTTGCTGGTCTGGTTCTGGCAGATCAGCCAGCACTGCCGCGACATGGCAATACAGATTGCACGGCAAACCTGCAAACACCAGGGTTTACAGTTTCTCGACGGTACCGCAACCCTTAAAGGCATCAGGCCCTACTTTACACGCACGACTGGCCCGGGCCTGAAACGCACCTATACTTTTGATTACAGTGAGGATGGTGTAGACCGCCACAGTGGCTGTATTATCATGCACAATACGCAAGTCTCGTCGGTCCTGCTTGACAGCCAGTAAGCTGAGAAACGCTGTATCTGCCTGATCAGCAGCAGGCGTTAACGAGACAGCAAAAACTTTCACTACAGCCGAGTAAATGCAGGAATGACACATGCCCTACTACATCTATATTGTGACCACCATTGACACCACCACGAAGAAAGCCGTGCAAGCGGTCAGCGAATTCGAAAATTTCAAACAGGCCAAGGCCGAGGTCAGACGACTGCGCGCCGAAGAGCAACTGCAGGACAACCAGTCCTACAAGGTCATCTTCGCTGATAATGCGGCGGAAGCAGAGCAGCGCCTGATCGAGTACCGGGAAGAGCCTATTGCCAAGGAATGGGAAAAATAGCTCACGACCCGAATCACGATGGAAGAAAAAGCCTACAAAGACACATATCACAGCATTAACGAGCGTCGCTGTGTGTTCGAAAAAACCATTAACTCAAGACGCTGTACCTGCAAGCAATCGCAACGCTTCCACCTTGCCGACCGGGAAGGCATCGCCTGCAAATCGATTACCGGTAACGCCCTCTGTATCGAGTTTCTCAACAGCATGCGCAGCAACGCCCGTTTTGCACTGCACCTGACCAGTTCCGAGGGTCCATTGCCACATGCCAAGGAAATCAAGGTGCAGACCGGTGGACTGCTGGGACTGCAGGGCCTGATCAGACCCGAGCGCGCGGAAGACACGAACATCGATAATGCCATCGGCCTGATCGATGCCGCCATCGAGAAATACGGCCGCATCGAAGACCTGCCCTACGACATCATTGTTCAGGCCATCGTAAAATTTGAAGGCCGCAGGAAGCGCCCCCGCAAAAACGATCCCTGAGGCAAGTGCTTGTCCCGGTATTGAACAATCAGTGTTATCGAGATAATTGCATAAATACTCGTTTGACAGCTGGTTTCGCCAAATGATTTACGGGATGAAATGAACATTTCATTTTGATCCTCAAGTTTACTCTCTTATATGGTTCTGGCTCATTCCTGCAGGAGCGGCGTCCTCGCCGCGATTCGCGCCGGGGACGGCGCTCCTGCAATAAGATTTTTTTGCAATGATTGGATTATGTAATATGCATTGGAACAAAAGGATCATCAACCAGGGGAACGCACGTTTTCGTCCAACATAAATATGCAGTCGATCGTCAGCAACTTTCATCTTGACCACATGATGCGCTACAGCCTGTTTGTACCGCGCCTGTATAACCTGTGCCGCTCACCGGGATTCGAGGCCGGCAACATCATACCCTCGCGCGCCTTTTGCTCTGATGAAAACCAGGGTTTTCCGATTATTCTCATTGCCAATCATTTTGGCGCCTTCCCTTTCAACCATGGCCGCGTAGGCGGCATGACCCGCATGCGGATCCTGGCAAGGATATGGAGATCATCCAGGCCAGTGACGCCGGATACGACCCGGAAACCAATGGGATGGACTCCTTTTCTCTGTTGACTGGTGGATAACACAACCCGTCTGGCACCTGGATGCCGTTTAAGGGAGGAGGCATCCATCCCATTGCTTATAATTGAAAAAACATTCCAGACAAGGAGGATAATAGATGAACACGAAGGTGGAGAACGCGTTGAATCGCCTGACGGGCATTCTGCCCTTGCAGGCCAGGCAGCAGGACTGCAGTAACGAGATTAAAGCACTGCACCAGCAAATCCTCGCTTCTTTTGTCAAACAGGGGCATATCCTCTCAAGGGAACAGATGTCAGCACATGTCAGCGACCTGGAAGAAGCCGTTAATGTTCTGAAAAGCCATGATCTGGTCGTCTTTTCAGGTGACGACGAGCCCGTAGGTGCCTATCCCTTCACCATGGATGCGCGTGAGCATAAAGTCCGCATCAACGGGCACCAGGTATATGCCATGTGCGCCCTCGATGCCCTCGCGGTCAGTCCGATGTTCGGAATGGACACACAAGTTTCCTCCACATGCAGAGCCACGGGTGACCCTGTCAACATCGAGCAGTCAGGCAAGACAATTGAGAATCCGGATGAAGCCGGTGCAGTCCACTTCGGCATTATCTGGGGGGCCGCAAATGCCTGCTTCTGCTGTGCCGACAGCCTCTGCATGGAGATGATGTTTCTGCGCGACGGTAATATTGCAGAAAACTGGCTTGCAGAAGACCCCGACAACAGAGAGATATTTACTCTGGATGAAGCGGTTGAATTCGGCGCCCGGTTTTTCGTACCACTGATGCCCTGATAAAAAAAGCGCATAGCACAGGCAAATCAATAGAGTATTTTGCTGATTGCCTTATATCATCAGCCAGAGTACTGCACGGTCTACCGCAAGGTAATGGAATCCCGAACGACCGGCGACAGCGTTTCAATGACGGCATCCCCATCCGTCGCATGGCGCCGCACCTGGAAATAGACAACCTTCCTACCCGGCTCCGGGCTCAACTGGAAGACCGGAACCGCTGTGTACTCCTGCCAGTCGGCCGCGTAAAAGTCCGATCGCTCACTGGCGCGGTACTGCGTGGGTTCGCCGTTTACCTGGTGATTCAGGGTAACCAGGCGATCGGCAGTCTCTGCCTTGCCATTGTTCAGCGTAAAGCGACTGACACTCAAACCACTGTCATAGACGCTGGCAACGGTGTCGCTCAGCGGGCACGGGGTACCCCCGCCACCGGTTGACAACGACATCACCAGCATACGATTAGCTGCAGCGGTCACCAGGGTTTCCTGCTCGGCCTTGTAACCCGCACGGGACACGGTCACCAGCAAGGCGGCACGTGGCACATCGGGGAACGACACATAGCCTTCAGCGTCGGTCAGGCGCGCACCAAACTGGTCAATCCTTGCCGAGGTTCCAAGGCAGACCGCCGCATTCGCCAGGGGTACCTGGTCACCACGCTCGAAGACGCGTACCCGGACCTCCGCCGCAGACGTCGCCAGCGACCACATCAGCAGTACTGGCAGTAACATGACACTCGAAGTTGTTTTCATATTATGTCCCTTCCCTTTCATTACTGGATAAAACCGCCCGCGGCATCAGGCAACACCGACAACCCCCTGTCCCTGCAAACAGGCGCGCAAGGCGGATGCATCGACAGGAAACGCCAGCGCATGGTGTACCGGCAGGCGGGCACGTAATTTGTCAAACTGTGGCGTGAATTCTTTTTCATAGAACACGATCACACGGGTAGCAGGAAAGCGCTGCACGACAGCCAGCAAAGACTCCAGGCTACTGGTGCGATCACGAAAGTCAGACTGGAAGTTGAATTCCGCCACGATCACATCCGGCTGTCGCTTCTTGAGAACCCCGAGCGCCTTGCGCATTCGGGTCACCACCTCCACTTCGTAACCGAGTTCCTGGTACAAGGGGGTGAAATTGGGATAACCACCCAGTTCAATAATGGACAGTAACTGTTTTTTCCCGGTATCTGGCAACATGGGTCAATCATAACCATCTATCGGGGATAAATAACGCGGGGATTCTCATCATCGAGGCACACACACAGCCTGTCAGCGGTTGCCGGACCTGGATTCATGCTTCCAGACATGTCCAATACTGGTGATAGTGCCCGAAAACGGAAGCAGCCTGAAAATAATTTCATCACATATCCTTCTGTTATTACTGGCAATTATAGTATCCAATCGTGAATTATTAGAGATCATTAAAATTAGTGTTTGCTTATTTTAGCATTTACTTATATTATTCTCCCTGTCATTGCTGACACACAGACTTTTAGATACTAATTAACACTTGGAGAATTTCATGAAAACAGTTTCAACTGTACTGATTGCTGCTGCCATCGCAGTAGCATCGACGGCAGCTTCTGCCTGGGGCCCTTTCGGTAATAATGGATACAACAACTACAACGGTTACAACAACGGTTCGGGTGATGGTTATGGCGACGGCGATTTCGACGGCGACTTTGGCTTCAATATGAGTGGTAGCGGCAGTGGTCGTGGTCACAGTTATGGTCGCGGCAACAACGGCTACCGTGGTCAAAACGGCTATGGTTATGCCCCTTATGCTGCTCCTTACGGTGCTCCTTATGGTGCCGCCCCTTACGGTGCGCCTTACGCTGCTGCCCCGGTTGCTCCGGTTGCCCCTGTAACCCAGTAAGCAATCCTGGCTGGACCAGAAAAGCCAAACGGGGGTGACTCTTTCGAGTCACCCCCGTTTTTACTTGCATCCCGCAACAATCAGGATGCCTTCCCCCGAAACTAGTAATTATCACCCAGGTTGGTCTGGCAAAGCACACCACGCATGGTACTGATCAGCTCAAGCAATTCCTCGTTGCGGACACAGTAGTAGATTCTGTTGGCATCACGCCGCGATTTGACAATGTTCTTGTTGCGCAACTGATCCAGGTGTTGCGAAACATTGCTCTGGGAAGTGCCGATTTTCTCGACGATCTCGCCGACGGACATCTCTTTATTTCCAAGCGTACAGAGTATCTTCCATCGCAGCGGGTGCCCCATGGCCTTCAGGGCTTCGGCCGTCAGGGTGATGTCTTCTTCCGGACCCTGATCTGCTTCTGTATCTTCCATCAATGACTCCAAATTAACCTGTTTGGAAGTGTACTCTGTGTTTCATGAGTTGCAACCTGTGAACTGTGTTTTTCACCGCTGCTGGTCCCTGATATTTTCAACACGTGTGTAGCCCGTCATATCCTTAGCAATACAGATAATATCGGTAATCTTGCCTGCCTCGTCCTTGAGGGCTGTCCGTGAAAACAGTACCGGCACCCGTCGCTGGTCCTTGGCGATGAAACAGGCCTCGATACTGCTGATGGTACCGGTTCGAATCAATGCCTCCAGCCAGGTCCCCATGAAGGCATTGGCCTGCACCGCTTCCTCTTCCTCGAAAACATCGCCAATCGCCATGCCCAGCAGATCTTCCTGCTGGTAATCCAGCATGCGACAGGCGGCCGGATTGGCCGTCTTGATGCTGCCATCCGGCTCCAGCAGCAGCAAGGCCTCACCCATGTTATTGATGACATTCTCCAGATACTGCTTGGCAAGCCGCAGTTCAGCCGTCCGCTCTTCCACCAGCAATTCCAGCCGGCGGTTCATGTCACGTTCTTTCTCGATCAGCCGCAGGTAGGTACTGATCTTGTTGATCAGCTGGTTGTCATCAATGGGTTTCAACAGGTAGTCGGCGGCACCCACTTCATAACCCTTCTGCTGGAACTCATCGGTCTTGTAGGCTGCTGTGAGGAAGATGATGGGAATATCACGGGTCTTCTGCCGGACCTTCAGCATCGTGGCTGTCTGGAAACCATCCATGTCCGGCATTTGCACATCGAGAATAATCAGGTCGATACGCGGATTCTTCAATGCGATATCAAGTGCCGACTGCCCGGAGTCCGCCTCCAGCAGTTCGACATCCATATGCTTTTCAATCAGTGCACGTAATGTAAACAGGTTATTCCGGTTATCATCGACGATCAGAATCCGGAAGTCGGCATATCGATTCATAAATTCTTTCCTGTACCCTCAGTTGCTTGCCGTTTTATCGGTCAAATATTTGTCCAGTGCAAGTTTTAGCACCCGCGGTTCCAGTGGCTTGACGACACAGTCATTTGCTCCGGCTGCCAGGCATTGCTGCCGGTCTTCATCACTGGCCCTGGCTGTCAGGGCAATCACCGGCAAACCCTCAAAGCCGGGCTGCTTGCGCAGCTGGCGAATCACCGTGTAGCCGTCCATACCTGGCATCATTATATCGATCAGCAGCACATCGAACGGACCGGCCGTTGCCATCGTGTCAAGCGCCTCCTCGCCATCACCCGCCGCCATCACGTCGAGCCCCCACTGTTCCAGCAGCGGTGTCAATGCCAGCAGGTTGCGAACATCATCATCAACCAGCAGCACACGCGCAGAGTGGTAGTTGGCAGCCGGAATCGCCTCTCCGGCAGAACGCTCCTGTTTCGCAACCGGTGAACGGCTGCTATCCTCCCCTGCCGGCATCACGGGCATCTGCTCCGGTAGCAACAGTGAGAAAGTGCTTCCCTTCCCCGGCTCACTGTCAACACGAATCTCTCCACCCATCAGCCTGGCGAGTTCCCTGCTGATCGTCAGGCCGAGACCGGTGCCACCGAAGCGGCGACTGGTTGATCCGTCCGCCTGCTTGAAGGCCTCGAACACCATATCCAGCTTCCCTGCCGGAATCCCGATACCGGTGTCGGTCACACTGATACAGACCGGGCTGCTCGTACCTGTCTGCAGCCTGACTGTCACCCCGCCGCGGTCCGTGAACTTGACTGCGTTGGAAAGGAAATTGATCAGAATCTGGCGAATTTTTTCACCATCCGAAACGATACTCACAGGTGCATCTGTATCGATGTGCAAGTCTATGTGCAGCTGCTTTTCGTCGAACTGCGGCTGCAGCAGCTCAATCACATCCGCCAGCAGTTTTCGCAAGTCCACGGTTTCTGCAAGCAGTGACATCTGGCGCGCCTCAACACGCGACAGGTCAAGGATATTATCGATCAGCGCCTTCAGATCAGCACCGGCATCATGGATGATCTGCGCCTGCCGGCTTTCCCCGACAGACAGCTCACCAGAGCCGTTCTCAGCCAGCATTTTTGATAACAGCAATATGGAGTTCAGCGGCGTACGCAACTCATGGCTGACATTGGCAAGGAACTCCGACTTGTAGCGGTTGGATGCCTCCAGTTCCTCGGCATAGTCATGCAGCGCCCGGTTATGTTCTGCATGGGTGTTGGCGAGGCGTGTCAGGTGCTTGCCCAGCTGATGCAGCTCTTCCGGACGCTTCCATTCAAAATTAACAGCCTCGTCATGTTCCAGCACCCGCGAGATGCCAGCAGTTAATTCATTGCCCAGTCGTTCGGTTCTTACGGCAATCAGACGAGCGACCACGAACACCACCACCAGCAGGCCGGCCGCAACCAGTGCGACACGCACATTCACGGTGTGTAACAGTTGCGTCAGTGGCGACGGGTCCACACTGCGGCCTACCCAGATCGGCCCGGCATTCTCGGTATCAAACAGCGGCACCCACATGACCTGTTGTTCCCCGAATTCCCACAGGTCCAGCTCGCCCCTGGCAAACAGTTCCTCCAGCCCTTGAAAATCCTCAAAGGCCTTGCCCTCATGCGGACCATTAGCGACATCTCCGAGGTAACGCCCGTCGCTTTGTACCCAGTAGTTACCTCGGTACGCATTTGCCAGGCCACCCATATCCAGGTAAACAATGACTTCCCCGCGCCGTTCCGACAGCTCATCGTTTTCTTCTGACAAGACAGGAATCACCACCGGACTGATTAGACTGAGCTGTATAAAGCGGTTCGGTGAAGTTTCTCTCGCTGACGGGTCTATCACGATCGGCCCTGTTATGACACCACCTGGTGACATGTTCTTGCCCGACTCCACCAGCCCGGGATTCACATTCCGCAGTTCCTCTTGATGGATTTCCAGACGCCCGGTTTCCAGATTCCGGTCGAGCCAGAAATGTGAATTTCCCTCCGCATCCAGGTAAAGTACCCGCGTAATATCCAGCTGATCAAGCAGCGCCTGGTTTACCCAGTCGACGTAGCCACTGCGGGCAGATTCAAGACCCGGCGCATCGGCCTGCTCCTTGTCGGAGAGCAGCATGCCCGGTTCAGGGATCCTCGCCAGTAACCGCACCATCTCGTGACGACGCGCGATATGCTGGTCAAGATCACCGAAGCGTGCGCGCAGATTTTGAACATAGGCCTTGTGATATAGTATTTCGATGCGGTCAAAGATCATGGGTATATTGATGGCAAACGCAACCAGCAGCGGAATCAGACCGAATAAAAACAGCAACAGGGAAATCTGGGTACGCAGCTTCATCTACAATTCATCCGGCACATGATCCGTTTTACTTTACCACGGCTAATAGTGACTATTTTACGCGCTGGCAACAAGCAGGTATCAGGATGAACAAATCAACGTTCAGTCTGAGGAATATTGGTCCGGGCCTGGTGATCGCTGCCACCGGCCTGGGAGCGGGCGATCTGATCGCCGCCTCTGTGGCCGGCGCCCGCTATGGCACCGCGATACTGTGGGTTGCCATTATCGGCGCGCTCATGAAGTATGCCATGAATGAGGGCCTGACCCGCTGGCAACTGGCCACCGGCACCACCCTCCTGGAAGGCTGGGTGCAACGCCTGCCAAAAATCATATCGCTGTACTTTTTTGTGTATCTCATACTGTGGAGCTTTATTGTTGCCGGGGCACTGATTGCCGGTTCCGGCCTGGCCGCACATGCGCTGTTGCCACAACTTTCGGTCGAACACTGGGGCATCCTGCATTCACTGCTGGCGCTTGTACTGGTGATGATCGGCCGCTACGCCTTGCTCGAGCGTCTCATGAAATTCTTCATGGGAGTGATGCTACTGGTTGTTATCATCTGCGCGGCACTGGTCGCTCCCGGCATGTCCGGTATCGCCAGCGGACTGCTCGTGCCGTCCATTCCCGAGGGCTCCGTGCTGTTTATTTTCGGCGTAATTGGTGGTGTTGGCGGCAGTGTCACGCTGCTGTGTTACGGCTACTGGATACGGGAACGCGACTGGATCCGCCGCGAGGACCTGCCGCGCACCCGCTTTGACCTGATGATTGCCTACCTGCTGACATGCCTGTTCGGCATCGGCATCATGATCATCTCATCGGGCATGCCGCCTGATGTTGCCACCGGTACGAAAATGGCGCTGGGCGTTGCCAACCACCTTGAGGCGATCATCGGGCCTTTTGGGAAATGGTGTTTTCTCATCGGCTTCTGGAGCGCTGTTTTCAGTTCCATGCTGGGCGTCTGGCAGGGGATCCCCTACCTGTTTGCCGACTTTGTTCAGCAATATACCTATCGTCCGGAAACACCGCTGTCGGTCGACTCGCGCTCAACCGCCTACCGGGGTTATCTTTTCTATCTTGCCATTCCGCCGATGCTGTTACTGCTGGTGAACCAACCCGTCTGGCTGGTGATCATCTATGCCGTTTCCGGTGCCTTTTTCATGCCACTGCTGGCATTACTGTTGCTGCTCATGAACAATCGCCGTGCGTGGGTTGGTGATTTGAAAAACGGCTGGGCAACCAACCTGCTGTTACTGTCATCGCTGCTGGTGTTCGGCCTGTTGTTGTACACTGAAGTCAGCCGGCTGTTCGGACTGGCGAGTCTTGATAACTTTCCACTATAATCACCGGGACATCTTGCCAAGACACTCTACCAACCGGAAAACATCAGGAGATCACATGGGAATCAACTCGCGTACTCGTTCACTCATGCTTGTGCTGCTGTTGACACTCGGCCTTGCCGGCTGCGGCGGCGGTGGCGCTAGCATGGAAGCCCGCACCACGACCACGGGACAGGAACTTATCGACCTGGACAAGGCCTATCAGCAGGGCCTCATGACTGAAAAGGAATATGAGAGCAAGAAAAAGGAAATCATGAAACGCAAATAGCCGTCACGTAACAGTCAACAAAAAACCCGCCCTGTGCGGGTTTTTTTCAGCTATCCGGCCTCACCTCCCTGGCCGTTATCCCGCCGCTTCTCACGATGAAGACGCACATCCAGCGGCGAAGACATATCCAGGTGAACATCACGTTGCGGGAAGGAAATACTGATACCGGCCTCATTGAAGGCACGGTTGATCTCCTCGTGCAGGTTCGTAATCGCCGGGATGCGGTGCCCCTGTACGCCGACATAACAGCGCAGTTCCAGATTCAGGGCATTGTCTCCGAAACCGTTGAAAATGATATACGGCGCCGGATCGTCAAGAATGGTCTCGTTCTTCCTTGCAGCGGCATCCATCAGCGACATGGCCTTTTGCACATCGCTGCCATAGGCAATGCCAACCGGAATCTTGAGTCGTGTAATCTGGTCCGACAGCGTCCAGTTCAGCAGCCGTCCGGTAATAAATTCCTTGTTCGGCACCAGCAATTCCATCCCGTCCCAGGTACGAATGGTGGTCGCGCGGATCTGGATACGGCTAACCGCGCCCTCGGTTTCACCGATGGTGACGACATCACCTATCCTGATGGGGCGCTCAAAGAGAATGATCAGGCCGCTGATAAAATTGGCCACGATTTCCTGCAGGCCAAAACCAATACCGACACTCAATGCCGCAAATAACCACTGAACCCTGGACCAGTCCATTCCAACCACATTGAAAAAAGCGACCATCCCGATACCCACAATCGCATAGGTATACAGCGTCTTGGCCGTGTAACGGCTGCCCGACGTCATATTAACCCGCTGCAGCAGCAGGATTTCCAGTAGTGGTGGCAAGCGCTTCATGGCGACAATCGTGAGAAAGGCAATCAGCACTGCAATAGACACGTCTGCCAGCGACACCGGCACAAGCGTTTCCTCTCCGGCCACGATCCCCGGTTTATGCCACAGCGTCACCTCGTGCAGCACACTGAATGCCGGCATGATATCGGACCACACGTACCAGAAACCGAAGAAACCGACAATCACAAGCATCAGGTTGAGCAACTTGCGGGTATCCTCGCTCAGGGCAAGCAGGTCTATTTCAGGCTCTTCAACCTGGCTGGGCACACCTTCCATACCGGCATCGACGGGTTGCTTCTCTTTTGCCAACGCTTTCATTCGTTCACGCGCCGCCTGCAGTGCCAACCGACGCTGGGTCAGTAACAACCAGCGCACCACCAGCTGGTGAAGGATGACCAGGCCGAAGGCAATCCACAGGGTCTGCAATAGTCCTTCACCGAGCTTGCCTGCCGTGTAGAAATAGCCGAGAAATGCCGCTACGGCCAGCAGCAACGGCGCAGCAATCGTCAACATCAGCCACAAGTGACGTTGACGCCCCTTTAGAGTGATTGATTGTCGCACCAGTAATCTTGCAAGACGGTAGAAGAAGAGTGCGACGATCAGCAGAGCTGCCGCCAGGGTGAATCGTTCCACGCCGGCAAGCGAGACAACCTTGTCGTCATACGCAGCCAGAAGAAGTACAAAAACAGTGGGTAACAACAATATCTTCAACAGGCTAAACTCACGGCGCAGTAATTTTGGCACCCCCCCTGGCCAGCGAAAGTGTTTATCCGCGACACCACCTGATCGACACAACACGCTGAAAAACTGTATATAAAAGAAGGTCGAAGCAACAGTCAGCAGTACGACTGAAAGTAACCCGGGAAACGGCGCCACCTCCGGGCTCGAGGCCAGTGCCCACCCCAGTGTCGCAGTCAACAATGGCCACGGCAGCGCCAGCAACAGTGTCAAGCCAAGTGCACTGATCGTGTACGTGATGCTGTCAACGGCGGGTTTGCCGACAGGGTCCCCCGTTGCGACAAGTCGCTTGTAGAGGTAACGGGTCTTCCAGATCAGCACAACAAACAACAGCAACAGCAACTTGACCGGCAGTGAATTCATTATCCCGGCAATCAGGGCAGCCGGCACTTCGAGCCAGCGGGACGGTGAAAATATATTGTAGAACTGTGCAGGGAGACTGGTGAGGGTAGCCAGTCCCGGCGCGGGGCACTGCGAAGCCAGAGCAGATTCTGCGCAAGAAAATTATCGTAGCCCTTGGTCAGATCCAGCAGATGCCGGTAGCTTGCAATCAACTCGGTCAACGAGCGCAGGAATGTCTTGTGCAACTTGATGGACTTATCGAGCAATTCGCCGCGTCTCAGTGCCAACTGCAGCAAATCATCATGGATTCCAGCGGCCTGTTCACTGGTCAATTCACTTACCAGTTCACTAACAAATTCCTCCGGATTGCGAAGACGTCTGGATTCCTCGCCATGCTGCAGCATCTGCAGCATGAAGCGGGCATGGTCGTCCTCGAGTTGCGCCAGTGTCTTGCGTAGCTGTGCGGGCGCCGGTAGTGACGAGCGTTGCTTCCTCAGTGCTTCACCCAGGACTACACTTACGCCGGCCACCTCCAGCTGTTCCCTGGCCGCACGGAAATCATCTTCAATGCGTTTCGCATCCCGTTCGACCGACACGTCACGAGCATCGCTTGTCTTCAGGTCAGTAGAGATAACTGATATATCGCGGGTCAACTCAGCATTCTGCTCTGCCAGTTGCTGTATCAGCGCGTGCTTGCCACTTGCCTCATCAACTGCCGCCTTTGCCACAGCCTCGGCGGCACTTGCCTCCGCTCGCCGCTGCTGACTCGAGAGTTCTTCCAGCAGCGCCGTCCTGGCTGTGGCACGTTCAATAGTGCGCGCCAGCTGATCGCTTTGCGCCTCGAGAAGATCAACACGAAACGGCAATGTCAGCGATTCCTGATCGAGCATATTGATTTCACTGCGCAGCGCCACAATCCGGGTAGTCTGTGACCAGCGGCGTGCCTCGGTCAGCGATGCAAGTTCATCCTTTGGTGCAGATGATTTCTGTTTCGATTCCAGGTCTTGCCTGGCCTGTTTCGCAGCAGCCAGTTGTTTCGGAATGGCCGTCGGCCGTTCTCTGCTCGACTCCAGCTGTGCTATCAGGTCTGCACGCTTCGCCTTCATAGCGGCAAGGTTGGCCTTTTCCTGCAATAAGGCCTGTTCGATCTCTTCAAAGGAAGAATCAAGGGTCACGGACACTGTTATATCCACCGGCGCCTGCTTGTCTTTCTCCAGCTGCTCGCGGATTTTTTTAACCTCCGCCGGCGCCGTTTCCCGTAACTGAATATAGATGTCAGTAGTCGCCTTGTTACTGCGCGCCGTTTCCATATTCGACAGCGCATTATTGAGGATCTCCGTCAGCGAGGCGCGTGTTTCCTCGTCCAGCGAGGTCGATGCCTCGACCTCCTTGAGGCGCGCCTTGAGGGTTTCCTCAGTCACCGTGTCGGGCGACACGGCATCGATATCTGTGTCAGCTGACCAGGCCACACTGAACGACAGGCACAGTATGCTAAATATGAAAATCCGGGCTGGCAAAGGCAGGCACTTCATCTGCCAAACCCGGTTAACCGGACTTGCTACCACTGGTAACCCAGCTTGGCGCGATAGGTGTTATCCGTCTTGTCAACATTCGGCGGCGCGCCACCGTCATAATTTAGCTCGGCCTCGAGGCTGGCGACGATGCCCATGTAGAGGGGAAAACGGAAACCGGTCCAGGAATTGATAACCAGGTCACCGGTGTCTTCCATCGACAGCAAGCCGTTATCTCGATGATAGAACTGGACATGGTCGGGGATGATGAACCAGTCAAAATCGACCATCCATGAGAGCGCCATGTAATCATCATCCTTGGAATCGAAAAAGTTCTCGTCGACATACATAACACCGGCATCGGTACTGAGATTCAGCGTTGGTTGCTCAAAAAACTGGTAACCGAGGTGGGGGCCGATCTTTGATCGCAGCTTCAGATCAGCAAATTCATCATGTTCAAAACCCACGCTGGCACCGTAATAAAATTTTTCAGTCTGGAAATGGTCATATTTGCCTGTCAGCAGCCAGTTCTTGGCTGTCGTCTCTCCAAAATTGCTGTCTTTCTCCAGCTGTCCATAGACCGTTACACGATCCTCCTTCCAGCGCAACCCGAGGTTGCCATCTATATCAATCTCGTCACTGACGGTGTTGCCACGCTGGTATACCATGCCCGCATTAAGCCGCCCGGTGAACCTGTAACCGTCACCATAACGCCACGGCTCCGGATTGATAAAGGTGATCGCATCCGGTTCGATAGACACAGACGTGCCATCGGTCACCGCCGTGACCACAGCCGCACCGTCCTCCCGCGTTATATCTGTTGTTTCATACAACTCTTCGTTGTCGAGCATCACCCGCACCGGCTCTTCAGTATGCAGTTCACTGATCTGATCCCACTTGACCTTGATGGTGCCGGCATAGCTGGTCTCAAAATCCAGCGTGCCATCTTCCTGCTTAACCACCTTGCCTATAAGGCGGGAACCATCCTTCATGAGCAGTTCATCCGCATTCAATGGCGCCACGATCAGCAGCAGCAACGCTAGAAACACTAGCTGACAGGCCAATCGATCAGTTAAGGCATAGGTAAATTTCATTGTGTGTCTTCCTGGAGTCGTTTTGGTTAGCGTGAAAAGTAGACCGCAACACGGCTGCGCAGGGATTTTACTGAAGCTGGCCATAAATTCCATGGCCGCTGAATGATCGACAGGAATTTTCCAGGGCCTAGTCCAGATAACGTGCCTGCCATTCCAGGTAGCGCTTGTGCACATAGTCCGCATAGGTCGCCTTGTCGCTGAAACCGGCAGGATCAATGGCGTCGTAGATATAGTAATTGGCACGGTTGTTACGCGTCGTCATCATATGCCAGATCTTGTGCAGCAGTGTTTGCGGCGCACGCCATTCAAAGTCATCCTGTGATTCGTAATGCAGGAACACCGGCAGGACAGGGATTCCGGTACGCAACGAGATATCAAAGGCCCCATAACGGAATGAGTCAAATATACGACGCCCCTTGCAGCCGCCTTCCGGATACAGGGCAATGTTTATCCCGGCACGCAACTTCGTTTCGATTTCTTCGGCAGCGGCACTTCGTGATTCCCTTGATTCCCGATGCACATACAGGGAGCCGGAAGCGGTGCTGATGCGACCCACCAGCCACCAGTCCCTGACCTCGATTTTCGCCAGCGAATGCACCGGGAAGACAGCCGGGATGCCGATGTCCTCAAAAGCCGAGGGATGATTGGCGACCAGTATGTAGTGTGACGGCAGTGGGCGTGTGTTTTTCTGATGTACCCGCAGATCGACACCCAGTGCCCGCACGAAAGAACGGCACCAGCTTCGGAACAGGGGAAAATAAAAACCCTGAATCAGCGATCGGGGCAGGTAGGACAGTAGATACAGAACGAGCGTGAACAGGGTGAGTTCAATCCAGCAAATGATTCGCCACACCAGTCGGGCCACAAATTGGATCAACGCCGATCTCCCCTCACAGCAACCAGCCAGCAGCTTAACCAAATATCCGTTGGAACACGAAACTTATCATCTTTAAAAACGGGTTCGGTGCTGCACTCGCAAAGGCGCAAAGACCACCAGGGGGAATAATCTCCTGGTGCGCCCGGTGCCTTTGCGAACATCATCGCGCCTTTTGCATAGGCACAATGACCGCGCAGCATCTATGATATTTAAATAACAAGTGCATAAGGTTACGAAGCAATATTAAAATCCTATTGACTTTACTGACCGGTCAACTATGATCAAATTCATGGATTCTTCCATCGACACCCGGCAACGCCTGCTCGACGCGGCACAGGCATTGATTTATGCCAGCAGCTATCACGACGTTGGCGTGCAGCAAATCTGTGATCAGGCCGGAGTCAAGAAAGGCAGCTTCTATCACTTCTTCCCTTCAAAGCGCGAGCTGGCACTGGCCGTCCTCGATCAGTCGCATGCACTGATGCAGGACACCCTGCTCAACAGGGCCTTCGTCCCTGACCTGCCGCCACTGGCACGTATCGAACGTTTTTTTGCCTTCCTGTATGACTTTCACAAACAGGTGAAGAAGAACAACGGCTACGTACTCGGCTGTCCGTTTGGAAACATAGGCTGCGAGATGAGCACCCAGGATGAAACCCTGCGCAGCAAGGTGGACAACATCCTGTCCGCCGCTGAGGCACCTTTTGCCGCGGCGCTCGATGAAGCGATTGTGAATGGCGAACTGCCTGCAATGGATATCGCCGCCGCCGCACGTGCCCTGTTCGCCTACACCGAAGGCATCGTGCTGTATGCAAAAACCCGCAATGACCCTGAACTCATACGCGACCTCGGGAAACGTGCGCTACAGCTGCTGCTACCGGCAGATCTGAAATGACCGTCACCCTTCATTACACCACAGAGGCACAAAGTACACAGAGATGTTTCGTAATAAAATCGTGCGAAAAAGACAAAGAACAGGATATTGCTGCCTTGGTTAATGCTATTTTCCTGACGCTTTTTGAGCGTAGAACGCTGTGTTCTCTGTGCCTCCGTGGTGAATAGAATTTAAATGACATTTAACTAACAGAGGAGCATTGGCCATGAACCGCAATGACACAAGCCTTGCCGACCGGATCGGGGAAACGGTTGGAAACTTCATGTCTGCCCTACCGGAGGATGAGGCGCAGACCGTTGCCGGCAGCTTTGAGAAACTGTATGCCTCGAAGATTGCAGCGCATGCCATCAACATCGGCGATGTCGCGCCTGATTTCACCTTGCCCAATGTGACCGGTGATCCGGTCAGCCTGCAGGAGACACTCCGGCATGGTCCGCTGGTGCTCAGTTTTTATCGTGGCGGCTGGTGCCCTTTCTGCAACCTGGAACTGCATGCCCTGCAGTCACGCCTGCCTGAAATCAAGGCGCTGGGTGGGAGCCTGATCGGCATTTCACCCGAAACACCTGACAAGGCCATGGCAGCGATCGATGAACATCAGCTGGAATTCGAGGTGCTCAGCGACATCGGCAACAAAACCGCACGCCAGTACGGCCTGCTGTTTACCGTTTATGAAGAGATGCGGCCGCTCTACCTGAAATGGGGACTGGACGTCCCGGCCAGTAATGGCGATGACAGCTGGGAACTACCGGTACCGGCAACCTATGTCATCGATCGCAGCGGGATGGTCGCCGCCGCACACGTTGACAAGGATTACACCAAACGCATGGAACCCGATGCGGTACTGGCAACGCTGGAGGCCCTGAAAAACTGATTGTGCCGCCGAATCGGCAACACACCGTCACCCCCGCGGCGCGTGCGGGGGTGACAACAAGCAGGTTTGTTTACAACTTCAAATCAGACAACAGCTGTACAATTGTACTGCCATCAACCGGTTCCAGCCCATGACTGACGGGCACGTTGACCAGGGTCGACCGCCCTTGCAGCGCCACCACGTTGTTCATGTCCTGGCTATAGGTCGGCACGACGTAATCACCCCAGCCGGCCTGTGAAGGACCACGCACAATAGAGAAGTATTTAATATCGGGATGCGCCTGGGCATTCAGCCAGTACAGCAGCGTGCCTGGTTGCGGGCGCACCAGGTCGACATACAGTCCGCGTGAGCGCATGGCCGTGTGATAAGCGCCACCGCCGAAGAAGTCCGTCACCATGGAGATGGGAAAAGGAATATCCGTCGCATCCAGCGCCTGCTCGGCCCGTGATGTACCCAGATGTGGGCTGGCGATGGTAATCAGCGCCTTCACATTTTCGTAGTTGCCGCGCACCAGTGCCGCTCGGGCAACCACCCCGCCGGCCGAATGCCCGACCAGAATCAAGGGCTCATCCTTGTGCGTCTGGCTGATCGCCTTAAGAATTTCGTGCAGCTGGTAGACCTGCACCAGCACCGGCGCTTCTGACGGCAGGTCGACTGCATAAATCTTGTGTCTGGCCTGCACACCCGCCGCCGGGATCAACTGTACACCGGCCGGACCCGCAACATAGACGCCGGCGTGCTGCCAGTCATGCTGCTGCAGCACGGCAGTTACACCACTCTCATCCCAGGAGTAGGCGCCGCCCAGGTAGCCATGTATCAGCACCAGCACATCGGCACGGGCCGACAGCGCAAACAGCCCTGTAACCAGGAACAATAAACTCATTAATCCCTTTTTCATGACAACACCTCGTAATTTAATTCGTCATTCACCTAACAATTATTTCCTCTCAGGCATAAAAAACGGGGGTGACTCTGGCGAGCCGCCCCCGTTTGGCCTTTCTGGCTCAGTAAGGTGACTTACTGGGCAGCAGCAGGAGCAGCCGGGGCAGCAGGAGCAGCCGGGGCATAGCCGTAAGGCGCTGCACCATAAGGAGCACCGTAAGGAGCACCATAAGGAGCACCGTAACCACCATAGGGACCGTAACCATAACCACGGCCGCCATAGTAATCGTTATAACCACGACCATAACCACGGCCATAACCGCTGCCACGTCCGCGACCGCTACCGCTCATGTTGAAGCCGAAGTCACCGTCGAAATCGCCGTCACCCCAACCATCACCAAAGCCATCCCAGTCATTACCACCGTAGCCACGGTCGCCGCCCCAAGGACCCCAGCCACCCCAGGCAGAAGCAGCAGTTGATGCAACTGCAATGGTTGCAGCAAATAATACAGTTGAAATCTTTTTCATGTCATTCTCCAAGAAATAATTTAGTTGAATAAACGTTCAGTGTTAATTTGTTAGCAATAACGGTGATGATAATATAAGCAATCTCTTAAATAAGCAAGCACTAATTTAATAAATTTATATACTATTTAAATATAAATATATAATTCATATATATCATATATTTACATGTTATTTATATAATTTACATTATAATAGGCAGTTAGGGCAATCACATTTAATCCATATGATTCATATAGTTATAACATATATAATTTTTTCACCCGCTACATCTGAATATACAAAAATTAATCGATCCCGATATACCAGCATTATCAGAATCCTACGTTCAGGGACGTAAAAATGACGGAATTTCCGTCAATCAATTGTGGTTGACAGTTCGAGACGTTGAGGGCGTAATGAAGACCGTCGTAGGTCAGAGCTTGAATGCGAGGAGTGAGAACATTGGAAAACATTATCTTCGATGTAGACCAGCTGTCACAACTGAGCAGGACCGAGCAGGCACAACGCCTTGAAGAGGCCGAGCGCCGGATCGATGACATACAACGTGCTGCCGCAGATGATCCAGCCTCACTATCGTGGATTGATCAGCAGCGACAATACCTAGTGGATATGCAGCACCTGATATTTGAGTGTTAGCCCAAACACCAACCTCCTTTGAACCCGCCTGATGGCGGGTTTTTTTTGCCTCGACCGGGATGACTCGCGTTCCTCCTGATGAGCGGCTAGTCTTTAGGTAGTCCTCAAGCAGACAGGAATCGACACTCTCATGCGCATCTGGCTGGTCAGCCACCTGGTACTGTTACTTGTCATTGCCAATGGCACGCCCGCACTGCTCGGACTACTGCTGGGCTCACACTGGAACCGGCCACTGGACAACCACCATACGTTTGCAGATAACCGCCCGCTGCTGGGTCCCTCGAAGACGCTGCGCGGCTTGATTGGCGCACTTCTGGCCACCGCACTGCTGGCACCGATGTTTAAACTGTCAATGCTCGAAGGTGCCAGCTTCGCCCTGCTGGCGATGCTCGGGGACCTGTTTTCCAGTTTCATCAAACGGCGTTTCGGAATTGCATCCAGTCGCTCGGTACCGCTGCTTGATCAATTACCGGAATCCCTGTTACCGCTGTGGGGCATGCAAACCGTGCTCGAAGCCAGCAGTGGCGAAATGGCACTGGCGGTAATCATATTTATTGTGATCGACCTGCTGCTTTCCAGGCCACTCAGATCGGTCCAGGCCTGACGCACCGGCAGCCCCCCGCCGGGTCAGCGTTCTCAACAGATTATGACGAAGGCATCAGCCGCAATGCAGGTGATGCAACGTGATTTCCGGCGGACAATTGATGCGCAGATCCACAACACAGGACCCCGAACCGGCAGAGGTATAACCTGACAGCTCGTGATAACGCCACGCACCTGCGCAATATTTTCGCGGGCAGCTGGCATTACACATCACTGCAATCCCTCCGGGCAGACACATCTGCCCCGCGTGCGTGTGACCACACAGCATGACATCAAAGTCTGCATGTGCGGCGTGCCGGTAGATCTCGGGAGAATGCGCCAGCAAAATCGACACAGCATCTTCGGGAATGTCATCGCCCGCCTTTTCGATATTATCGGCACGGTAGTAGTGCGGATCATCGATACCGGCAAGGTAGATTACTCCACCCGGACGCTGCAACATCACCCGTTCATTAAGCAGCATGCGAATCCCCATTGATTCAATCGCCGGCACCATACAAATGGTGTCGTGATTTCCGAGCACACCATAGACCTCGCCCTCAAGGTGGGTGCGCACCTGCTGCAGGGCCTGCAGGGCAGCCTCGTAGGGACCGTACGTTTCCGCCCTGAAGTCGCCGGTTAACACACACAGGTCATAGTCCACCTGGCGAATGGCATCAATCAGCACATGGGGAAAATCATCCGCCATGTCCAGGTGCAGGTCGGAGATCTGCAGCAGGGTAAAGTCATCAAAGGCGGCCGGCAAGTGCTGCAGCGTGATATGGTTGTGACGCACCCTGATCTGGCGTGCATTGCGCCTTGCCCTGCCGTGCAGCAACACCAGTCGCATGCTGTTGCGGATAATGGAACGCAGCGCATACCAGTTCTCGACGTGAAAAAAATTGCGCCCCTGGCCGAACACCTTGTGTTCATAGTCACGCTCTATGCCCAGGCGTTGCCTGAGATGAATCCTGCCGACACGCTGTTGCAACAGCGCAAGCATCTCGTCATCAAGCGAACCGGAAGTCATACACCATTGTCAGGCGAGTACCCGGAGATTTCAATGTATACGAACCAGCCAGCCGGGTTTATTCAACCCGGGAGACAGGACGCGTCGGAGAATTACTGTAAAATAGCAACAGCCGCTGAATCACAGCTGCGTGGCACACCGCAAGCGGCCCTGAATACACCCGGATTTGTGATCACCGATGCCCTTTGCTACGGTTGTACGAACCGGCCTGACTTAAGCCCACAAACCCGAGGGGAACCGATTATGAACCTGGAGAAAGTCTTTTTCGCATTCTTCATTGTGCTGGCACTGACACTGAATTTCGGTTTCTTTCTTGGCGATCTCGACGACCCCAATCACCATAACGTGTACGAGTTGTATGCCGCACTGGTCGTCAGCCTGATTGCGACCATCATGAAGTTCGGAGACCGCGCTCACATTGGCGCGGTTTTGCTGGCCACCAGCCTGGTCGCCGATCTGCAACTCATTGCTGCGGTCATCGTCTGGACCCTGTCTGTCCATGCCACAGACATGGGTGTCACACCCATGATCATGGCCAGTATCGTGTCTCTTTCCGGTGGCGCATTGCTGGCAAATATCACCTCTGTCGTCATCCTGGTGACTGAAACCGTCATGTTCCGTCGTTGAGCAGCGACGCACTCATCTGTGCTGTAACCGATAACCCGGACGGCCATGCATAACCTCCTGTACCTGTTACTGCGGCGCATGCGCGTACCACTGATCGTGGTGATACTGGCCTATGCGATTTCCATGATCGGCCTGGTGCTGATACCGGGTGTGGACGACCAGGGCAATCCCTGGCAAATGAGTTTCTTCCACGCCTTTTATTTTGTGAGTTTCATGGGCTCCACCATCGGCTTCGGCGAAATCCCCTACCCGTTCACCGAACCACAGCGCATCTGGACGACGGTCGCCATGTACCTGACCGTCATTTCCTGGCTCTATGCCATCGGCTCACTGTTTTCCCTGCTGCAGGACCCGGCCTTCAAGCGGATTGTCGCCTTCACGAAATTTTCCCGTGGTGTAAAGGCGCTGCGCGAACCTTTTTACCTGATTTGCGGACTGGGCGATGCCGGTCACCTGGTGATTCGCGAACTGGCTGAACATAATATCCGCAGCGTCATCATCGACAGGGATGACAGCAAGATCCAGTTATTGCGCCTTGAAGATCTGCCACTGGTGGTCCCCGGGATCAGCGCGGATGTCACCAACACGTCCACACTGCTGGCGGCCGGATTGCAGAAGCCGGAATGCCAGGGTGTCATCGCTCTCACCGGCATCGATCACATCAACATGACCGTTTCCATCACCAGCAAACTGCTGGCACCGGACCTGCCCGTGATCTGCCGGGCCGAATCACGCGATTCACAGGACAACATCGCCTCGTTTGGCACGGATTACATCATCAACCCGTTTGATGCCTTCGCCAAGCGCTTTGCCATGATGTTCCAGTCGCCGAGCATGTACCTGGTGTATGAATGGATGACCACTATTCACGAATCGCCGCTGAGTGATTTTACGGTGCCCCCCAGGGGTATGTGGGTGGTGTGCGGTTATGGCCGCTTTGGCAAGGCGGTACAGGAGAGCCTCTCCTTCAAGGGTATACGGACCGTGATTATCGAAGCAGATATCGCCAGGACAGGGGCACCCGAGGGCACCATCGAAGGGCGAGGTACAGAGGCCATCACGCTGCATGAAGCCGGCATCGAACAGGCGGTTGGCCTCATCGCCGGGACCGATGATGACGCCAACAACCTGTCCATCATCATGACCGCACTGGACATCAACAAGGACCTGTTCATCGTGGCGCGGCAAAACCTGAGCACCAATGACACCCTGTTCGCAGCCGCTCACGTCGACATCATCATGCAGTCCGGAAGGCTCATCGGCCAGCGCGTTGTTGACCTGATTACCACGCCACTGCTGGCGGACTTCCTGCGCATGGCGCGAGACCAGAATGAAGAATGGGCCAATGTACTGGTCAGCCGGGTGGTCGGGGTCCTGGACAAGCCACCGGATTCCTGGGTGTTGACCGTCTCTGAGGAGCAAACGCCGGCCATACTGGAACTGCTCAACAGGGACTGCCCGACAACGCTGGGTAACCTGCTTACAGACCCTCGCGATATCACAGCACCACTGCCCTGTGTTGCGCTCTACCTCAAGCACGCCGATAACAACGAGGTGCTGCTACCGGGAAATGATATACAGCTGCGGGAGGGTGACCAGCTCCTGATCTGCGGCCAGGCGGATGCCGAGACACACATGCGCTGGAGCGCCCACAACCTGCACGCCCTCAACTACATCTGCAGCGGCTATGACCACCCCAGCGGCACGCTGTGGCGCTGGCTCAATGCACGTAATCAGCGCCGCAGTGAAACCAGTCCCGATATGGCACGTGATATGCAGGAATAATGTCGAACCCAAGGCCAGACCGGCATTTCACACTGTGCCGGCAGCCACCCAGGAGTCGACATGAAAACATTAGAACTTCAATTAGTTACCGTTGGACTCGACGATGGCAAGCAGGGCATCTTCATCGGCCTGCCGCTGCTGTCACAGCAGGACGCGGAGGCCGGCGGTACGGTAGAAAACATATGGTTTTCAGATATTAAGAATGTACCAGACAGCCTGACGATGGATGAACTGATGCAACTGGTGGTAAAGCAACTGTCTGACTGCATGGCAACCGTCCAGTAAGCCAGAATCGTCAATTTTCCGGCATTTCGTCAACTGATTGCCACCATCCACCGCTCACGGTCCGGTGACACCAACCCGCGACCCGCTTGACGGGTCTTTGGCCTGACCCTCATTCTGTTAGAGAATAGCGGCCCGACAGTCATTGCCAGCTATCACAAACAGATGAACATCTCGGTGATTATCCCAACCTGGAACCGCGCCGCGCGCCTTGCGAATGCGTTGCAGTCGGTATTCGCACAGACGCTTCCGGCAGCGGAAGTGATCGTTGTTGACGACGGCTCCAGCGATGACACGCGCAGACTGGTATGCAGCCAGTTTCCTGATGCCCACTATATATATCAACAAAACAGGGGCGTCAGCAGTGCACGCAACACCGGCATACAGGCGGCCAGTGGCGACTGGATCGCACTGCTCGACTCGGACGACCACTGGTTTCCCTACAAGCTGGCGCAGCAATGTGAACAGTTGCATGCCCGGCCGGAATATAAAATCTGTCACAGTGATGAAATCTGGATACGCAACGGCCGGCGCGTCAACCCGAAGAAGAAACATGCCAAGTACGGTGGTCATATCTTCCGGCAGTGCCTGCCCCTGTGCGCCATATCCCCCTCCGCCGTCATGATTCAGCGCGAGCTTTTCAACGAGGTTGGCCTGTTCGATGAACGCCTGCCCGCCTGCGAGGATTATGATCTGTGGCTGAGAATCTGCGCCCGGCACCCGGTGCTGTATATAGACGAACCACTCATCATCAAGACCGGGGGACACAGCGACCAATTGTCGCGACACTACTGGGGTATGGACCGTTTTCGCATTCACGCCCTGGAAAACATACTGGCTTCCAGCACACTGGATAACGCCAACCATGCCGCGGCCCTGGCAACCCTGCTGGAAAAACTGGCCATTGTCATCAAGGGAGCGATCAAACACGGCAACCACGAGCTGGCGCGTCGCTACCGCGAGAAACAGCAACGCTACCGGCAGCAAACGTCACTGCCACCGGGTTGTCTGGCATGATCAATCTTGTGGTCGCCCTGCCCGCCGAAGCACGCCCGCTGATTGCGCATTACAGGCTCACGGATAAAACAACCCGCGGCGGATTTCGCATCTATCGTAATGCCGGCATGTCACTGATCATCTCGGGTCCAGGCAAGATCGCAGCCGCTGCCGCCACCGCGCTGCTGGCCGCTTGCAACAGCGCCGCAGCACAGGCCGCCTGGCTCAATATCGGCATTGCCGGACATGCCACGCACGCCACCGGACACAGCCTGCTGGCACATCGCGTTACTGATCATGCAACCGGAAAAAGCTGGTACCCGCCACAACTGTTCGACCTGGCTACGACAACGACCAGCCTGCTCACCGTCGACAGACCTGAGAGCAGCTACCACCACGGTCTGGCCTACGACATGGAGGCCAGTGGCTACTATGCCGTGGCGACACGTTTCTCAAGTGCCGAACTGGTGCAATGCTTCAAGGTTGTATCAGACAACCGCGAGCACTCCACCGCAACCATCACCGCGGAAAGCTGTGCGCAGCTGATTACACGGGCACTGGATGAAATCGACCCGCTGCTTGACGCACTGTCAGCCCTGGCACAGGAGCATGACAACTGGCATGCAGCGCCCGCGGGACTCGAGCAGCTAACCCGTCAGTGGCACTTCACGGTTTCCCAGCAGCATCAGCTGGCAGAACTGGCAAGACGCTGGAAGGTACTCGTCCCAAACCAGCCGCTGTGGCTCGACAAACTCGACACCCGCAAGAAAGCCACCGAGGTACTGCAATGTCTTCAGCAGCACCTCGATTCACTGGCACCCGGTCCGCTGCAGGCAACACAGGAACCCGGTGTTTAACATCATCTATATAGAACGGCAGGTTGCCGACCATCCGCGCACGCGCGAGATATGCGCGCGCTTCCCGCATGCAACACGCGTTGAATGTGACCGCTATGGCGAGGTGTTCAACCCGAATGCACAGAATTTCCGATTCCAAAAACGCAATCCATCGCTGATCCTGGCGGAGAAACACAAGGGCCGCGTTCTGCAGGCACCGGAGGGTTACGGTCTCGGTGGACGCAGGAACTATTACTTTTCCCACATGCTGAATTGCCTGTATGACTGTCGCTATTGTTTCCTGCAAGGCATGTACCGCTCGGCGCACTATGTGCTGTATGTCAACTACGAAGACTTTGAAAACGACATGGGCACGATACTGGCTGAGGCTGACAACGAGTCCTGCTGGTTCTTTTCCGGCTACGACTGCGACAGTCTTGCCATGGAGCCGGTCTCGGCATTTGTACAACACTTCCTGCCGTTCTTCAGCCGCCACCCGCAGGCAAACATCGAGCTGCGCACCAAGAGCACCCAGATCCGCGGCCTGCTGAAAATGGCACCGATTCCGAATGCGGTCATCGCCTTCAGTTTTACTCCTGAAGAGATCTACCACGCACTGGAGCACAAGGTGCCGACGCTGGAACGGCGTCTGCAGGCGATGTTGCAATTGCAGCAGGCCGGCTGGCAACTCGGCCTGCGCTTTGATCCGCTGATCTACCAGCACGGTTACCAGGCGCAATACCGCGGGCTGTTTCAGCAACTCTTCAGCCAACTGGACAGTGAACAACTGCACTCTGTCAGTCTGGGAACATTCCGCTTGCCGCATAGCTACTTCAGAAACATTGTGCAACTCTACCCGGACGAACCGCTGTTCGCCGGCGCCTTCAGCACTGACAACGGCATGGTGTCCTATCCGCAGGCACTGGAGCAGGAGATGACCGCATTCTGCACCCGGGAATTGTTGCAGCATATTCCGGAATCACTGCTATTCCGCTGTACACTGGCGGCCTGATGGAGAGATCGAACAACAGGACCATCCTGGTAACCGGCGCCAGCTCCGGTATCGGCCATGCCATTGGCACCTCACTGCTCGCGCAGGACTACCGGGTCATCGGCATGGCACGCGATTTCAGCAAGGCCCGCTTCGACAGCGAACACTTCAGGGCTGTGCCCATTGACCTGTCACGGCTTGATGAACTGCCTGCACGACTGGAGGCCCTGATGAAGGATGAGCCGGCCATTGATGGCGTTGTTTGCTGTGCCGGCAGCGGCCGCTTCGGCTCACTGGAGGAATTCTCCTACACGCAAATCAGCAGCCTGCTGGACCTCAACCTCACCAGCCACATCTATCTGGTACGCGCCCTGCTGCCCGGCATGAAAAAACGCGCCGCGGGTGACATTGTCTTCATGGGCTCCGAGTCGGCACGCAGCGGCGGCAAACGCGGCGCGGTCTACTCGGCAGCCAAATTCGGCTTGCGCGGGCTGGCCCAGTCACTGCGCCAGGAATGTGCGGCCAGCGGCATACGGGTCAGCATCGTCAACCCGGGCATGGTTAAAACCGCGTTCTTCGATGAGCTGGATTTTCAGCACGGTGATGAGCCGGACAACTATATCCTGCCGGAAGATGTCGCCAGCGCGGTACTCACCATCATCGAGGCCCGGGCCGGCACGGTGTTTGACGAGATCAACCTGTCACCACAAAAGAAAGTCGTACGCTCACCCAAACCGGGTAGTCGCTAGACCGCTGCCACTGCAAAGGCAGTGGTAAAACACGGCGACCGGAAACATGACCCGGCACACTTGCTGCAGCATGCGGTTATGCATACGCGCATATTCCCCCACACTCTTTTGTGAAATATGATATGTGTATTACTGTATACTTTCGCGCAATCCTGAAACAGGTTGCGGATGAGATAATGGCAAGAGTAAAAATATTCAGCACCGCGAGTTGCCCCTTTTGTGTCAAGGCAAAACAGCTGCTCACAAAATGGAACATCCCCTACGAGGAGGCCATGATCGACACCGACGCGGCAGCCAGACGCGATTTCGCCGTTGCCACCAACGGTGCGCGGACGGTGCCGCAGATTATTATTGATGGCGAATGCATCGGTGGCTTTACCGACCTGACCGAATTGCACATGGAAGACAAGCTGGATCACCTGATCGAGCAATAGCCGGAAGACCGTACAGCATCATGACTGACGAGAAGATATACCGTATTTCATTCTACAACCAGGGCAGCATCTACGAGCTGCACGCCCATGAGATTCATCAGGGAAACATGTATGCCTTCCTGGAAGTCGAGGGAATTATCTTTGGCGAACGCTCTGCCATCGTGGTTGACCCGGCAGAGGAAAAGCTGAAATCCGAGTTTGAGGGTGTCACCCGGACCTATATCCCGTTACAGGCCGTGATTCGGATTGACGAGGTTGAGCGCGAGGGTAGCAACAAGATCATTGCGGCAGACGCACACAATGGAAAAGTCATGACATTTCCGTCACCGCAGCCCTACAACCAGCACCAATCCGACTGAATAGCCGCAAAACCGGGCTGTAGCTGCAGGCAGTCACTTGCCTTATCGTTCCAAGTATCGTCAAATAAGGTCTCTAACAAGGGCTGTTCCACACAACTCCCGACATCCCGTAAAAAAATACTGGAGTATCAATATGGACACTTCCAACGTCATTGTACCCAACCGCCTCACCAACATGCAGGACATGGAGGTACATGTGAATGGCCCGGACGGCGCAAATCGCCTGTTCATCTACAGCGGCATGGCAGAAGTCGAACTTTGCGGTGGCCTGCCCCATCCACGCTGGTCACTGGAAGTGGTCTGTTTTGAGTTAGGCAGGAAATATGATTGCGAAAACGGCGAGGATGTCATCAATATCGTTGCCACAGCCTCCATGGCCGGCGGCCGCACGGACGGGGTAGCCAGTTTCGCGGGCTGGCAAGTCTTTGGCGCAGCCGGAGAACTGGATACTGACAGCTGTCGCGTACGCATGAACATCGCCGCGGGTGCCCGTGATACACAGGCATTCCTCGAGCAGATATCCTTCCACATAAATGTCCTCGCCAAGGTCAACGAATAACAGCCACTGCTCCCTGCAACTGTATGCCCCAGGCATACGGCAATAACAGGTACACAAACCCCGTAATCACCAGCACCCCGATCAGGTTCAGCCGAAAACCGGCCGCCGCCATCTGCGCGATACTGATATAACGACTGCTGAACACGATCGCGTTGGGGGGCGTCGCAACGGGCAGCATAAAGGCAAAGGAGGCGGCAACAACCGCCGCCACCATCAGGCCAAGGGGATTCATATCAATGGCTGTCGCCAGTGCGCCCATCACGGGCAACAGCAGTGAGGCGGTGGCCGTGTTGGAAGTCACTTCAGTCAGAAACACAACCAGCAGCACAACGGCCACGATAATCAGGACACTATTAACCCCCTGCAGCACCGTTAACTGCTCTGCCAGCCAGCGCGTCAGACCGGATTCACTGAAGCCCTGCGCCAGCGCGAAACCACCGCCAAACAGTACAATAATGTCCCAGGGAATCGTCACAGCCGTCTTCCAGTCGAGCAGAAATTCCCTTTTTTTCAGATCCACCGGTATCAGGAACAACAGTAACGCCCCGGTAATTGCGATGGTTGAATCCTTGATCATGGACAGCGCTTGCGGCTGAAAAAAGCCACGCAGAATCCACAGCAAGGCGACCGCACAAAAAACCGCTGCAACAATCATCTCCTGACGCGACATCGGGCCAAGCCGGGCGATGTGCTCCCTGATCATTTCCTTGCTGCCGGGGAGGCGCATGTCAGCACGCGTGAACAGCACGCGCGCGAGATAGAACCAGACAATCAACAGCATCACCAGCGACAACGGTAATGCAAACATCATCCAGTCAAGAAAGCTGATACTGATACCGTAGGTTTTCTCCATCACACCGGCAAAAATCGCGTTGGGCGGCGTACCAATCAGGGTGGCCACACCACCGATGGAAGCCGCATAGCCAATACCAAGCATTAACACCGTGCCAAACCAGAACTCACCGGGATTGTGCCGGTGGTCGTGTTCCATCTCACCCGTCACGGCCATGGCGATGGTCACCATCATCATGGTGGCCGCGGTATTACTGATCCACATCGACAGGAATGCCGTTGCCAGCATAAAGCCGAGCACAATGCGCTGCGGCGTCACCCCGACCAGGCGAATCGTGTAGAGCGCGATGCGATGATGCAAATCCCACTTCTGCATGGTCACGGCGATCAGGAAGCCGCCCAGAAACAGGTAGATGAGGTGATTGCCATAGGCGCGCGTGACCTCACTGCCGGGTAACACGCCCAGCACAGGGAACAGCGCGATCGGCAGCAACGCCGTCGCGGGAATCGGAATCGCCTCGGTCACCCACCACACGGCCATCAGCACAGCAACAGCCGCCACGCGCAGTCCCTGCGGCGTCATACCCTCGGGCAGTGGTGATAACAGCAACAGCGCGAACAGCAGCGGGCCCAGCAGCAGGCCGACCACATTGCGATGTTTAATCACCGCGTTGTTGCGCATACGCTGCCGGCATACCCGCTTGATAGCTGTTGATGACGAAGGTCATGGCTCGATTATCAGTGGCGGCCACCGGAATGGCAAACGGGGCCTGCCGGAATAAAAATGAAACAAACCGGCAGCCCGGCTGTCCATTGCCTACACCTTCGACAATGACAGGACCATGCCATGAACACCACCCGACTGACCCGCTGGCTCGCCTTGCTGCTTCTCGGCAGTGTTGCATTCACCGGCAATGCGTCAAGTGAGGACGACAAGACACAGTACCTGACAGCAACCTTTGCCGGCGGCTGTTTCTGGTGCATGGAACCACCGTTCGACAAACTCGACGGCGTCATTTCGACGACCTCCGGCTATATCGGTGGCAACAAGAAAAATCCCGGCTACAAGGAAGTCTCGCGCGGCGACACCGGACATGCCGAGGCCGTACAGATCATCTACGACCCAACACGTATCAGCTATGATGAACTGCTGAACGAATTCTGGCACAACATTGACCCGACAAACGCAAACGGCCAGTTCTGCGACTGGGGCAGCCAGTACCGCAGCGAAATCTACTACCACAATGCCGAACAGGAAAAACTGGCAAAACAGTCGAAGACCGCGTTGATCGAACTGAAACCCTTCGATGCGCCCGTTGTGACCGCAATAACCGAGGCCAGTACCTTTTATCCTGCCGAGGACTACCACCAGGACTACTATCAGAAGAACCCGGTACGCTACAAGTTCTACCGCTATGGCTGCGGCCGCGACAAGCGGCTGGAGGAACTCTGGGGAAAAACCGCGGATACCGGGACTCATTAAACCGGGTGTACATGTAATATAAATAGCCACGGAATCCACGGAAGAATACAGAAAAATAAATGCCTTCTGAATAAGAATTTCGTGTTCTTCCGTGGATTCCGTGGCCATAATATTTTTTTGCTGATAGCCAGAAATACCTCCCGCCATGAAAAAGATCGTCATCCACCAGCCCGGCGGTTATGAACAACTGGCCATCGAGCAACACCCGGACCTGCACCCCGGACCCAACGACGTCATCGTGTCGGTCGCCGCCAGCGGCGTGAATTTTGCTGATTGCGTGACGCGCATGGGCCTGTATTCATCTGCAAAGCATTATGTCGGTTACCCCGTCACTCCCGGATTCGAGGTGAGTGGCACGGTACTGGAATGCGGCGCCGCCATTACCGACCTCGAACCAGGCACCCCGGTGATCGCCGTCACACGATTCAATGGCTATGCAACCCAGGTCTGTGTCAACAGGGAGCAGGTCTTTCGGCTGCCGCAACAACTCTCGTATGAAGCAGCCGCCGCAATACCTGCCGTATCATTAACCGCCTGGTTTGCACTGTTTCGACTGGCACACGTGCATGCCGGCGAGACCCTGCTGGTGCATTCCGCAGCCGGTGGTGTCGGCAGTATGCTGGTGCAACTCGGGAAACTTGCAGGCGCCGGGGTGATCGGTGTCGTCGGGGCCACCCATAAAGTCGCCGCCGTGAGCGCGCTGGGTGCGGACGCCGTCATCGACAAATCGACACAGGACCTGTGGAGTGAAGCAGAACGCCTGGCACCGGGAGGCTTTGACATCATCCTTGACGCCAACGGCGTCACCACCCTGAAGCAGAGTTACCGGCACCTGGCAGCCGTCGGACGTCTGGTTGTCTATGGCTTCCACGGCATGCTGGTGACACACAACGGCCTGCCGGGAAAATTCAGACTGGCATGGGATTACCTGCGCACGCCACGGTTCAGCCCCTTCGACCTGACCACAAAAAACCGCAGCGTACTGGGCTTCAACCTCAGCTACCTGTTTGACAAGCGTGACTTGATGACCACAGGAATGCAGCAGATCCTGCAATGGCTGGAGCAAGGAAAATTATCACCCCCGGCGGTGACCCGCTACGCCTTCGACTCGGTTGCCGAGGCACATAAAGACCTGGAGTCGGGTCAGACAGTCGGCAAACTGGTACTTGTGTGCAAGCCGTGATCCTGGTGAGGGCCCTGCCTGACAAAGTTAAAAACCATGGCCACGGAAACACACGGAAGAAAAATAACTTTTGGCTATGGAATTCACTGATGGTGAGGTTCTGGCGCATCCTGTAGGAGCGCCGTCCCCGGCGCGATTAATCAAGGCAGGTGCATAATCGCGGCGAGGACGCCGCTCCTACGAAAAGGTATATGCGATGGTTGGGGACTAGTCGGCAAAGTCCAGCCGCTCCTGCACGCCATCGATGCCCCGCTGCGCACAGGCTTCATCCAGGTCACCACCCGGCGCGCCACTCACACCGACTGCACCAATCATCGAACCGGCAACCGTCACCGGCAGGCCACCGTCCAGTACCAGCAAGTCGTCCAGCAAATTCAGTTCAGCCGCAATGTCTGCACGATTCTTGCGCAACGCACTGGAACTGGTGTTTGAAAGCACCACGGCACTGGCCTTGCCCTGGGCCAGCTGTGTCATGTATTGATTGGCGAACACATCACGCATCACTACCTGTGTCCGGCCACTGCGGTCAACGACAACAACCGAGATCTGGTAGCCATCCTTGCGGCAAGCCTCTATCGCCCCCTGTGCAATATCAACGGCAAGTTCGAGCGTCATCAGTTTTACGTTGACGACGTCTGTAGCCCGCGCAGCCGGCATGGCCAGTAGAACCAACAGAAACGCTGGCAGAATCCTGTGCATATCTTGTCCTCCTGTCAGAAACCATGCACACTCGAAGCGTGCAAAACGTGATGCTGTGGACGGCATATTTTATGCGAAACAACCGGCTATATCTAATGATTGTCAGGGTACTCGGCGCACTGCTGTGCAGCATGCTGCCGATAGCGCCGGGTTACAGCATGGAAAAGCCCTATCCTGGCCCGTTCTTTGAAAACGAACAGCTACTGATGGTCATCATACCGCGTGCACCCGAACAAATGGCCGCGTTCTATGAAGCACGCGGCTTCCCGCAAGCTGCCATCGATATTATCACTGATACCTGCTTTGTGACGGTACATATTGAAAACAGAAGTCAGCAGGTGACCTGGCTGGAAACCGCCAACTGGCGTCTCAGCAGCAACGGACAGGCCGTGACTATTCTGGGCGCTGACTACTGGAACGAACAATGGGACACTATTGAACTGCCGCAGTCGAATCGCTCCACCTTTCACTGGACCCAGTTACCACCGGTCGTTGATCTGCAGGCGGATGAACCCGTTGGCGGCAATATCGTAGTGCCGGGCAGCGTCAGCAGTTTTCACCTCGAGGCAAACTTTATGACAGGCAAGGACAAGAACGGTGAACCGCTGCAGATAACGTTTGAGCATATTGAATGCCCGCAGCATCCCCCTGCGCCATGAAGACTCGCAACCTACTGATCCTGGTCATTTTGCTGCTGGCTCTCCCGGCACACGGCACGGCCGCGGAGTCATTGCCCGCGGGCGTGATGCGCGTCAATGGCATTGCTGCACCCGAGCTGAAACTGGATAACATCGATGGCGAGGCCTATGACCTGGCGACCACCGGCGGGCACTGGCGTTTCGTGCACTTCTGGGCAAGCTGGTGCGGCCCCTGCCGTCGTGAAATGCCCAGTATTCAGCGCATGATCAACCTGCTTGAGGACAGTGAGATCGAGTTCGTAATTGTCAACACCGCGGAGACAGAGGATGCGGTGTTTACTTTTCTCGCTATCGTGGCCCCCGAGCTGGTGCCCCTGATGGATAGCGACGGACTGGTCACACAGGTCTGGCAACCCCGGGGACTGCCGTCGACATTCCTGGTCGGGCCAGCTGGCAAGATTCATTACCAGGCCCTGGGCGGCCGTGACTGGGACCAGCCGGCCTATGTTGAATTTCTGCGTGGACTAAAATAACCGCTCAACCGGCATGTCTGCCAGATGCCGAGCTACTCAAACCACTTCAGCAGGTAGTAGATATACTGGCCCTCGGATGACTTTGACGGCCCCACCACCCGCGCGGCATGACGCTTGTTATCGGGGTCGGCGGCGGCCAGCGCCTCTTCCGCCGTGTCAAAGATTTCCACACAGCCCGCCGGAAAACGCTTGCGGTCCTTGCGTGGCGTAAAGATCACGGCAAAGCGCTCCTGTGACACACTGGTCTGGGGATCCGGGGGAACGATACCGCGCAAGCTCATAGCAGTTTCAAACACTCATACAGCGGTGAAAAGTTCAGGCCGAAGCAGCCAGTCGATGCACCAGCGATCCGCAGTATCGCGCTCCATGCAAACAACACTGCCTGGAGAAAAATGCACCAGTTCATGCTCCGCATCACCGATCATTAACAGTGATACCAGCCGCGACATGAACGGCAAGTGACCGACCACCAGCATGTTTTCATCCCAGACATCTGCGTCGGACGCGAATTCGGCCACCGGGTCATTTGGACCAAGCCCCTTGATACACTCTATTTTTCGACCTGACAGGATTGGTTTGGCCAGTATTTCGGCCGTCTGTTCAGCGCGCAGCTTGCCGCTGTGCCAGACACGTGTTATCTGGATACCGGCATCCGCGAGCCGGGACGCCATGCTGCGCACATCCTGCCTACCCTGTTCACTCAGAGGACGCTCGGGGTCTTCCTCTTTGGATACGGCGTTGCCATGCTGGGCCAGATAAAGTTTCATGTGTCGTTACCGGTATCTGAAGCTGTGATGAAGCATACCCGGTAGTCTACGTGTTAATGAAATCGACCGCAGCATCAACAACCGCCTGATTTCGCAGAATACGGCCATGTCCAAGCCCGGTCGTTTTCATAAAACGTGCACCTGACCAGGCATTGGCAATAATCTTTCCCTGCTGCCATGGCACACTGTGGTCATTTTCATCGTGAATAATCAACGCCGGCACTTGAAGATTACGCACATTCTCGACTGTTGAAATATCTTCCCAGAACTTATCCGGGAAACGCGCATCCATGCGCCGCCGCATGTCCGCAATCACCGCGTCAGGAATAGCCAGTGTCTTGGCAAAACTGTCGAGCAGGTACTCGACATGTGCCGGGGCACTGATACAAACAACCCGCTCGACCGACAGGCCTTTCTTCATGGCATAGGCCAGAACCATGCCACCAAAAGAATGGGTAATGGCCGCATGGACAGGACCGTAACGGCGGTTGAATGCCAGCAACACCGCGGTACATTCAAGGATATTGGTGCGATCACCCGGCGTATCGCCATGCCCCGGTGCATCGATGGCCATCACCCGGTATCCAGCAGCGATGAGGGGGTCAGTGAAGGCCGCCACCTGGCTGCCCCGGCCTGACCAGCCATGCAGAAATAACACGACTGGCCCCGAACCCCATGTATAAACCGCAACCGGAATATCATCGACCATCAGGGTGTCACGCCGCGCCCTGCCGGCGACACGTCTCCCCGCGGCAGACTCGGGAAAGCGCCGCGTCCGGAACCACAGCGAATAGGCCCAGCGTCCCGTCAGTCGGGGGAACAGGCGGCCGAATACCGAGAACAACAGGCGCACACCGCGCAACGTCAGCGGCACCGACTGGTTGCTGGCACGACCACCGTGTAGTTGCGTCTTTTTATGCAAGGCCATTGATCTCTTCTCTGTATGCCGACAGCAACTGGCGCCAGGAGAAGTTCTCAACATTGGGCGCCGCAGGCATTGCACCCTGCCGGAATCGACTACACAGTGATTGTAGTTGATGCGCGATCGCAGTGCTTTCGGCATCTGCATCCGCGGGAAAAGACGCATAACGGCAGGCTTCCGGTATATATTCCGGATAGGCCAGCCGGTCGGGCGCCAGCGGAATACAGCCGCACGCCATGGCCTCCAGCATCGCCAGCCCCTGGAACTCATGCAGTGCCGTCGTCAGGACCACGTGCGAGCGTTGCAGCAACATGCGGTAGTCCTGTTCGGATTCGACCATGCCCCACTCGCCGATATGCTGCTGCAGGCGCGGGTACATTTGTGCGAACACCGGCGGCTGCTTGCGGAACCGCTGACCGACCACATGCACCCTGAAGTCCTCACCGGCCTCGTCAAGTTTCAGTAATGCAGCGAACAGTCGTTCCGGGGCCTTGTCGTATTCCCAGCGGTGATTCCAGACGATAGTGAACCGCTGCTCCCTGTCTTCAGAAGCTATCCTGTTTTCAAACCAGTGCGGCTCAAGCGGCACGGGCAATACGCAACTCTTGCCGGCAATACTGTCCACCACACCGGCCGGCACGGCGTCCGGCATCTGCCGCAACAGCGCTTGAGCACCGGCGAGGAATGACTCGCGGTTAAACCCGGAATTAAAGATCACCCGATCCGCAGACAGCAAGGTATAGAGGTTGGTGATCTTTGGATCGTTTTGCAGCGGCCCGCGGCGATCCGGAAAGGCGAACTGGTTTTCGTGGCAATACACCAGGCTGGGTACCCGGGCCAGCTCTGGCACCATGCCTTTCAGTGCGGACAGGTCGGTCATGGAGGTCGCGACAACGACATCATAGGGCTGTTGCAGTGTTTCTCGTTCTGCAAAGGCCCAGCTCAGGCTGTTACCACGTACGCGCCAGGAAAAGTACCTCGGCGGCAAGGTCAATACCGTCCATTGCCACTCCGGAAATGCAGCCACCAGCCCCTGTCGCCAGCGGCGATGGCTGTGTGCATCATAGGCAGACAGTAACAGGATCCGCATATTTTTCTACACCACTATCAGGCATCCGCCGCTTGTTCACTGTGGATATATATTTGCCCGCGGTAGTAACGTGCCAGCACGACAAACAACGCAGCAGTCACCAGCATCAACAGGGTGAAAAACAGGAAATAGTCTGCACCTTGCAGTGCGCTGTCGCCATCCACATCACGAATAATGAAATTGACGGCGCTGGTGAACAGGTTACCCAGCGAAATCGACAGCATGAAAAATGCCATCACAAAGGACTTCATGGTCTTCGGTGCCTGTGTATAGGAAAACTCCAGGCAGGTAATCGATACCATGACTTCTGCCGCGGTCAGCACAACATAAGCGAGCAACTGCCAGCCGATAGAGGGGGTGCCACCCTGGTCAATCGATAGCTGTAACAGCGTTGGAATCGCAAATGCCGCCGCCGCAACAAACAAGCCGATGGAAATCTTGCGCAGCGGCGTCAACGGAAAAACCTTGTCGATGGCCGGATAGACCGCATAGGAAAACACCGGGATCAGCAACATCACCAGCAACGGGTTTGCAGCCTGTATTTGCGCGGGCAACAACTCCACTCCCAGCAGATCGCGATTCATATGCTGTGCCTGCAGCACCCAGGAAGAACCCGTCTGGTCAAACAACGACCAGAACACGGCCACAAACACATAGACGACAGACAACCTGCCCAGTGCACCCAGACCCCGCCGGCTGAAGGTTTCTTTGAGAAACAACCGGCCTCCGGGCGGTATATGCACGAACCGGTGGCGTCCCGCCCAGAATGTCAGCGTTGCGATCAGCATGAGGATACCGGGCACCGCGAAGGCCACGGCAGGGCCATGGCGCACCAGCAACCACGGTGTGGCCAGGCTTGAAAAAAACGCTCCCAGGTTGATGGCAAAGTAAAACCAGGCAAAGGCGCGCGCCAACAGCCCTTGATTGGTCTGGCCAAACTGGTCACCGAGGTGTGATGAGACACAGGGCTTTATGCCTCCGGCACCCAGCGCAATCAGTCCCAGGCCAACGACCAGCCCCCAGCGCGTGTCATCAAGCGCCAGCGCCGCATGCCCGGCGCAGTAAAACAGCGACAACAGGATAATGGTGCGGTACTTGCCCAGTAAGCCATCTGACAGCAGCGCACCCAGCAACGGTGTGAAGTACACGGCAGACACGAACAGGTGATACCAGCCCTTGGCTTCCTCCTCCGACATGACCTGCAGCGCGCCACTGGAGTCAACCAGGTGCTGCGTCATGAATACCACCAGGATGGCGCGCATGCCGTAAAAGCTGAAACGCTCCGCAGCCTCGTTGCCGATGATGTAGGGTATGCCACCCGGCATATCGCTGCGGGCAACCGGCGCAGTGAGGTATTTTGACACTTGATCAGGTCCCTGAGGCATAAAGCCGGTGATGATACCCTGAAAAATCAGTCCGTTGGTGCCAGAGCTCTATTCACGTGATCGTTACGAATTCAGTACCAGGGCTTCCGCCACAGATATAAATCAGTATGATGGCCGGCGTTGCCGGTACCGCGTCCGGCGAGGATCAGCAATCTATACAAATGCCCCGGAGGGTAGCATGGCCGAAACAGTAGATGAACTAACGATCAGGTACGAGGAAGACGGCATTGAGACCGTCAAGGAACTGGATAAAAAGATACTCACAAAGGGTGCCTGGTCAACCATCATATACCGCTACCAGGACTGGAACCGTGCCAAGGGTGAGTACGGACCGGACAAGTATTCCATTCGCCGTTACCAGAAACGCAATGGCGAATATCAGTACAAATCAAAGTTCAATATTTCCAGCAAGGACCAGGCCGAGAAAATCATCGAGGCACTGCAGGACTGGATCAAGTAGCGCCGCCGGTTGCCGGTTAAGGGGCGTTGTCCCTGTCGACCGCGGCCTGTAGTTCGGGTGTCGTCACTGCTTTTTCATCCAGGAGTTCGCTAAACAGCTGACGTTGATGGGTTGAGGTCACACCCTGCACCTCGTCCATTCGATTGAAATAATATTCAAAGGCAGCCTTTACCATGGCCCGGGGTCGCTTGCTAATCTCGACACTCTGGCCGTGTTCGGTAATTCCGGCCTCAATGTCTGCAGCCAGCTCCAGCAAGGTATAGCGTGCTACCTGGGCACATTCGGAACCCCCTTCAGGATAGGCGGCATGTGCATATTCCCGGATAGCCGTGCAGACGATGTCACGGACAGCGACATCACAGTGGAGGGTAATTTTCCGGACAGCCATGCCCGGATTCTATGCCAATCAGGATTCGGGGGTACAGGTCGCAGGCGGTGTCTGTTCACCGCGCTGATGCGACTGACCGCCAGATAAAGATGCAGTACCGGGTTAATCGTTATTTGGACTTTTCCGGGTCCGCAAATACATCGTAAATCTGCTCCTGCAGCAGCTCTTCCTCGTGCATTTCCTCGAGCTTCCGCCGTGCCAGCGCATTGCGAAGTTTACGTAATGCACTCATGCTCTTGCGGCGTTTCTTTCCCGGTCTGCGTTTAACAATTAGGTCATGTGTTACGGCACTCATTGTATTGTCTCCCTGGCTGTTGCCCCCCCTGTCTACAACGCTTTTCGCGGGGCCTGAGAAACCTATCGGCCACCGCGAAAAATGCCTTTAGAGGTAAAAGCCCCACGGCCTCGTGAGACACACGCACCTGGACAAGAGCGCATGTTGTTACCGCATCCGGCTGTTATATATGGAATTAATGAGCGACATTCAGGTAGACTATTAAGCGTCAAAGTTGCACTGAAGACCCATACGCGGAGCATCCGAGTCATCAACATCGACTAGACTGAAGGTAACAATCACTCACGGACCCGGGCACAGCGACATTCACGAGGCACCTCGCATGAAACAATCCAGTGGCATTTGCCTGCCGATTTTGCTCACACTGTCCATCTCATTAGCCAGCGCGGCACAGGTCTACACCTGGGTGGATGACAGCGGTGTCACCCACTTCAGCGAAACGCCACCAGCGGAGCACATAGCTGATACACAACTCATCGACATCACGCCAACAGAGGCACCCGCCAGCAATGCGGACAATGATTTCTATTCCGTCGTCAACCAGGCTGACCGAATGGAAGCGCGCCGCCTGGAGAATGAGAAACTGGCCGCGGAGAAACAACAGGCCAACGCTGAAGCCAGCAAGGCACGCGCAGAAGCCGCGGCAATTCAACAGGGCTCATACAACGACAGTGCCGATGAAAATAGCCGCTACTACCCGGCCTACCCCTACTACCCGGGTTACGGCCGCCACCCCGGGCGGCCCGGCCACGGTCACAAACCGGTGCACCCCGTGCACCCGGAATATCCGCGCCCCAAAAATCCAAGAACTTCTCTTGGCAAGACACCCGGCATGCCCGGGCAAAGCGGGTCGTGGCGCTAATGGATCATGACAATCGAGCCGTGAGTCCGCTTCGATAGATTGCTACACTATCCGCATGAATGAGGAAGACGAAAGCCCGCTGAAATTTCCCTGCCAATTCCCTATCAAGGCCATGGGAAAGTCTGACTGCGATCTGGACATCATTGTTGTGGAGATCGTACGCAAACATGTTCCCGACCTGAGCGAGGGAGCGGTGTATAACCGTGACAGCGCCCAGGGTAATTACACCTCGGTCACTGTGGTCGTCAACGCCACCAGCCGTGCACAACTGGATGCCATCTATCAGGACCTGGTCGACTGCGAGGCAGTCATCATGGCGCTCTGAAGCCAGCATTAAGGCCCATCATGCCTGCCGCTGACGCCCTGATCATCCGTCATCTCGGTCAGGTGGACTATGAAACCACCTGGCGCGACATGCAGTACTTCACGCAACACCGCGATGCCAACACCCCTGACGAACTCTGGTTTCTGGAACACCCCCCGGTATTCACGCTGGGGCGCAATGGCAAACAGGAACACCTGCACAACAGTGGCAAGATACCGGTGCTGAACGTGGATCGCGGCGGACAGGTCACCTATCACGGCCCCGGTCAACTGGTTGTCTATACCCTGCTGAACATCAATCGGCGTCAACTGGGTGTACAATCGCTGGTCCGAAAACTGGAACAGGCCGTGATTAACCTGTGTGCAGACTACGGCGTTGATGCACGGCGCCGCGAGAAGGCGCCCGGCGTCTATGTCGATGGCCGCAAGCTTGCCGCACTCGGACTGCGCGTTCGCAAGGGCTGTTCCTTTCACGGACTCAGCCTCAATGTCGACATGGATCTGGCGCCATTTTCGATGATTGACCCCTGTGGTTACAAAGGGCTGGAAGTCACGCAGCTGAGAAACCTCGGTATTGATGCGTCCACCGAAACCATTACTGAACAATTCCAGACACATCTGGAACGATTATTGAAGAGTCCGGCCACATGAGCGACAGCGAAAGAAAACAACGTGGAGCAGCCAAGACGGCGCGCATTCCTGTAAAAATCGAAATCACCAGCCGTCCGTTACGCAAACCCCCCTGGATTCGTGCACGCTCGCCAGCCGATCCGGCCGTGTCGCGTCTCAAGGAAGTCCTTCGCAAGAACCGCCTGCACACCGTATGCGAGGAAGCGTCCTGTCCAAACATCGGCGAATGCTTCTCTGGCGGCACCGCGACCTTCATGATCATGGGTGACATCTGTACGCGCCGCTGCCCGTTCTGCGATGTCGCACACGGGCGACCCGATCCGCTCGATGCGGATGAACCGGAGAACCTCGGGCAAACCATCCGTGACATGAGACTGCGCTATGTCGTGGTCACCTCGGTGGATCGTGATGACCTGCGTGACGGTGGCGCCGGGCATTTTGCGCAATGCATCGAGGCGATACGGCATTACAACCCGGATATCAAGATCGAGATTCTGGTACCGGACTTTCGCGGCCGCATGGACCGCGCACTGGATATCCTCATCAAATCGCCACCGGATGTTTTCAACCATAACCTGGAAACTGTTCCCGGCCTGTACAGGAAAGTACGCCCCGGTTCCGACTACACCTGGTCCCTTGATCTGCTGAAACGTTTCAAGGCCCTGTACCCGCAGGTACCGACCAAGTCGGGACTGATGCTGGGCGTGGGTGAAACAATCGCCGAGGTCGAACAGGTAATGCGAGACCTGCGTGATCATGACTGCAACATGCTGACGCTCGGTCAGTACCTGCAGCCCAGCGTTCATCACCTGCCACTGGACCGCTATGTGCACCCCGATGAATTCGAACGCCTCGGCGAACTGGGTTATGAACTTGGATTCAGCCACGTTGCCAGCGGGCCGATGGTGCGCTCATCCTATCATGCCGACCAGCAGGCAAAGGAAACGCTCAACGGCACTTCTTAGTCATACCCCCGGGAATACCCGCTTTTACGCGTGACCCGCCGAGTTGAGTCTGCCCACTATTTTTCTGTTTCAGCGTGACCGGAGTTGCCCCCTTGCCTCGTTAATAATGCGCCACGCCGAGTGGACCACCACGGCGGCGATCAGCAACCCGATGACGATATCGGGCAAGGGTGATCCGGTCCATATGACCAGTGCAGCCGCCAGCAACACGCCGATATTGCCGATCATATCGTTACGCGAACAGATCCAGGTCGCGCGCAGGTTGATGTCCCCGTTCCGAAACCTGACAAGCAGCAAAAAACACAGGGTATTGGCCACCAGGGCGATCGCACCAAACAACCCCATCGTCGCGGCATCCGGCAGACTGTCGGCAGCCATCTTCCACACGGCTTCAACAGCCACACCGAGACCGAGCAGCAGTTGAAAAACACCGCTGGTGAGCGCCGCTCGTGCGCGCCAGTGACTGGCACGCCCCAGCGCAAACAATCCCAGCGCATAGACAACCGCGTCGGCAAGCATATCAAGTGAATCAGCCAGCAACGCCGTTGAACCACTCAACAGTCCGGCCGAGAACTCTGCGACAAACATGCCGGCATTAATGAGCAGGACAATAATCAATATGCGCCGCTCCTGCCGGTTTGCATACTCCAGCCCACTACCGCATTCGTCACCACAACAGGCCATCACATCTCCTGTAAGTTACTGATAACACCCTCTGAAATTGCTCTGTTTAGCGAGGGTACGATATGCAACGTTAGCAGTACTGCAAGGTATTTCTTTTATTCCCAGTCAAATCAGATAGATAGCGAATAATAGAGCAGGCTGCAATGATGATCACTCATGACGGCATCAATCAATGCATCCCCCAAGTCCGCCTGGTGTTGTCCGTCACTCACCTCCCTTGCATGGGAAGGCTTCTATGAATGCGTCAACGACAAGCCTCCCGGCTGCCATGTGCAACTTTTCAGGATGGCTGTTCAGGTACCTGGTTACTACGCCCACCAATTCATTGCTTTTGATGCTAGGGGGATTACAGAAGGGCTCGGCTGTTGCCACATACACACCGGATACGAAGCCAAGGCAATAACCAGTTGAACTCGCATTGCAGGATTTCTTCAGATATTTTCCGTCTTCTGCCTGGACCGGGGTGGCCAGCGAAACCGCGAGAATTGCGGCCGTGATAAAATGTCGTGCAGTCATAACCTTCTCCGCATCAGTTGGTTGTAGTCAGGAACGCAGCGACCTCCCAGCTGCCGCTGTTCCGTTAACTATCTCTGCTTGTCCCGATACTCAGTATGTTACAGCGCATGCAATTTGTCTTTATGGTAATTGGCCCGGTCGTCACATAGTAATCTGGGTAAAACAGCCCATTCTGCAGGCTACGGGTAGTGAATCGGTGCTGTGCTTCAGGTGATTGTGTTGTGGTTCAGCAGGATAGGACAGTGAACACCAACACTAGAGATGTCAGGAACGTCCTGGCACTACAAGCTGTATCAGAACGAGCAAGCACCGGCGGATCGTGAGCTATACTCTAAAATAGAGATCAAGGCCAGGGAATAGAGCGTCGACAGTGGCACGGCCCCGAAACAGTTCCTCCATGGAAATACCGAAACTTGAAAAGAAAGTGATAATGATGAAAGACAAAATACCAAACATTGCAGACATCATCGCCAGTTACGCCAACCAGGATAAAATAACCTATGAGTCAGCAGCCGATCTGGGCGCAATTACCCTTGAAATGAAACACGAGAAAGACCATTACGGTGAGAATACCGAACGAATGGCTGAAATCCAGAAGATGGCCGAGCTGCAAGAAAGGGTCATCCGCAGGATGCTGGAAAACAGTCTTGAGGAATCTCACCAGCCGAAACGACCGCACCTGACGGTCGTGAAATAACAGTCAGTGCCTTACGCCCGACAAGGCTGAGTCTCACTTGATGCACGTCTCAGGCAGTTAAAAGTCTTGTTTCGCGCAGTAACCAGCCTTTCGCTGCGCGCTGAATCCCGATTCATGCCAAGGCAGGCAACCGGGATTCTGCAGGCTTTTCAAGACATTCAATCTGAAACCGCTGAACTTCTGATCAGGGTCGACCGGCCATCGACCCCGCCAGTAATCGGGATTTGTGTGTGTATGACGACATATGGCAGGTTACTGGCAAGAATAGTGTATTTCGGGTCCAGGCAGCTGATTCCATGCTGCAGCAAAACGCCGGGATTGTGACCCGCAGGCCACTAATTGGCACTATACTGTACGGGTGTCTAACCCGATCCCGCTGCCAGGGGATCTTCGTATCGATATAAAAGGAGACAAGAATGAAACTTGTATACGATGTTGTAGAAGATGTTTACGACGATACCACGCAAATCAGGACCATGTCCGAACAGGCACAGCTGCCGTCCGGCGAATGGCTGGTCAGAACCACGTTATATACACCACACCATATCAGTATGGATGTCACACATATTCGGGGAAAAAAGAACAGGAAAAGCCTGTACAAGGCATTGCGCTGAACAATAACAACCCGGGGCTTTACACTGACCAGCCGGTTCAGGGAGCATGGCTGGCAGCAGGCAGCAGAGACTGGATGAGTTCAGCAGCCTGACGGATTCCGGATGGTTGCATCCCCGGGCCGGTTTTTTTGGCAAGCAGTGTATTTACCTGCGGCGCAAAAGTACCCTGGTAGAATTGCTCACGCGTCATCAACTCGAGATGACCATGCTGTTGCACCCAGCGATTCAGGACAGCTGTTTCAGGCCAGTCCGGGCGTTCAATACTGAGCACCGGCACAGCATTGCACACTGCCTCGGTGTAGGTGCCATAACCTGGCTTGGTGAGAACCACATCGACCGAGGCCAGCACGTCAATGAACGACAGGGCCGCTGTGCTCGCCTCGAGGAAATCATCCCGCTGCAGTCGCCCCAGGGGAGTCGTAAATATCCATACCGTGTTCTCCATGCGCGGCCACAGGTCCAGCGGTATATCGGTGGCTATCCCCCCAAGCGCGACCAGCACAACATTCACATCCTCCGGAATACCGTAGTGTTCGCATAAAGAAGACTTTTGCCGGACACCGCGGCGCGCGATGGGTCCGATAGCACGGATGTTATCCAGCTGAGGCATCGGTATGGCAGGCTGCGGAGTTAGAAATGTATGCGCCGCCCGATAACCTGCAATCATTTGCGCAAGAATTTTCCTGTCCCTGTCGTCACCCTTGCAATAGGCTGCATAGATATCCGCCCAGTTTAGCGAGCACATACCGATAGCCGCTATATCGAGTTGTGCGGCGGCTGACAGGATACGGTAGGGAATATCTGCCAGCACGGCATCCGGGGATAACTGCCGCAACATTTCGACATCCTGCTGCAGGCCGGTATCCCAGTTATCATGAAACGCACGGTAAACCTGTTGTGATGCCGGCACATCGACTTCCCAGGCATTGAACATTTGCAGCACAGGATCCAGTTCAACACAGTGGTAGGCGAATGGCCCATCGAGCCTTGCTGCCACTACATCCCGTGGCAATACACTGCAGACACTCACCCTCAGGTCAGGCATATCCGTCCACAAGGCATTAACGACAGGCGCACACTGTGCCAGGTGCCCGTAACCATGCCCGGTAAGGGCCAGTAATAAATGCGCTGCTTGCATATCCGGTCGGGCTAGCCGCTTTCAGGCAAGAGCCTCTCCATCAGGTAACCCAGACAATCCTGGCGAATAATCCGCTCATCCAGGGTGAACATCGACGGCATCAGCGGCCGCGTGGTAACCAGCAAATCGTCTTCGGTGGAAAAATAGCGCTCGCAAACCGAACGGCCGTTTTCGTCACGCACATCAAGCGTAACGCTGGCACCCGGTTTCAAGCGGCCCAGCTGGGTACCTGTGGGCAGTTCCCTGAAGTTCAGGTGATCAATGTTGCCGAGCAATTGCAAATCCACAAAGTCATCATCAAAGCTGAAACTGACTGCTTCCGGCACTTTCACCGTGGCGACCGTATGAAACAGTTCGATATCGTGCGAGGGCACCGGGTGCTCGGGTAAATCATTCAGGTGCAGACAGGCTTCGATATAATCGCGCGCATGCGCCAGACCGTATTCCTGGTCCGGCTTGCCACATTCGATGGTCACAGCCGGACACACATAGGACATGGCCATGGATTGCACCCCAAGCGGACGAATGAAATACACCACTGTACGACTGAACAGCGATGCCAGGTGCAGAAACTGGTTGTCCACCCGGTTAATGCAGGCGTAATGCGGGTTAATGCCGGTGTTGTTGTGGATATCGATACTGGCAAAGGCACCGCGCTGCTGCATGCTGTCCACCACCTGCTGCATCATTGCGGCTTCTGCTGCATGCGGGTTGTCCGTCCCCGGCCAGACACGGTTGAAGTCCGCCTGCCCGTCGAGGAATCGCAGCCCCTGGCTGGCGGCCTTCACGTTAGCGAAAAAGATTGACAGCGCCCGCGGCAGTTCGCGGTCCCGGTAGCGCTGCAGCAAGGCCTGCACTGCATAATAGCCGGTACCCTCGTTGCCATGGGAGAGCACGGTAACAAACAGCGGCTCCGGGCGCCGCCCCGGCAGGTGCACCAGGGTTGGCCCACCCAGCAGCGCTTCGAGCCCTTCCAGCGGGGTATCCAGCAGCCCCTCGGGCAGGTTCTGCGTCTCGTTCAGCATCATGATCAGGTCAATAGACTTCGGCAAATGTCAGATTATGACAGACGCCACTCATGAACCGGAAGCTTGCTATCCTGATTCAGCCGGTACGCCTGCGTCATTGCCGCCAGGTCATTATCATGCTGTGCCGCATACGCACGCTGCCATACCGACCCGGTCTGGCCGTTGCGCACCCGGCCCTCGATCACCCCGAGATAGCGGTCAATATCCTGCGCATCAATCTCCAGTTGCTGCAGGCCGCGCCGCGCCAGCGGCAACAACTGCCACTGCAGCAGACTTTGTAGCGTACCGCGCGTGCCATCCAGCCAGGTAATATGCGCATTCAGTCCCTGCTGGGCCGCCGTATAGAAATTATCGCGCGCAACCGCAAAGTCCAGCTGTTGTTCCGGCGGAGTATCTGCCGTCATCAGCGCCTGCATCAATCCATAGAACAATGCCGCGTTTGCCATCATATCCAGAATCGTGGGGCCGCCAGGCACCGTGCGGTGCTCGATACGCAAGTGCGGGATACCGTCATAGTCAAAACCGATCAGGGGCCGATTCCAGCGCCAGATGGTGCCATTGTGCAGGCGTACATGTGACATCTGCTCCAGACCATCATGGAAATGCATCGGTAGCAGGATGGGATAATGCTGTTCGTTTTCAATAAAGCACTCGAGGATGGAATCCCGCACATAACCGGAACCGAAGGTAACCCTGCGCAGCGGCCCGTGGCTGGCGCCGGCAAAACCACCCACGGATACCGACTGCTCGAACAGCGGAATACGGGTTTCATTCCACAGCTCGTGACCGAAAAGGTAGGGTGAATTGGCCGCAACCGCCACCATCGGCGCAGAGATAATCATCGAGGCATTGTAGGCACGACTGGCATTGTCCGGGTGTACCTTGAGATGCAACTGAAAGGAGGTGGTCGCCGCCTCGAGCATGACGCTGTTATGCGCAATACTGAGATGTTCGCGCCCACTGATATCTAGCTCCAGCGGCCTGCCCTCACGCAGGCGCAGCACCTGCTCATTCAGCGCCCGGTAGCGTTTCAGGTCCGACATGTTTGCCTGCGTGAGTTCGCTCTCCTGCAGGGTCGGGAGAATACCGATCATCATCAGATGCAAATGCAGTTCGGCCGCACACGCAATGCACTGTTGCCAGGTGGCGCCCAGACTGGCCTCAAAGCGGCTGAATGCAGAGCCCCACAGGTGCTGGGGATGGTCGTTCAATTCAACATTGAAACGCGCCAGCTCCGGCACCACCATGGGATTGTCCAGATTCTTCAGGAAAACATCATTGAGCGGTGCCGGGCGTGACTGGCTGTCTACCAGCCAGGCCTCAAGCTCATACCCGCCCATGCGATCCCGGGGCGAGAAAGCACCGGCTGCAAACCACTCACTCAGCAACGCCGTCTCGGCGCGCAAACGCTCCGCGTACTCCACGAAATCCTCGGGGGTAAAACGTACCGCTTCGATTTCCTGGCCCATCGCTAGTTAACATCCATCCAGAATGAAAATCTCTCGCCAAGACGCAAAGATCGCAAAGGTATAAGCCATTACTATAAATGAATAGTTAATATTTATTCCTGGCGCCTTTGCGCCTTGGCGAGAGCAATGACAGCGTTTATGGATAGAAACCAGTTAGCCACTGTCCCGCGTAATTATCAATACCACATCATATTTTTGAATCAGCAGATAAACCGTTATTGCAGGTTGATCACCACCCGGTTGACTGCATCCAGCCGCTCGGGTGTGCCGATATCAAACCAGATGCCACGGTAGTGCTCACCACTCACCTGCCCGGCGTCCATGGCACGCCTTAATAGCGGTGCCAGGGGAAAGGCACCCGCGGTACATTCAGAAAACAGTTCCGGTCGATAGACACCGATGCCACTGAAGGTCAGCATCGCCGGCCCCTTCGCTGAAAGCAGCCCCGCTGACAGGGAAAAATCTCCTTCCGGGTGATGCTCGGGATTGTCGACCATGACCAGGTGTGCCAGGCCATCGGGCTGTGACGGCAACTGCTGAAACGCAAAGTCAGTCCAGATATCACTGTTCACCACCAGGAAGGGGTCATTACCCAGCAGCGCTAGTGCATTGAATATACCGCCACCCGTTTCCAGCGCGCCGCCTGTTTCCGGTGCATAGCTGATCTCAACACCGTATGCATGGCCATCACCCAGCGCCTTTTCAATCTGTTCACCCAAGTGGGCATAATTGATGACCAGCTCGGTAATCCCGACCCGCGCCAGGGCATGCACATGGCGTTCGATCATCGTTTGTCCACCAATGCGCAACAACGGTTTCGGTGTGGTATCGGTCAGCGGGCGCATGCGCTCACCACGCCCGGCCGCAAGAATCATTGCTTTCATGGAATCAATCCTGTGATGCGTCTGGTTAAGCGCATTAATCGTCAACCCAGCCGCGGGTAGGCTGTGCGATCAACTCGGAAAACAGCTGGATATGGGACGCGTGGTCATTCAGGCACTCGATATAGCCATACTGTTCGCCACCGGCCTCAAGAAAAATTTCGCGATTCTCCATCGCCACCTCTTCCAGCGTTTCCAGGCAGTCGACACTGAACCCGGGGCACAGCACGTGAATATTGCGGACGCCCTCCCTGGCAAGCGCCTCCAGGGTATGATCGGTATACGGCTGCAACCACTGCTTGGGGCCGAGGCGCGACTGGAAACTTAGTTGCCAGCGCTCCGTCGGCAACTCCAGTGCAGCGATCAGCAGTTCAGCCGTTTTATAGCATTGCCCTGCATAGGGATCACCGGCATCAACATACTCCTGCGGTATGCCATGGAATGACAACAGCAGCTTGTCCGGTTCCCCGTGAACTGACCAGTAAACGCGCACACTCCCGGCCAGCGCACTGATATAGGCGGGATGGCAATGATAGTCATTGATAAAGCGCAGCTCGGGCAATGCCCGCCAGTGGCGCAACTCATCTGCAACGGCATCGACAATAGCGGCCGTCGTGGTGGCCGAGTACTGCGGGTAGAGTGGCAATACCAGGACGCGGCTGGCACCCGCCTCGCGCAATTCCTTTAGCCCCGCCGCGATCCCCGGCTTGCCGTAACGCATGGCGAGTGCCGCTTTTACCGGCAAGCCGTCCTGCGCATCCAGTAATGTCTGCAGTGCCGCATGCTGTTTTTTCGAAATCACCAGCAAGGGCGAGCCCGCCCCGGTCCAGACCTTCGCGTAGGCCTTTGCCGAACGGCGCGGCCGGGTGGTCAATATCACCAGATTCAGCACCAGCCACCAGAGCGGGCGCGCCAGCTCCACCACCCTGGGGTCCCAGAGAAATACCCTGAGATAGCGCCGCACATCGGCAACCGCCGGTGAATCAGGCGTCCCGAGGTTAACCAGCAGTACACCGATGGGAGCCATGCCGCCATCCGGGTGTTTTACTGTTTCGCTATTCATCGATCACCCGTCATCCTGTTGGCCAGACAACGCTTCATGTCCTGCTCCTGTACCGGATGTTGCAATACTGCATGAATCGGGAACAGCGCGTCTAACTTGTCAACGTAGTGCAGTTCGCCTTTATCCACCATGATGATGAGATCACTGTCTCTGGAGTATTTCTGCAGACTGTACAGGAACACATCCAGGTTGCTGACATTAACACCGGCATAGTTATTTCCATAGCCATACATGAATTCCGCGACTACGATATCCGGTGTACTGGATTTCAGTGCACTGATGGCCTTGCGCATCGAGCCGAAGCGGAATTCACGCAGGCCAAGCCGTTGGTAAAGGGCGGAGAAATCCGGATGCAGTGGCGATTCAATAATCGAAAAAAGTATGTTATCCGGCATGTACCCGTTCACTGGCTGTGACGCATATTACATTTCACTGACCGCCCCGCATTGACCACTAACAACGGGAGAGCTCTATCGTACCGAATTCCCGTTCAATCAGGAAACAGTGTGATGCTGTCCCCGGCCTGCCACTGCGGGTATTTCTTCATCACCCGTGCAAACAAGGCTGAATCAAGGAATGTAGTCAGCCAGGCATGCAACTGCGGGTAGGGACGACTGTCAAACCACGCTTTATCGACCAGTGCAAACTGGCGAACAAACGGAAAGATGGCTACGTCAGCCACGCTCATGCGCTCACCCAGCAGCCAGCCATGCGACTGCAGGCGCCGTTCCAGCTGCTGCAGGAATTGCTCACCCCCGGAACGGTACACGCCGGCCGGTTGTTGCGGATAACGGTCGGCATACTTGTAGTGATCGAGGTGCTGCTTGAATGACTGGTCGTTTTCATCGATCAGGCGATCAAGCGTTCCCTGCACGCCATCAGACGCGGCCGGCAGCCATTGCTGCGGATCATTTTCAGCCAGCGCCCACGCGATGATGTCCCGACTTTCATCGATCACACGCCCGTCCGGCAGTACCAGCACCGGCACCGTGGCCTTCGGTGAATACGCCAGCAAGGACGCCGGCATCTCGCGCAACAGCACTTCACGCAGTTCGACCTGGATGCCGCTAACGGCAAGCGCCATCCGTGCCCGCATGGCATAGGGACAACGGCGAAAGGAGTAGAGGACGGGAAAGCAATCTTGCATCATATTCTAATAACAGCTCGTTAATTATTGTTTATATTGATTATAATAATTCAAATTCCGTCTCAATCATGCCACAACCCGCACCTCCGTTAGCCAGTCGGAACGCCCGCCAGGGCGCTGCATGATGTCATATAAAATCAAGCAACGCGCTCACGGGTGCAGAAGCCGGGCTGGATCTATGTTACATTTTGGGATATATTTCCCATATATTGGCGATAACCTCATTCCTGGATACCGCCACCGGAGAGCAATAATGACTGACCAAGCCCCCCTGCGCATGCTCGCACATACCCTCGCCGCAACTCTACTCTCGTCGATGCTGGCCACACCACTCGCCGCCGCCACCCTGAGCGATAACGACTATGCCGTGCTGTCGGCAAACGACCTGGGCATGCACTGTGCAGATCTGGACTACAAGATTTTCAGCATCCTGCCGCCCTTCAATGTGGTGCATGCACAGGTCATTCGACTGGGTGATGCCGGGCGACTGCCAAAACTGATGAACGACAATAAAATCAAAGTCGTCTACTCGGCCACCTCCAGCCCCGATGATCCGGCCGGTGCAAACTCTATTAATACCACCAGTAAAAACCTGTCCTCGGTATTCAAAACAAACTTCTGGAAAAAAACCGGCAAACAGGTCGAAATTCCCGGCAGTAACAAGAAACAAACCCTCGGCGGACAGGCCTATAACCCGCTCTATCCAGGCGTCCTTGCCGCGGGCCTGCTGGATCCGCCTGTCGATCTGTCATTCGCCTGTATTAATCCGAACGTTGCAGATCCCGCCGCGTCCAGCGGCTGCCCCAGCATCCTGCAGGTCTTTGAGGCACTGCCCGTTGACAAGGGATTGCCGGTACCCGACCTTGTCGACCTTGCACACGGTAGCCTTGCCGTCGATCAGCAAAAAATGCCCGGCAAGAAGAACAAGCGGCGACCATTCAAACGTTTTGTGGACAAGCAGCCGTTCTTTAGCGCCTTCGACTTCGGTCAGACCATTAAAGGTGCCAAGTGGTGGGCAGCTGAAGGCATTCCGATTCTGCCGGTTGATAACGCCGGCAAAATAAACGCCTACCCCCTGATGAAAGTTGCCGCCCGGGACAAGAGCAACGGCGAAACACTGGCCAGCCTGGACGTGGTGCTGCCGGTCGCGGCCGAGGCCAATTGTCTGAACTGCCATGCCGATGTGGACGATGCCGGCAACGGCGCCGCCAGCAACTTTGCCAGTATCGAGTTTGAGGTTATAAAGGCGGCCGATGCACCCGGCCCGGAAAAACTGAACAATGCAGCCAAGCTGAACATCCTGCGCCTGCATGATGCCCGGCACGGCATGAAATACCAGCAGTGGAGCGATACTGGTAGCCTGGACGATGCCCCGTGCGATACCAACAGCAATCCGGACAGCAGTAACTGCCTCGCAAAGACACGCAAGGTTCAGTGTTCCCGTTGCCACTATTCACCAGCACTGGACCTTACGCAGGGCGGACCGGTTGATGAACCGGCGTTCTATAAACTCGGCAGACAACAGACCCGCCACGTCACCATGTCACGCGCCATGCATGCACACCACGGCAACCTGCCACCCTTCATGGGTACACCGCTGTTTCCGGATATGCCGCCCGCTGATGACCCGTTACGCACTGCCAATCAGAGTTCCAGGCCGGTGAACAGTTACGAACGCGGCATACTGGAAGACAGCTGCTACCAGTGCCATCCCGGCAGTGACACGCAATGCCTGCGTGGCGCAATGTTTTCCGGTGGCGTGGTCTGCCAGGACTGCCATGGCAACATGGCCGAGGTAGGCAATGATTTTTCAATGCGCGTATCGCATAGCAACCCGGGCGATTTCATACTCGACGGTTCGCTGCGAGTACCCTGGGCGAGTGAACCGGGCTGTCAATCGTGCCACACCGGGGACGCCATGAATCCGCGCCACCCCGCGGGTGCCCTCGTTGCTTCGGACGGCCTGCGCCTGCTGCAGGCCTACACACCCGCCACGCTTGATGTGTCCAGGGTGGGGTCGGTACAGGTCGCAGACATGATCGAGTCCCCCGACTCACCCTTTGCGGAAAACCAGGGTGTGAATGCCAATGGCGACAGCGTCAGCACCCTGTACCGCCTCAGCACCGGTCATGGAGGCGTCAAGTGCGAGGGCTGCCATAACAGCACCCATGCCATCTGGCCCGTGAAGAACTCGTTCTCGAATGACAATATCGCTGCCAAACAGCTACAGGGGCATACCGGCACCCTCATCGAATGCAGCAGCTGTCACGGTAAAAACAGTTTCAGCATCGGCGATTTCAAAAACAACATGACAGCAGACGGCCGCATGAAAGGCCCCCACGGCATGCACCCGGTAAACGATCCCATGTGGACAAAGAAACACGAGGAGGTTGGTGAGAACAACAACCGCAACTCGTGCCGTGCATGCCACGGTGTCAATGGCGAGGGAACGGTACTGTCAAGAGTCGCGAAGAAACGGGTTTTCGAGTGCGAGGAAACCGACCGGCCCGGCTGCAAGGAAACTTCAAGTGGCAAGACCATCACCCTCAGCAAGGGTACGCAAGTCTCCTGCACACTCTGCCATGACAACTACATCAATGGCGAGGGCGATGAGTCGGATGACGACTAGGTAGCGGGCCTGGACCCGCAGTTTGCCGCATATCCTGCAGGATGCTGGTTGCTGCGATGAAAGAACAATCGCGCCGGGGACGGCGCTCCTGCGGGACGATTCATGCAACGATTGTGTTAGACGTCGACTACTGTCCTGCCGCCATACCCGGCCACAGCCTGATGGCCAGAAACAGGAAACAGGCGGCCAGGATGGCATCGCCGATGATCACCATCAGCAAGGATGTTTGCATACCGTCCTTGAGGATTATGTTGACCCCGACGCCCGCCCCGATCGCAGTGACAAAGAAGCCGAACTCGTTAACGATCAACATCGTCAACAACGGCAGTGCATAGCTGGCATCCGGTGACAGCACGCCCGAGGACAGCAGGCCCACTGCTACCAGCAGACCCAGCCCCAGTGCCAGCCACGGAAAGGTTAACTTGCCCATCTTGTACCTCGTCTAGATTAAATTCACAGCAGAAAGCCGTTTTCTTCCAGCTGCCGGTCATGCAGTTTACCCAGCAGCAGTAGCGCAACAATGGCACCGGTCAGCGCAAACGCCATGTCCGACTGTGTATCCCAGATATAACCCTGTGTCCCGAGGAACGCCTCGGCAGGACCACCGACGATTTCTGCGACCGCCCATTCTACCAGTTCGTAGAATGCACTGACTGCCAGGCAAAAACACACGATCAGGAAATTCAGCCAGGCCCTGCCGTTGATCACGTCCTTGCGTATCAGAATCTCACGCGCAACCATCGCGGGAATAAAACCCTGGGCGAAATGCCCGAGCTTGTCGTAGTTATTGCGCGCCAGCCCGAACGCATCCCGTATCCAGTCAAACAGCGGCACTTCTGCGTAGGTATAGTGCCCGCCCACCATGAGAATGACGCAATGCACCAGGATCAGGGTGTAAACCAGGCCTGTCAGGGGGAAGGTCTTGCGCGTCGCAAGCAGCACCAGCAGTGCGATGATGGCCGGCGACACCTCCAGGAACCAGGTAAAGGTATCAAACGGCCGGATCGCAGACCAGGTAAAAACCAGCGCAAAGATTATCAACCAGAGTCTGTTCATCTGTCTCCCGTGAATCCAATCATCGTAGAAGAATATTTCTGCAGGAGCGGCGTCCCCGCCGCGATTCGCGCCGGGAACGGCGCTCCTGCAGGTTTGAGCCTTAGCCTCCCCAGCGGCGCTCACTCCGCAGGCAGGCGACTCAACACCTCGGCATCGATATAGCTGCCAAACGCCGCGAGCTCGTCGTAGCGACCCGCCACTTCAACCACGTAACCAAGGGTACGGGGTATATCCTGCAGGTAGCCGGCCTTGCCATCCCGATGCTTGAGGCGGGCAAAGATGCCGGCTGCCTTCAGGTGCCGCTGCATGCCCATCAGGTCAAACCAGCGCAGAAACTGCTGCGGGTCATCATGTTCTGCCCGCAGGATACCGGATTGCAGGGCAAGATCCAGGTAACCAAGCGCCCAGTCCTCGACGCGTGCACGCGGCCAGTCGATATAGCAGTCACGCAGCAACGACACCAGGTCGTAGGTCACCGGTCCGATAACGGCATCCTGAAAGTCCAGGATGCCCGGGTTATTGATGCCGGTGTGCATCAGATTACGTGAATGATAATCACGGTGCACGCAGACGCGCGGCTGTGCCAGCGCATTCTCCGCCAGCAACTCGAATGCCGCGTCGATCATCCCGGTTTGCGCAGCGTCCGCTGACAGACCCAGATGCTTGCCCATCAGCCATTCACGGCTCAACTCCATTTCACCCAGCAACAGCGCGCGATCATAGGCCGGCAATGAGGCGTTGTCCGGTGCACAGGCCTGCAGGGTTGCCAGTGCCCCGAGCGCATCACCGTAGAGGCGCTCAACCGTCTCTTCATCAAGCACATCCAGGTAAGGTGCGCTGCCAAGATCGGAGAGCAGCAGAAAACCCTGTTGCAGACTTTCATCAATGACCTCGGGAACATTCAGCCCCAGATCAAAAAACATTTTCGATATCCTGATAAACGGCCGCGAGTCCTCTTTTTGCGGCGGCGCATCCATCACCACGTAGCTGACGCCTTCATGAAGTACACGAAAATAGCGCCGAAAACTGGCATCGGCGGAAGCCGGTCGCAACGTGTATTCACTGAAATCGAGTTCGTTTTCCAGCCAGTGTTTCAATTGTTCGAGTCGTTCGGGCACGCTATTGATTCCTGTTTGAAAGTCCTGTCGGGGACTGCCTAGACCAGTTCGTCAGTATTCGGTTTGAATATTTCGCGCATTTTTGCGCACACACGTTCACGCATGTCATCGGCAATCATGTAAAAGCACGGTATCGCTATCAGGATAATGACGGTCGCAAACAGCAGCCCGAAGCCAAGACTGACAGCCATCGGCGACAGGAAGGCCGTCTGCCCGGTGGCAAAGAATATCAGTGGCGAGATACCCAGAAAAGTCGTGATGCTGGTGAGCAGAATGGGACGGATGCGCACCCGCCCCGCTTCGATCATAGCCTCGGTACGCTCCATGCCTTCAGCGCGCATGCGCTTGGCGAAATTCACGAGAATCAGCGAGTCGTTAACCACGATGCCGGTCAGGGCGAGAAAGCCGATAGCCGAAAGGAACTGCAGATGATAACCAAACAGCATATGACCGAAGACCACACCGATGATCGCGAAGGGAATGGCAAACATGACGATCAGCGGGTCGAGCATGGAACGAAACAGTGCCGCCAGGATAAAGAAGATGATGGCCGCCGAAATGAGCAGCGCGTCGCGCATGCCGCTGAAGGATTCGGACGCATCTTTCTTCTCGCCCAGGAATATCAACTCGTATCCGGGCAGCCGCGTTTCCAGGTCAGCAAACTCGGCGCGCAGTAACCCGGTGACCTCCAGCGGCGTGGTCACCTGGCCATCCACCTCGGCCGTCACCAGACCGAGACGCTGGTTATCGCGCCGGCTGATGGTATTCATGGCACGCCCGGCAGTGATCTCGGCAACATCGCCGAGATACACCAGCCGGCCATCATCGAGCACGATGGGCAGACGATTCAGGTCACTGCCACGACGAATGGACTCCGGGTAAATCACGCGCACCGGGGCACGCTTGTTGCCAAGCGTGACCTGCACCGCCTCAACGCCGAGAAAACCGGTACGCACGGCATCGGCGAGATCACTCTGCCTGATACCCAGTTCCCGGCCACGCTCATTCAGGGAATACTGGTACTCGAGCTTGCCACTCTCGAGATTCTGGCGCACATCGTGCACCCCGGGCAGGCGCTGCAGGTAATCGACCATGCGGGTCGCCTGCTCGCGCAAAACATCCACATCCGGTCCGCTTACGCCCACTTCAATATCCGCACCCGCCGGCCCGCCCTGCGGTCGCTGGATGGCAATGCGACTGATACCCGTGATCGCCTGCAGCTTTACACGCAGTTCATTGATAATGTCCTCGGTTGGACGCACGCGCGTTCCTTCCCAGGCAAAGTTCAGACTCACCAGCGGGGAGATGAAACGTTCGATAAAGCCTTCCGGCTTTGCCTTCTTCAGGTCAATCACCAGCTGAATATAGTGGCTGCCGATCTCGAATCGATTGAAGTCGATGAAGCTCACGCCCACATTGGTCAACAGGGTACTGAGCTCGTCATCGGCAAGCGACTCCAGCACGACCCGTTCCATCTGCGTGGCAAGCTCGGCGGTATCCTCAAGGCTGTAGGTCTGTGGCGCTTCCGCATTGATAAAGAACTGCCCGACATCAACATCATCAAATAGCTGGAAGGGAATCCGTGTTGTCGCGTATATCAGCGTAATGATCAACACGGCAATGGTCACCAGCGACACAAAGTAGCGGTTGTTCAACGCCCAGCGCAACCAGCCTATGTAGTGCTCCAGCAGGGCGCTCCAGTCGACACGGCGTTCATGCGTCTTCCTGCTGGCCTGCCGGGTATGCAGCATCTCTGCAGCATGCGAGGGCAAAACCCCGAACGCCTCCCACAGCGATCCCAGCAGCGCGGCACTCACCACCACGGGAATGACCGCAATAAACGCGCCCATGATTCCCTTGATCGCAAACATCGGCATAAATGCAGCGATGGTGGTTGCCGTACTCGCCATGACCGGCCAGAACACCTCACGCGCACCGATGCGCGCCGCTTCCGGCGCCGGCTTGCCCATCTCCATGTGCCGGTACATGTTCTCCGTGACAATAATCGCATCGTCAACAATCAGACCCAGCGCAATGAGAAAGGCAAACAGCGATATCATGTTAATGGTGTAGCCCAGGTAAAAAATCGCGATCACCGCAAACAGAAAGGATACCGGGATCCCCATCGCGGTAATCAGGGCAACACGAAAATTCAGGAACAGGTACAGCGACAGCAGCACCAGAAACAGACCGACCAGCCCCGAGGATTTCACCGTGTTCAGGCGGGTTTTGACATACGCGGACAGATCATTGTACAGGCCGACTTCAATGGTTGGCGGCAGCTCTGTTCTCAGTTGCGCCGCGAATTCCCGCACGGCATCCGCAACAATGATGGTCGAGGCATCCGCCGTTTTGGTCACCGTCATGTTGACAGCCGGTCGGCCATTGAAGCGGCCGATGGTTTCCGCCTCTTCCAGCCGCAACTGGATTTCTGCAATCTCGCCGAGCAGCAACTGACCACCGCGGTCGTTACTGCGCACGGCAATCCGGTTAATCGCATCGGGATCAGGTGCCACGCCCTTGCCACGCAACAGGATATCTCCTTCACTGGCTTTCAGGGAGCCGCCCGGCAGGTCGCGGAGGTTGCCGCGAATAGCCTGCAGTACCTGCCCGAGCGAGACATTGTGTGCCGCCAGCCCGAACGGGTCGACCTCGACCCACACCTCCCACTCGCGGTTGCCGGCCACGCCGACACTGGCAACGCCCGGCAGCTTTGCCATGCGCTGCTTGATGATGTCCGCCTGATCATAGAGATAGCCACGCGCCACATCACCGTAGAGGCTCAGGCTGATGACCGGGAAACGCGCCTTGATGCGCATCAATTCCGGCTCCTCCGCCTCGTCAGGCATATCGGTAATCTGGTCCAGCGCGGTCTGCGCATCACGCATGTACTGGTCAACATCGGTGCCGGATTTCAGCTTGATAATGACACTGCCCATACCTTCACGACTGGTCGAGCTCATGACATCGATCTCGGGCATGCCCTCGAACTGTTCCTCGACGGGGATAATGACCTGGCGTTCAACCTCCTCCGGCGAGGCGCCCTCGAACTTCACCGTGATACTCACGGCATCAAGCTCCATGGACGGGAACATTTCCTGGGGCATGGAATTCCAGGACAACACGCCGAGAATAATCACGATCACCAGCGACAGGTTGGTAATCAGCGGATTCTTGATTGAGAAACGGATCAGCGGCATGAAAGTCAGGTTCCGGGCAGTGGCGGCTGCTTATTCAGTGGTCGCGTCGATGGCCTGCACCTGTTGCCCGTGACTCAGCGCGGAGACATCGCGCGTCACCACACGATCACTCGCTGCCAGCCCCTGTAATATGATCTGCAGACCATCCACCCGCTCACCCGGTTTGACGTCAACCTGTTGCAGCGTGTTGCCGTCGAGGCGAAACACCGATGCCCTGCCCTCGTCAAACAACACGGCAGTCGAGGGAACGGCTGTGACCCCGAGCATCTCGCGTAATGGCAGCCGCACCCGGGCGACCTGTCCCGGCCTGGCCTGGTCACCGGTAATCCGCACACGCAGCGCATGAGTAAAGGTCTCCGGGTTTGGATCAATCTGCAGGGCGATGACCTCGCCCGGGAGCCTGCGCGCCGTTGACCTCAACAGTGACGACCTGCCCCTGCGCCAGCGATTGCGCAATATCGCCACGCACCTCGGCATACAAGTCCAGCGAAGCGGCATCGACCAGGTCGACAACGGCATGGCCCGGGGTCACATAATCGCCGACCTGCACATTGACAGCGTTGACGGTGCCCGCAAACGGTGCCGGCAGTTGAGTGCGCTCCAGGTTGCGTGCCGCCCGATTGCGGGCCGCCTCCTTCAGTGCCAGGCGTGATTCCGCAGAGGCGACGCTGGATCTGAGTTGCGCAACCTCAGACTCCAGCTGGATCAACTTGATGCGGGTTTCATCCAGCCGTGATTTTGACACCAGGGAGTCCTCGCCCAGTTTCAATAATCGGTCCAGATCGTTCTTTTGCAGCGCGTAATTGCTCCTGGACAGTTTCAATAATTCGCGATCGCGCTCAATATTGAGGGTTTCCTGTACCAACTGTGCCTCGGCCTCGGCAAGTGCGTCTTCATAATCACCGGAGTCCAGCATCAGTAGCGCCTCACCCGCTTGCACGGATTGCCCGGGCTCGACGGGACGCGCGTGCAGCTGGCCGGCGAGCTCAAAATGCAGTGAAGTCTTGCGCGCCGGTTCCAGCCGGCCGCTGACGGTCTCAACGGGAACCAGGTCACGCAAGCCGACCGTCGCCACCTGGACAACAGGTACAATCACCTGCTGCAGCTCGGGATTTTCATCCGGTACCGTCAGCAACAGCAGGATGGCAACACCGGCGAGGGCCGTCAGTACGTAGAATTGAGTACCAGATTTGATGGATAACACACTGATTATAAAATATTTGAAGTTACGGCCATTGTATGCGATTTTACCTCGCGCCTGCCAGCGAGCCGGCAGGCCTGAATTAATCTGACACAGCTTCCCGATGATCAACAGTGGCATGACCGCATCACGCTTCTTCCACGACACCAGGAATTGCCCGGGGTGGTGATGTATACGCCCATGCGGCGGCTGTCTGTCGCCTCGTTGCTGGCACTGTATTCAGCCTTCATCGCCGCCGAACCCGTCGACCCCTGGCAGTGCGGCATCGCGGCAAGCGGCCTGTGGGAGTGTGTCGGTACCCCCGCCACGCCAGAGACTGAAACCACTACGCCGGCCGCTGCAACCGACACAGCGGAAACCCGTGCGGATGACGAGGTGCCTGCAACAGAACCTGCCGAGACTCCTGCTGTACCACAATCAACACCGACAACAACCCCATCAACACCGGCAACTGGCACACCACTGTTTCCGACCACGGCTCCGCATGGCGGTACACTGCCTGTGGTCGAGTCCGACAGCCCGGCCGAAACGGTAGCGGCAACAGAACCACCCGGCGAGGTCACGAGTGAGACAGCCGATGCGGCTGAAAGTGCAACCCTCGCTACCGAAGCAGTCGCGCTGCCGGACAGCGCCGCGCCATCTGAAGAATCTGCACCTGCAGCTGATCAGGCAGAGCTGAAAGATCAGGCAGATGCCGCAACGGCGACAGCCCTGACAGCCGCCACCGATACGGGTGACAGCAGTATTGATGAAGAGCTGCAGTACTCCCGCTGGGCAATGTGCCCGCCTGTTGACTATCGCCGCGTCGAGACACCGACATCGGAGACGGGTGCCATCGAGTTACAGGCCGATAATGCCCGGTCGCGTGAAGGCAACATCTTTACCCTGGAGGGTAACGCGGTTGCGCAAATGGACTGGAAGCGGCTGGAGGCGGACCGCATAACCTACCACCAGGAAGAAGGCCGCATTGATGCCGAAGGCAATCTTCTCTACACCTCGCCGGAAGTGCTGGTTGATGGTGACCGCGGCACCTTCTTCCCGGACACGGACAGCGGCGATGTGGAGCACGCTGATTATGCCCTGCCGGACATGCATGCACGCGGCTCAGCCAGCTCCGTGGAACTCGATGGACGTGACTGGCAGACCCTGAAGGATGTGTCCTACACGACCTGTGCGATCAACAGCACTGACTGGGAGATTTTTGCCAAAAAGGTCGATCTTGACCAGAAGGACGGCACGGGTACGGCACGCCACGCAAAGGTCGAACTCAAGGGAGTCCCGGTGCTGTATTCACCCTACCTGAGCTTTCCGCTTGATGACCGCCGCAAGTCCGGCTTGCTGGTACCCAAGTTCGGCACCACGGAAGAAACCGGTGTCGACATCAGCGTACCCTATTACTGGAACATCGCCCCCAACCGGGACGCCACCATCGTGCCGCGCTACATGAGCAAGCGCGGCATCATGCTGGGTGGCGAATTCCGCTACAGGAGCCTTAACCATAAAGGCGAACTCACCGGCGAATATCTGCCATCGGATGACGACTTCAATAACGAGGATCGCTACCTGATCGGCATCAAACACAGGGGTAACCCGCTGCCGCGAGTGGAGACGACCGTCAAGGCCAGCAAGGTTTCAGACGATTTCTATTTCGACGCCTTTGGTACCAATCTGGTGGAAACCAGCCAGACCAACCTGCAGCGCACGGCCACGGCAGCCTATCACGGCCGCGGCTGGAACCTTGGCATCATGGCGCAGAACTTCCAGACCATCGACCCGACCATCAAGGATAAAAATCGACCCTACGAGCAATTGCCAACCGTTGTGTTCGACGTTGCACCGGCACGCCGTTTGCTTGGCCTGAAGTTCGAAGCCGATGCCGAGGCCAATAACTTCAAGCACAGCGGAAATGTACTGGTTGAAGGCAACCGGTTTGACATCCAGCCAAGGCTGAGCCTGCCTGTGTACCGCCCGGGCTGGTATGTTGACCCGGCGGTCAGCGTACGCTACACGGCCTACAATCTCGACAAAAACACGACCAATGGAAACGATAATCCGTCACGCACCACACCGGTTGTCAGCCTCGATGCCGGCACCTTCTTTGAACGTACCAGTCGCTGGGGTGATACCGATTTCGTGCAGACACTGGAACCACGGCTTTTTTACCTGTATGTCCCCTTTGATAACCAGGATGACATCCCGGTTTTTGATACCGGCGAATATGATTTCAACTACTGGACCCTGTTCCGTGAAAACCGCTTCAGTGGACCGGACCGCATGGGTGATGCCAACCAGCTGGCGCTGGCGCTGACTTCACGCTTCCTGAATCCTGCCAGCGGCATACAACAGCTCAGCGTCAGCGTTGGGTCACTGCTGTACTTCCGTGACCGCAAGGTCACCCTGCCCGGTGAGCCTGTAGAAACCAGCAACAGCTCCAGCATCATCGGCGAATTGACACTGGGACTGACGCGTGACTGGAGTGCCCGGGCCGAGACACAATGGAGTCCGTCCGAATCACAGTCAGAACTCAATAGCGTTCACCTGCAATACCGCAAGGGTGCGCGACAACTGGTCAACCTCGGCTATCGTTACCGCAGGGGCATTGAGGATCAAACAGACATCTCGATGCTCTGGCCACTCGGCAATAACTGGCACATGGTCGGGCGCTGGTATTATTCACTGAAGGACAATACCACCCTCGAGGCACTCGGTGGGCTTGGTTATGAAAGCTGCTGCTGGACTGTACAGCTGGTCGGTCGCAGTTACATAAGGAGTCTGGACACACGGCAAAAAGCCATCTTCCTGCAGGTAGAGCTTAAAGGGCTGGGCAGGCTTGTCAACACCGTCGATAAGGCACTGGAACGTGGTATCCTTGGCTACGAATCATATAACTAACACCTGTAGAGTTTTCGGATGAAGTATTTAGCTGCACTGTCTGGACTGTTCCTGCTGTTTATCCTCACGACCGCATCCGCAGAAGATGAACCCCAACCCGGGCCACGACAGTCTTTAAACAGTATTGTTGCCGTCGTTAATGATGACATCATCATGTCCAGCGAACTGGACACTGCCACCCGGTCGGTCGTAAAACAGCTAGACGAGAAAGGCACCCCGATGCCGGAAAAATCGGTACTCGAAAAGGAAGTCCTCGACAAGCTGATCATGGAATCACTGCAGCTGCAGCTGGCCGCAGCCAACGGCATCACGATCGATGACAGCCAGTTGAATGCCGAAATAAAAGAGCTTGCAGAAAATAATGACGTCAGCATGACGGAATTCCGCGACATCCTGGAACGTGATGGCTACAGCTACCAGGCTTTTCGCGAGGACCTGCGCAAGCAACTCACGATCATGCAGGTTCGCAGAATGATGGTCGCCAGCACCATCAAGGTCAATGACCAGGAGATTGACAACCTGCTTGCCACCCTGAAGTCCAGTGGTCAGGGCGGCGTGGAATATCATCTCGGTCACATCCTGATTGCCATTCCTGAAGCAGCCAGCCCCGGGGAAATCCAGGCCACCGAAGCACGTGCCGAGAACACCCTGCAACGCCTGCGAGGCGGCGCGGACTTTGCCGAGGTCGCACTGGTCACGTCTGACAGTCAGACGGCCCTGGAAGGTGGTGATCTTGGCTGGCGCAGCCTCGGGCAACTACCGAGCATGTTCCTGGACACGGTTAAAAGCATGCAGGTCGGTGACATCTCTGACCTGATTCGAAGTTCCGGCAGCTTCCACATCATCAAGCTACTGGGCAAGCGTGGCGATGAACGCCATTTTGTCGAACAGACAAGGGCGCGGCACATCCTGATAAAAACCGACGAAGTCAACACCGATGAGGACGTACAGACAAGGATCAAGCAGCTGGAGCTCCGTCTGCGGAGTGGTGAAGACTTCGCCACACTGGCACTTGCCAACTCGCAGGATACCCTGTCGGCTGCGAGGGGCGGTGATCTTGGCTGGGTCAACCAGGGCGATACAGTACCCGAGTTCGAGGAGGCCATGAACAGCCTCGCACCCGGCGAGATCAGCAAGCCGGTCAAGTCAGAGTTCGGCTGGCACCTGATACAGGTGCAGGAGCGGCGTACCCACGACAGCACCGAAGAATATGAACGCACAAAAGTCAGGGACCTGATTCGCGCCAAGAAATATGAGGAGGAATTATTTCTCTGGCTGCGACGCCTGCGTGACGAGTCCTACGTGGAGTACCGGATAGACGAGTCCTGATTCAGCTAACAGGGCCTGTTGCTTCCACTCTTTCGCGTGTCTGTTAAAACCCCGAGAATTGCCCTGACCCCCGGTGAACCCGCCGGTATTGGTCCGGACCTGTGCCTGTTGCTGGCACAACAGCCACAAGCAGCAGAAATCGTCACGGTCTGTGATCCGGAACTGTTACAGCAACGCGCAGCGCAGCTCGGCCTGCCCTTCCGCTTCCACCTGTTCGACCCCGCCCGTACTGCGCAGCAAACGGATGCCGGTGAGCTTTGTATCCTGCCCGTAAAGATGAAAACGGCGGCACACTGCGGTGTGCTTGATATACGCAATGCCCGCTACGTGCTGGATACACTGGACGCAGCCATCGATGGCTGTCAGTCCGGCCAGTTCAGTGCCCTTGTCACCGGACCGCTGCACAAGGGCAACATCAATGATGCCGGCATCGTATTCAGCGGGCATACCGAGTACCTGGCTGCCGCAACCCATACAGAGGATGTCGTCATGCTGCTGGCCACCGACACCTTGCGCGTTGCACTGGTGACCACACATGTGCCGCTGGCACAGGTCAGCTCGATGATTACCCGCGAGCGCCTGCAGCGGGTGATCCATGTGCTGCATGCCGGCCTGCGCTCCCGTTTTGGAATCAGCCGTCCGCACATCAAGGTGTGCGGCCTCAATCCGCATGCCGGCGAGGGCGGCCACCTCGGTCGTGAGGAAATCGAGATCATCATCCCGACACTGCAGGCCCTGCGTGAAGAGGGTCTGGAGCTGGAGGGTCCGCTGCCGGCTGACACCCTGTTCAACAAGGCCAGCACCAGGGAATGCGACGCGGTCCTCGCCATGTACCATGACCAGGGACTGCCGGTACTGAAATACAGCGGCTTTGGTCGCGCCGTCAACATCACGCTGGGACTGCCGATCATCCGCACCTCGGTAGACCACGGCACGGCACTGGAGCTGGCGGGTACCGGCAATATCGACAGCGGCAGTCTGCAAATGGCGATTGGCAGCGCCATCAGTCAGTGTGGTGCATGTTAGGCCGGGCGTATGACCGGCAACCTGTTATAAACAACAAAAAACCCGAGTTTACAGATGACATTTGAGCCAACACCTGCCCTCCTGGAGAACCTCTACTGGGTCACACTGCTTGCAGTGATTGTCTCCTCTGCTTCAGGTGTACTGAAGGCGGGGTTCAAACAATTCGATCTGTTTGGCGTGATTATTATTGCCATTGCCACCGGACTGGGGGGTGGTTCACTTCGCGACATGCTTCTGGATCGAGAGGTATTCTGGATTCGTGATCAGGTGTTTTTTATCGCTTCACTCGGTAGCGCCATTGCCGTTTTTATTGCTGCAAGGCTGATGGTGATTCCACAAAAGTTTTTTCTGGTTGCTGATGCAGCCGGTCTTGCAACATTCGGCATTGCAGGGACACTGGTTTCGCTTATGGTTGGGGCACCCCTGCTGGTTGCCAGTTTCATGGGTGTGATGACCGGAACGATGGGCGGCATCTTTCGCGATATACTGTGCAATGAACCACCCGTTGTGTTTCTCAGCCCACTCTATGCGACGGTGTCCTGGGCCGGATCCTTACTCTTCATAGGCCTGCTATATTTTGGCCAGGATATAACGCTGGCGGCAGTCATTGCCGGGCTGGTCATATTTATTTCGCGCCTGCTGGCCATTCAGTACAACATCAGCCTGCCAAAATTCCGCTTCAAGTCTTGAGACTATCAGCCAGAGGCTGCCCTGGGCTGCCACCTGCCGCTGCAACCCGGGGCCGGGGCTGTGTTCATAAACCGCGTTTCCCATTAGAATACCCAACGGTCTGAAAACGTTCCGCGCATCTGTCCACGAGATGAACATACCAGCAATAGTGCAAACATCATGAATACCGAAGTCGAATCCATGCAACAGGAACTGCCGAAAGGCGTCATATTCAATGCCTACCCTGACAGCATTGGCCGCAATCTGTCTGATATCGTAGAAATGCTGAAGCGGCCCGAATTCAAGGATGTCTTTTCCCTGTTCTACATCCTGCCCACCGTATTCAACAGTGACCTCGACCGCGGCTTTTCCATCATCGATTACGACCTTAATGACGAGCTGGTTTCCCGGGAAGATCTGGAAGCACTCCACGAGCTCAATGTCATGTTCAAGTTTGATCTCGTTTTGAATCATCTATCCGCAAGCTCACCGCAGTTTCAGGACCTGCTGAAAAACGGGGATGCATCAAAATATAAAAATTTCTTTATCGACTGGAATGAATTCTGGAAGTCACATGGCGAGATGAGTCCTGACGGTTACCTGGTACCACATGAAGAACATCTCGAAAAACTTTTCATGAGAAAGCCAGGACTTCCGATCCTGAAAGTACTTTTCCCGGACGGATCCGAGAGACCTTACTGGAATACCTTTTACCAGGAAATCGTACATCACGAAGTAACCGCTCACGATCTGCTGCAGGCAGCGGGTATCGAAGAACTCACCTATGAGGACGCGGAACAGATTGCCGCGGCTGTAAATGATGTACTGAATGCGAAGCGGGATATCAGGGAAATCGACTTCGGCGACTTTGCGCATCACAAGGACGGTATTGTCTCCCTTGTTGAGCAGAACCGTAAATACCTGGGACAAATGGACTTGAACGCACAGTCGGAAGAGGTGTGGAATTTTTATGACGAGACCCTGAAAAAGCTGCGTGACCACGGCGGCAGGCTGGTCAGGCTCGATGCATTCGCCTACCTGCACAAGGAACCCGGGCAGATCAATTTCTTCAATAAACCCGGCACCTGGGAGTACCTCGGGAGACTGAAACGGATAGCAGACAAGTACGACCTGATTCTGCTGCCTGAAATACATTCCGAATACGGCAACGGGCTTCATGAGGAAGTGTCCGCCAGGGGCTTCCCGATCTACGACTTTTTCTTTCCGGGGCTGGTGATCGATGCGCTGGACCGCGGCTCGAACAGGCATCTGTTGCGATGGATCAGGGAAATACTGGAGAAGGACATCAAGACCATCAACATGCTGGGTTGTCATGATGGCATTCCTGTCCTTGACCTGAGAGGCAAGAAAGTCGACGGCGTCACCCGCAAGGGATTACTCAGCGATCAGGAAATCGCCGCGGTCATCGATGAAATCATGGACCGGGGTGGACGGGTAAAAAATCTCTATGGACCGGATGGCAAGAAGATAGCGTATTACCAGGTCAATGCGACCTTCTTCAGCGCGCTCGGCGAAGACGAGCGCAAGCTGCGTCTTGCCCGCGCCATTCAAATGTTCATGCCAGGGACCCCGCAGGTATGGTATCTGGACCTGTTTGCCGGCAGGAACGATTACGCAGCGGCGGACATGGGCGGCGCGGCCGGACACAAGGAAATCAATCGCACCACGCTTGCTCACAGTGATGTTGATCATGGACTCTCCCGTATTGTCGTTAGAGACCAGCTGGAACTCATGCGACTGCGCAACAAATCACCTGCCTTCGAAGGCAAACTGGAGATTCACGATGCGGATGAACACCGCCTGCACATGACCTGGACACATCATGACTGTGTCGCGACGTTGAATGCCGACCTGCGCGACTTCGGCTTTAGCGTTACACACAAGGGCATGGCCTGCGCCGAATATGTGACATCGTATCGCTAGCCGGGTAACACCGGCTTTTCGTGGAGATCAATATGAAAATACTGGCAACCGACCTGGACAGGACGCTGCTCCCGAATGGCAGCTGGAAGGCTGATGACGAAGCCATCGAGCTGTTTAACAGACTGACCAGAAAACAGGACGTTCTTGTTGTGTATGTAACGGGGCGGAACCTGGCGCTCACTGAAAATGCAATAAAGGAATACGGCGTCAGATACCCTGATGTCCTGTGTGGCGATGTCGGCACCTCCATAAGAAAGTACCAGAATGGTGAATGGGTGTTTGATGAAGGCTGGATTACCCATGTCAGGCATGCGAGCCCCCGGTGGGATGCCATCGCCATAAGAGATGCGGTTGCCGATGTTGAGGGCATGCGCGAGCAGGAAAGCGAGCATCTGAATCCGTTCAAGCAAAGTTATTATGTCGAACACGACAACAATGATGCGGTGTTAAAGAAGGTAGATGAACGGGTGAAAGGAAAGTTCGATGAAGTCATCATCTACAGTTTCGATTCACAGGACGGCAAGGGCTTGCTGGACTTCCTGCCCGCCAGCGCGACCAAGCAGACTGCCCTGGAATATGTGGCCGGGGAATTCGGTGCCGCGAAAGAGGATGTTGTATTTTGCGGTGACAGCGGCAACGACATCTATCCACTGACAGCCGGGTTTTGCGGCGTCCTGGTGAGAAATGCCGACGATCAGCTGGTTGCCAATGTTAAACATGCAATGCAGAAAGACCCTGACCTGAAGGTCTATTTTGCAAAAGGCGATTTCAGGGGTCTGCAAGGCTACTATACGAGCGGCGTCATCGAAGGGGCCTACCATTACGGCCTGTTTGATGATGCCGGCGAATAATAGCCGGTATTGAGCAAGTGTTTGTTCCGGCTTACCCAAAAGGGGCCGGATACATTATACGAATAGGTATCCGGCCCCTTTTATTGATTCAAGTGTGGCTATGAAATCTTGACGACGATGTCATGCAGCACTTCGCCGGCGCGCGCCAGGCGGTCAGCAGCATTGGACATGTGGCGGTAGATTTCCCGGTGCTTGAAGATGTCGATAACCAGGGTAACGGCCGTCGCCTTGGTGTCTGACTTCTGATTCTCCAGCATGGCTACATAGCCTTCTTCCCGGAATAACTCGCCCAGCGCCCGGCGATAGACCTTTTCAGAACTGCGCTCCGCCTTGCGTGCGGCTTGAGCATCCTCGTCTGCCTGGTTCGGGTTTGTCGAGAGCTTGAGATAGCCCCGCTGCAGCGCGTAGGCGCCTTCTTTCAGTAACACGGCAAGTTCCAGCATGTACACGTCAGGCTTCACCTTCAGTACTTCAATTTCCCGCGTGGTGGTCTTGGCGTAATTGACGATGTGGTCAATAGTGGCTATTGCGCGATAGATATCCTCGCGATCCATGGGGGTGGAAAACGACTTGCTGAGAATGTCGGTATTTCTTGCCTTGAGTTCGTCACCGCGTTTTTCCAGTGCCCGCACCTGTCTGGCCAGGGCCTTGTCGCCCTTTTCCATGAACTGCACGAAGACCTCCATCGCCTCGACTGCCAGGTCGCACTGGTCATTGAGCAGGGAATAGAAATCCGGCATACGCGGGAATACCCTGTCAACCATCCGGGTCACTACGGAGTCTTTGCTAGCGCTCATTGTTGTCTTCTCCATGCAATAAGGACTGGCATGCAGCCAGTCTGTTGTATATAAAAATTGCTGTCTCCTAGGCCACGCCGGTAAGCAGATGTACCAGGTAATAACTGAGTATGGCCACTGTGGCTGCCCCGGGAATGGTAATAATCCATGTCTTGAGGATCTCGCGTGCCTTCCCCCAGCGAACTGCCCTGGGTCGCTCCGATGCACCAATACCCATGATGGACGAGCTCACCACGTGGGTGGTTGACACCGGGGCACCGATCATCGAGGCGGCGAAGATCACCGAGGCGGATGTTAATTGCGCATCGAATGCGTGCAGTGGACGCACCTTGTAAATACCAAAGCCAACGGTGCGTACAATGCGCCAGCCACCGGACATGATGCCCAGGGTTATCGCCGTGGCACACGCAAGAATCACCCAGAACGGCACTTCGAATTCTGTGATGAAGCCGCCGAGCAACAGCACCAGTGTGATAATCCCCATACTTTTCTGGGCATCGTTGGCGCCGTGCGAAAAGGCGAGACCGGCCGAAGTGAAAAACTGCACGCGGCGCAGATACTTGTTGGCGATGGGTGTCGCTGCCCGCAACAGGAATTTCATCAGCCGATGGATCATGAATCCGGCCCAGAAACCGATAATCGGCGAGAGCACCAGCGCAATGAGCACCTTGGTCACCCCGGTGAAATGGCCCTGGGCAAGCTCGGCAAAACCCCATGCCACATGGTCAGGACCGGCGGATACCATCACCGCACCCACCAGGCCACCCACCAGGGCATGGGATGATGAGGAAGGAATCCCGAACCACCAGGTTCCCAGGTTCCAGGTGATGGCCCCGATAATGCCACACAGGATAATTGCCACGGCATCCAGTGACTGCAGCGAACTGACATCCACGAACTTGCCGATGGTGTTGGCCACCGCGGTGCCACCGAGTAACGGCCCCAGAAATTCAAACGTCGCAACAATGATGACGGCCTGTACCGGTGTCATGGCACGGGAGGCGATGACCGTGGCGATGATGTTGGAGGCATCATGAAATCCGTTGGTGTAATCGAATATCAACACAACGATGACCGCTATCACGGCAAGCGTCACCAGCGCGTCCATAGATCCTCCAGAATTGTTGCAGTTATGGCAGCAGACGCCGTCTGCTTTCAGTGCGAGGCCGGAACGACCCGGTCCCCCGTGGTCGGAACGGCCAAATCACGGGCGCGCGTATGTTAGCACAGCGTTAGAATATTGTTAGATAATTATTAGATTTCATAGATATAACTCTCGTAAAATTATATATGATATTGATATATAGGGATTTATCAGGAAACCGGAAGGCAGGTTATCCGCCTGTAGAAGACCCCGGAGCAGGGGCAGTTGGCTTTGGCCTTGAGGGAATATCCAAACGTAACTAAGCAACAGCAACCATCGACCTTTTACAAAGTCGGGGTTCCAGAATTGAGTGCTCCCCGGCATAATAAGCCCTACACTCAATATGCAAGCAGGCTTGCAGTGATACTCTGGCTGCCGCAAGGAATCATATAAAGCGGCAGTAATAACAAAAAACAACGCTCGACACACTATCCGTCTTTGCCGACCAATGCTGGCAAACAGCAGACGAGGCGGATCAGGCATATCAACACAGGGTTGTGGCCTGATAGTTGACGAGTTTTGAACTATTATAACTATCAGTGGGGGGAGAAGACCGATGATGATGACTGCGTTCCTGCAGGAAGCTTTCAGCCTTTTTGGTAAAGAGGCTAGAGCCCCACTTGGCCAGGCTGGCTCTTATAATCCTGACAGTGGTTTTTTGACCCAGGCAATTGAACGTGTGGTAGATGAAACGTTACCTCGTCTGCGTGCCGTTCCAGGGTACAGGCGACGTCTGGAGGGGCCGGTCAATGACGCATTTCTCTATATAGACGAACTGGTGGAGCACATGCCAGGGTCATTCCAGTGCTCCCGATCTGCCTTTAGCGTGGATCCGCGGGTCAAAGCCTTCTTCGTCAGCCCCCGTCACATGCAAGAAGTATTCAGCCAGAGCAAGAATGTCCGTGAGTTGTTTGATGCCAGCCCCCTGGCTGAAGAGTGCTGTGCCCTTGTGTGCATGCGCATGGAGGAGCGACAGAAGTTTGGTGTAGCACAAAGCGGTGACAGGGTGCACAGGGAGGTGATGCAGACCTCAGTCAGTTTTACCGATCACGAGGTGTACACGCCGGGTGTAAGCGAAAAAGATGCGCGCCGTGCGCTCAAGTGCTGCATATTCAGAGGGATATTGAAATACACCCGGGAGAAGCTTGTCGAAGCCAAGACCAGCGATATAGAGCGCAGGAAACGCTTGAGCATGCTACGCAGCCGACTGCGCAAGGTAGACCATCAGGCGAGGCTTGAAAAGCAGCAGATCGACCTGCAAAGGCAGATTGGAGAACTTGAGGACGCCATAAAGCAGGCGGCCCGGCGTCCAGCAACACTAGAGGACCGCCTCGCTCTTGTTGCAGATATGCTGCATCACACGAGTCAATTTGTCAGCGCAAGCTTCCAGCACCTGCACCTGAGCCATATGGGGATTAAGGTAGAACAGGAATCAAGTGTAGCAGCGCAAGAACTTGATATCGCGGAAATCCGGATTGCAACCAGGGAGCCCCGGGTGGCAGCACTGGTGCGTTTCCCGAGATGTGAACTGTTGCCGAAGCCAGATTTCTTGCAGCACGCAGATTCGTTGTTTCTCAATTGACAGTCTGCTAGAGGAATCCCCCCGGCATATAGGCTGACATCTACCTACGTATAAATACGTATTGGTTGGCGCCAGCATCGAATTTATCCTTCAGACATCAGTCATTGTGGCTGTCATTAGAAGAGACCATGCCGGGTATTTAACATGCTGGTTTCGGGAAGAACGTATGATGGATTCAGAGGATGAGCTTGGCACGATTTACGCTCTGATAGAGCGGTTCGAGAAGCAGAGGCTTCCACGATTACTTGAGCTAAAAGAAAGGGTCGACAAAGGCGAAACGCTTGGCAAGTCGGATATCCAGTTTATGACCCAGGTGACGATTGATGCCCAGCGGGGTAAGCGACTGATCGATCGACACCCGGAATGGCAGGAGTTTTGCGCCGAGGTAATTCATCTCTACGAAGAGATTGCAGAAAAGGCGCTGGAGAACGAAAAGAAGTCATAGCCCCGGGCCAACATGAATCCAGGCGTAAAAGCTTGTATCACGCTATTGGCGTTGTCGTTACCGCACAGCGCCAACGCGTCGATGGACGACGAACTGGCGGATATCCGCCGGCAAATGGAAACCTTGCAGAAACAGTAAGAGACCAAACTGAAGGCACTCGAAACCAGGCTGGAACAGGCCGAGGCCCTGGCCCGGCAGAACCAGAGCGAGCCATCCGGGACAAGCAGCGCTCCGCCAATCGCTGTCACGGAGCCCTCCCCTGCCACAATACCGGCAACGCCGGGCGTCAGTAATGCATTCAACCCGGCATTGTCGGTGATCCTGCAGGGCTCGGTGAACAGTTATTCAAAATACCCGCATCAAATGATACGGGTATTTTGACAGCCTTCAGACCGTTTTCACACAGTCTCAAAGCCAACGTTTTTACTGTGCTGTAGGCAGGCCAGAGAAGCCTAAGCAACCGAGCGACGGCGCCTGAGGGCGATACCGATCAGGCCAATACCAAGCAGTCCCAGAACACCGGGTTCTGGTACCTCGGTTTGGCCATCAAACTCCGTTACGTGGCTTATGGTGAACTTGTCACTTGGAATGTTCATTCTGTCGCTCAATTGGCTTGAATCAAACACACCCCAGTTGGTATCAGCCAGGTTCTGAAAGAGCGCCATCCGAGTTGCATTCTTTACCAAAAAGTATTCCGGTGAAGATGCCAGGCCGAAGGCAAACACGCCGCTGTTATCAGTACCGTAGTAGCTGACTGGTTCAGTTTTTACCGTGTAGGTAACCGAACCGGCTCCAAGGATGGAATTTGCCCAATCTTGTTCGTCTGTGGGGTTTCCAGCCTTGGCAGCTTCTGAAATAAAGCTGTCTATAAGCCCTACGTCGATCCCGTCATAAGCGCCGCCATCGTTAATCATCACGGCCCAACTTGGCATTGCGATGCTGCCTGCCAGAATAAGCCCAATTTGTAACAACTGTTTAATATTCATTTTATTTTTCCTTCCTCAGTACTAAAAATCGAAAAATCTCCTCTTTTACAACATCGTAAACTATGCAATCTGTGTGCCATGCAAAGTAACCTGTTAATAATCAGCTAGATATCGTCTTCCAAAAGTACCGGACAAGCCCTGATTGTAAAAAATAATGACACAACTACTCTACTCTAGTCTTGCGATGTAATGAATATGGACATATACACAATAAAAACAATGCGTTGCGTCTTCCGCCTGAACAGCATCTCGGTGTAAAACATTTGGACACTATGCCTGGTGTCGAATATACGTGGCTCGGTGTTACTGGGAGGCATTCGAGAGGGTAAACCAGTGGAAGCGATGAGTCTGGGTGCTACAGGTATCTTGCAGTGGCACGCATACCATCAGCCGTGCAATCAGGCCAGATTGGCGACAAGCCATGCAGCTGGCTGTCGTATTGTGGTCGGTGTGGGTCTGGCTGGGCCTAACCCCCCTGTACTCCTGCTTCAAACTGCAGCTAGAGTAAAGATGGCGATCAGTGGCAATTGGCTGGATCCCGTCTACGCTTATGTTTCATCACAGGAGACGACCTGCCCAGATGCACAGAATTTATTGATATATACCTACCAGGTGTATGCTTCCGGAGACCATTCAAATATATCAAACGAGGAATCACTGATGAAAAGAATACCAGTAAAATCTGCCAGTCTTTCCCTGTTCGCTGCTGCTGCGTTAGCCTGCTTTTCGCTACCCGGTCATGCTGCCAAACTCACGGCCACAGCCGACATCAAGGGTTGTACCGACTCCAGTATTTCGGGGAGGGCGACACTCAGGGAAGAGGTGACGGACGAAGGTATCAAGGAAGTCACTATCCGTCTCAAGGTAGAGGGTTTATCCGATGGCAAGCATGCGGTGCACATTCATGAAACGGCCGCCTGCGAGCCCTGCAGCGCTGCCAATGGCCACCATGACCCGGGACCTTTCGGTCAGACACGTCCGGACAGCGCGGGTGACAGCGTTCCCGCAACAGACATCAATCACCCTTATCATATGGGTGACCTCATCAACATCGAGGTGAAGAACGGCAGGGGCACCATGAAGCATACGAGCAACCGGGTGACCTTGTCAGCGGGCCGTCTCAGCCTGTTTGATGCTGACGGCAGCAGTATCATCATTCATACCAATGTAGATACCTATTGCGATGAGGAAAGTGATCTCAAGAAAGGTTGCGCAGGTGGTTCGCGCGATGCCTGCGGAATCATAGTGGCTGATTGAAATCAGCTGGTAAGGGTGAGTTTTAAACCTCATCCTGTTTGATGCTTCGACGCTGGTCAGCAACGTCCTTCATAACGAGCCGAAATGATTGCGGTATTGGGGTGCCGTCAGAACCAACTCGTCATTGAACCGTTCAACCCCGTATTTTTATGCGCGATTATGGTTTTTTTCGATCACGCACCTTTTTATGGTGCGATATGTCTGCAGTTGTTTTAGCCCTTCAACCAAAGTCCTGGAACGTCTGAAAGCTGCAAAGGACTAACCCGCTCGTATGCGGCGGGGCTGGCCGGCCTGCGGCTGGGGGCAGGCATCTTACAACCCTTAACAGACCCGGAAATACAACTGTCACACAAGAGAACCCCGGGATATGCGGGGAACGTCTTACATCGCCCTCATTCAAGAAGTTCAGGTTAATCACGAATGTTTCCGCAATGGCCATTCTTGGAAGCCATTATTCACTGATCAACAGTGATTTGCCGGGGCAACCATGAAATATCCATTTTTGTTATAGCCTGTATTACAGTCACATGTGGTCTGTTTTTGCTAGTCGGCGCCGTTACCATGGCAGCCGTTCGCCATCAAACGCCAGGAACTCACCCGAGTGTGCCGGCGTGAGGTTTTCCAGGACACTCAACATGCAGCTGACACTGTATTCGGGAGTAAACAGTTGTCCATGCGGGACATGGCGCTGAAAGGGTTTTGACAGGGCGGTATCCGTTGTACCCGGATGCAGAGCAACTACAGCAACATTGGGCAGGGTTCGGCGCCATTCTATGGCAAGTGTCTTGATGCTCATATTGAGCGCCGCTTTTGATGCGCGGTAACTGATCCAGCCACCCAGCCTGTTATCCTCGATGCTGCCGACCTTTGCGGAGACGGTTGCAAATACCGCCGGTCGCCCATGCCGGAACTTGCCGTGAAGGTGTTTGGCCAGTAACAGGGCAGGCAGGGCATTGCTGCTCATATTCTCCAGAAAGAAGGCGGGGTCGACCTGCCGGATACTCTTCTCGGGACCGTGCGCCGGGGTGTGCAGGATACCCGCTGCATTGATCAGCCAGTCGATCTCATCCACTTCTGCCGCCCAGTCTCTAATCGCGGCTTCATCGGTGAGGTCGAGCTGCTGCCAGGTGACCTTTGGATGGTCCAGCGCGGACGAGTGGCGATTGCAGGTCGCGATAATTTTATCGACATCGGGTCGCCTGGAAAGCGCCTCAACAAAAGCACCGCCAATGCCACCGGACCCGCCTGCGATGACGATATTCATCAATTGTTAGCGGCAACACATTCATCTGGACCGTGGCTGCGCCCCACTCCGTCGAACAAGCTGCCTCCCCGGTAATTCTTAACCCCGGGCAGGGCTGCATTGCAAATCAGACCAGCCGCTTCTTGAAATACCTGCCGGTATAACCATGGCCTTAAACAAAACGCCCCGAAGGGCGTATTGCCTGCAGACGCAGTACCCACTCAGCTATCCGTAACGGCTTGCTCAACGACCACACTGCCTTTCATGGACGGGTGTAAGCCGCAGAAATAGTTGTAACTGCCCGCTGCATTAAATGTATGACTGAACTGTTGCCCGTTGTACAGAGTGCCTGAGCGCATCCCGTCGGCGTTACCATTGATGGTATGCGGCATTTGGCTACCGTGTACCCAGGTTACCGTGGTGCCCGGTTTAACCGTGATGTACTGAGGATCGAAACGCATGCCGTCGATGCGCACGGTAACGGTTTCATCGGCTGGCGTGCTCGTGCTACTGGCGGGAGCCGGAGCAGGCTGTGCGGCGTTTGTTGCAACCGCTGCTGGCCTGGCGACAACCGCTGGCATGCCCTGCGGTGCGGTCATTGGCCGACTATAGGGTGCAGCCATCATCCCGGCCTGCGGAGCCGGTGCCGGGTAGTACGAATAGGGTACTCTCTGACCGTAGGCCATTTGAGGCCCCATCGGGCTGTATGGATAGTAACCCGGGGACATGCGCTGGTTGTTCATGCAACCGGGCCCGGCGAGAATAACTTGAGGCGCGATCAACGCCGCAGCAGTCAGTGAAAGGACAATGCCGGTACGCGAACCCGTCTTAACAAATTTGTTCATGATTCTCTCTCCTTTAACATCCGGTGGTAAAAAACTCATACCGGCAACACTCGTCCATGCCGGTTACATACTTATACATTACTTGTACATTTTTGTACAGCAAATGTATAATGAGTACTCACACTCTCATGCGCTGGAAACCTGACATGATCAGACTGCTTGAAACCCGCTGCATGAGGAATACTGACGGTCGATCGGAGAACCCTCATGACAAACGGTAATTATCCCACCTCTTCGGTACCCCGCGGCCGGCTGGAGCGACTGGCACACCTCGGCGGACTGGCCGGCAGGGTCGCGGGCGGTATGCTTGCAGAGGGCATGCGCCAGGTGGCAAGGGGCAACCTGCCCCGCGCAGCCGACCTGGTGTTAACGCCTGCCAACGCCCGGCGTGTTGCCGAGAAATTGTCGGAACTGCGCGGTGCGGCCATGAAGGTGGGGCAACTCCTGTCGATGGATGCCGGCGACATCCTCCCGGCCGAACTGGCGGCTATTCTCGCCAGGCTGCGCGCCGACGCCAGGCCCATGCCCATGAGCGAGGTGGTCACAGTGATGCAGGAGTCGTTCGGCCAGGGGTGGGAGCAGCATTTCAAGCGCTTCTCATTTACGCCAATGGCGGCGGCCTCCATCGGACAGGTGCATGCAGCGCTATCGCAAAGTGACCGGCAGCTGGCGCTGAAGATTCAGTATCCCGGCATTGGCCAGAGTATCGACAGCGATGTAGACAACGTCGCCACGCTGCTGAAGGTTTCTCGCCTGGTCCCCGACGGCCTTGATCTGCAACCCCTGCTGCAGGAGGCCAAGCGCCAGCTGCATGAAGAAGCCGACTACCTGCTGGAGGCCGGGCATCTGAGACGCTTCGCGATCGCACTGCAGGAGTCGCCGGAGTTCCTGGTGCCCGGCGTTGATGAAGACCTCACCCGGGAGAACATCCTTGCCATGGACTTCCTGGAGGGAGAACCCATCGAGTCCCTGACCACTGCCACCCAGGTGACACGGGATCGGGTCGTGGGGTTGCTGCTCGAATTACTCTTCCGTGAGCTGTTCGAGTTCGGCATGATTCAAACCGATCCCAACTTTGCAAACTTTCTCTACAACACCAGCACCCGGCAGCTGGGACTGCTCGACTTCGGCGCCACCCGGGGTTATCCCGTCGCAGTCATCGAGGCCTACCGGGGGCTGCTCGAGGCGGCATTGCGCGAAGACCACGCAGCCATGTCGGAGAGCGCACAGGCAATCGGCTATTTCAAAAAGGATATCCATGCGCAGCAGCGCGCGGCGGTGATGAAGCTGTTCGTTTTAGCCACCGAGCCGGCCCGCACCCGTGGCCGCTTTGACTTTGGCACGAGTGACCTGGCCGTGCGCATACGCGACGCCGGCATGGCACTGAGTTTCGACCAGGGCTACTGGCACACACCGCCTGCAGATGCCGTATTCCTGCACCGCAAGCTGGGCGGACTGTACTTGCTGGCCGCACGCCTGCGTGCAAAGATCGACGTACGCATTATCCTCGAACGGTATTTGCATCATGAGTGATTCCGGAAATCCAGCTACCTGCATGCAACTTAAATCGCATCTCGGTTGCACACTGGCTGCCATGTTGTTGCTGGCCGGTTGCAGCAGCTCGCCCGACAAGCCACAAACCCGGCAGGAATTGCCGGAATGCGGATGGCTACCCAATTGCGTTAACAGCCAATCCGGTCGTGGCGCACAAGCCAGCGAGCCGATCAGGGCGAACGCCGAACAGTGGCAGCAACTAAAAGCATGGATTGCCCGGCAGGAAGACTGGGAGATTACCGTCGATGACGGTAACTTCATACAGGCAATTGTCAAGACACCGATGATGAAATTCCGCGACGATATTCAATTGCTGTTTCTTCCTGATGAACAGTTAATTCAGGTGCGATCTTCTTCCCGACTCGGCTTGAGCGATATGGGTACCAATGCAAGACGCGTCGAAACGCTTCGCGAGCAAATCATGCCTTGAGCCAGCAGCGCGCGGGTATTCACTACGCGCATCGACGTGCGTTCCACACCAGAAAAAACCTGCATGACAGGGTAACAACGGAGACGGATTGAGGGCAGCCCGACCGGCCGCACACACCTCGACGGATTGTTCCTGGTCAAGGTTACGTGCCCTGAATGCCCAACTCCAGGTCGAACTCGGCCGCCCCAACCGTAACGATTCCCAGGTGACCATCAACCGTCACGAGGTCGCCGTTTTTCAGAATCTCGTGCGCATGACGGACACCGTTCACACAGGGGATGCCGAGTTCACGCGCGATGATCGCACCGTGGATCAGCATTCCACCACGGCGTTCGACAATGGCGCTCGCAAGCGGAACCAGGTGCGTCATTGTCGGCTGGATCGCTTCGCAGACGAGGACCTCACCCTGTCGAAAACTGCCGAGGTCGTCGCGCCCGTGAATGCAGCGAACCGTGCCGGTGGCAACACCGGGTGAAGCAGGTTGTCCGATCAGTTGTCGCGGGGTCTCGCTTGGTGGCGCACAATATAACTCCGCTGTTGGCGCTTTAATGTTGTCTTCAAGCGTAACCGGAGCGGATGATGGTTCTCGCAGGGCCCGAACCACGGGCTTGATATGCGCCTCCCCGGGACATCCTTCACTGCTGAGTCTGCCAAGCGCTCGAAGACGTTTTGCGGCCACATCCAGCGCGCGCAGCAGCTGGCTTTCCAGGCGGGCCACCAGCAAATTGTCGTCGTCGCGAAGTTTCCAGCTGACGCGACCGGTTTCAATCATGTCAAGCGCCTCATCATGTCGTTCCGGGCCAACCGCATCCAGCAGCCGTTTTTCCAGCGCCGCAATGGAATCGCCGGCTATCGGGGCAGCATTCAGCAAACGGTTCGGTGCTTGCGACAGCTCGATCAGGTTTCGCAGCACGGGTTCCGGCTGATCGTGCAGCCGCTCCTCATCATAGACGATGTCGAGAAACCGCTCATTCATGTCCTCAAACGAGCGGATGAAATCCTCAGCACCGTCAGTCTTCTGTAGCAGCGCATCACGGAATGCCGACCAGCGCAATGTGCCGGCACACTCTGCGAGCAAGCGTTCAACGACTGATCGCAGCATTGTGTTCGCTGCCAGCTGTCGGGCAAGTCGACCAATGGCATTGTTGCGTTGAGTCGCCACCAGAGGTTGATCCCGGAGCAAGCCCACGAATTCGTAGGGATCTTCCGGTTGCACCGAGTCATTGTAGTAGGTTGCGAGTCGACGCACGCCATGCGCAAACGGGATGAAATCGTCCCAGTAGATTTTCTTCCACCTGGCAACGGCTGCGCTGCGTTGCTCGATGGCATCGGCCAGTTGCTGTTCGTTGAGCAGCTCCAGCTTCTCGGCCGCGAACACCTGGCCCACCGCCTTCAACTCGGGAATGAGCTGTTCAACAACACGCTTGCGCAGTGCCTTCAAGCGAACATCGCCGGGCCGCAAGCTGAGATACCAGGCTCGCTTTTTATCCTCGTCAGGGGCCGCGGCCGTAATCGGCCGGGCCTGCAGGACGGTGAGCGAATCGGATTTTCCAGTCCATTCCATATCGGGGGACCAGCCAAACAGCTGCTCAACCGACAGCAAGGTCTCCAGGATCTGTTCGAGATCGCGAGATTCAAGCAGCGGCGCAGGGTGCTCCGCGTCGTCACGCTGACCGGGTAGCCAGACAATGATGCCATGAGTTTTGCGGTCAAGCTCCCAGTGATCTGGATCAACCAGGCCATCGACGAGCTGGCCGCACGGGCCGGGCACCGACTCTATGATCGCGTGCTCCTTGCGTGTATCGCGCGGATCACGGGCAAAAGCAACGCCAGAAGGATCGGCATCGACCATCTCCTGAACGAGCACGGCCATGCGACTGTGCGCCGGATCGAGACCGAGTTCCTTGCGATAAAGTAAAGCTGCATCTGACCAGAGCGATGCCCACACCAGCCGGATCGCATCCTCCACGGCCTGCCTGCCCCGGACCCCGATGATCGATTCATGCAGTCCTGCAAAGCTGCGCCCGGCGGAATCTTCACCAACCGCCGAGGAACGCACCGCCAGCGAGGCACAAGCATCGAAACCGCGCAGGCCTGTAGCGACAGTTTCACGCAGCAATCCGGAGAGTGGCTGAGCAAGAAACTTCGCTCGAATCCGCAGAGCGGTATCCCAGATTTCTTCCCAACGCATGTCATCCATGGACTTGCGGCCAAGTTCCATGCGGATCGCCGCTGCAATTCCGGTGTCTTTCACAAACGCCTCGTAGGCCCGGGTCGTCAGGCAGAACCCCTTCGGCACATCGAAACCTGCAAGCGCGAGCTGGGCCAGGTTCGCCGCCTTGCCACCGACAACCTTCTCGTCCCACTCTCCGGGACCGCCGAGAGGAATCAGCAGCGGTCGCCCGGAAGCCACTGGTTTACCTCCTGAAATCGTGCAACATGCAGAAAGCGAACAACATCAACGCGAAACAGCGCACATGTGGCCGCGTTCACGAATGACTTCAGGTACGGATGACGAGCGACCAGCAAACCGGACCAGCGCTCGAACTCATCGCCGCGTTCGATCATTTGTGATTGCCCCGTGACGGTTACGGCTTCGATCTCCATCAGCTCATCCAGCCTGTCCGGACGATTGTCGATGACAAGTGCGACATGATCACACTCGCTCAGCAGGCGGTACTTGCGGGTTGCGATCGGCGTGACAAACACGGCATGCCGCATATCCTCCGAGAATGCAAAGGCCACGAGTGCACCGTATGGCTGCCCGCTGCCCTGGACGCACAACACCGCGTAGGGCTGCTTATCGATCAATTGCCGGATGCGCTCGCGTACAGCCGGGTCTGCCGTTGTGCCCGGGCTCTCTGACAGGTCACTGCGTTTGAAAAGCGGTTCGTCGGAATGATTCATTGCATCGTTGTCTCTTTACTGCCCGAAGCCACGGCACGTTTCGTCCAGGCACGCTCGCAGGCATAACATGTACCAGGTGATTGATCCCTGCAGGATTCCCCTGGAATTGCGAAGTGTAACAGTAACGACCACATACCGGATTGGCTCGCTCACATGTCACCGCGCAAGGTGCCGCAACAATCAGCGCGGCACAGTCATGTTCTCGATACACCCCCGGTGTAGTACGACCCGTCTGGCACTCCGCAGGGGATTGCCCTGCATTGGCGCGGGGTTATAGACAATATTTGTACAATAGTTATACAATACAGTCTAAATTCATGCAAGACCAACGCAGGAGACCGCACAGTGACCACACAACTCGATGTATCGGCACAGCATTCTGAACCACATCTTCCGCTGGTCTTCTTTGATGGCGGCTGTCCCTTGTGTCGCCGCGAGATCGCCCACTATCGACGTATCGACACGGCACAGCGCCTGCGCTGGGTGGACGTGGTGAGTGAACCCGAGGCACTCAGCAGGCATGGCCTCTCACGGGAGGCAGCCATGGCTGAACTGCATGTGCTCGACGGGGCCGGGCGCTGGCAACGGGGCATCGATGCCTTCCTGGTCATCTGGCAGCAACTGCCGGCGTACCGATGGCTGGCGAAGATTATCACTGCCCTCGGTTTGCGACGTCCACTTGCATTCGCTTACCGCCATTTCGCAGCGTGGCGCAACCGGCGCCGCTGCGGAGATCACGGCTGCGCAGCCAATAACGGCATGTAATGGTATGAATGCGTATCTATGCTCAGAGCGGGAACAGTAGAGGAAAACGCGGCATGAAGGTCACAATTTTTGGCGGCAGCGGCTATGTTGGCAGCTACCTGATCGACGAGTTACTGGAAAAGGGACACCACCCGGTTCTGCTGATACGTCCCGAAAGCCGTTACAAGGTGAATCACCGTCAACACTGTACGCTAATCGACGGTGACATCGCCGATCCGGAGGCGGTACGTGCAGCCGTCAGTGGTGCAGATGCCGTGATATACAACATCGGCATCCTGCGCGAGTTTCCTGTACAGGGTGTTACCTACCAGGCGTTGCATTTCGAGGGCGCAAGGCGCGCCATGGATGCCGCAGAAGACGCCGGGGTGCGCCGCTTTTTGCTTATGAGCGCCAATGGCGTCAAGGCGGACGGTACCGGCTACCAGCGTACCAAGTACGAGGCCGAGCAGCACCTCAAGACTACCTCTCTGCAATGGACGATCTTCCGGCCGTCGGTGCTGTTCGGCGATCCACGCGGTCGAATGGAATTTGCCACCCAGCTTTACCGGGACATCGTACGCTCTCCGCTTCCTGCGCCGCTGTTCTATGATGGCCTGCTCCCGGTCAACGCCGGCATGTTCCGCATGTCGCCGGTGCATGTCAAGGATGTCGCCACGGTCTTTGTCAAGGCCCTGGACATGCCAGAGACGGCAGGACAGATATACGAACTATGCGGGCCGCAGGCACTGTCATGGAAAGACATCCTGCAGATGATCGCCGCTGCAGCCGGTACCAGCAAACGCGCACTTCCGGCACCTGCCATGCTCCTCAAGGTACTCGCCGCGGCCCTTGACCAGTATGCATTCTTCCCCATCACACGTGATCAGCTGACCATGCTCATGGAGGGCAATACCTGTGGCGGACAGGACGCCTTCCAGACCTTCGGCCTGGAACCCGCACCCTTCGATACAACCAGGCTGTCTTATCTACAGGGCGACGACTGAACCACAGGCTTTGATTACCTGAACTGCCACCCGTGGAAATGCAATATTTCCTGTATCATCTCACCAGAACTGAATTCGACACACAAGCTGCAACCCGGCAAACCAGTGAATACAGACTGATCGAGGTCTCATGACTGCTTTACCCGCAAACAGTGAACGGCCCATTCGCGTTGCGACCAGCAGCTGCCTGCTCGGTGAGGAGGTGCGCTTCAATGGCGGGCACAAGCATAATGGCTACCTCACCAAGACCCTGGCTCGTTACTTTGAACTGATCCCGTTTTGCCCTGAAGTCGCGATTGGACTGGGCGTACCTCGCCCTCCCATTCGATTAGTGTCAGTTGGCGGACAAGTGCGTGCGCTCGGGGTGGCAGATCCTTCGCTGGATGTTACCGGGGATCTGCTGGAGTACGGACAAACAGTGGCCTCTCAACTAGGCGACGTCAGTGGCTATATACTCAAACGCGCCTCACCCAGTTGCGGCATGGAGCGGGTCAAGATCTATTCCAGCGAGGGCATGCCCGTGGATTCGGGCGCTGGACTTTATGCGCAGACGATTATGCAAACGCTTCCCTTGCTTCCTGTGGAGGAAGAGGGCCGCCTCATGGATCCGGTACTGCGTGAAAACTTCATCGAGCGCGTCTTTGTCTACCACCGCTGGCAGTCACTGTGCGACTCCGGAATGACGGCTGCCAAACTGGTCGACTTTCACACCAACCACAAGTTCAGCCTCCTTGCTCATGATGAGGCAAGCTATCGCGCGCTTGGGAAAATAGTCGCCGAAGCCGGCAGTGGAGATCTCTCGCAGTTGGCAGAGCGCTATGCCATGCTGTTGATGACGGCAATGAAAAAACGCGCCACGCGCAAGCTTCACAGCAATGTGTTGATGCATATCATGGGCTTTCTCAAGGAGAAAATCGATACAGACGACAAGACGGAATTGCTCGACGAAATCGATAAATACCGGCATGGACAAATCCCCCTGATCGTACCCGTCACGCTTCTGAAACATCACTTGCGTCGTTATCCCGACCCCTATATCTCACGCCAGTTCTACCTCAAGCCTCATCCTGAAGAGCTCATGTTGCGTAACAGCCTGTAATAAAATCTGCTCAAAAGAGCGGACTCTGTAGTTGACACTGATTACTGATATACGCCCCGGCCGTCGGGGTATCGCAAGCGGCGAGCATCATCCAGGTGTCAGCTAACAGTATTTCACAGGGCCCCGATCAGGTTACCGGCAAACCGCGGAAGGCGCTTGTGACAAATCTTTCCATAGTCGATTGGCATACTGGCGTAATGGCTCATCGACATCCAGTCTGCGCATTCCCCGGGATATAAAAAAGTCAGTCGCATCCTGCTGTGCCTTGACCAGCAGCCCATCACACTGACTCTGACTGACAGCCACTTCAGCGGCACTGAAGAGTCGTCCTCCGATGCCCTGGCGATGCAGCGACGGGTCGACGTAAATTCCATGCAGCAACAGGGCGCGACGCCCTGCCGGCGCGTCCTTCGGGTCGGCCTCTTCCCAGGCGGCGACGCCAACAATATGTCCTTGTTGATCCCCGGCCACCACCATGTCCAGATGCGCGAGATCCTGGCGGGTATAGCGATAGACAGGCAGCGACAGACGCTTGACCCGCTCCGGCAGCGCCCAGGTCATCACCGCTGCCTCGATCACCCGGTTCAGGGCCTCGAGATCGGTCTCGTCGACAGGGCGTATGTGTATGTCTCCTGTATTCATGTCAGACGTCACATCGGCGGGTAGACCGCCTCACTGGCGGCACTACCCGCGTCACCAGGCCTAGCCGGCCTCCCGCCATTCGACAACAGGTTGCTCGTGATTGCTCGCCGTCGCATTCAGGTCCGGGGCCTTCATGGTGACCAGTTCCTCGGCGCTGGTTGGGTGAATGGCCAGCGTATTGTCGAAGTCCGCCTTGGTTGCCCCCATCCTCACTGCCACGGCAAACCCCTGCAACATCTCGTCGGCATTGTCACCGACGATGTGGACACCCACCACCTGCTCTTCCTTGCCGGCACAGACCAGTTTCATTGCGGTAATCGGAGCATCTGCCGACAAGGCATGCCGCATGGGTGTGAATTCACTGGTGTAAACAGTGACATCCCCGGCATAGTGCTCACGCGCCCCGGGTTCGGTCATACCCACGGTGCCGATCGGCGGGTGCGAGAACACCACACTGGGAATACGGCTGTAGTCGACCTTGCTGTCGTGCTGATCGTTGAACAGCCGCTCAGCCAGCCGGCGCCCGGCTGCGATAGCCACCGGCGTCAGCGGCACCCTGCCGGTCACGTCACCAATGGCATGGATACCAGGCACACTGGTGCCCTGGTAATCATCCACCGGGACCACACCATTGGGCATCACTTCAACACCTGCAACATCAAGATTGAGGCTGCGTGTGCCGGGGCTGCGACCAACCGCCCAGATGACGGCATCGAAACCGCTCACGACCTGTCTGTCTTTCGACTTCACCTCGATGCCATCGGCACGCCTTGACAGGGCCACCACCTCGAACCCGGTATGCACACGAATACCCTGGCGCTGCATTTCGGTTTCCAGCACCGTGCTGATCATGGGGTCAAACCGTTCCAGCAGCCGGTCTTCCAGGGCCACGACAGTGACATGCGAGCCGAGAGCACTCAGCAGGCCACTGAGTTCAACAGCGATATAGCCGCCACCGATCACGGCCACCCGTTGAGGTTGTTCCTGCAACTCGAAGAATCCATCCGAGGTCATACCCAGACCGGCACCGGGCACCGGCGGTACGATGGGCTGACTGCCCGTAGCGACCACGATGTGGTCAGCAGTAAAATATTCGCCATTCACTGCCACGGTGTGAGCGTCGACAAAGCGAGCATGGCCATGAATCCGATCGATGCCTTGCTCATCGGTGTGCTGGTCCCAGTAGGCATTGATGTCATGAATGTACTCATCACGCCTCGCGACGAGAGTCCGCCAGCTGGTACTGCCACGGCTCGCAGGAATTCCGAAACCAGCGGCATCGTCCACAGCATGCGCAAGCTGTGCGGCATACCACATCACCTTTTTCGGCACACAGCCTTTGTTCACACAGGTACCGCCGATGTGCGCCTCCTCGATGATGGCCACCTTCCTGCCAAACCGGGCGGCCCGTTCTGCCACGGCCAGACCGCCACTGCCACCGCCGAGAGTAATCAGATCATAGTGCTGCTTGTGCATCTCCAGACTCCTTTTTAATCCCTGCAGGGCGCTTGTATACGCCCTGCAGATCCTGGTCATCAGCAGGTGGCAATCAATCCGCCACCGGCCATTTTCTGACGAAAATTCGCAGAGACCTAGGCAGCTTCTGCCTTGTCAAGAAACTGCTCCAGTTCTTCCGAACCACCGATATGGTCACCGTTGATAAACACCTGCGGCACTGTGGATCGAGCCGCGACGGCGCGCAGGGTGGCCTCGGTAAAATCACGATTCAGCACCAGTTCCTGGAAGCGAATCCCGGCATCGTGCAACATGCCCTTGGCACGTACACAGTGCGGGCAACCCACACGGGTGAATACCGTGACATCCAGCGGTTTGCCGGCTCCGGGCGCAATGTAATTCAGCATGGTGTCCGCATCGGAGACTTCAAAGGGATCACCCGCCACATCCGGTTCGATGAACATCTTCTCGATGACGCCATCCTTCACCAGCATCGAATAGCGCCAGGACCGCTCGCCAAACCCCAGGTCATTCCTGGGCACCAGCATGCCCATGCCGCGGCTGAAGTCCCCGTTGCCATCCGGCAGGAAGGTGACGTCCATGGCATTCTGCTCTTCGCGCCACTCGTTCATGACAAAAGCATCGTTAACCGAGATGCAGATCACTTCATCGACACCCTGCTGCCTGAAGGCAGGCGCCAGCTGGTTGTAACGCGGTACATGAGTGGATGAACAGGTTGGCGTAAAGGCACCCGGCAGTGAAAACACCACCACGGTCTTGCCCCTGAAGACGTCGTCGCTCGTCACATCAACCCATTCGTGGTTGTGACGGGTACGAAAGATGGTCTGCGGGACGCTCTGTCCCTCGCGATTTTTCAGCATGATTGATCTCCTTTGGTTGAATCTTGGTTACGGGCAAGATTATCGGTACTGAACAATGATAGATAAAATCGTTTATTACGATTATCTTGATTGGTAATTCCTATGATTCAACCGAGCAGGCCGCAGCAGCGGGGTTGGCGGGTTATCTCAGCGACGTGGCTTTTTCTTCACGCGCCTGTTCCGGCCAGGTCGTCGTACGGTGTTGGGGAGGTTGTCGAGGATCAGCGTGGCAAACGCCTGCAGTGCAGCACGCCGGGGAAAGCTGTTGCGGAACACCAGTGACACCCGGCGCGAGGCGTCGGCTACCGCCAGCGGCTGGGCCACCACCCCGCTGCCGGCCGACCAGGAACCGCGCATGGCCAGCGCCGGGATCAGGGTGATTCCATAGCCGGCCCCGACCAGTTGAATCAGGGTCTCCAGGCTGGAGGCACGCAGGTCGGCCAGTTCGCCCCGGGGCTGGCGCTCCTTGATACGGCACACGTCCATGGCCTGCTCGGCGAGGCAGTGACCTTCTGCCAGTAACAGCAGATTGGCATTGCGCAGATCACGCAGCACGATCTTTTCTTTCTCGTAAAAGGGATGATTGCTGGGATAGGCGACCCAGAATGGCTCCTCAAACAGCGGCAGCACCTCAAGATCATCATCCTCCACCGGGGTCGCCAGCAAGGCGGCATCAATTTCATGGTTGCGCAAGCGCGCCAGCAGGGTATCGGTTATCTCTTCCGACAGGACAAGTCTGCCCTGCGGTAGCCGTTGCTTCATTGGCTTCAGGATCAGTGGCATCAGATACGGACTGAGCGTGGGGATCACGCCAATGCGCAGGGGTCCTGCCAGCGGATCCTGATGAGCGATCGCCAGCTGCTCGATGGCATCGGCCTGCTCCATCATCTGCCGGGCATGAGCCACGATATCCTGACCGACAGGCGTAATTTCTACCGAACGGTTGGTGCGTTCAAAGACCACCACTCCCAGCTCTTCCTCGAGCTTCTTGATCTGACCGCTCAGTGTTGGCTGGCTGACGAAGCAGCGCTCGGCCGCCCTGCCGAAGTGGCGGGTTTCAGCTACCGCGATAATATATTTAAGGTCGCGTAGATTCATGCAATGACTATAGTTTTTATAATCGATTATGTCGATGATTCCGTCATGTATGAATGCTTATACTGATTGCCTGGCGCGGCGACAATTACACTCGCTTGAGATTGTCATGGCGAATCAGGGTTATAAGCAAACCGTTCAATTCCGGGCGTGGCTGGCAGCAGCTATTCCCGGCTTGTCAATTGCTGCCGTCAAATTGAGTCGTTTTCAGTACTGTTTTTCAGATCGAACATGTCCGCTTCGGGACGCAAGTGTTTCCGCATTCCGAAGATCACCAGCAACGCCCGGATACGAAGATCTTTAACAACTGCAATCTTGTATGAAGCGTATTCTGACAATACCTGATACATCGTCTTTTTCGAAGATTCAAACTTGATTAATCGAATTTTATTAATCATCGATCGGGCGTTAAATGATTCCACACACCAGTAACTACATCTGGCCAGGGGAGCAAGCCATGTCAACAGGGATTTCAACCAGCACAGCGGAGCAGCTGCATGCTGTTCAGATTTCCGGCCAGCATTCTGAGCTGCTTGATATACGCACAGCAGCTGAATACCCTGCAGACCATGTGCTGTGAACAAAGACCGAATCGCTATTACAGACGCACCAGAGGAGAAAATGAAATGACTATTCTGGATACATTACTGTTCGGCATTATTGCCGGTCTTGTCACCCTGAAGGTAGTCCTGCTTGCCGCGGCAGCCATACTGCTGCTGCACGTTCTGGTCGAGCGCACCCGGCGGCACAAGATGGCACGCGCGCCGGTACCCGTCAGGCATTCGCATATGAATAGATATGCCTGACTGTCGACTTGACTCGAACGGCACAACGCAGATGACACAGACCCGCGCAATGGCAATATCGAGTATTGCGGCAAGAATAGCGATGCTGGCCGGCTTGTGGTGGTTGATCGTTCAGGGTCAGCCGGATGCCTGGCTAGTCGGGGCACCTGCCGTGGCCCTTGCTGCCCTGGCAAGTGTCCGTTTCGGTGGTAATGCACTCCCGCGACTTTCCCTGGCCGGCCTGTTTGCCTTTATTGCCCTGTTCCTGCGCGAGTCGATCCGTGGCGGTATCGATGTCGCACGCCGAACCCTCGGGCCGGGACTTCGCATCGAGCCAGGCTTTCGCCGGTATCGCATGCACATCAGTGATCCTGCAGCACGCGTACTGCTCATCAACTCTATAGGCCTGTTACCCGGCACACTCGCCGCAGACCTCGACGGTGACCATGCCGAACTGCACCTGCTCGACACTGGCATGAACCCGGATCGGCAACTACTGCAGCTCGAGCAGGCTGTTGCACGGCTGTTTGGCCTGACACTGGAGGCGGGTGATGACTGAGCTGTTCATACTGTCTGCACTGGGCCTGATGCTCAGCCTGTTCCTCGGCCTGCTGCGAGTACTGCATGGTCCGGGCGCCGGTGACCGCATGCTGGCCATACAGCTAATAGGCACGGCCGGCGTGGGCATACTGCTACTGCTCAATGTGTTGCTCAACCAGCCAGCCCTGCTCGACGTCGCGCTGCTACTGGCATTGCTCGCGGCGGTGACAGCAGCCGCTTTCACCGGCCAGCAGAAGACACACCATGATTAATATCCTGTCTTCCATACTGATACTGGCGGGTGTGTTCTTCTACCTGGCAGGCAGCATTGGCTTGCTGCGCCTCCCGGACCTCTATTCACGGCTGCACGCCCTGACCAAGGCCGACAATCTCGGCCTTGGCCTGCTGATGGCCGGCCTGGCACTGCATTCGCAAGACCTGTTTGTGATGCTGAAGCTGCTGCTTATCTGGCTGGCTGTGCTTGCCGCCAGCGCCACCAGTGCACACCTGATCGCGCGCCAGGCACGTCGCCAGGAGACAGGGCCTTGAACACGATGAGTCTGCTGGTCTTCGACGGGCTGTTGCTAATCTCGATCGTGGGCCTCGCCTGGGCGTCACTCACAACCACCGATGTACACCGCAGTATCATTTTGTTCATGGCGTTCGGACTGCTGCTGGCCGTGGCGTGGGGTCGACTGCTGGCTCCGGACGTCGCCCTTGCGGAGGCGGCCATCGGCGCAGGTCTGTCCGGCGCACTGCTGCTGGCCGCGGTGCACAGGCAGCCGCGCCCGCTGCCGCCAGGGTCGGCCGATGACAGCCTGAATCAGGGTGCTGCGGCTGTGAGCATGACGGTTCGATGGGCGGTCACGCTGTTATCTGCCGCGCTCGCCGGCACGCTTGCCTGGGCCTTGCTGCATGCATTCAGCAGCACACCGCAGGACATGCTACCCCGGGCCATTGCGGAAAATCTCGCGGCCAGCGGGGTCAGCAACCCGGTGACTGCTGTGCTGCTGAACTTTCGTGCCTACGACACGCTGCTGGAGCTGGCGGTGCTGCTGACCGCTGTGCTCGGCATTTTTTCCCTGGGCCAGGCAACCCCCGGTTACCGGCCGGCCGGCCCGATTTTCGACGGACTGGTTCGCTGGCTGGTACCCGTGCTGATCCTCATGGCCGGCTACCTGTTATGGGTGGGTGCCCATGCACCGGGTGGCGCATTCCAGGCAGGCGCGACACTTGCCGCCGCCGGTGTGGTATTGCGCCTCGCGGGCCGGGCCCGCATTGGATTGCCTGACGGTTTTGCGCTGCGCATCGTCATGACCGCCGGGGTAGGTGTGTTTTTACTGGTCGGTCTGAGCCTGCTCCTCCTTGGGCGACCGTTTCTTGCTTATCCACCGGCCTGGGCCGGCGCCCTGATCCTGTTGATCGAGACTGCCGCCATGCTGTCGATCGCTGCGACCCTGTTGCTGGCATTCCTTGGCGGCCAGCCGGAATCGACGGGTGTCAAGGCGGCTGCTAACCGGCAGCGCGAGGAGCTACCCCGATGCTGACGACACAAATACTGTATGCACTCGCAGGTTGCGTGATCATGGCACTCGGACTGCGGGGAGCACTGCTGCATGCTTCACTGTTGCAGCGGATCGTGGCCATCAATGTCATGGGGGCCGGTGTTTTCATGCTGTTGATTGCTGTCGCCTACCGCGGCCCCGGGCTGCCGCCGGATCCTGTCCCACACGCCCTCGTGTTGACCGGCATCGTCGTCGCGGTGAGTGCCACCGCACTGGCCCTGGCCCTGGTGCGACGCCTGCATGCGGAGCAAGAGGATGACTGACGTCATGATCGGGCTGGTCGCCCTGCCACTGGCCGGTGCGCTCGCGACACTACTGCTGCCGCGTTCGGCAACGGCAGTTGCCATTGGCACCGGACTGGCAACCACCGTGGCTGCCGGCCTGCTGCTCTTTGGCGTCGCCACGCAGGGCCCACTGCACTACGAGATCGGTGGCTGGAGCGCCGGACTCGGTATTGCGCTGCGCGCCGACGGACTGTCCGCGCTGCTGCTGCTGATGACTGCCCTGGTCGCGCTGGCGGCCAGCGTCTACGCCAGCGCGTACTTCAACACTGCTTCCGAGCGCGCCCGCTTCTGGCCATTGTGGCTGTTGTTGTGGACGGCACTGAATGCCCTGTTGCTGTCCGGCGACCTGTTCAATCTCTATGTCACACTGGAGCTGCTTGGCCTGAGCGCCGTTGCACTGGCCGCGCTCAGCGGCAAGCGCGCCGCAGTAGCAGCGGCTTTACGCTACCTGCTGGTCGGCCTGCTGGGCTCCATGATGTTCCTCGTCGGGGTGAGCCTGATCTATGCCGGTTACGGGACGCTCGATCTGGCAACGCTGGCACCCCTGGTTGAGCCCGGACCGATTGCGTGGCTGGCGCTGGCATTAATGACCACCGGCCTGCTGCTGAAGACCGCCCTGTTTCCACTGCATTTCTGGTTGCCGCCGGCACACGCAAGTGCCCCGGCACCGGTCAGTGCCGTGCTGTCGGCGCTGGTAGTCAAGGCCGCTTTCTATCTCGTGTTGCGCCTGTGGCTGGATGTCTTTGCAACCGTGGTCACCCCGGCGGCGGCCAATCTGCTCGGTCTGCTGGGTGCCGGCGCAGTCCTCTGGGGCTCCTGGCACGCCTTGCAGGCAGAACGGCTGAAACTACTGGCGGCCTATTCCACCGTTGCCCAGCTGGGCTACCTGTTCCTGTTCTTTCCCCTGCTGCTGGCCTTGCCGACCGGCCCGGCCCGCGATCTCGCAACGGGTGGACTGGTCATGCTGGCACTGACGCACGGCTTTGCCAAGGCCGGCCTGTTTCTGGCGATCGGTGTTATCCAGCAGCGTTGCGGTCACGACACCATCCGCGAGCTGGACGGTACTGCCCAGCGCCTGCCCGCGACCACGTTTGCCATTGCCCTGGCCGGCGTCGCCCTGATCGGCCTGCCACCCAGCGGTGCCTTTCTCGGCAAATGGCAATTACTTGCCGGCGCTGTCGCAACCGGGCAGTGGTTGTGGCTCGTGGTGACCGCCATCGGTTCACTACTGGCCGCGGCCTACATCTTCCGGGTGCTTGGCCACGCTTTTGGCCACCAACCGTATCCGAACCAGCCGGTATCAGTGGCGCGTGAGGAATGGCCGGCCCTGCTGCTCGCCGTCATGGCGGCGCTGGTGCTGGGTCTCGCCGGCGCACCGGTGTGGGGGCTGCTGGAGATCGACACATGAACTGGGACGCCTGGTTGCCGGTACTGGTGGTGGCAAGTTCACTGTTGCCGGGGCTGGTCATTTTCTTCCTCCACGAAGGCAGTCACCGCTTGCGCACCGCGCTCAACCTCGTCGGTGCCATCCTCAAGCTGGTGCTGGTCGGCATACTGATCTGGGGCGTGTTTCATCAACATGTCTACGAAAGCCGCTGGACCCTGGCCCCCGGCCTCGATCTGGTACTGCATGCCGACACGCTGTCGGTGCTGTTTGTCACCCTGTCCACCGTGCTGTGGCTGGTGACCACCGTCTATGCCATCGGCTATTTGGAAAAGGCACCGCACCGCAGCCGCTTTTTCGGCTTCTTCAGCCTGTGCGTTTCGGCCACCGTCGGCCTGGCACTGGCGGGAAACCTGTTTACCTTTGTCATCTTCTTCGAGCTGCTGACGCTGGTAACCTACCCGCTGGTTGCCCACCGCGGTACACCCGAGGCAGTGCGCGGTGCGCGGATTTATCTCGCCTATACCCTGGGTGGCGGCATGCTGCTGCTGATCGGTACCGTGTGGCTGCACGTACTCGTGGGACCCACGGCCTTTGTTGAAGGCGGCATACTGGACACTATGCCGACTGAATACCACCCCCAGCTGAAGATGATCTTCCTGCTGCTGATCATGGGGCTTGGTGTCAAAGCCGCGCTGGTGCCACTGCATGGCTGGCTGCCCCAGGCGATGGTCGCCCCGGCACCGGTGAGCGCACTGCTGCACGCCGTCGCCGTGGTCAAGGCTGGCGCCTTCGGTATCGTGCGCGTGGTCTACGATGTGTACGGGGTGAACTTCACTGACCAGCTGGGGCTGCTGACCGGGCTGGGTATCGCCGCCGCCGTTACCATTGTATACGGATCCGTGATGGCACTGTTTCAGGACAACCTGAAAAAGCGCCTCGCCTACTCCACCGTGAGCCAGGTGTCCTACATCGCGCTGGGCACGGCGATCCTCGGGCCGATCGGTACCATCGGTGGCATTGTCCACCTGGTGCACCAGGGCATCATGAAGATCACGCTGTTTTTTACCGCCGGCAACTATGCTGAAACACTGGGTATCCACAAGGTCAGCGAGATGAACGGGGTCGGCCGGCGCATGCCCGCCACGACACTGGCCTTCAGCATCGCCGCACTGGGCATGATCGGCGTACCGCCGGTAGCCGGTTTTGTCAGCAAGTGGTACCTGGGGCTGGGCGCCCTGGAGGCCGGTATGGCGGCCTGGGTCATGCCGGTGCTGATAACCAGCAGCGTGCTCAACGCGGCGTATTTTCTTCCCGTGCTGTACCGCGCCTGGTTCCGCGCCCCCGGCCCTGCCTGGCCGGCAGAGCACATACCGGCTGCGCGCCTTGAAACCAGCGCGGCCCTGCTGTGGCCACCGGTGGTGACCGCCATGCTGGCCCTGGCGGCCGGCTTGTTCGCCGCCGCACCGTACAGCCCGCTGGAGTGGGCGACCCTGATCGCGCACCGGGAGTATGGCCTGTGAACACCTTCATTCTGCTACTGGTCTGGGTGCTGCCCCTGTCGCTGGCGGTCCTTGCAGGTCAGCGTTATGCCGGCTGGACTACGGTTATTGCGCCACTGCCAGCGCTGCTTGCGGCTGCCGTCGTACCGGTCGGCAGCAGCGTTTCGTTTCCCTGGCTGTTGATCGGCGTGCAGCTCGGACTGGATGATACCGGCCGTATATTTCTTCTCTTCAGCGGCCTGCTTTGGCTGGTGGCAAGCCTGTATGCAGCCGGGAGCCTGGCATGCGACCACAAGGCGACGCGGTTTCGTATTTTCTTCCTGCTGGCGATGGCTGGCAATCTGGGCCTGATCGTGGCCCAGGATGCAGTAAGCTTCTACCTTGGTTTCACGCTGATGGGCCTGGCGGCCTACGGATTGATCGCGCATCCTGCATCACAGCATGCCAGACGGGCGGCACGCCGCTATCTTGTCTGGACGATTGCCGGCGAGATGCTGCTGTTTACCGCCATCGTTATGCTGGCGGCGCAACACAGCGGTGTCGTGTCTTTCAGCGTCCTGCAGTCGAGCCCGCCTGGCGGGTTCATGGTGCTGTTATTCCTCATCGGGTTTGGCATCAAGCTGGCGCTGCCCGGTTTGCATCTGTGGCTGCCGCAGGCCTATGCGGTCACTCCGACGCCGGCTGTTGCGGTGCTGAGCGGCAGTATGATCAATGCCGGTCTGCTGGGCTGGTTGCGCTTCCTGCCGCCTGGCGATGCCGCGCTCGCCAACTGGGGACAGGCGCTGCTGGCCGCTGGTATTACCGGTATCTTCTTCGGTGCAATAGCCGGGCTGTTACAACGCAGTCCACGCCTGCTGCTGGGCTATTCCAGCATCAGCAAGATGGGTGTACTGACGAGCGGCATGGGGGCCGCACTTGCCTGGCCTGAGACAGCGCCTGTCGTGATCGGCGCAGTGGTCATCTATGCGGCGCACCACGCCCTGGTCAAGGGGGCACTGTTTCTCGGGCTGGGTCTCGTTGAGCGTGATGGTCTGCGTCCCTGGATTCAGGCGGGACTCGTTTTTCTGGCACTCGCCCTGGCAGGTGCGCCCCTGACCAGTGGCGCCTTCGCCAAGTCGGTACTCTCATCCAGTCTTTCCGGGAGCGCGCAGCACCTGATAACGCTGCTCGCGGCTTCTGCATTCGCAACCACGCTGCTGATGGTGCGCTTCCTGTCTCTTGTCCGGGGATTGCGCGTCTGCAAGCCTTCGCCCCTCCCGGCCGTATCGATAACCGCGTGGTTGTCGCTAGTGGCAATCATTGCCACTTATCCCATTGTGATTGCGCAGACGGTGCAACTCATGGCCAACACGGTTCCGGTGTTCCTCGGGGTACTTCTGTCTGTACTGGTGCTGCTGGCAGCCCGGCGTTTTCCCGTGCGTATCACCGCCCGCCCCTATCGATCAGTGGCAAGAGGTTTTGCCTTGCGACGCAGGCACGGAATCCGGCACCTGGCGCACACAGGGGCGCTTGCCATCAAGACATTGCAATCAGCAGCGCGCAACCACTATGAACGGCTGAGGCAAACCATGGAACAGGGTTTCTTACAACTGCGCCGTTTGAGTGATGACAACGAACGCTGGCAACTCGCTGGCAGCCTGTGGCTGGGAATCGGTGGTTTATTGCTGGCAGGATTTATTTTCTCCCTATGAGATGCGACGAACAGGAGGCAAGTGATGAAACGTTTCAAGAACATACTCTTTCTTGCGGACCGCGACGAGGGGTTGTCTGCGTCACTCGACAGGGCTGTTGATATTGCAAACAACAATTGTGCACGCCTGACGGTCATGGATGTGACTGCCGAGATTGGTCTTGCCGACCATATCAAACGGGCTTATTCCGTCGATCTGAATGCGCAGCTGAGGGAACAGCGCATGCAGTTCCTGGAAACGCTCACACAGCAGTATACAGACAAGGGCGCTCCCGTTTATACCACGGTAGCGAGCGGAATACCTTTTATCGAGGTGGTGCGTGCCGTGCAACGCAACGCGCATGACCTGGTCATCAAGGTGGCAGAGCACGACAGCGGACTTGTTTCGTCGCTGTTTGGCAGTACCGACATGCACCTCATGCGGAAATGCCCCTGTCCTGTCTGGATCGACCGGGCGGGAGACGAACCTGCCTACCAGCGAATACTTGCCGCGGTTGATCCCTTTGATGATGAGTCCGGTAACCTGCAGCGATTGATACTGGACCTCGCCACCTCGCTTTCCGAACGTGAGCATGCGACGCTGGACGTGATGCATGTCTGGGAGATGCCCGGCGAGTCCATGCTTGCCAACGGACGGGCTCGCATCCCGCGTAGTGAACTCGATTTGTTGCTCGAGGCCACGGAAACCAGTCACCGCGAGGCCCTGGATGCGCTGCTCTCAGCTTATGGGCTGAGCACCGGATCCGGCAATGTGCAACTGCTCAAGGGCCGGCCGGCGAAAATTATTTCCGCATTCGCGAGACAGCGGCAGCATGACCTCATTGTGATGGGTACACTGGGCAGAGCGGGTATTGCCGGTCTGTTCATAGGCAATACGGCAGAAGATGTACTGCGTGAAGCACAGACCGCGGTGCTGACCGTCAAGCCGGATGGCTTCATGACACCGATAGCCTAGCGCTGTGAGCTTCTGCCAGCCTGACATTGCAGCAAACCGACCTTGCTGTACCATGCAGCGCCTATGCGGCGTGGTGGTTTTATCCTATAGTGTCAAGAATGTCTGAATCACTGCTTCACAAGCCGTAATGTCCAGTCTGAATTTCAAACACCTGCGTTACTTCTGGGCGGTTGCCGCGAACGGTACCATTGCCCGCGCCTCCGAGATGCTGCATGTCACACCCCAGACTATCAGCGGCCAGCTGCGTGAACTCGAGGAACAGATGAATGCCAGGCTGTTCGAGAAAAGTGGTCGCAAACTGGCCCTCACCGATACCGGCCGCCTTGTGTTTTCCTATGCCGATGAAATGTTTCGCCTCGGTGATGAATTACAGGACGTTTTGCTGGGACGCATACCGGGTGCGGCACTCACACTGACGGTTGGCGTCGCGATGGTAGTGCCCAAGCTGCTCGCTTACCGGGTGCTGGAGCCCGTGCTGCATATGCAGGAGTCCGTGCGACTCGTATGCCAGGAAGCAGCACTGGGCGATTTGCTCGCCGACCTGTCGGTGCACAAGCTCGATCTTGTGCTGGCCGATGCGCCATTGAGTCCGGCGCTGAATATCCGCGCCTACAATCACCTGCTCGGCGAATCCGGTCTCAGTTTCTTTGCTACGCACAAGAAAGCACGAAAGTATGCAAGCAAATTTCCACACTCCCTGGATGGCGCCCCGATGTTGATGCCGACCGCCAGCAGTGCGTTAAGGCGCAGCCTTGAGCAATGGTTTGAACGTCAGGATATAAAGCCGGTAATTGTCGCGGAGTTTGAGGATCGCGCACTGATGAAGGCTTTCGGAGAAGCCGATGCGGGCATTTTCACCTCGCCGACGACTGTTGAGGATGATGTTGTCACGAAATACGGCGTGCGTGTTATCGGGCGCACCGAAGACATCAAGGAACGCTTCTACGCCATCTCTGCCGAGCGCCGAATCAAGCACCCGGCAGTTTCCGCGATCACCGAGACAGCCCGCAGCGAACTGTTTTCATCCTCCTGAAAACAGGCCCATGCACATCCCGGATTGCCTGTCCCCGCTCTCCCCTGGAATACCCACTCAAGCTGTAGCAGTCCCGTCTCTGCTGTACCTTTTTACCTCCTGACTGAATTCACGGAGCACTCCCGATACTCGAACTGGCGCCGCGGCGCACATGCTCCATGCAGTACAGGTATTACTGCAGGCTGACGATGTGGCGTTTACATTCGAATTTTCCGAACTGTTCCACGTTGCATTCCGACTTCATCTGCCGTCAGCAAGCCGCTACAGTCTTCGACAAGCCTGATAAAACAGCCAGAGGAAATAACCATGCAGATAGACATTCAAGCCCGCGGCTTTTCATTGACCGAGGCACTCGACAACCGTGTACACAATCGCCTTGGCTTCACTTTCTTGCATGCGAGCAGCCGCGTGAACCGCGTACGCGTCAGACTGTCAGACCTTAACGGACCGCGGGGCGGCGTAGACAAATGCTGCCTCGTCGAGGTAAGACTTGAAGGATTACCGGTCGTGATTGTCGAGGATATTCAGTCAAACATGTACACCGCCATCGACCGCGCTGTCGGCCGCGCTGCCCGTACGGTCAAGCGCCGCCTGGCACAACAAGGCAGCCGACGGCACCAGGATGCAGCACAGCATGCGCATCTTCTTGCAACGGACCAGTGATCACTTCGCGGGCATACACCAGCTATTAAACTTTTTCGCAATATGGAGACACCCTGATATGAACACTTATACAAGCAGCACGGTCAATGTCCCTGCGCAGTCTATCCAGACCAACCGTGTGTTGCGCAACACCTATGCCTTACTGGCCCTGACCCTGCTATTCAGCAGCGTCACTGCAGGTATTACAATGGTATTGAACCTGCCGCATCCCGGTCTGGTGCTGACGCTGGTTGGCTATTTCGGTCTGCTGTTCCTGACAACCCGGTTCCGCAACAGCGGCATTGGCCTGGCGATGGTATTCGCCCTGACAGGCTTCATGGGCTACACCCTTGGCCCACTCCTCAATGCCTATTTAAGTCTGCCCAACGGGCCGCAACTCGTTATGACCGCGCTCGGTGGCACTGGCGTCGTGTTCCTTGGCCTGTCGGGCTATGCCCTCGTCAGCCGCAAGGACTTCAGCTTCATGGGCGGATTTCTCATGGTGGGAATACTGGTCGCGTTTCTGGCGGGTCTGGGTGCCATGTTCCTCGACATCCCCGGCCTGTCACTTGCCGTGTCGTCGATGTTCGTGCTGCTGATGGCCGGGCTGATCCTGTACGAGACCAGCAACATAATCCACGGCGGCGAGACAAACTACATCATGGCGACCGTGACGCTGTATGTGGCGATCTACAACCTGTTCACCAGTCTGCTGCATCTGCTCGGCGCGGCAGGCGGCCAGGATTAGTAATGATGTACCCGATCAGTAAAGCCATAATCTGGCTGCACAGCTGAACGGTTTGTATAATGTCAACGAAAGGAGAACAGAATCATGTTTGATGCCAAACGCCTACTCGATCAACTCGTGGGCAGCGGAGCTGCTGGCGGTTTTGCCGGCGGACTGGCGGGCGGCGCCCTGGCCAATGCCCTGTCCGGCAAAAAGGCGAGGAAAGTCGCCGGTTCGGCACTGCAACTTGGCGGCATGGCCCTGGTTGGAGGGCTGGCCTACAAGGCCTGGCAGAACTACCAGCAGGGATCGGGCGCGGGCGCCAGTTCCGGCTTTACTACCCCGCCCGCGGGCAGCGCATTTCTGCCTGCAAGCAACGACACTGCGGGTGTCAGTGCGCTGAGCCTGCTGCTTGCCCGCGCCATGATCGCTGCCGCCAAGGCCGATGGGCAGATTGACGTGCAGGAAAGCCAGACGATCCTCAACCAGATCAACAGCCTGGATATGCCGGCGGAAGACAAGGCATTTCTTTTTGAGGAGTACGGTCGCCCGTTGGACGTGTCGGGCCTGACCGCCGCTGTAGATTCACCGGAGCATGCCGCCGAGGTATATGCGGCCTCAGTGATGATGGTCGACCCGCCGTCGCCGCCCGAACAAATCTATCTTGATACCCTTGCACGCGAGCTCGGCCTTGGGGCTGGCCTGGCAGGCGAGATCCACGCCACGGTGCACGCTAACCGCGCCTAGACCCGCGGATGGCGGGTCTAGATGAACATGAAGGCTGTTGATGTGACACACATGACGGCCCCGACAAACTCAAACAGCAAATCACCGTGCTGGCCATCGTGGAAGAATCAGATGCAACCATTCCCGGCTGCTACCTTAAACTTGGAAACGGGCAGACCGGCTGGCCGACAAACCAATCCACGCAGAGTCGTAATGGCACTAGCCGATAGATCAGTAATGGTCGACCGATAACGCGTTTGTGAAAATCCATATCAGACATAGAGATACAGAATGACCAACACCGCCGCTACTTCCACCTCCACACGAAGATCGCCTGACCATAAGCCACGCCCACTGGTTGATCTGCTGTTCAGCATTATTATTCCGTCTTTAATCCTGATGAAGTTCAGTGGAGATAATGGCCTTGGAACAAGTACTGCGCTAATCGTGGCGCTGGCGTTTCCTCTGGGCTGGGGCCTTTACGAACTTCTGAAGTACAGGAAATTCAATGTTATTGCGCTGCTGGGGTTAATCAGCGTATTGCTTACCGGCGGCATCGGCCTGCTGCAACTCGACCCGCAGTGGCTGGCTGTCAAGGAAGCCGCTATCCCCGGACTGATCGGCATAGCGGTGCTGGTCTCCACGCGCACTCGTTATCCACTGATCAGAACCCTGCTCTATAGCCCTGCAGTTATGGATGTCAGCAAGATCAAGCAAAAACTCGAGAGTCTCGGAAATACCGCAGCGTTTGAAGGTCACCTGTTGAAAGCCACGTATCTGCTGGGCAGCACCTTTTTCTTTTCGGCTGTGATGAACTACATCCTCGCCAAGTGGATTGTTACCAGCCCTGCAGGTAGCACCGCATTCAACGAGGAACTCGGACGGCTGACCCTGCTCAGCTATCCGGTGATCGCCATCCCCTCCATGCTCATGATGCTGGCAATCTTTTATTACCTGTGGCGCACGATTCATGGCATGACCGGGTTCACGCTGGAAGAGATATTGGTCACACCTCGCCCGCAGAATGAACACGATAATGTATCAAGTTGAACACAAGCCGCACCCGGCCTGCAGACCATAACATGAGCAAGGACCTGCAATTATGTATGCAGCGATTCAGGACAGGTTTGGATTTCAGGTACAACCCGCTACCCCGCTGCGGCAGATAAACGGTTAATAAGTGCGATGATAGCGTCCATGTCATAACGCGAGAATCGCGCAGCAGATTAATACAGCCTGCGGCACGATATTGCCAAAGATGTCGTACGACGTGTCCTTGCTACCCATTACCGGCCAGTTCCCGGAAGACAAAACCATCCCATACACACGACTATCCGCTTATGTAGCAATACGCCATGCACAGGTAAGTTAGCCAGTCATCGCGTCGAATGGGATAACTGTGCGTGGGTGGGTATAATCCACAATAATATTATAAGAATTCTTTTCGATACCCTGTGGAAATTCCAATGCCAGACCCAGCCGTGAACACGGCGGAGCCCGCTGGAGGCTTCCCGATCCACGATATGATGATGCGTTACAACGTGTTTGTGCCCCGTCTCTACAACTGGTGCATATCGCTGGGCTTTACTCCCGGGAAAATCATGCCATCGCGTGCCTTTTGTTCCGATGAAAGCCAGGGCTTCCCCATCATTATGATCGCCAAACACTTCGGTACCTTTCCGTTCAATCATGGTGTCGTTGGAGGAATCGTCGCCACCGACAGGCATGGACCCCACGCCTCACATGGTCAGGACATGCTTATCATTCAGGCCAGTCATGTGGGCTATGACCCGGAAAACAAGGTGTTTGGCACGTATCGGCGTGCCCAGACCACTCACATGGAATGCAGCTCGAGCTGTGGAAAGATTCAGCAGGTGATTTCCTGGTATCAGAATGAATATGATTTTGCCCGCCACAACATTTTGCTGCATAACGAAGACGGGAAAAAATAATCATCGTCGATAACCAGTTGTTGCACCAGAATCGCGACAATGGCCTGTTACTTTGTCTGGACAAGCTTATCGCTACAGATGCCGGGGAACACCCGATTCCATTGAAGATATTGAGTACTGCGAAAGTCTATCCACCGTTGCAGAAGTTTGTCGACAGAATGGGAGAGATGGCTTTCAATGGTATTACACCGCAGCCAATCGGTGCCCACCTGACCGCGGACATGTTTTATTTTCGGCGTGATATTCCATAGATGGAGGAAAGTGCGCATCACCTCGAACACAATCTAATCCACTACATGCCACAAATCGTCACCGCGAGTTCACCGCAACTGCTGGCCGCCCAGATTACCACGCAGATAGAATTCGACCGCAGCTTTCGCACAATCGTGAAAGCGCATGCCTATAAAGGCAACAAGGTCCTGTTCATTGCCGGAATGAACATCGATATCTCACCGCAATCCGATCAGCTTTTCCCGCTCACAAAATTCGTCCCCTGGGCCGCATATATCCAGGACGGCGACGGCTATTATTTCACCCTGAGCAGGAAGAGCTGGTACAGACCCTGCAACAGCAGAGCATCGACAACCCCGATCAAATCGATCTGGAGGATGCCATTCGCATGATGGCGTCGGCCGAGCAGATAAAAATCGAACTACAGGACCATCGCGCATCCGCCAGTCCTGTCAGGCGATTACCTCTTCAAAGACCATGAGTGAGCCAAACAATAAAGCTGTGACACTGATAACACGCCACAGGCGAGTACGCGCTGCGATCGAGCCATCTTCCATCGGTTTCAACCAGGCGCCAAATCGGCTTGCTTTAGGAATCCACTTTCCGGGTAACACCTGCGCGGAACCTGTACCCCCATCGGCGCGATAAACCGGGTATATAAATCGCGTGCGCGGGCTGATCTTTTCCGCATAGAGTCGAACGTTGTGCGTCGGATATCTGGCCCGGCATGCCTGAATGCTGTCGATTACAGGGCTTGCTTGCTTGACGCAATAAAGCGCATTCCCCCATTGCTGCCATTGTGTCCGCAAAGGATTAACCTCCCCGGCATGCTCGACATACAGAATCCAGTGATCCGACAAGGTATTTTCTATATGCCTTTCGAGCTCGGAAAAGTAAGGCAACTTCACGACGGATGCACAACTATGGCCTGACTGCATAATATCTCTCCTCTCGTATCCGGAACACAGGGTTTGCTCCCGGTATTTTAATAACTCTGCTCTAATGGGTCAGAGCAATGTCCAACAAGGTATCAATAAATTCTCGAGCCGAATTCTCTCACTTATCCAACACTATGAATGTCGTCTGCTGGCATGGCGGCCGCCGGAACCGCCGGCCTCTCCCCATGTACCGAATGTTCCAGCGCAGCCAACCGGTCTTCGACCACATTCTGCTTCGGCAATCGTTGCAGGATTCCCATGTTCTCCAGTCGTTGCCGAGGTTGCCCGGGCGTGGCGACCACGTACACGGAACGTCCGGCATCTATCATGTCCAACATGGCCTCCTCGATAGCCAGCGCTGCCGAAAGGCCCAGGTGCACCACGTCTCTGATGTCGACAATAAGGGTCTCGATATTATCAACCTCGGAGTTCTTGCGACTGATGACACGTGAGGTGCCGAAAATCATGGTGCCGCGTAAATACAATAACAAAACGCTGCCCGCAGCGGCGGACAGGATTTTACGTTCGTCCGGTGTCAGTTCCAGATCAGTGTCCCGTGGATTGGTCACTGCCTTGACATCGTCTGCCTGCAACTCGGACAGCCGCGTGACCGTCATTATGTTCGCGACAAACAGACCTATGCCCACAGCCGCTATGAGATCCACGAAAACGGTTAGTGCAATTACACCGTAGGTGATAAGCGCGCCCTTTCCGGAGAGACGATGGGCTCTTTTGAGGAAACTCCAGTCGATAATATCGATACCGACTTTGAGTGCGATACCGGCAAGCACGGCCAGTGGTATCACCGCTGTAAGACCGGCTGCCCACAGTACCACGACCAGCAGTATGCCGGCCCTTACCAGGCCGGATAGCGCCGTGCGCGCGCCAGCCTGGATATTCACCACAGTTCCCATGGTCGCACCGGCACCGGGCAGGCCACCGAACAGGCCCGACATGACATTTCCAACGCCCTGACCAATCAACTCCTTGTTCGAGTTATGCTGGGTACGGGTAAGACTGTCGGCGACTACAGAAGTCAGTAGTGCATCGATGCAACCAAGCATGCCCAGGACCACGGCATCAAGCAGCATAACCTGCCACTGCTCCACACTGAACACCGGCATTCTCAGTTCCGGCAGGGTAGTTGATATTTCGCCGATACGACGAATATCCGCATTACCCAACACCGCAATGGATGCCAAAGTAACCACGACCAGGGCAAGCAACTGTGGCGGCAAATAACGTTTCAGCCTGGCGGGTACAAAAAACAGGATGGCGATCGTCAACAGGGCCAGCACCGTCTCCTGCATACGCATACCGGCGAATAACTCGGGCAGATTATTCAGCGTGCCGATAACACCCCCACCCGGCGATGCCTGGCCCAGGAGTGGGCCGATTTGCAGGATGATGAGTATGATGCCGATACCCGACATGAAACCGGATATCACGGAGTAGGGCATCAGGGTTACATACTTGCCCAGGCGCATAATGCCAAACAGAATCTGAAACAGTCCGGCCATCACCACGACAGTGAATGCCATAGCGGTGCCGTTAACGGGATCTGACGCGATGAGTTTGGCGATGACCGCAGTAAATACAACCGTCATCGGTCCGGTGGGTTCAGAGATCAGTGTTGGAGACCCACCAAACAGTGCAGCAAACAGTCCAACCAGAATAGCGCCGTACAGTCCGGCTTCAGCACCGGCACCGGAGGCGACCCCGAATGCCAGCGCCATCGGCAAGGCGATAACCGCAGCGGTTATACCTCCGAATATATCGCCGCGAGGATTGCGCAAACTGATTTCATTGAAAATTGTGTTTATCCGCATTACTGCCGACACCCGCCTTGTGAGCTGTCTATGGCAACTGTAGCCTGTACGTCATTATGGAAGCCGCCGGGCTCGGCGACTAATTGATTCTGGCAATAGGAGCTATAGCCTTGCGTTGATAAGAACACTGGAAGATGGTTATTTCGTCGTTGCCTTTTTCTTGCGGGCAGCCGCTTTTTTCCGGGTTTTTGGCTGTTGCATCAACAGCGGCCACATCGACACCATGCGTTCACGGATGCGGGCTTCGCTGGCGATGGCGAAATCAAGGAAGGTACGGGCTACCAGGGACAACTCTTTACCTTTAGGGTACACGATATACCACTGTCGGTGAATCGGGAATTGTTCGACGTCCAGGATAGCAACGGGTCCATCAGCACCTTCAAGAGCCAGGGTATGCAGTGAAAGCACCGACAGCCCGAGCCCACCCACGATAGCATGCTTGATCGCTTCGTTGCTGCCAAGTTCCATACGTACCTGCGGCCGCAAATCCTCGGCAGCGAACAGGCGGAGCGTGGCATCCCTGATACCTGATCCGGGCTCACGCATGATAAACGGTTGCTCGGCAATCTCGGACAGTGAAATTTTTTTCTTACCTACCAAAGCGTGATCGCGCGGCGCCATGACGACCAGTGGATTCGGCGCGAAAGGGAACGCCTCGACAGCAAGTTCGTCTTCGGGTGCCTGGCCCGTGATATACAGGTCATCCTCATTCCCATGCATACGTTCGATGATACGTTCACGATTGGTGACCTTGAGTGCAAGATCGATTCCTGGATAAAGACGACTGAATTCACCCAGAATTTCAGGCGCCAGGTATTTCGCCGTGGTGATTACGCCCATACGCAGGCGTCCGACCTTAAGACCCTTGAGATCGGCAACCGTCATCTCAAGGTTTGACAGCGTTTCGAACAACTCACGACTGGACTTATAAAGTGCCAGACCGGCCTCTGTCGGTTCGACATTACGCCCGACGTGTTCGAACAAGGGCAAACCCAGGGTATCGGTCAGCTTCTTGATCTGCATGGACACGGTTGGCTGGGTCAGGAACAATTCCTCCGCAGCACGCGTAAAACTGCCGAGCCTGACGATGGCCTCAAACACCTGTAACTGGCGCAAAGTCATGTGCCTTATCAGGTAATCCGGCATGGCCGCCGGTGGCGTGTATTCGTTGTCGTCCGAGGAAGCCATCTGCATCACCTTATTTTGACCTGCAGTGCAGGATATGCCTGTCAGGAAGTATAGGTTGGAGGTACAGCGACCCGTCTCACTGCGCTTCAGACGCGACCAGGGTTTCACAAATTTTTCCGGTGCCAGGACAGCTACATCCGAAACGAAAGCAGTAATATGCTCCCCTGCCCGCAGCAGTTCCTCCAGATCGTCGAGCATACCCGAGATGCGGCCCGCGGGGGACAATCACGTGGAATTTTATACTGGTATCACATCCAGCTCACCCGAAACTTCCCCGCTGGAGCCGACACCTCGCGCCTGAATGATCGTGTAACCACTGGCACCTCGGCGACCAACTGTCTCGGCCAGAGTGTCCTCAAGTGTATCCGTACTTTTTTAACCCGGCCTGCAACTCCGGTCAGCAGGATCGAGAAATACACTTACCACTGTCCTGATCAGGCTGGTGAAGCACTGGTCTTCCAGCAATTTCTGAATCAGGTACAGCTTCATTATGTTCGTATAAAAGCATTTATACTAATCGACTTTTTTATATTTAAGATAGTTTATTATATGTACCTGGTGGTTCAATCCGGCCACACCCGGCAACCCACCCGGTACGGGTCGCGAGTTTCCGGTCGCGATCCCGCCTCAACTTTAGCAGAGCGCTTTCGCGTCGTGGTCGAGGCTGTTTCTTTCGTCGTCTTCGCGGGTCGAGTAACCGGCTGCGGCGTTTTATTTGCGGCTGTTTTTTTGCTGGTTGCGGTGGCTTTGGTCTTGCGCATTGTATTAACCAGCTGCTGGCGGGTTTTGTCTGTACTGTTCATGCTGTGTTTACCTCCTGAATCAATTGGTCGATCTCGGCCGCAGCATCCGCACCACGGCGCCCCATGTCAAATACGCTCTTGCCTTGCAGTGCGCTGTTGCGATAGATGGCGCGACGCCTTACTGCGGTAGCTGCCACCGGAAAGGCAATCTCTGACAAGGCATCACGGACCAGGCGCGACAGTGTGGTGCGTGGCTCGAGCTGGTTGATAACCAGGAGTGTCCGCAGTGCGGGGTTGAGCTTATGTGCTTCCTCGATCGACTGTTCGATGTGCACACTTGCCCATAGATCCATCGGTGAGGGCTGCACGGGAATCAGGGCCAGATCCCCGAAGCCCAGCACCGCGCCAGTCTGGGGGGCGTGCACGGAGGGAGGACAGTCTATCACCACGCAATGGTAGTCCTGCAAAAGTTGTATCGCCTGACGCTGCAGATCTGCCTCAGCCATATAAACCGGCGGCGCTGGCGCATCGGCTGCAATGGCATGCCATTGCAGCGCCGAACCCTGTGGATCAGCGTCAATCACCGCCACACTGTCGTGCCGCGCCAGGCCCGCCGCAAGGTTGACAGCCAGCGTGGTTTTGCCTGCACCGCCCTTGTTGCCCACCAGCGCAATCACAGGCACTACAAACCTCAGCCGGTTTTTTTCATGGCGAGGGCATCGAGCTCCTGCGCCAGGCGTCGCTGCTGATCCCCCAGTGTGTTGTCCTCTTCCGAGCAGTGAATCGTCATATTCACATAATCACGGCCAAAACCCATGTCAGGATACAGCCCCTCACGTTCCGACAACGCGGCAGCCTGATCCAGAAATTCGCGTAAACTTTCATAATCCACAAACTGGTAACGCCGCTCCAACCGCTCGGGCCGGGCCCGTTCCTGCCACTGTTGACTCATTGCTATTCTCCTATACTGACCCGTGTTCAAGTGGAAACTGTAGTGTCGACATCTTGCAGCTCCTGCAGCCAATCCAGCATATGCCGGGCGTGCTCCTTTTCCTCGGTGTGCAAGGCTTCGAAAAACAGCCGGCTGTCATGATCGCCGACCCTGGCACTGTGTCTGGTTGCAGCTTCGTAGAGGCTGACGACTTCCGATTCAAAGGCATGGTTTGCCTGCAATAATTCCAGCAGGTTGCGGCCCAGCTGCACCGGTCGTAACTGTGATGCATTCGGTGCAACACCAAGCGCGAGCATGCGACTGATAATACGTTCGGCATGCGCCAGTTCCTCGCCTGCTTCGGCGCTTAGCTTCCCGGCCACCTCGGCCAGCCCCCAGGCTTCAACAAGTTTTGCCTGGGTGCTGTAGAGCTGCACCGCGGAGAGCTCGAGACTCAAAGCCCTGCCGAGGTAACCAAGAACGCGCTGATCAACGTTTACAGGCAGCATGACGACATATCAATCAATCAGACTGTGCATTCAACCGCGTGACGGACGATTGCCGTTTGCATCGCTGAGCACCTGCTCTACTTCGCTATGCGGACGGGCAATGATGTGTGCCGCCACCAGTCCATCACCAACTCGCTCACAGGCATCCGCGCCGGCACGCACAGCCGCATTGACCGCACCGGTTTCGCCGCGCACGAGGACGGTGACATAGCCACCTCCCACGAACTCGCGTCCGATCAGCCGAACTTCCGCAGCCTTGGTCATCGCATCCGCCGCCTCAATGGCCGGCACCAATCCGCGTGTCTCTATCATGCCCAGGGCAATACCATACTTTTCGTTGGCCATGCTCTCTATCTCCTGCTATCAGTTCAGTTAGTTGCAAGGCCGCTGCGATCAGGCAGCGGCTGCAGAATCGGCACCACCTGCGGGCAGTACCGGTTCCACCTCACGGTGAGGACGGGCAATGATATGTGCCGCCACCAGTCCGTCACCAACGCGTTCGCATGCATCCGCGCCAGCACGCACCGCGGCATTGACGGCGCCGGTCTCACCACGAACCAGAACGGTTACGTAACCACCACCGACAAACTCGCGGCCTATCAGACGAACCTCTGCTGCCTTGGTCATCGCATCTGCCGCTTCAATCGCCGGCACCAGTCCACGGGTTTCGATCATACCCAGAGCTATACCATAGTTATCGCTTGCCATCTTACTGTCTCCTGTATTGTTAATACGCCAGTGTTACTCAAAAAATCGTTAAAAAGAGTTACTGCTTTTTGCCTCTGTACCGGTTGGCTGCTCCTTGCCAGTCTCCCAGTAATCAATAATGCCGCCGATAGTCAGGTCGGTGAGAACACCGTAATCACCCATCGCATAACGCGCGGCCGAACCACTCAAGGTAAATACCCAGTTCCCTGGCCGTGCACCGACCGGGTCTACCGCAACATGTCGGCGACCGACCGCATCGCGTAACACACGCAGACTGGTCTGCTTCAACCCGTCGATGCGGCGCGTACATACCAGCGCTGATTCGACCTGCAGGATATCCATCAGCCTTGTTCCTCTTCGGGATCCCAGTGATCAATAATGCCGACGATAGTCAGATCGCTCGGGTACTCCTTGCTGCCGGCGGCTTCGCGCGCAGCGGAACTGCCCACACAGATCACCCAGTCGCCGGGAATGCAGCCGACAGCGTCGACAGCTACCAGCAACGCACTGCCGTCGCGCACCACTTGCATGTAGCGGTGCTCCAGTCCCGCTATGCGGTTGGTTGCAACCAGTGGCTTTTCAACCTGACAGATTTTCATCAGTGCGCTCCTGCCGCTGCAGCCGTTTTCACAGAACAATCCAGAATCTCGATACGCCCGGCGGCGTTAATATCGCGCACCACCTGCAGGGTGTGCAGCAATCCACGCTCGCTCAAATCAGGGTAACGGCTCTGCAGAGCAGCCGATACGCGCTGGCAGTGCTGTTCGGCACGTTCACGCGCACCCGGCACGTTACCGTGGTAGTCATAGCGCACCACGATTGGCACCGGCAGGCCATGCGCAACGTTCAGGCCGGTAAAAATACTGATGCCGACATCCAGGTCCCTGGCGGCCTCCTCCACGGTATTGAGGTAGGCGAAAAAGGTCAGGTTGCGCAGCTGCACCTCCTCGAAACCTATGCCGGCACCGATAAAGTGCTCGGCATGACCAATATCGTTGTAGTGCCCGCCATAGTAGCTGCGCACGTACTCGACCTGCGACAGGTTATTGGTCAGCAGGCAAGCAATAAAGCGTGCCATGCCGCGCTCCAGGTTTGCGCCGCCCTTCTCTTCGATATGCGCGGCGATCCACGTGTCTGCCTGGGCGGGACTCATGCGTGCGGTGGCGTCGTAGACCTCCAGGCTGTCAATCGGGTTTTCCAGGTCGATATCGCCGTTGGCAGCTGGCATATGGATACGAATGCCATCGGTATCCGTATCCATACCGATCAACAGACATTCGATCGACGCGCCGCAGCAATGGGTATTCTGCACCGCCTGCTGAAAACCCAGTAGCTGCTGGCGACCGCCCTCCGCCGCCTTGCGGGTATCTGAACCGTGCGCCGCACAGCCCTGGTGTTGAGGGTCGATCGAACTGTGGTGATAAACGACTACCTTCAGATAGCGTGTCGGTTCATCAGCGGTATTCGGCCTGCCCTCGCGGAAACGCAGCAGCTCGGTTTCTACCCACTTGCCCAGGCTGTCGTCGATGTCGAACATGGCACCCGCGTAGGAACGGCGCCGCACCGCTTTATAGGGCAGACGCAGCACATAACGGATCACGTGCGCCAGACGGCCATCCGCGCAGGGCGACACATCGAGCGTATGAAAGCCGCATTCCTGCAGTAACTGCTGAAACGCATCATCATTGTTGCCGCCGAGGGGGTCGTGGGTAACCACGTCGTCACAAAAACGCCGATAGGTCTCGAACAGACACCAGGCGAACAGACTGCGCATATCCAGTTGCGTCACCCAGGCATCGTCCAGCAACGCCGCCGGCAGTTCGAAGCCAAGCCGGGCGCGTGCCAACTGCTGCGCCTGTTTTTCGAATTCCGCTTCATGCTGCAGGGCTGATACCTCTTTCAGAGTCGGCACGATTGCATCGAAGGCCGCCTTGACACTGCTTTCGTACGCATACAGTTGTGCATTTTCCCCGTTGTTGGCAAGAGGATGCATGCTTGCGTGTATGGCACTCGCGATCCGCACGCTGTCAACGTCAGGCGAGCGAACTGCGCGATCACCCGGACGACCGAGCCGTGCCGGTGCCGGTGCCGGATTCGACCACTTCTGACGATTATGCCTGTTGCGTGTGCTAAGCATGACGAATCATCCACGAACTTAACCGCGGGCACCTCCTGAATAGGTAACCAGAGAACCCTGTTCGGTGTTGCCGCTGCCGCCAGTTACTTTGCTCATTTGCAAAGTCAGGTCTTTATTGCGCTTCGAATCGACCGGCATGGTGGCGTCCTGCGCAGCACGCATAATAGTAGGATTGCGACGCCTCGCCGAAGCCCCCTCGGTACCGGTAACGTTATTGCCACGATCCCAGTCGTCACCGGTGATCTTCAGACCGGCATCCTGACCTTCACCCGAGATTCGCGACTTGACACGCCCCTCTACCTCTTCGGTGGCTTGCGGACGCATATCTGCGGCCTGAAGTTCCTTGTGACCGAAACGTGCCTCTTCGGTACCGGTGACTTTACCGGGTGCCATACCGAACGGACCGGTAATAAGACCCTGTTCGTAACTGTTGCCGGTAACACCGGTGGATCCAAGTGCAGCCTGCGCACCCCCGGATGGCGTTGACACACTGAACTGTTGCCAGGGCGCACGCTCCAGCGACTGCGGAAAGTCCGGGCTGGCACTATCCGCCGGTGTTGCGGGACAGGCCTCTGCGAACTGGTCGGCACCGACATAAGGCGTCCCGGTCAGCGGTTCGCAGGCGCCCTTTTGAGCTCCGGTCATCTTGCCACCTACGCCCGGCTGAATACCGGTCATTGGCATCCCCGGTGTAGCGCGTGACTGCCTGGTGCGCACACCTGCCTGTGCCGCATCATCGGCCGGGCAGAAATTTCCGTACGTATCTGCACCGGCATAAGGTGTACCGGTAACCGATTTGCAGGTGCCAGGTTCATTTCCAGTCACCTTACTCTCGCGGTCAGTCATGGTACCGGTCACCGGCATACCCTTGCCGGTCGCGGACACACCGACTTTGCGGTCAGTCGGAGCCGGCGCAGTGCTGCAGAATTCGCTGTACTGCTCCTGCCCGACATAGTCATTGCCGGTGATGTCGCGGCAACTGCCCGGCTCATCACCGGTCATACGTTGACCGCGGCCAACCATGGTGCCGGTGATATTGCCGCCACGCAGTGTAGCGCTCTTGCCGACTTTCGCTGGCGCTGCTCCGATTTCCTCGGGCTGCGTATACTGCGTACCGGTCAATTGGCGATTCATCCCCGGCTCGTCACCGGTAACCTTCTCCGAGCGGCCGACATTGTTGCCAGTCATGGCCTTACCCTTGCGGGTTTCGGTACGCGTCACTTTACGCGGCGATTTGGCGAGAAACTCGCCGCAGTAGCGCTGCGACTGATCAGCGCTGATGTACTCGACTCCGGTCACACGCTTGCAGGTTCCCGATTCATTACCGGTTACATTTTTACCTCGACCGACGCGATTTCCACTGACAGCATTACCGTGCGAGGTCGAGGTGACGCTAACTTTGCGCGGTGCCGAGCCCGGATCGCTCTGGCAGAAATCACGGAAGATGTCCGCACCGAGATATTCCGTTCCGGTAACACCCCGGCAGGTGCTGGGTTCGTCACCGGTGACACCATGGCTGCGCCCGACCATGGTGCCGGTTACCGTCTGGCCATGACTGGTCTCGCTGGCACCGACCTTCCAGGGCGCATCCTTTGCTGCACCGGGCTTGTTATCCGCCGCCTTGCGACGACGGCCGGTCGGCGCGGACTTCTTCTGCCCGCTGGAACCGCGACGACTGCGTTGCTCACGCAAAGCCCTGGCCAGTTCACGACCCGACAATTGCGGATTGGCGGCACGCGCCGTCTGTGCCTCGGACATGCCGGCACTGCTGATGCCGGCCTTGCCGCGCGACGACTGGGCACGGCGGCGAGCCAGTGCGGCCGCCTTGCTCGGGTTCTGGGCAATCGCCGGGCGCGCGGGTCGACGGATGCGTGGACGAGCTACCGCGGCAGCGGGGGGCGTGACCGACGCCTGGTCGCCACAATCACCTTTGCCACCACAGCCACAACCGCACCCCTCCCTGGCCTGCGTGTCCGGCTTGACAGCAGCCGCCACGTGCCTGGCGCCAGGCCTGGTCTCGGGTCCGCGAACGCGGTCCGTCGTGCTTACGGCCAGCTTGCCATGGGTCGACATGGCACGGCGACGCTCTAGCGAAGCCTTGCGCGCGCTGCTACCAGCACTGGCTACCGCACCGCCACGCACCGATGTACGCGAACTCGGCGCCGGCGCCGGCGCCGCGGTAGCCGAAGCTGTGTTTGCACCAGACCGATTGCCGAGCGCGGCCTTGCCGCCGCTGGACATTGCCTTGCGCCTTGCCAACGCCAGGGCTCTTCCACTGTTTGCATTTGCCGTTGCTGCCATTGTCTTCCCCGCTTCAATCAACCTTTATCCGCGACCGCGATCACGCGGCCTTTATGTACACCGCGTCGATCAGCTACGTCCCTCGTGGACCACGAAACACACGCCCTGGCTCTGGGCATAGTTGTCGTAGCCGATCAGGCGCACGTGGTGATCCGGGTAGGCGCGATGGCAGGCGTCGATCTCGGCAACCACCGCGTTGAGGTCCTGTTCACCGAAGAACGGCAGTTTCCACATGGTCCAGTAATGGTTAGCAGAGCGTGACGGGTGCTCATGCTCGATCGCCGGCGTCCAGCCATTGGCGATCAGGTACTCGATCTGGTCATACACCTCTTGCTGGGTCAGCTTGGGCAGGAAACCGAAGGTCTCCAGGGTTTGTGCAGTTTGAAAATCACCCACTTCATGGCTTGCAGACATGGTTTGTCTCCTGTTGAATCTGTTTACTGTGCGTTAGATGGAATGCGACCGCCTTAGGCGACGTCCAGCTTGTCCACGGTTTCGAACTCGAACTTGATCTCTTTCCAGGTCTCGAGTGCGATCGCCAGTTCCGGGCTGCTCTTGGCAGCTTCCATAAGAATGTCGCGTGCCTCTTTCTCTATCTCGCGACCCTGGTTACGTGCCTTGACGCTCGCCTCGAGTGCGACACGGTTGGCGGCAGCGCCGGCAGCGTTACCCCACGGATGCCCCTGGGTACCACCACCGAACTGCAGCACCGAGTCGTCGCCGAAGATGGTGACCAGTGCCGGCATGTGCCAGACGTGGATACCACCGGATGCGACCGCAAACACGCCGGGCATAGAGCCCCAGTCCTGGTCGAAGAACACACCACGCGAGCGGTCTTCCGGCACGAACGACTCACGCAGCTGGTCGACGAAGCCGAGCGTCGAATTGCGGTCGCCTTCCAGCTTGCCCACCACGGTGCCGGTGTGCAGGTGGTCACCACCGGACAGGCGCAGACACTTGGCCAGTACGCGGAAGTGAATACCGTGCTTCGGATGACGGTCGATTACCGCGTGCATGGCGCGATGAATGTGCAGCAACATGCTGTTCTTGCGACACCAGTTGGCAAGACCCGTGTTGGCGGTGAAGCCACCGGTCAGGAAGTCGTGCATGATAATTGGCATGCCCAGCTCCTTGGCGAACTCGGCGCGCTCGTACATGTCTTCAGGGGTTGCCGCGGTAACGTTCAGGTAATGCCCCTTGCGCTCGCCGGTTTCCTGTTCTGCCTTCTGGATGGCCTCGGCAACAAATTCAAAACGGTCACGCCAGCGCATGAACGGCTGCGAGTTGACGTTCTCGTCATCCTTGGTCAGGTCAAGACCACCGCGCAGACATTCGTACACCGCACGGCCGTAGTTCTTGGCGGACAGGCCCAGTTTGGGCTTGATGGTCGCGCCCAGCATCGGGCGGCCGTACTTGTTCAGACGGTCACGCTCGACCTGAATACCGGCGGGCGGGCCGCCACAGGTCTTGATATAAGCAATCGGGAAACGGATATCTTCCAGGCGCAGATGCTTGAGCGCCTTAAAGCCGAACACGTTACCAACCAGCGAGGTCAGCACGTTAACGATAGACCCTTCTTCAAACAGGTCTATCGGATATGCGACGAACGCATAGAAGGATTCGCTGTCGCCGGGCACGTCTTCAATTCGGTAAGCGCGCCCCTTGTAGTACTCCAGGTCGGTCAACAGTTCCGACCAAACGGTACTCCAGGTACCGGTGGAAGATTCAGCCGCTACCGCAGCTGCAACTTCTTCACGTGGCACACCCGGCTGACCGGTACATTTGAAACATGCGAGCAAGTCGGTATCCAGCGGAACATAGTCCGGGGTCCAGTACATGTCGCGGTATTCTTTTACACCTGCATCATAAGCTTTTGAGGCCATGTTCAACTCCTGTTTCTATTGCTGATCATTTCAAGTGCTGATCAGTGAATCACTTTGAGACTTATAGGACCTGGGTAAATCATAGTCGTAGATCTATAAATAGTTCCAATCGATATTTTTTTCGATATTCATTTATTTTTATCTATGTGTTGCGGCGATCACCTGGTAATTCGTCGTCACCATCAATGACGGGGGCAAGTAGGGTAGCAAATCGCGGCGCTTCATGCAGTTTCTCTTTTCGCGAATTGTCTGCGCAGCCGGCGGATCTTTTCGGTCATGCGCCAGGTTGAACGATTATTGTTATACGCAGACACCTCGTTCAGTCTCACCCACAGCACTTCGTGAGACTCGTCATTTCCGGGTACCGGCAAACTATCGTCAATCTCAACCAGGAAACGAATATCGATATGTTCGTGTCGGGGATCGTGCTCACTGGCGTCAATGCCGTGCACATCGACATCAAAAACCTCCATGTGCAACAGCTTCACATGTCGCGTTTCCAGCCCTGTTTCCTCGGCAGTCTCGCGCAAGGCGACCCGCAGGATATCCGCGTCCCCGTCGGCATGCCCGCCTGGCTGGAACCACTGGTCAAGCTTGCGATGATGCATCATCAATACACGGCTGCGATCAGGACTCACCACCCAGGCGGAGCCGGTGATGTGCGCGGGCCAGTGGTCACGATGAAAACAGTCTGCGTTAGCCTCGACAAAGGCACGTGCCCGCGCGATATAACCCGCCTCCTCCACGAAACGGGTGGAATGATTATTCAGCAATTGAAGCAGTTCCTGTCTATGCATGGCTAACACAACGCTGGATGCTGGATGGCGCGGATGGCGGCGGCCGCAGCTTCTTCCACATCGGCTTCGCGCCCGGACAGGGTGAGACGACCGTAGGCACCGACGGCGCGCGCATCGACCAGGGTAATATTGGCTGCTTTTTCCGCTTGATTGGCGGCATAGATGATGTAACCCGCAGGCTGGCTCTCCAGGATGAACATGCTCTCGCCGGGAATCATCATGGAACCGCCCCGGTGCTGGCGGTTGATCAGTACGGTGTGATCAGACGTCATGCCGCGAATGATTTCCTGCCACTCGATTTCACATGTATCACGATCTTCAGCCCGGGCGTTGATACTCGACAGCAGAACCCTGCCAGATTCCTGCACATCACTCTGGTCCTGGCTATGAATCACCATAGACCCAAACGCACGCTCCACGACCTGCTGCGTCAATTTGACCTGCGACGCTTTCAGCGCGATGTCGGTGATCCGATGTACCGCCATTCCCGGCGCCACTTCAACCCAGAGGCAGGCATCGCCCGGAACTGGCGGAAAACCCTGCGATACCGAGGCCATGTATTCGGCCAGTTGTGGCTGCAGCGAATCGATGTAAACGTAGGTTCTGAGTTCTATCATATCGCTGCTTCGATTTAGCGGAGCTATAGTGCCTGGTTCATCGATCCTGGTCGATACCGCTCAACCGGACATTCCGGCCTTTCGGGTGAAAAAGCTTATAAATACCGAACGTTTTATTCCAATCGATAATATTTTCAGTATCCATAGAATTTTATCTATATTTTATCAGATAGTCAGTCTAACCACCGCTGCATGTATGATTGGCCTGAAGTTTTTTCAACCACACACAAGCGAGACATTATACATCGACCGGGGTAGATAGCGTTATGGGGCAGGTATTAAAAGCGGCAGTGGCGCGCCAGCGCGTGCTTCTGAGCGGCATGCTCATTGCTCCCATGGAACGGCTTGCACAGCAGTGCGCCAAGCTCTGGCCCGACCGCGATGCGCTGGAAAATCTTTTGACTCAGCAAATGCATACACTGCCGAGCTGCAAATACCTGTATGTGCTCGATGCGCAGGCACGCCAGATCACCGCCAATGTGACTGCACAGGGACTTTTGCCAGACCAGTTCGGGCGCGATCGCAGCCTGCGCCCCTATCTGGCCGGCGCGCTCGCCGGTGAACGCTTCACCATGTCCGACGCATATCTAAGCCGCAATGCAAGGCGCCCGTCGCTGACCGCAGTCCAACGTATAGAGAATCAGGACGGCATCTTGAACGGCTATCTTGGTGCCGATTTCGACCTGCGCGAGCTTCCCCTGACCCGCAAGATCTGTAAACAACCCGAGAAATGGTTGCAGATCAAGGGCGACCCGGCGATACGCAGTAGCCTGTTTAACCAGCAACGCGTCGAAAGCCCCATGGACCAGCGTATTGATGAGGTTCTTGACCTGCTCACCGAGTTGTTCGCGGTACACGGCGTTTTCCATGGCAAACTGCATTTCTCCAGCTCCAGAGCCACTCTCTGGTTCATCAATGATCCGTTCCGCTACCGCATCCTGGATATTGAAGACCTGACCGATCCGGGCATCGTTCTCACCTATCGCAGAGACCCCTATCCGGAAGATGCAGTGATTCCGCTGGAAAAAGTTGGCGAAGTGTTCAGAACATTTCGTGAACTGCGTTTCATGGATGAAACCATCTACTTGCGCGCCGGTTCACTCAATATTTTCAATGGAATGGTCGGCCTGAACTTTTCCTGCGATGGATCTCACTACATGCCCTGGGATGAATTCCTGGAGAAAAGCCTGGGATTCTGGCTGGGAACCGGCGAGTCTATAATCACCCGGGAAAACCAGTGAAACGAGCCCTGAACAATCCGCTAAACCTGCGCACCCCAAGCCTCCAGGACTGTCCTGCCCTCCCCCGGCGGAGACGCTGCTGTCGATATAAAAACACTTCGTAAATTCACCTCGCACAGATGGCGCTGATCTCGTAAAACTGATCCGAACCCGCGCAAAATCCGCCCAGGCACCGAGACGCGATCATGCGGCTCATTCAATCAGAAAAAACACAAGTCTGGCGCATCAAGGTTCCATGATCTCCAACCTGACCCTGCCGTGACCTGCATCAATCAAACCTATTCGTTTTGCAGCTGCACCTGATAAATCAATAATCCGGTCCTTTGCATAGGGACCGCGATCATTGATCACCACCACGACTGAATGCCCGGTTTTCAGGCAGGTAACCTTGACTTTCGTTCCAAAAGGTAGCGAAGGATGTGCGGCCGATAATGCACGCTTGTCATAGAATACACCGCTGGCAGTTTTGCTCCCGTGTAGACTGTCAGCGTAGTAGCTCGCTTCACCTTCTTCTGCAGCCGCTGCTGAAGCGACTTGTATCGCTACTTGCATCACGCATAAAAGTATAAACATCCCGCGTTTGAATGTTTTCATGTCCGCTCTCTTCAAGGCTGTGAGTCCACCCGTATTTTAGAGACATCCTAATAACCTTCATACCTTCATGTTGTATTTACGCCGCGGATGCGAGCATGGTGCACACATTTTACTGGTCTCGCATGCGCGTGGATTCAATAATTTGCCTTGCAGACGATGATCTCGACCGGAGAGACACGTCCGCAGGCAATATTTTCCACCATGTTGTTGATCTTGACGGCCGCGGATTCGCCCATGGCAATGTGTACACCCAGCGGCGGACTGCCGCCGGCCTCTTCCATGCGGCTGCGTGTTTCGGCAAAAAACTCCGCTGCAAATTCACGACGATCGCGTATCTTGATGAGGTCGAAACCGGCTTGTCCGAGTGCCTCGATATATTGCTCCCGGGTGGCCAGTGCGTAGCTACGCTGTTTCTTATAATGTACCCTCCAGTTCACATATTACAGGCAGTGATGCGGGTGGACTGATGAAGTACGCTGCTGGTCGGGGCTTTAACCCGGCGGAACCTTGCGAATGAATCTGCACTGTCCACGTAGACACTATTAAGTAACAGCATGCAGGCAGGCGCGCTGGTATGTGCGGACAGCTTCGATCCTGCAACTACTGTGCCAGATGCTTGTGCATGAAGTTCGCCGTGCGCTGCAAGGTCTCTTTTGAGTCAGGGTCTGTTGCCATTCGCCATACTGCGGTAAACGGCAGGAGCATGCCGGCCCTGCGCTGGCGAACACCGGTGGTTATGCAGGGCCTGTAGCGGGGAATCCGCGATCAGGCGAAAACGACTACCAGCGGCGCACCCGACCGACATCGACATGGATAAAGTCGGACGAGGCATAGTAGCCGACACCGCCGGCCTTGAGCGACAGGGCCGCCTTGTGCAGTTGCTTCGTATCGCAGCCATTCAGACGGATATCGATTGCCATGCCCTGCATGTGGTAGCTGCGTTTGGCAACGCCACTACTCTTGCTGCTGAGCATGGCGTTGGTCTTCGGGGAGCGGTAACCGGAAATGATCTGGAAAGTCTGTTTGCTTTCGACCCTGGTCTGCAGCAGATACAGCAGGTCTAGCAGGTCTCGGTCCATGTCGTGGATGTCACCCGTGCGGTGATCACGCAGGATGGTGTTGATTTCCTGCAATCCTTCCGGCAGGTAATCGCCCTCGGCCCAGTAGCAGGTCTTGAGCCGCTCATCGGTGTGGGTATTGTAGAAATTCAGGGATCGCTCCCTGTGACTGGCAGCCGTGGCAAGCCCGGAGGCGGGCAGCAGCAGGGATGCGGCAAAACCAGAACCGATACGCAGGAACTCCCGCCGGCTGCAGGCTATGTCCTGCTCCTGTCGAATGATATCTCTTAACCAAGCCATCGCATTGACTCCATATCAATGATAACTAGCTGTTTTTAAAAGATATTATATTCGCCAGCAATATTAGCGGGTGATTATACAGAAATACGTCACGTTGTAAACAGTACCCATGAAATCGCCCGTTGCGGCCAGATGTTGAACAGCTGGCGAGCATTTGTAAGCAGGATGGCACGAAAGCCGCGATGCAGCCGTGTTGCGGTTCACATTCGGTGAAGTGTCTCTGTCAGGGATGGTCGGGCGGGTATCAGCCTGCTCCCGAGGCCCATGCCCTCTGGACCAGGAGATCGCGCCCGTAGACGTCGTCGCGAAACTGCGCCCTGCCCTGATCGTCGACCCATGCGGTCAGGTAGAGCAGGTATACCGGCAATGGCCGCGGCAGCGAGCGGGTATGGTTCTTGCCGCTGTCGATCTCTTTCTGCACATCGACCGTCACGGCATACTCCCCGTTCCCGAGCACGAAATTCGCCAGCTGCAGCGGCTCCTCGACCCGTATGCAACCGGAGCTGAAGGTCCTCACAGGATGGCGGAAGAGGTGGCGGGATGGCGTGTCATGGAGGTACACAGCATAGGGATTTGGCAGCATGAACTTGATCCTTCCGAGGCTGTTGCTTTCCCCGGGATCCTGGCGCAACCGGTACGGGAAGTTGGCCGGTGTAAAGGCTGACCAGTCGATGTCCGCCGGATCCAGTTCCTCCGCGCCACTGTTCCAGCTGGCATAGACTCGAAAGCCACCCTCCTTTAGATAGTCAGGATTCGCCTGCTGCTTTGGCAGCAGGTCAAGGATGGCCAGCTTGTGCGGAACGTTCCAGTAGGGATTGAATACCAGGTATTTCATTTCGCTGGCGAATGCCGGCGTGGAGCGATACGGGCGGCCAATAATGACGCGCATGTCCATAACCACCTCGCCGTCATCGACAGCCTGCAGCTCAAACCCGGCCATGTTGACCAACAGATAGCGCTCACCCAGCTCCTCCGGCATCCAGCGCCAGCGCTCCATGTTGACCAGAATCTGCTGGATACGCGCGCTGACCGGGACGTTCAGCGCTGCCAGCGTCTTGCTGCCGACAATGCCATCTTCCTCGAGGCCATGTCTCGCCTGGAAACCGCGCACCGCCGCCTCGACATCGGCGTCAAAATGAAATGTCGCGCCGTCGGCATAGCCAGCCAGGTCACCTGACAATATCAGCCGGTGCCGGAGCAGCTGCACGCGCCGGTCATTAGAGCCTCTTTCAAGCGCTTCCCCGGACGGCACGACGGGCCAGCCACCGCTGCTGTCGAGTGCACGGTAATCACGCAGCAGCTTTTTCAGCCTCAGGTAACCCACTTGTGAGGGTGTCAGCTGACGCAGTGCATCGCGAATAGACGGCGATTCCGAAGCTGCTGTCAGGAGCGCAACCGGATTAACGGCGGGCCGGCTAATATGCCAGTTGGGATCTGCGGCCTGCGGCTCCAGCCGACCGCCGCGAAGATACCGGAGATACCGTAGCACCCCGTCAGTCAGCAGCAATTCAACCGACCGGAACGCCTCCTGGCCAGCCAGGTCGAGATTCAGACGGATCTCGTCCAGGTGATATTCGCCCGGCAACAGGCCGTCTTCATTCGCACGTGCCAGCTGATCGATGGCATACCAGGTGTCAGACCGCAACCGGTCACCATCGGTCCAGACCGGCTGATAATTGCGTGCCCGGTAAAATGCCCGGATTGACTGCCAGTCGAGTTGCGTGGTGGCAAGTGACGGCGGTGCCTCTGCCGCGATCTGTGACCGCAGCATTCCGGTTGGTGTAACCAAAGCGCCATCGTCGTTTTGTCCCGCGGGTTCCGCCAGGGCACCGGCGGTACCGATGAGAGCCAGCCAGATGAAGATGAACCGCAGTAACAGGTTCTCAAATCCCGCACGGCGTATGCCGCACCAACCGGGGCAGGCGTGGGTGCGGCAATCGGCTGACAATGTATACAGATTTTGCATGCGTGCTACGAGTATAAGCTGAAATAACGATAAAGGGGTCAGTACCCTTTTTCAGCCATTCGGCCTTCCTCTTCTTGATTGCCCAACCTTGCACTGCAACATCTTTTCAACCTGCTCTCGAAAATGTTGATTACCCAACGGAGTCCCTGTCTGAACAAAGGTTATTAGAACCAGCGTCCTCTTCCGGTACCAACACTCACGTAGCCGTGATTACCCACCGGCACACCGACACTCATGCCGATACCGACATTGGCATTGCACCCGGTAAGCAGCAGGCTTGATGACAGCAACAGCAGAAGCAACAGTTTCTTTTTCATGGATTGCATGTGATTGTTCTCCAGTTACAAGGGCAGTTGTTGCAGCGCCAGTAACGCGCCGGAAGGGCCGACGACGATCGCCAGCTTGCCGTCGCGAATATCGACTGCCGGCGCCAGCAGCACCCGTCCACCGAGCCCGCCCACCCTGGCCGTGGCTGCCATGACATCCTGCACACCGAAATAGGTCAGCCACAGTGGATCAACACCGTCCAGTGGATTTTCCAGCATGCCGGCCCGCTTGACGCCGTCCGCTATCAACATGGTGTACTCACCACCGTTGCGCTGCAGCACGTCGACCTTGTAACCCGCCAGTGCCTTGTAGAAACTCGCGGCAGTGGCCGGATTGCTTGCCAGTAATTCATCCCAGACCACCGTGCCCGGCTTGCCGGCCTGTGAATCATCGGGGTCACCGATGTTGCTTTGTGCCAGTCCCAGCACTGCACCCTGCGGGTCGGTGATGGCAGCGACTCGCACGAAGTCACTGATATCGAGCGGCCCGACAACGGTTTCACCGCCGGCTCTATCGTTTTGCGCCAAGGCGAGCCCGACGTCAGGCACCGAGAGGTAACCCAGCCAGCGCGAAATATCACTGCCGTCCTTTGGCCGCTGCTCGGCTACCATGCCGGCGACGAAGCGATCGCCCGATTTCACCAGCGTATAGGTGTTGCCGTTGGGTCCGCGTCGCTGTTCGTAGCCCCAGCCAAACAGGCCGCTGTAAAAGCGCTTGTCCGCCTCAAGGTCCGTGGTTACCAGGTCATGCCAGATAAACTTGCCAGTTAGCGGCTCATCCGAAAGTGACATCCCGGACATGAGTGATGTGGTGGTGCTGGCGCAGGCCGTGATGCCGAGCACTAGAATAACCACCAGGTATGTGTGTAGTCGCTTCATGATCCCTTTCCTGTTGTCGTAGGTTGCGCAGCTGAATCAACACTATTTTTTCTGAAACCGCACCCATCAAGCAATCGCTACTACCACTTTCCAGCCTGATCATACCGAATTCCTGCATCAATGGGCCACGTTGATCTGAATGAATCCCCGTCATATGTATCATGCAGAGTGAAACAAGACGAATGACTCATCCTGATTTCCTGACACTTTAAGGGGTGAAGGGTGGGTTGATAACTGATGCAGCTTGATGAGCACTACACCCGCATACAACTAAGGTCAATGCACGGGGTTGCCTCCTCCCCACCGAAACCACCCCTGCTCACCTCCAGGGCCCCTTTGTACAAGGGCCTTCCTTGTTCAAACCCACCATCGCTAGATTTAATGAAGATAGACATTTATGCTTAACCAACGATTCAGGAACCCTGCAGAAAATATGCCGCCACGGGTTACAGAAGTCACTCCACATTCAATACTCCGGGGAGGCTGAACGTGACAGCGAGCAATTAACGCCAAAATTGAGGAAGCAATGAAGACGATATCACTTGCGACTTGCGCTACAGCCATGCTACTCGCGGGTTGTGCCAGTAACCCGCTCCACCAGCTCGACCTCATGCCCGCGCCAGTTGCCTACGAGCAGACGGAGGCGCCCTTCGGCGTGGCAGACACGGCCGACACACTGTCCGGGACCGGTGCACTCGACATGCTCTATGCCACCAACCGTGCGCCTGTTTCAGCCGGCGACGATGAGGACGAGCGCTACTACAGTGGCGAGCGCGGCTACCTGGTACGCGTCGGCTCGGCAGACATTTCTTTCGGCGACAGCGACATCACCTGGGACGAGGCGCGCAGAATATCGTTGCTGAAGAACCGACCGGGGTCCTTTCCGCTGGAGGTCGTCGACGTACACGAATCCGGGATCCTGGTCTCGAGCGTATCGGCATTCACCCCGGCAGAGATCGCAGCGACTGTTGATGACGCGCCATCGCGCGAGTTCGTGCAAGAAATCGAGAGCCGCCTGGCCCGTTCACCGGTGAAGGACATATTCATCTACGTCAATGGCTACAAGGTGAACTTCGAGAATCCGCTGCTGGTGGCATCCGAGATGTGGCATTTCCTCGGTCATGAAGGAGCGGCCATTGCGTTCTCCTGGCCATCAACGCCGGCGCGGCTTGCCTACATGAAGGACATCGAGACGGCACGCGTCTCGGCCTGGGGCCTGCGCAAGTTCCTCGAGTTCCTCGCCAGCGAGACCTCCGCCAAGCGCATCCACATCGTCGGCTACAGTGCCGGCACCCGCGTGGTGCTGACGACTCTCTACGAAATGGCGCTGATCCACCAGCACGAAACCCAGCAGGAAGTCAGCAGCAAGACGCGGCTCGGCAACGTCATCCTGGTCGGTTCGGACGTTGATACCGGCACCTTCGCCAGCTACGTCATCGACGGCCTGCTGCGCGTGCAGGACCGGTTGACACTCTACACCTCGCCGAGCGACCAGGCCCTGCACCTGTCGCAGAAGATTTTCGCACACCGGCGCCTTGGCCAGATCCTGCCCGGCACGCTGGACGAGCGGATGCGCCAGTTCGCCGATTCCTCGTCGCGTCTCGCCCTGATTGACGTGGCCGATGCGGACAACTTCGACGATGGCAATGGCCACGCCTATTTCCGCAAGAGTACCTGGGTCAGCAGCGACATACTGATGTCGCTGCGTTACGGGCTGGCGCCAGCTGAACGCGGCCTGGAACAGCGCGACGATTCGCCCGTCTGGCGCTTCCCGGACGACTATCTCGCACGCTTCGAAACTGCGCTCGCAAAGGCCGATACAGCGCGGCGCACGGCTGGCGGACAGGACGTGCAGCCCGCGGGCACATTACACTAGCTTACGAAGCGTGCTTGCCGCGCCATTGATAACAACCGATTTGACACAGCACGACAAAGAGCAGCCGCAAATGCAAGCGGCGCATCACCTGCGGCAAGGCAACCATCGGTCACCGGCCTGGCTCCTGCTGCTGTTGCTCGTCCCGCTACTCGCCAGCGCCGGACAACCACTGCGCGTCGCGGTCATCTCGGATCTGAACGGCCACTACGGCACCACCCGTTACGAGGCAACAGTCGACGGAGCGATATCCCGCATAGTCGCGTTGAAACCGGACCTGGTAATCAGCACCGGTGATATGGTGGCCGGCCAGCGCAGGCCGCATCTCACCCGGGACGAGGTGGAGCAGATGTGGAACGCCTTTCACACGCATGTCAGCGAGCCGCTGCAGGCCGCAGGCATCCCCCTGGTTGTCACCCCCGGCAACCATGACGCCTCGGCCTATGACGGCTTTGGCCTGGAGCGCACCATCTTTGCTGAACAGTGGTTACCGCGCCGTCCCGTGGTACGGTTCATCGACGATATCGCTTACCCTTTCCACTACGCCTTCAGCTTCGGTGACATCCTGTTCATTTCGCTCGACGCAACAACCGTCGGACGCCTCCCGGAAAACGAGATGACATGGCTGCGCCAGCTGCTCGCCAGGCACGGACCGGACTACCAGAGGCGTGTCGTCTTCAGTCACCTGCCCCTGTGGCCCTTTGCGCGGGGGCGCGAGCGAGAGTTTATCGGTGACCCCGAGCTGCAGGTGCTGCTGGAAGAAGCCGGTGTCGAGCTGTACCTCAGCGGCCATCACCATAGTTTCTATCCCGGCGTCAGTGGCAATATCACTTTTGTGAGCCAGGCTTGTCTCGGTGCCGGTCCGCGCCGGCTGATCGGCACTGAGAAGCGCTCCGCCAGAAGCTTTACCTTGCTCGAGTTCCCGGCAGAGGGCATACAGGTCAGCGCCTACGAGGCACCGCAGTTCCAGAGCCCGGTTGACTGGTCCTCGCTGCCGGAACGCATCCACTCTTCCGCCGCCGTGTTGCTGCGCGCGGACCTCGCGCAGGGAGTGAACGTCAGGCCCGGTACAACCGCCACACGCCCGCTTGGACATTGAACGGGGATTGCATGTGCTTGCCTGAAATCATCCCTGCTCATGCCATACATTGCCGAAGGATACTGACCCTGCCCTCACTGGCGGTAAATTCGCTGCTATACAGCTGCGCCGGGTCGAGCCGGATAGCCCGCACTGACCCGATGACATGTATATCAAAACCATAGTCGCCGCACTCGACCGCTTGAGCCTTTCCGTCCGGATCATCACCGGGCTGGCGCTCGGCATATTCACCGGACTGTTCTTCGGGGAGCCCGCCGCGGCCCTGCAGCCCGTCGCCGATATCTATATTCGGCTGATGCAGATGACCGTACTCCCCTACCTGGTAATGTCACTGATCATCGGCTTCGGGCAGCTCGAGGCGGACCAGGCAAGGCGCCTTGCATTGCGCGGCGGAGTACTGCTCCTGCTGGTCTGGGTACTGTCGTTTGCGGTGATCGCAGCAATGCCGGCCGCCTTCCCCTCCATGCAGAGCGCCTCGTTCTTCAGCAATGCCCTCATCGAACCCAGGCAACCCTTCTCGATCGCGGACCTCTACTTCACTGCCAACCCGTTCCATTCACTGTCCAACGCGGTGATACCCGCGGTCGTCCTGTTCAGCTCGATGATTGGTATTGGCCTGATCGGCCTCAAGGACAGGGAACGCGTATTGGGGACCCTGCGCGTATTGAACGCCTCGATCATCCGCATCACCCATTTCATCATCAGTCTGACACCCATCGGAGTCTTCGCCATCGGGGCAGTAACCGCTGGCACGATGACGCCCGAAACCTTCGCAAGGCTGGAGGTCTATTTCATCACCTTTGGCGCTGCATCGCTGCTGCTTGCCTTCCTCGTGCTGCCGCTGCTGGTAACCGCGTTGACGCCATTCAGATACCGCGAGATCATCGCGGTTAGCAGGGAAGCGCTGCTCACGGCATTCGTGGCCAACAACGCGTTCATCGTGTTGCCGATCCTGGTGGATCGCACCCGGGTACTGCTGCGGCGGCACAGGCTGCTCACTGCGGAAAGCGATTCTGCAGCTGAACTCCTGGTGCCCATCCTGTTTAATTTTCCCAACGCCGGGCGGCTGCTGACCCTGCTGTTCATTCCCTTCGCCGCGTGGCTGGCTGGCAGCACCCTGTCCACTTCCGACTATTTGAGCCTGTTCGCGGTAGGTGTGCCGAGCTATTTCGCCAAGGCACAGGTGGCGCTGCCCTTCCTCATGGATTTCTTCGGACTGCCACATGACTTGTTCCAGCTCTACATCCCGACCACCATCATCAGCGGCAAGTTCGACTCCATGGTAACCGCAATGAACCTGCTGGTATTCGCCCTGCTCGGCGCCGGCGCCATGGGCGGTTTCCTGGTGATACAACGCAGGCGGCTGCTGGTCGCCGGCGCCCTGATGATAGCCGGTACAGTCATCACCGTCATTGCAATACGACTGGTGCTCGACACAAGCATCGACACCACCTATCGCAAGGACGAGATACTGCGGCAGATGCATACCCCCCGCAATATTTCATCCGCTATCATCCACCGGGATCTCGCCAGCGTGAACATCGAGGATACATCCAGCGATTTGCCGGCACTCGATCGCATCCAGGAACGCGGCACCCTGCGTGTGGGTTATGACCCGGCCAACCTGCCCTTCAGCTTCTTCAATCTCGATGGCGAGCTCGTTGGCTTCGATATCGAACTGGCCAAGAGCCTGGCGGAGTCATTCAGTGTCAAGGCCGAGTTCGTCCCCATCGAATGGCCGGAACTGCCCGCTATGCTTGCCAAAGGCTTCATCGACGTGATGCCAGGCACCTGGTACCGGCCATTCTGGTTTCCTTCCCTGCGCCTGTCCGCACCCTACACGACAGGAACCATGGCTCTGGCGGTGCGAGACAATCGCCGCCACGAATTTGCCAGCATCGAGTCGTTGCATCGCAGCCATGGCCTGAAGATAGGCGTACCGCTTGATACCCGCCAGGTACAGTACAGCATGCGACGCTACTTCGGGGATGCAGACGTAGAGTTCATCACCCTGGAATTCTGGCAGTCCTTTTTCGAGGGCCGGCACCCCGAACTGGATGCGTTCCTGGTACCCGCAGAAAATGGCTCCGCCTGGTCGCTGCTGCATCCCGAATTCACCGTTGTCGTGCCGCAGCCGGACCCGGTGAAGGTATGTACAGGATCGATGTCTGCTGACTCACTTCAATACTGTGCTCAACCGCGTAGCGATCCAGCAGCCTGCCAAGTATCACGTACTTCATGTCTTCCGCATCGGTGGTGCGTATATCCATACCCAGGACCTCTGCGACCAGCGGTGCCTCCGGCTGCCCGTAGGTCTCCTGCGCATGCAGTACCGGCATTACCATAGTCATAGTGCGTCAGTGGCGAACAGAAATTTTCCGTCCGCCTTCGGCCTGGCTCCTGAACGCCGGACAGAGCTGACGGACGCTCCTTTTATGCTGGATTGTGTCCGGATCACACACGAGGGTAAACGAACAATCCAGCCGGCTTTGTCCGCTCCTCGCGTGGATTATCTCACCCACCGTAGACAGCCTTGCCTGACTGGTCGACAAAGTTGCCCGCGACATCGGCGGTGGGGCGGGAGCTGCGTGTCGAAGGCCGGCTGCGTGCACTTGCTGTACTGATATGCGAGAAGGTACACACCCCCCCCCTTCTCCTGCCAAATACATCGTCCCTCCCGCGAGTGTATGCGCGCCTTACGCCCCCCCCCCCCCCCCCCCCCCCCCCCCCCCCCCCCCCCCCCCCCCCCCCTCCCCCCCGCTGGTCGAATGATATGGGTGGTAGTCCTTTGTAATCACCCTGGCATTCCTTCCAACCATGTCGAGGGCATGGATCCCGCACTCGCGCGGATGCGAGCCTACTGACATCTGCTGGCATTCGTCCTTCAGCACCGACTTGGTGACAGACAGGGTTGAACCCTTGTCGGGTTCATCGTTATCCCCGTCCTGGGAAACCGCAATGGCAGCGAGGATGGCCAGCCCCGCCCCGACGGCAACAACCGCACCTATGTTGGTATCATCATCGTCGTCATTGTGGCGTTTGTGCGGGCCGTTGTAGGCATAGGACCTGACGTTGCCATTCTTGATCTTGCAGTTGAAATTGTACTCGTGATCGTCATATCTCACCTTGCCATGGACCATGAAATTATGGTTGCCCTCGCGCTCACTCGAAACGCGTCGGATATTACTGACACCGTACACATCCTCTATCTTTGACTCGCACAACCGGATGGCCCTGTCCTCTTCCGACGCCATGGAGGTCAGCGGCAACAGGAAACCAAGGAAAACGACTGCAGCCAGTCTATTTGAAAATTTGAGGTTCATCGTCACCTCCTTGTGGTTATCAATGTTCACTCAGGGTTATTCTGACTGGACAGCTGCTGATGAGGTTTCGTCGGATATCTGCTTGGGCACGTCCATTGCCCGGTGTCCGCCAAACAGGATGCCTGCCAGCAGCATGATCTTGAACGCCTGCCAGAAAGACAGCTCCCTGAGACCAAAGACCTCCGGCATGGTGGTGTTCCACAGCCAGCGGAAAACCACCACCAAAATGGCGACGAGCACCGCCGCGATAGCGATACCCACGACTGCCCCGATGATGTTTTCGTTCATTGTCTGATCCTCCTGAAAAGTGATGTCGCAAATACCCAGACAGCTTGAGCTGCACAATAATATTGCTATTATTGTATAAGTATTGCAACAGTATTTATTTTGCGTATGATTTCAGAAAAGAAGAGATTCTCGACCTGCTGCAGATGAATCGCAGGCAGCCGAATACCGGGAGTATTGATGTTATTCCCACGAAAAACCCGCGGCTGACAGAGACACATATTGCGGACACAAACCCCTGCAGTGATTGAGCCTGTGCAGGTCGCCGGGATCAATGCGCTCGAAGAAGTACGTGAAATCACGGACATGCAAAGGTTGCCAAAATCGCACTATGGTTACCTGATCTGCCGGAATTTATGCTGGTTTCGTGATTCCGGTTTCAACAGACAGATCTGCAGGGGACTTGTGACTTTCAACCGGCATGCTTGAGAACAACAAGCAATTCAGAGAGTAACGAATTAATGACTTTTCATGGAGCAAACAAAAACCGGGTAAATACTGCCGAACCACCCCGCCAAGGCCACAGATCTGGTGGTCAAAATGATCAAGGGATGTTTCCGAGGCCCCGCAGACGCCTGGCAGACGAATGGCTGCGGCTGCTGGCTGTATTGTTGTTGTCAGGCAGCGGAAGCCTGACAGCAGCAACGACCTTTAGCGGCAGCGCCGTCACACATCGCTCACCGCACAGCCTCGAGGAGCAATGCATCATCCTCGACAGGATGCCCGGTGGCACCTACAGCGATGCTGACAGGGAACTCGAGCAGGCGTTTTGCACCATCGACTTCTACACGGGCGACCATGCCCTGTGCCCCAAGGTTTTCAGCACCAGCCCCGGCACGCTGGTCTACGACCTCTCACGAGGCGAATATGCCGGGGACACGAAAGCATTCGAGGCAGAACAATGCGCCAGCAGCAGCCCCGTCAAGCGCGGTGCCCCGGGTGAACCGGTCTCCTGGAAGATGACCATGAATGGCGCAAACACCAGCGCCACCTTCTCCACCGCCGCCCTGCTCTACTACCACTTTTCCCGCTACTTTAATGCAGATGTTCACGTACCGGTGAGTGTCTATCGCTCGATGGACAAGGAAGAACACCTCACGCGCGTGACACGACGGGGCGTTGAACTGTCCGCGCACCGCAAGGGCGGTGCCATGAACCATGCAGGCTGGACAATCCTGGCGGAAGCGGAAAAGAACCCGGCAACTTACCATGCAACGGGTGAACTCTTTACTGCGGACAGGAAGCAGGTCTACGGTGTATTGCTGCAGCCACATGGCGACCGCTATGGCCCCGAGATCAACGGTACGCGCAAGTCGGGATGGGGCGATGGCCAGAACCGGGATTTCCAGGAAACGGCCGCATTCATGGCACTACGCTCCACCCTGCCGCTGCAGAAGGCTGTTGATGCAGGCATCCACGAGGCTGCCGCCGACACCACCCTGCGCCAGGCCATGCGCAACGGGGTGGCACCGGAACAGATGGTGTTCTGGATGAAGGAACTCACCGAGATCACGCTGCTGGACTACATCTTCAGCCAGCAGGACCGTGTCGGCAACATCGATTATCTCACCTACTGGTACTGGGTTGATGACGGCACGATCCGGCGCATGCCTGCCAGTGGCACACAGCTGCCGGACAAGATCGCGGCACAGCACGCGATCCGCATCCGGCGCACCCAGTTGAACGACAACGATGCTGGTGGCCGGATACCCTATGCCAACTATACGAAGAAGACAGGGATGCTCGAGAAGATCCGCCACTACAATGCAGACACCTACCGGCGCCTGCAACGGTTAGCGGAGGACTTCGATTCGCGTGGCGAACTCTACGGCTACGTCCGCGACAGCTTCGGCCTGAGCAAGTCCCAGCTCGAGCAGGTGGTGAACAACACCCGACTCGCGGCCGGGATCCTGCGTGACAGCTGCCACGCGGGCAAACTCCGCTTCGACCTCGATCCCGACGCCTTGCTGCTCACCGGCAAGGTCAAGGAACAGCAACTCGACTGTGACCAGCCCTGAACCAGAATCGTGTAGCAGGCTCTGAATATCTTTACCAGAAATACGACACGAATAAACCGCAATGGCTTGGCTACAGGCATCTCATCATCGTTCTCATTCTGACGACGCATAACATTCATACGAGTCCCGGGTGCCTGATGGTCCCGGACAGCCAGGTCGATGGCCTAAACCACAGTGGTATTTGGGTGGAGCAACCTCGGTTGAGGTTGCTATTTCAAGCCGGCTTTCTCTCCCAGTGTCCTTGTATCGATCCCCAGAAGTGAGTAGACGGGGCATGTGCCAAACAAACCGGTAACGATCAGGATCAATCCAACCCAGCCGACGACGGTCTGCAGGCCGACAAATACATTGCCGACCAGCAGCGCACCCACGACCACTCGGATGATGCGATCCACATTACCGGTATTTTTAGCAAATATTTTGCCCATTATTCCTCCACCTTCTTTTCGATGGCTTCCATCGTATCGCTGGCTCCTTCCGAAATATCCGACGCGGCCTCATCGATCGCCTTTCCGGCCTTCTCTGCAGGTCCTTCCTTCTCGCAGGCAGACAGTCCAAACACCGCCAGCCCCATGAATACAACCACCATCATTACTTTACTGATTTTCATTTTACCCTCCTGTTGCTGCAGACTAAAAAAGACACCGCCATCCACGGGCCAGGCATACTCATTGGGAAATATCGTATGCCCGTTTCAGGATAGCATTCTTCCAAGCATAAAATAGCCCGGGGTAAATAAACAGCGGTGTACCTTGAGAGCAAATACATGACAGGATTTACCAGGCCCTGCAGCAATGCTGGATATTCCCTGCAGATGGGCAGCTACCACTGATGTTGCCATGCAATCCAGCCTGCGATGCGTTCCCCGCAATAACGGGGGAATCTGAAGATCTCTGCCTTCAAAGCTCGAGACTGATCCTCAACAACTCCCCCTCCCCAGTGTAAACTCACCGGGTCAGCGCGCTTCACGACGATTCACAGCAACCGCATAACCCGGGATCATTCCCCCAATCACGAGTCACACAAGCATGCCCACAAACGAAACGCCTCCCCGCGAAGCTATTCATGACCTTCTGAATTTGGGCGACCACTTGCCCGGGCGGCGGCGCATGCGCTGGCTGAGTGCGGCGTTTATGCTACTGCTACTCGCTGCCGGCACCCTGCTCTGGCTGCTGCCCGGTGAGGAGTCCAGGCTGCGCTACGAGACCGCCGAGGTGCAGCAGGGCGACCTTACAGTGACGGTTACAGCCACAGGAACACTGCAGCCGGTCAACCGGGTGGACGTGGGCAGCGAGTTGTCCGGGACCATCGAGGCGGTGGAGGTAGACTTCAACGACAAGGTGCAGCGCGGGCAGGTACTGGCGCTGCTGGATACCGACCGGTTGCAGGCGCAGGTGCTGGAGTCGCGCGCATCGCTGCAGTCCAATGAGGCCAAGGTCAAGGAGGCGCAGGCCACGGTGCTGGAGACGCGACTGGCGTTCGAGCGCTGCGAGAAGCTGGCCGAACGGCAGTTGTGCACGACGGGTGACCTGGATGCGGCGCGGGCGGCGTATGCACGCGCACGGGCCGCCGAGGCCAGCGCACGGGCGCAAGTGGCCGTGGCGCGCGCCACCCTTGACGGCAAGGAGACCGAGCTGGCCAAGACCGAGATCCGCTCGCCCATCGACGGGCTGGTGCTACTGCGCCAGATCGAGCCGGGCCAGACTGTGGCGGCCTCGCTGCAGGCACCCATCCTGTTCACCCTGGCCGAGGACCTGGCGCAGATGGAGCTGCACGTGGCCGTTGACGAGGCCGACGTGGGCAGCATCGGCGAGGGGCAGGCGGCCGAGTTCACCGTAGACGCCTGGCCCGAACGCAGCTTCCCGGCGAATATCACCCAGGTCCGCTTCGCGCCACAGACCGTCGAGGGCGTGGTCACATACGAGACCGTGCTTGCAGTGGACAACTCGGACCTGGCGCTGCGCCCGGGCATGACCGCCACGGCGGTGATCACGGTACAGCAACTCGAGGACGCGCTGCTGGTACCGAATGCGGCGCTGCGCTTCACGCCGCCGCAGACCAATGCGGCGCCGCGTCAGCGCGGCGCCTTCGGCATGCTGTTCCCCCGCCCGCCACATAGCGCGCGGCGCAGCAACGTGGAGCGCAACGGGAGCCCGAAGGTGTGGGTGCTGCGCGACGGTAAGCCGGAGGCAGTGCCGGTGAAGACGGGGTCGAGCGACGGCCGCTTCACCGCGCTGAAGTCGGGTGAACTGCAACCCGGCGACCATGTTGTGGTCGATGCCGTCAGCGTGAAGCGATGAGTGCACAGCCTGCGGCCGAACCCGCGCCGCTGATCGCGCTGCGTGGCGTAACCAAGGTATACGGCCAGGGGCAGGCCGCGATGCACGCCCTGCGCGGCATCGATCTCGATATCCAGCCTGGCGCCTTTGTGGCCATGATGGGGCCAAGTGGCTCCGGCAAGTCAACCTGCATGAACATCCTCGGCTGCCTGGATACGCCCACCGCCGGCAGCTACCGCTTCGAGGGCGTCGAGGTCGGCAAGCTTTCGCGCAACCAGCGTGCACTGCTGCGGCGCCACTACATCGGGTTCGTGTTCCAGGGCTTCAACCTGCTGGCCCGCACCTCGGCGCTGGAAAACGTCGAGCTGCCACTGATCTACCGCGGCATCCCCGTGGCACAGCGTCACGCCCGCGCGCGCGCGGCGCTGGCGGCGGTCGGGCTGTCCGGCTGGGAGGATCACTCCCCCGCAGAGCTGTCAGGTGGACAGCAGCAGCGCGTGGCTATCGCGCGGGCCATCGTCACCGAACCCGCCGTGCTGCTCGCCGACGAGCCCACCGGCAACCTGGACACCGCACGCAGCCTTGAGATCATGGAACTGCTTGAGCGCTTCAATACCGAGCAGGGCATCACCATCGTCATGGTCACCCACGAAGCGGAGATGGCAGCCTACGCGCGCCAGGTGGTGCGCTTCCTCGACGGCCGGGTCGACGGCGGGGGTACTGGCTGATGCTCGGCAACGCCCTGCTGCTCGCGCTGCGTGAGATCCGCCGCAACCTGTTGCGCTCGGCGCTGACCATGCTGGGCATCGTCATCGGGGTCGCCTCGGTGATCGTCATGGTCAACCTGGGCACCGGTGCAACTGCCCAGGTCGGCGAACAGATCGCCAGCCTCGGCAGCAACCTGCTGATGTTGCGCACCGGCCAGCGACTCGGCTTCGGGCAGCGCTCCGAGGCCGAGCCCTTCGAGCTCGAAGACGCCGAAGCCATCGGCCGCGAGGTGGGCGGCATCGCTGCCGTGGCACCCGGGGCCTCACAGCCCATGACGGCGATCTTCGGCAACCGCAACTGGTCCACCACGGTGACCGGCTCCGACAACGACTATTTCCCGGTGAGCAACTGGACGCTGGCGAAGGGACGCGAATTCAGTGCCAGCGAGCTGCGCGCTGGCGCTGCTGTGTGCATACTCGGAGAGGCCGTGCGCAAGGAACTGTTCGGCAGCCAGGACCCGCTCGGCGAGAAGCTGCGCCTCAACAAGCTGTCCTGCCAGGTGATCGGCCTGCTGGAGGCCAAGGGGCAGTCGGCCGGCGGGCGCGACCAGGACGACATCGTGGTGATCCCGCTGCGCACCTTCTGGCGGCGCGTGGCCGGCAACCAGGATGTGCAGATGATCTACATCTCGGCCAGCGAGGGTGTTTCAACAAGCAAGGTGCAGCGCGACATCGAGTTGCTGATGCGCGAACGCCGCCGCATCGCCGCGAACGAGGACGACGACTTCAACGTGCGCGACATGAAGGAGATCGCCGAGGCCCTGACCGGTACAACCAGGGTACTCACCACCCTGCTCGGTGCCGTGGCCGCGGTCAGCCTGCTGGTAGGCGGCATCGGCATCATGAACATCATGCTGGTCTCGGTAACCGAGCGCACGCGCGAGATCGGCATTCGTCTCGCAATCGGCGCGCTGGAGCGCGAGGTGCTGCTGCAGTTCCTGGTCGAGGCCGTGGTGCTGTCGTCGTTCGGCGGCCTGCTCGGCATCCTGCTGGCGGTGGGCACGACCTACGCCCTCTCCGCGCTCATGGGCATGCCGCCGGTGCTCGATGCGGGCATCATGCTGCTGGCCTTCCTGTTCTCCGCCGCCGTCGGTGTGATCTTCGGCTTCTTCCCGGCGCGCAAGGCCGCGCGTCAGGACCCGATCGAGGCACTGCGGTATGAGTAGGTCAATACGAAGATCCAGCAGGAAGCCAACAGCGAACAGGCACCGGAAGATGAACTAGCGACCTGGATCTCAATTCCAGCATCGGCTAAAAACAGAAAGACAGCGAACCACTATTGATCTTGTTCGAACAATTTTCCACAAGCCGATTCGGTGATGGTAAAAAGTATCCATCGTCCCTGGCATCCCTGTTGCCTGAAGCCGATTCACTTAAAACAGAGTCTGTGTATGACTGAATATAATTACGATTTACTGGTCATCGGCTCCGGTCCTGGCGGCCAGAGCGCCGCACTGCAGGCTGCCAGTCTGGGGAAGCGGGTCGGGCTGATTGAACGCAAACCCTATCTCGGCGGTGTCAGCCTGCAGACCGGTACCATTCCCAGCAAGGCATTGCGGGAGGCCGCTTACCTGGCGTCCCGATTCTCATCCCGCGGTATGCGAGATGCCGTGCAGATGCGTGCTCAGCAGCACAGCGGTTTTCTCAGCGAGGCGGTTGGCCGTAAACAGGCGGTGATCGATCGCCATGAGCGCCTGTTGCTGAACCAGCTTATGAGCCACGGCGTAACCCTGTTGCCCGGCGAGGCCGGTTTTATTGATGCCCATACGCTCAACCTGCGCAACAGTAATGGCGAAGCGGTGCAACTCAGCGCCGCGGTGATTGTTCTGGCGACCGGTTCACGCCCGCGGCGACCGGCAGATGTGCCATTCGACAGGGAACGGGTGCTGGATTCCACATCCATCCTGCAGATGCGTCGTCTGCCGCGGCGGCTGACCATCATCGGTGGCGGAGTGATTGCCTGTGAGTTTGCTACCATCTTCGCGCCGCTGGGTGTCGCGGTCAGCCTGGTGGATTCCCATGATCATCTGCTTGCCTATCTCGATAAGGACATCCAGCAAACCCTGGAAAACGATCTGCTGGATATGGGTGTGCAGCTGCACATGAAGACCCGTATCAAACAGATCGAACGGCAGGGTGAACGGGTGCTGCTGGAGACAGACAGTGGTGTTAATCTGGAAACCGATGTAGTGCTCTATGCACTCGGCCGTGAACCGAATTACGATAGCCTCGAGCTGGCCGCCGCCGGAATCGATGCTGACGACCATGGCTGGGTACGGATCAATGAACATCACCAGACGAGCCGGGACCATATCTACATCATCGGCGATCTGGCTGGTCGGCCATCGCTCGCGTCCACGGCCATGGAGCAGGGCCGCCTGGCGGTGAACCACGCCTTCGACCGGAAGCATGCTGCACCGGCCGGTCAGCTACCCATGGCCATCTATACCATTCCGGAGCTTTCCTACGTGGGCCACACCGAACGGGAACTGCAGGAACAGGGTGTCGACTATGTGGTCGGCCGCGCCCGCTTCTCGGAAAACGCTCGTGGCCAGATCATCGGTGAGGAACGCGGCTTTATGAAATTACTGGTGGACAGGAGCAGCCGGGCATTGCTGGGCGTTCACATCATCGGTGAATCCGCCAGCGAACTGGTACACATCGGCCAGATGGTGATGAACTGCGGTGCCGGCGTCGACTTGCTGGCCAGCACAGTCTACAACTACCCGACACTTGCCCACTGTTACAAGAATGCGGCACTGGATTGTCTGCAGCAGCTGCAACCTGATGGGTGTCAACAATGATTCATTACCAGGAAAATATTGCTGAAGCAGCCACGGTACTCAATACAGATACACGAAACAGTGTATTTCTGACCTGTGAACTCAAAGGGCATTCGAGCCTTACTCATCATCTCCGGCCTTCGGCACGTCATAAAGAATGTCGTTGAACGGGTGGCGGTACATCGGCATGTTAAGCCGTTTTTCGTCGAGAATATGCCCAATGAAACCAATCGAGCGACCCAGCACGAAGAAGGCATTGAGCGTGCCTGACTCGATGAAACGCTCGATTTCCTCCTCGCTGTAATTCAGACCGCGCCACATATCCACCATCAGCACACCGATGCTACCGTCGACATTCAGAATCAGGTTGTCCTTCTTCCTGGTGGTGTGCTGCTCTACTTCGAGTGCATAGTCCAGCAAACGGGTAGCCGGGAAGTGTTGTTCTGCATAGCGCTTCAGGCCTTCGACGCGCAGATCCGGGTTTTTGATCGACTTGATGCGATGACCTATACCGGGGATGATCATCCCCTGCCCTGCCATATCGTCGATGAACTCATCGGCAGCCAGTCCCTTGTCAGCACCGCGCTTGAAATAGTGCGCGGCACCATCAATGGCACCACCAAAACGCGGGCCGATGGTCAGCAGGCCGCTTACCAGTGCACTGATGACGTCCTTGCCGGCGCGTGCGGTCACGCGGGCGTTATGTGCACCACTGACCGCCGGGCCATGGTCGGCCACGGTCTTGATCACGGTCTCCAGAAAATCACTGGCCCATTTCGGGTAACGCCGTCTGAACCATAGCAAGGTGATGACATCGGCGATGCCGAAGCCGGTATCCGGTGTCGCCACGGCACTGATCGGGTATCCGGCGTATGTTGCTTCCTCGCCTCTGTCGTCGGAGATGGTGCAGGTGAAATGCGTCCCCTTGCGCACCCGACCGGCATTGAGCGCTGTCTGGCAGTCTTCCGGCAGCGGTGTGATCAGTGGTTCCCTGATATCCTCGATGATGCCCTCGGCATGCAGTTCGCTGTAAACGCCCTTGATAATCTCCGGCAGGTCATTGAAGCTGCGCGGCACATGTATCCCGGCCGCACGCATGGCCTCGTTCTTGGTGCCGGCCATTTCCGTGTCACTACTGGCACTGGCCCCGGCGTGTCCGAACTGCACACCGGTTGAAAAGTGACTCGCGATGGTGCCGACGCACCAGCCGATGACGGGCTTGCTGATACGTCCGTCCTGTACGGCTTCGATGACCTTGTACTCCTCGCTGCCGCCGACCTCGCCCAGCAGCAGCAGGTATTTCACCGCAGGGTTGTCCTGCATGCGCAGCATATGCTGCAGAAAACCCGAGCCGGCAAAACGGTCACCGCCGATGGCGACACCTTCACTGATGCCGTCCGCGTTCAGGGCAATGGTGTGAGCCAGTTCATTGAACAGACCGCCCGAGCGGGTTACCAGCCCGCAGGATCCGGCGCGGTGCAGTTTGCTGGCAATGATATTCTCGACAGTGCCGCCGATGTTGGCAATCTTGAAGGCACCCGGTGTGATGGCGCCCACCGTGGCCGGGCCGATGACCAGCTTGCCCAATGCCTGTGCGCGCAGCTTGAGTGCGCGTGCATGCCGCTCCGGGATACCCTCCGCGGTGATCATGATGGTATCGATGCCGGGGGTATCGAGTGCTTCGAGACTGATGCGGTAGGCCCGCCGGAAGGATGCAAAGTTGAGCAACACGTTGGCCTGCGCATGCGCGGCGATGGCCTCCACGGTGCTTTTATAGATCGGCACCAGTATCTCGCTGCTGCCAAAAAAGAACTTGCCGAAACGGCTGCTGCCGGTGGGCGACACAATGGCAGCCACAGAGGGCAGTTCACGACCGATCAGGGTATCGTAGTCGAGCATGCGCTGGATGGCGGTCTGGTGATTATTCCAGAATATGGCCTGCGTATCCCGACCGAACAGGACACAGCCGCCGGACGTTTTGTCGCTCGTTTCCGCTGTCGCTGGATTCTGCTGCATGTTCATTGGCGACTATCCTCTGCTGTTCCGGTCAGGCATCCAGTGCCATTCTGACGATCTCGGTCATATGGGTTTCGGGGCCATACACCTCGATGGGCAGACCCAGTTCATTGGCCGCCTTGTGTATATTGCGCAGACCCACTTCGTAATTCGGACCACCACGGCGCACATAGATGCGCACACCTACCGCCTTCATCTTTTCGTGGTACTGCCTGAAAGCCTGGATAATGCCGGTGAAGGTCCTGGCGACATCCGTGAAGTTGGCAATGGCGCCGCCAATGATCAGCAGCTTTTCACGTCCTTCAGGATCGGGCGTACGCGTCATCAGGTCGAGCAGTGTTTCGGTGTACACGCGGGTTTCCTGTGTGCTCGGATTACCCGAATATTCCCCGTAGTTGGCCAGCTCATGCGCGCCGATCAGGTCAGTGATGGTGTCGGCGTACACCACGGAGGCGCCACCACCGGCGACCAGCATCCACACCCGGCCCTGCGGCTTGAGGATGGTGAGTTTCAGCGAGGCGCCGCTTTTTTCATCCATGGCCTTGATCCGGTTTTCTTCTGCTCCGGGCGCTTTCATGCCGAATGGCGTAGGGAAGTACAACGGCCCCCAGTGCTTCTCCATCAGAAAACCGGCGGTGTCATCGACCTTGGCAACCAGATCCAGCAGGAATACCTGGTCACCGTCAAAATGGAACGGATTGACTTCCAGGTAGGCGAAATGCTGGTCGCGGAAGAAGCGGTAGAAGTCCGTGGCAAACAAGGCAAACCGCTCCCGGTCGGTGACATCCTCAGGCACTGCTGCGGCAATCATGTCACCGAGTTCAGCATCCTTGATGAATGGCGGGATCTCGATCTGCCTGACGCTTTCCCAGTTGTCCTCGACATGGACGCCACCGCGCGAACTCATCGAGAGTATGTCGCCGTCATCACCCATTTGTGCAGCGATGTAATACTCGGCATCGCTGTCGTGTGCAACAAAGGGCTCGACGATGAAGCGACTCAGTATGCCGCCCTGGCCACTGAGCAAGGTGGTGGTCTGTGCACGCTTTTCATCAATCCAGCGAATCGCGTCATCGAGGGTCACATCGCCTGGCGTATTGACCTTGTACAACACCAGGTCATTGAGTCCACGCTTGCCGAAGATCATATCCGGCTTGACCACCAGCGGGACCCGGCGCAGCCAGTCGTGATCAGCGTCATCAGCCAGCGAACGCAACTCGTCGCCATCAGCGATGCTGGCTGCCTCGAATGAATAGCGGAACTGGCCGAAATGCCTTTGCCAGTCGTTGTGGAATACGCGCTTGCCTTCGAATTCCCTTATTGCCCGTTGAGCCATAACGTCTGCTTACACTCTCTGAAAACGATTGCGTGACATATATTACACAACGCTGTGATGACTTGCCCGTGTATCAGGAAACGGCGAGATTATTGATAGAATTAATTCGGGCATTAATTAAACAGGTCGCCATGCCGACCCGGTAACAACAGCCTGCATGGTCTTTTTTGGAAGGAATGTTTCACCATACTACCTGCGAAAAACCTATTGGCTTGAAGGTCATAAACAAGTCGAAGGTTGCCGACCCGCAACTACTTCGTAAACGGCATCTTTCAATACATCTCTTTAATTAAAGTAAAATTCCTGCACTTCCGGATTGGGATCAACACCTGTCATCCGGGTAATTTACTCAGGTTTTTCGCTGGAAAGGAAGAAAAGCGACCTGGGCTTGCCGTTCCCCTGCCACATCTGGAGCCCAGGGACACAGCAAACCCGGTCACTCCATGACTGCTCCGATTGCTTCCGGCTGGAGCAATATCGCCGGGTGGATCTCTCACCCAAGGGAAAGCCCCACCTTTGCACAGTGCACGCCAAAACTTGTCGTTACCGTAAAGAAAAAAGGCCGTCTATCCGGGACGTCACAAGCTGTTATCTGAATAGATGTACGTTTGCCATCATGTCCAGTTCCGGGGAGGGGTACTGTTATTCGGAAGTACAAGACACCTAAGGTCAATATGCAGGCTGGGAGTTATGCCATATCTTGTTAATCAGTGGCGCTACTTACTAAGGGACCTCTGATCAATTGGTGCAAACGGTGTTCTTGCACATAAGAGACCAGAGGTTCCCTAAACTGCCAAAGAAGTTCTTCAGATCCGCCTCCAGCACCCAACCCACCTTGCGCCCGGCAATTACCTCATTCAGAGTTGCCAAGGCATGATGGGCACTTAACCCGGGCCGACCACCAAAGGAACAGGACAAGAACTCCTGCTCGTAGATGGCGGACAGCACCTGGGCGGTACTGCGCTGGAGCGCCCGATCGGTTACACAGGGCACGCCCAATAGACGTTTCTCCTGTTTGCCGGGCTACGGAATGCAGACCCGCCGGATAGGAGGCGCCTGATATCCCCGGCGGTGCACGGATTGGAGCATCGGCTCAATCCATACGTCACTGTTGGTCGAATGAATTCGACCCTACAGGGCTAATTGAATGGCTATGAAACACTGCTGGTCGAATGAATTCGACCCTGGGCTGATTGAATGACGATGAAACACTGTTGGTCGAATGAATTCGACCCTACGGGTTTGATTGAGCAGGGCCGAATTCATTCGGCCAACAACCTTGCCATCAGAAAGAATGCGTCTCGTCTAAATTGATGTGTTACCCACTCAATCAGGCGAAGAGCCATTGAAACTATCGGGAGAGATATGCATGTAGCGGGATGCTAGATATTGTGATTCTGGGCAATGCTCTCATAGACGATGCTGGAAACATGACGGATGATGTCACCACGCGACCGGATCCAGCTCGTGTAGTTCGTGGCATTCTGTTCCTTCTCGATGATGCCGATCACCGTATAGGGGTACCACTTGCCGCCTTGACCCTTGACATTCAGGATGCCCATGTCGCCGCAGACACGCGCGGTGCTGCCGGTCTTGTTGTAAACCCTGGTGCCTTTCGGAACAGCGCGCACGCCGGTATAGATCCGGTCGGTTCCCGGCAGCGCCATGAGGCGCTTGATCTCGCTGGCACCGGCGATATCCTCCTTCCAGAGCGCGTACAGAAAGCGGCTGTAGTCGTGCACGGATGCCTTGTTGCGGTAAGTCTTCCCGCCCGCAGGTATGTATTCGACCAGATGGATCTCCTGGAATATTCCAGGGTACTGCTGTTTTAGTATCCGCTGAACAGCCTGGGGTCCTCCCACTTTGCGGGTCACCCAGTTGGTGGAGGCATTGTTCGAATGCTGGATCATCTGCTCCATGTGCCGGCGGCTTTCCCTGTTGTAGCTGAGTTCGCCCTTCTTGACTTTGTAGAAGAACGCCGCCGCGATGAAAGGCTTAACGAGACTGGCCGCCTGGAACTGCTCATCCTCATTGATGGTGACCAGCTTTTCGCCGGTAGTGAAATCGTACACCGACCAGCCGGTGCGCTCGTCGGGATCGAGCTTGCCATCCTTGCGCAGGCGATTGATATAGTCCTCAACCGCCGCCTCCAGATTGTGGATCTCCCGGGTGCGTTCGGTGCTCGTCATACTGCTTCTGCGAGAAGCCGGCATGGCGGACGGTGCCGTCGCGGTTTTCGTCATCCCGACACCGGATGAACCTGCTGCGGCGGACGATGCAGCAGCGGATCGCGATGCTCCGGCATCGCCAACCAGTGTCCAGTTCCCGGAACGGATCGGACTGGCTGCATCCAGCCCCTGGGCACGCAATAGCCTGGTATGGCTCTTCGCAACCCGTGTGGCACCGGCGCTGTCGCCATGGCGCACGTAGACAAGACCGATCAGGCTGTCCCGGGTAACCACCTTGAGATCCTTTGCCACATCCGGTCCCAGCACCCCCGCGACCTGCTTGCGGTAATCCCGGACGCCGTCGATATTCCGCGACCAGACATAGGAAACGTCGTAGTAATCCGCGGCATCCGTGGTCGTTGGCAGACTCGCCAGCCCCAGCAGACTGGCAAACAGATATAAGACCGAACCGGCCATGGTTCTACACATACCCCGCCTCCACATAAAATAGTGTTTTGACTCAATTCGTTAAGGCGGGATTTTAGTGTAATTTCATCACAATGAACAGGGTCTGGATAGAAATCATCGGCACGGCCCGAGTAGCCTCCTCCCCTGTAATGAGCTGTCGCCCGGCACTGTCGCTCAACAACCTTGATGTTTATGGCAAAAAAAGCCTGTTACATTACGCCCGGCAACAACAGTCGATCACAGAAATGTCTGACAGGATGCTTATGGCAAGTAGCTTACACACCTACCGAAGGCATGCGCTCGTGCTGCTAGCTGTCAGGCGGTTTGCGCGGGTAAATCCATTTCGGTCTTTTTATAACTGACTGTTAATAATCATAAGTGCCAGGATAACCGCGACAGGGCGCGTCTCAGGAAACATGTAGAAGAGGTCTGGAACTGATACCGGCGTCACACTCAGCCACCAGAGGTCGCGCGTATACGCTCTGCCTGGCGTCTGATGGCTTTCAATTCCGACGTGTCCTTGCGCCTAAGATTGCGCCACTGCAGCGCCGTCCTTGGGTGACTGGAAAACCTGTGCTCATGGTGCTGCAGAAAATCCCAGTACAGTGTTGTGAATGGGCAAGCTGAATCACCCGTGGCGCATGACGAATCGTAACGGCAACCTGTACAGTAATTGCTCATCCTGTTGATATAGGCCCCCGATGCCACATAGGGCTTGGAGGCCAGATAACCACCATCTGCATACTGGGACATACCCAGGGTATTGGGCAGTTCCACCCACTCAATCGCATCCACATAGACAGCCAGGTACCACTCATGCACAGCCTGCGGTCGCACACCATGCAGCAGGCAGTACAGGCCGGTTACCATCAGGCGCTGGATATGGTGGGCATAACCGTAGCGCAATGTCTGCTCCAGCGTCTCACGCAGACAGCGCATGTCGGTCTCGCCGCTCCAGAAAAATTCCGGCAGCGGGGCATCCGCCCCAAGTGCGTTGCAGTCGGCGTACCGGGGCATGCGCGCCCAGTAGATCCCGCGTATGTACTCGCGCCAGCCAAGCAGCTGGCGGATAAAACCCTCGACACCCGCGAGAGGTGCATCGCCGTTTGCCAGGGCGTTGGCGGCCATGCTGATTGCCCGCGAGGGATCCAGCAGTGACAGGTTGAAACTGCTGGAGAGCAGCGAGTGATACAGAAATGGCTGCGCTGTCCACATGGCATCCTGGTAGCGACCGAAGTGTGGCAGCCGCTGTGCAATGAAATCCTCGAGCGCCATCTCCGCTGCATCGGTCGTGACCGGCCAGTCGAATTCCGCCAGCTCGCCGGGGTGGCCGGGAAACTCGCGTTTGACCAGCCTGAGCACTTCGCGCGTAATGGCATCCGGTGCAAACGCCGGCGGGGGCGGCAGCATCCCCGGCCCCTGTTTGCCGAAGCCCCGACGATTCTCGGCATCGTAGTTCCACTTGCCGCCAACCGGTTGCCCGCCATCCATGAGGACACCCTGGCGCTTGCGCATGAAGCGATAGAAATGTTCCATGCGCGGCTGTTTGCGATCACCCAGCCAGGCACGAAAATCATCAGGCGTGATGAGAAAACGGCTGCTCTCGACGACCTGCAAAACCAGGCCGGCCCGCGCGACCGTATCGACCAGCGACTGTTGAACGCGCCAGTCACCGGCACGCTGCATGATAACTTGCCGCGGCCGGCGGTCTTCCAGCAAGGCGGCGAGCGCCGCGGCCAGTGACGGGTATGCATGGGACTCCAGCGTCAGGTAGTGGACCGGCAAGCCGCGCGCCCGCAGATCCTCGCGAAAGTGCCGCATGGCCGCGAGGAACAGCGCAATGCGGGCCTTGTGACTCCAGACGTGGGTCGCCTCTTCGCGGACCTCGGCCATAAAGACCATGTCCTGTTCAGCGTCGAGGCCCTTCAGCAGGGCGCTTTCACGGTCGAGTTGGTCCCCGAGGACAATGACAAGACGGCGCAGGCAGACAGGCTTTTGTGATGCAGACATGCTGCGCTGCAGCATAGATCAGGGGTTGCGCAACTGCCAGTATGTTTTATCGGCCCCACTGAGCAATCGCTGCCACTATTGAGCACAGTTACCAGCACCATATTCATCCATATGATAGTCCAGCTTTCCCCTTGCTAACGCCATCAGATAAAGGACTTTTGAACCTTTATATATTTGGCACATGGCAAGTGACAACTGCAGAAACAGGAATACCCTTATTCCATATCCACCTCGACATAGTGCTCCCGGCGGTCGTCCACAAGGGGAATCAACTTGCCTTGCGGTCGCCCTGTACCGCCCATGTCTGTTACCTCTACGACAGCCCCGTCCACGGTTACACGGTTCACATGCTCCGATTTTTCACCCACGCGCCTGACGGTGATGTGGTAGGGCGTGTCGCGATAGCGGTAGTGGATTTTGTACGATTCCCAATGAGCCGGGATACAGGGTGCGATGCGCAGATGGTCTGCTTCCAGTTGCACGCCCAGCAGTGTCTCCACAGTCAACCGGTACATCCAGCCCGCCGCCCCGGTATACCAGGTCCAGCCGCCCCGGCCCGTGTGTGGCGACGCAGCGTAAATATCCGCGCTCATGACGTACGGCTCAACCCTGTATCGTTCGATGTCATCCGGCTGACTACCATGATTGACGGGGTTGAGCATGTTAAATAATTCCCAGGCCCTGTCCCTGTCACCCAGCAGGGCAAACGCCATCGTGGCCCAGATCGCGGCATGGGTATACTGGCCACCGTTCTCCCTGACACCGGGCACATAGCCCTTGATGTAACCGGGTTCAAGGTCCGATGTATCGAAGGGCGGATCAAGCAGTTGTATTAACCGCGCGTCACGTCGCACCAGGCGCTTGTCCACTGCTGCCATCGCCTGACGGGCCCGCACGGGATCACCACCACCGGAGATGACCGCCCAACTCTGGCTGATCGAATCGATCTGGCATTCGTCATTGTCGGAAGAACCCAGCGGTGTGCCATCGTCGAACCAGGCCCGCCGATACCAGCCGCCATCCCAGGCATGGGCCTCGATGTTGCTGCCCAGCAGCGCAGCCTGCCCGCTGCAGACTTCCGCAAAGGCCTCATCACCATGGCGACGAGCCAGGCCTGCAAACAACTGCAGGTTCTCGTACAGGAACCACGCCAGCCAAACGCTCTCACCCTTGCCATCACGGCCGACGAGATTCATGCCATCGTTCCAGTCGCCACAGCCCATCAGCGGCAACTGATGTTCACCAAAGCGTAAACCATGATTGATTGCACGCACGCAATGTTCATAGAGGCTTGCCGCTTCCGTCGAACGTTGCGGCTGGTCATAGTAGGCCTCCTCTTCCGGATTCAGCTCGCGGCCCTCCAGAAAATGCACTGACTCGTCAAGGACGCCCGTATCACCGGTTGCCAGCACATAACGGCAGGTTGCATACGGCAGCCACAGATAGTCATCGGAAAAATGGGTGCGTACGCCCTGTCCGTTGGGCGGATGCCACCAGTGTTGCACGTCACCCTGGAGAAACTGGCGCCCGGCGCAACGCAGCAGCTGCTCGCGGGCGAGCCACGGTGTCGCATGGATCAGCGCCATGGTGTCCTGCAACTGATCGCGGAAACCGTAGGCACCGCCGGACTGATAGTAGCCACTGCGGCCCCAGAGCCTGCAGGACAGTGTCTGGTAGAGCAGCCAGCCGTTAGCCATCACGTCCAGGGCGGGGTCCGGTGTCTCCACGTGTACCGCGCCCAGGGTGTGGTTCCAGTAACCCCATACCACTTCCAATGCCTGCCGTGCGCCCGCCGGCCCGCCGAAACGCTGGATGAAATACTGCGCCTCATCACTGTCGCGGGCCGCACCGAAGATGAATACGACCTCACGTTCCTGTCCGGCGGCCAGATCGATCGGCGCCTGTATCGCGGCACATGGATCAAGGCACGCACCTGTCTTGCCCGATAAATGCTCGCGATACATCGCCGCCGGGCTGCCCAGCGAGCCGTTACGACCGATAAACTCGGTACGGTTCCCGGTCAGCGTACGCTCTCGCTCGCTGACATGTGCAAACACGATCCGATTGGCGCATTCACGACCGTAGGCATTGCGCGCGAACAGCGCCCCGCTGTGCGTATCCGTTTCGGTAACAATATGCATCAGGTTGGCGTGCCGCCACTCACCGAGCACCAGCTCCCAGTACCCCGTGAGTGACAGCTTGCGCGCGCGCCGCGAATGATTGTGCAGCTTTAGCACCACAAACTTCACCGCGGCGTCCATGGCGACGTAGGTATACAGTTCCGAGGAAATGCCTGCTTCGTAATGCTCGAATACGCTGTACCCGAACCCGTGCCGGCAGACATAGCCGGACTGACCGCAGGCAGGTAACGGCGTCGGCGACCAGAACGCACCTGTTTCCTCGTCACGGATATAGAGCGCCTCGCCACTGCTGTCGACAAGCGGGTCGTTGTGCCAGGTGGTCAGCCGGAACTCGTGCGCGTTTTCCACCCAGCTATACGCACTGCCGCTCTCGCTGACGACCGTACCCATGTGCGGACTGGCAATCACATTGACCCACGGCGCCGGCGTCGTCTGGCCCGGCTCGAGGGTGACGACGTATTCATGCCCGTCGGTCGTGAAGCCTCCCGGGCCATTGCAGAAAATGCGTTCTCGCACTGACAGCGGCCAGGCCGGTTCAACGACCGGTTGCAGCGCAGGGACCAGACGGCCCGGCAGGCGCTCTACCGGTACACGGCGTTGCACCTGCTCCGCCAGCGTCTCGACAGTATCAGTGAAAACGATGCGGGCAACCGTCTGGAACAGGACCCGGTCCTCCTCGGTAAGCTCTTCGGCGCGCCGCAAGAAGACCCCTCCCGGTTTGTCGAGTATTTGTGCCTCGGGTCCCGCGTTAATCAGCCCCATGATCTGGTCTTGCAGATCGGCCCGGTACCCCGAGAAATCCTCGTTCACAATCACCAGGTCGGCGTTCAATCCCTTCATCCGCCAGTAGGCATGGGCCTGCAGCACCTGCTTAACCAGGTCGATGCGACCGAGGTTGCCGATGCGTATCAGGATGATCGGCAGATCGCCCGAGACAGCAAAGCTCCACAGCCCGGGCTGGCCAAGCTGGTTGCGTGCAACGACGCTGGGCGCTGCGCGGCGCAGGGCATTGCCATAAATAACCGAGGTGGCCAGACGGCCAAAGACCTGGGCGTCGGCTTCGCTTGCGTTGAGGCGGCGCAGCACTTCCTGACTCTGGAACCATGCCATTTCAAAGGCACGCTCAATGAAATGCCGGTCACAATACTTGTCAAGTACTGCCAGTGCGGCCTCGCGTGTGTCCGCGACACCGGAGATGATCTGCACGGTCACCGATTCGTCGGGTGACAAAGTAACAGTACGGCGAATCGCCACAATGGGATCGAGCACCGAACCCTCCGTGTTCGACAACGTCGATGGACTGTCACCGCTATCCAGCACGACCGGATTGGCCGCCGTTCGACCCCGCCCGATGAACCTGGCGCGGTCAGTCTCGTATGACGACTCGTCGGCAACTGCACCAGGCGCCGCCAGCAGGTGAAACATCCACGGCACCTGTTCCTCCGGTGTGCGCCGCCGCCTGGTGCAGAGGATCGCCTGCCGGTCGGGCAGGATTTCAGTTTGCACAAACAGGTTGCTGAATGAGCGGTGTGCCAGGTCGGCATTCAACGGCGCCAGCACGACCTCCGCGCAACTCGTCACTTCTATCTGACGTATGCGCGACGACAGGTTGGTGAGGGTGACTCGCCGGATCTCGACGTCGTCTTCGGGTGAGACACTGATCTCGGTGTGCGTTTCGATCGCCTCATCGCGCCGCCGGTATTCCGCGCGTGCCTGCACGAAGATCGCCTCGTAGTGGTCGGCCTTGCGCAGTGTCGGTTGATACGCGGCTGACCAGTAACGTCCTGTGTCACACTCGCGCAGGTAAATAAATGTTCCCCAGCAATCGCGAGTGGCATCTTCGCGCCACCGGGTCACGGCCAGTTCGCCCCAGCGACTATAACCGCCACCGGCATGGGTCACCATGACGTGGTATCTGCCATTGGACAACAGGTGAACTTCAGGTGTCGGCATGTTCGGGTCGGTAAACACGCGCATGATTGCGCCTGTTTCCGCAGCAGCGGGGCGTGCGGCGGCACTCACTTCAGCCGCGTGCGGGTGCAACGTGGCCCCCTGCTTCGGTACACGCTCCTGTAGCAACAATTGCGTCGCCCGTGCGAGGGGGTCAGACATGAAGCGGCGCTGCATTGGCCGGTTGAGCAATACCTGCACAAAGGCCAGCAGGCTCATGCCCTGGTGGTGGGCCATGAAGGTATGCACGACGGCGTGATCCTTGCCCCGCGGCACACGCGATGGCGTGTAGTCGACCGCCTCGTAGAACCCGTAGGCACCGAGGAAACCATCAGCGGCAAGCCGCTGCAAGTTGCGACACGCTTCCAGCGGCATCACCGTCAGAGCCAGTGCGCTGGCGTAAGGAGCGATCACCAGGTCGTCTCCCAGCCCGCGTTTGAGACCCAGTCCGGGCACACCAAAGGCCCGATATTGATAGACGTGGTGCATATCGGTAGCGTTATAGCAGGACTCGGAAATACCCCAGGGCACAGCGCGTTGTCGACCGTATTCGATCTGGCGCGAAACCGCTGCCTTGCAGGTCTCCTCCAGCAAGGTATTCTCGTAACTCGGCATGATCAGCCTCGGCATGAGATATTCGAACATCGAGCCGCTCCACGAGATCAGGCTCACAGCACCGCCATGACTGGTCAGCAGACGTCCGAGCGTGAACCAGTGCTTCTGCGGCACCTGTCCCTGTGCAATGAGCAGGAAACTGGCCAGGCGCGCTTCGGATGCCAGCATGTCGTAGCAGGAAGGATCGCGGCGACGCTCGCCCACGTCATAGCCAATGGTCAGCAAGCCACGCGATTCATCGTAAAGAAATTCAAAATCCATCACTTCCAGTTCGCGGCAACGATTCACCAGATCGTCAATGATTCTGAGCCGCTCCACCGCGCCCTTGTAAAGTGATCCTGCCGCTGCGGCAGACGACACCGGTTCTGTGCCGACTGCGCGCACGCTGGCCAATTCAGCCAGCGTCGGGATGTTACTGAAGTGCCGCAGCTCGGGTACCAGGAATCCAATGTCATCGCGAAGTGCGCGGGATTGCCGGTCGAATGCCTGCGCCCAGTAATACAGCTCGCCATCGATATCAATATCCGCGGGCAACGATGCAAGCAGCCCCCCGCCAGTACGGTGAATCTCATCCAGCAGGCTGGCAGCCGCAGCCAGCGTCTGTAGCGGTGCTTTTGGTGTGTGCCCAGGCAGTGTGACTGACTGTAACGTGTCCTGCAGAAGCCTGACCTGCTTCGCAAGATCCGGGTCTGGCGATGCAGGCAGATGTTCGGCAAGCACCTGCAAGGTGTCCTGCAAACCCTGAAACGCGTTTGCTGACAGTATCGGTTGATGCTTCAGTTCAATCAGTCCTGCCTGCAGGGTGAGCAGACTGCCGGCCAGGTTGCCGCTGTCCACCGAAGAAACGTATTGCGGGTGAAGTGGTTGCAGCGTGTGCGTGTCGTACCAGTTGTAAAAATGACCACGGTAACGTTCCAGCCTTTCCATTGTCGCCAGCGTGCTCTCGACAAGCTGCAGGAACTCCCCCGCACAAATGTAACCGAAATCATACGCAGCAAGGTCTGCCAGCAGCGCCATCCCGATATTCGTCGGCGAGGTACGCGCGGCAATGACCGGTTGCGGATATTGCTGGAAGTTATCAGGCGGCAACCAGTTGTCCTGTGGACCGACGAACTCCGCGAAGAAACGCCACGTTCGCCGCGCCGACGTCCGCAGGAACGCCTGTTGCTCAACGCTCAGATTCGGTACGGGAGATGAAAGTGGCCGGCTGATCCACCAGCCGACAACGGGCGACACCAGCCACAGCAACAGGACAGGTGCCCAGAAGAACCACTCCGCCGCGCGGGTTTGCCACAGTACCAGGGCCAGCACCACCGCTACAGCAGGAGCGATCCACATCTCCCTGAAAAAATCAATCAGCGTACTGCGCGCATTGCGCCTTGCATAGGATCGCAGTTGCCAGAGCAACAACCCGCGTCGTGTGAACAGCATGCGCACGCCCGAGCGCAGGATTGCATCCAGGCAGATCAGCGCGTCGTAGGGCAAAAAAACAAGCGTCAGCAAAGCGAGCGCGATCGGGCGGCCGACCGATTTGCCTGTCAGGGCCAGGTGCAGCAGCCAGTCGCTTTCTCCAGGTTTACGCATGAGCCCGATCAAGGCACCCAGCAAGGTGGGCAGAAACACCACACCCACGACCAGCAGTATCCAGAGCCATACCGGTCCCTGACCAAGCAGCCACCCGCCCGTCAGCAGGACCAGCAACGACGGTGGCACGAGGCTGCGTCGAAGGTTGTCGAAAAGTTTCCACACCGACAAGGCGGAGAGCGGATTCGCATGCCGCGTCGCCTTCGATCCCGCCGACCCGGGCGGTCCGGGCACGCGCGGTAGCAGCCAGCCGGCCAGCTGCCAGTCACCGCGTATCCAGCGGTGTCGCCGGCTGGCCTCCATGGTGTAACTGGCCGGATGTTCTTCAATGAGTTCGACATCGGTCACCAGTGCCGAACGTGCATAGCCGCTTTCCAGCAAGTCGTGGCTGAGAATGAGATTCTCCGGAAAGCGCCCGTCGACAGCCTGACGAAACGCGTCCACATCGTAGATGCCCTTGCCGATGAATGACCCCTCGCCGAAAAGATCCTGGTAGACATCCGAGACCTGGCGTGAGTAGGGATCGATACCTGACTCACCCACAAACAGCTTTGTAAACCGTGACTGGCCTGCGCTGGTCAGACTGATCGAAGCGCGTGGTTGCAGGATCGCATAGCCTTCTACAATACGTGCCTTGTCGGCATCGTATACCGGCCGATTGAGTGGATGAGCCATGTTACCGACAAGTGTGCGTGCCGCATCGCGGGGCAGTTGCGTATCGGTATCCAGGGTGATGACGTACCTGATTGAAGCAAGGATGGACGCATCACCGACAAACTCCGGGAAGGCGGTTTGCTCCCCGCCTCGCAGCAAGGCATTGAATTGCTCCAGTTTGCCGCGCTTGCGCTCGTATCCCATCCACACCCGCTCAACCGGATTCCACACCCTGGGTCGATGAAACAGATAGAAGATACAGGGACGATCCTCCCGGTAGGTTTCGTTGAGCGCCTCGACAGCTGCGCGTGCGTGTGCGAGCAACGCCCCGTCACCTGGCAGAGTGCACTCGGGCGCGTCAGGGAAATCTGTCAGCAAGGCAAAGAACAGATTGGGATCACGATTACCCAGGTAGCGAATCTCCAGGGCTTCTACCAGTTCATCAATCTCGTGCAGGCTGCCCAGCAAGGTGGGGACAACCACCATGGTGCGGTGTACGGCAGGAATTCCCTGCGAAAATTTCAGGCGTGGTAACGCACGCGGCGGCAATATGAGCGTGACGATCAGGTTCACCACCGGGACGGCCAGCGCCGAGAGTGCGATGATGCCAGTGAGTGCAAAAAACCAGTAGCGCCAATCCCCCGGCCCGGGCGCGCCAAGTGAGGAAAGCATGGCCGATGTCGCCAGTGCTGTGAGCAACACCATGGGGCCAAGATAAAGGAACAGGCGGAAATGCCGGCTCGCCCGGCTGATACGCATTTTCCATGACAAACGACAGCCCGTCGATCGCTCCAGTGCCTGCCGTCCGTGATCGATCAGGTAGTAACCGACATGTGCGCTGCGGTCAGTGGCACCCAGTTGTTCTGCCGCATTCTGTGCGAGCACGATAGCTTCCCGCGCGACTGCCAGTTCACTGCGTAAACTGAACCTCGCCACGTCTTCGATGACATGCCGGTAGCGGTCGCGGGTAGCGAAATCCTGGCCGGCGTGCATCCCGGCAGGGTCTTCCCGCAATGTCTGCTCAACGACACTGAGTGACTCGACATACGTCCTCCAGTCCATTGCGCCAATGAAACGCAGACTACCGATACTGTTTGCGATTGAAATCTGGTTGGTCGCGGCCGTTCGGCCGGCCGCCTCCGACAACTGCGTTGCGGTCACCCCTTGCTCGACCAGCTTCTGCTCGACCCAGGTTTGGACGAACGCCATGGCTGGCCCCTGAGCCTGAAGCCTTGCGTAAAATTCCTCCACAAACGGTGCGGTCAGTGGCACATCGGCATTGGCAAACTCGGCCAGCAACTGGATAAGCTGTTTCGGTTCCCTTTCGACTGCCGCGAGCATGCGATCTGCCCATGTAATGGCTGCATCGCGCTCCTCGCGCCGATGGGCAATACGCAAGCCGACGCGGCGAAGGTTTTCCAGCAGTGCCAACTGCAGCATGATCGGAAATGCCCACAACTCGCCCAGCTTTAACGGTTCAGCACTCTGGTAGGCGGCGATGAACTGGGTGGTGTTGTCGTCATCGACACGGCCGTCCATGTGCGAGATCAATTCCAGCGCCAGATCATAGATGCGGGGGAAACCGGCTGACTGGCCATCAGCCAGTCGCGGCAACTGCCGGCTGTAGCCACGCGGAAGATGCCGACGCGCCAGGCCGATCTGCTGCTCGATGAGATAGAAATTGTCGAGCAACCAGGCCTCTGCCGACGCAATCCGTTGTTCCGATCTGGCGGCAGCCGTGACAACGTCATACGCCGCCAGCAAAACGCGTTCATTATCCGCCAGCCGTGGCAGCAACCTGTCCGGCCCCGGACGTGGATCGATACTATGCTGGTCAGCCAACGCTACCGCGTGACGTTTCAGTTGTTCGATGCTGAACAACTCCGAGCGCAGCAACTCGGTATCCTGGTCATAACGCAGCGCACTCCGTGAGCGTGCCGAGACATCTATCCCTTTAATGGCCATGAATTTCTCCTCGCTTAAACCCGGAGTGAGCAGCGCAGCACGAACCCTGTGAACAGGGTTTGCGTGAGACTCATGCCCCGGATTTCAGGCCATTCGACCGCCTGCACCCTGAAATGGTTATTCAGTACTCCGGTTACCCGGGTGTGGCGTCACCCGATCCCCGCTGTGCACAGTATATATGAGGCAGGCGATGCCGGCGTGGGGGTTCCTTTGGATACATGGCCTGGTCGTGTTGATGCCGGACGGAATGAAATTCACACGCTGCTGTCATGCACGCACTGTTGCAGTGCGACGCACGAACCAGTCTTCAAAAATCCTCTGCTGCCAGGATGTAGGCAAACGATCGCTTGCCGCCGCGTGCATAGACCTTGTCTGCAACCTCATGGATCCTGTTCAGTGCGGCATCGAATGCCAGCAGAAACCCCGACTCTGCGTCACTCATATCCGGACACAGCCGTTTGAGCACGTCGATTCCAACAAAGAATGAAATTTCGATCGTGCTGTCATAGCCCCAGAAGCAGACGCGGCGGTGGCTGGCATCGAAACTGCGGCAAGGGTTCGGGTAGCTCAACTTCATCGCCGCTCACCGGCTGCTACCCGGGCCGAAGGACTGTCGCCATTCGGACTCATGCCTTTCAGAAATTTGAACAGGTCGCTGTCCGTGGACAGCACCAGGGTCGTGTTTTCGGCAATGATGGACTTGTAGGACTGCATGGTGCGCGTAAATTCATAGAACGCCACCGCTTCAGGGCTCTGGTTGTAGGCGCGCGCGTAGATTTCGGTGGCCTTGGCATCCGCCACACCGCGGATCTCCTCGACCTGCCGGTAAGCCTCGGACTGGATCTTGTTCAGGTCACGCACCCGGTTGCCGCGGATCCTGGCGGCCTCGCCGTTGCCCTCAGACAGGAAGCGTTCCGCGATCTGGCGGCGTTCGCTGATCATGCGGTCGTAGATCTTCGGACGCACGCTTTCGTTGTAGTTGATGCGCTTGAAGCGGATATCCAGCAATTCGATGCCGAACACCTGCACCTTCTCGGCCGCCGCGGCGAAGATTTCCTGCTCGACCTGCATGCGCCCCTTCTGAATCGGCACCAGTGACCCCATGTCCCGTTCCGCCTCCGTCAACAGCGCATCGCGCAGCGGCACGCGATCCTTCGTGGTGCGGATAATCTCGATCAGCTCGTGCTTGGCGACCGCGTTGCGGGTCTCGCTGCCCAGGATATCGTCGAGGCGGGACTGGGCACTGCGTTCATCGCGCAGGCGCAGGAAGTACTGCAGCGGATCGGTAATCCGCCAGCGGGCGAATAAATCGACCGAGATGTAGAGCTTGTCCTTGGTGGGCATATCCGACGGATTGCCGTCCCACTCGAGCACCCGCTTGTCGATCGGGTTCACTTCCTGGATAAAAGGCACCTTGACCTTCAGGCCGGCAGACGTCACGGGCTCACCGACCGGTTTGCCGAACTGGGTAATGATCATCTGCTCGACTTCGCTCACGGTATAGATCGAACTCATCAGGACATACGCCACGATGCCCAGCACCGCCAGCATGGCTATTTGTCTGTTCATGGCTGCCCCCTCTTGCTGTTGTCGAGATTCAGGAGGGGCAGGATACTGCGGGCCTGTTCATCGATAATGATCTTGGAGCGAATACCCGGCATAACATCCTGCAGGGTCTCGATATAGATACGACGGCGGGTGACCTCCGGGGCCTTGCGGTATTCCGCCAGCAAGGCGCTGAACCGGGCGACGTCGCCTTCCGCCTCATTGACCCGCTTGAGCCGGTAGCCATCGGCCTCGCGGATGCGCTGGTCCTTCTCACCCTCGGCCAGCGGGATCACCTTGTTGTAATCACGCCGCGCTTCGTTGATCAGCTTCTCTTTCTCCTGCTGGGCCTGGTTCACCTCGTTGAACGATTCCTGTACCGGCTCGGGCGGATTGATGTTCTTCAATTGCACCTGGTCAATACTGATCCCCATGGCGTACTTGGTGGAAAGCGCCTGCATTTTGGTCAGCGCTTCCGTTTCTATTTCCTGGCGGCCGATGGTAATGACCTCGTCCACGGTGCGATCGCCGACAACTTCCCGCATGACGGATTCGGAAACATAACGCAGGGTTTCACTCGGCTCCCGCACCTCGAAGAGGAATTTAACGGGATCCGAGATACGGTATTGCACCACCCATTCAACCAGTGCGGCGTTCAGGTCACCTGTGACCATCTCGGTTTCCCGCTTTTCCCGGTTGCCGTCGCGAGGACTCTGGTAAGGATCGCTGGCACCGGGGGTCGTAAACCCGAATTCCTGCTTCAACTGCCGTTTGACAGGAACGATGGTTGCCGCATCGATGCCCAGTGGCAGTTTGAAATGCAGTCCCGGCGGGACTTCCTTGAGATACTTGCCGAAACGTTGCACGACGGCGACCGAATCGCTCGGTACGGTGTAATAGGCCGTCCATATGCCCAGGCCGGCCAGCACCAGCAGGGCCACGGCGATGGGGCCACGTGAACCGCCACCCGGAAGTAGTTGCCTGAGCCGGTCCTGTCCCTGCCGAACCAGCACTTCTAGATCGGGGGGTGTACCCCCGCCGCCCCAGGGACCACCCTGACCGCCGTTACCGTGTTGTGATGTCATTGAGATCCTTGCTGTTGTGTATGTTTGAAGTTGCGTCCAGATGAACAATCATTCCCTCGTCTTCGCCTCGCTCGCTCGCCAGACGGTCGGCTACTTCACGGGAGTGGTCGCTGCTAACGGTTATGTCCTGTGCCCGTTGTGCCGCGGTGCCGTTCAATAGCTGGTGCCAAAGGATACGTCGGTAGCATTTGCGGGTGTGCGCAGGTTGGCAAGGCGGCTGCCTTGCGAAACCGGGCCGCCGGCAAACAGGCGATATAGATACTTGTTTCCACCCTGGGCGGCGAATTGCTTGTTTAGAGCACGGGCTGTTGTCCTGGCAAATCTTGGCAGGCCGTGTTTGAGATACTGCTTACGCAGATAATCAATGACGTCCCAGTGCTGGTCGGTCAAGCTGATGTCTTCGAGCGTTGCCAGTTTCGCGGATTTATTCCGGTCCCAGCCCTGGTCGATCAGTTCCGCCAGGCGAATGCCTGCGTATTGACTGGAAGTTTCAGTATCTTGTGCATTCTGTGTAAATTGAGTCATGGGGTTTTCCTGGATGAATAGAAGAAACGGTGTGGTGTGCCTGTTCCTTGCCTGTAGCAAAAGGTTGCACATCGGTCGAGGGCCGATCGAAGTTCGCGAGAGGAGTATGACGAGCAATACTGACCATTTGGTCAATGCTGTACGGCAGGGTGACTTGCGTACTGACAGATGAAGTGCTTGATGCAGTGTCCTCGCATTGTACCTGGAAAGCAAATTAACCAGGCTAATGAGGCAGGTTATCCCTGGCGCTGGAGCAGTGCATACTGGCCGACCGGCAATGCCCTGTCATGGCGATCGTTGTTTCATCAGGCATGTATCAAGGGTTCTGAACACCAGGAATTGCGAATGGTTTCTTTTATTACAGGAATCAATGGCGCAGCGATGCTGAATGTTCTTATCCCGCACTGCAGCAGCCTGGGGATGTGCTCCGCCCGGCCTGCAAGCTCGCCACACAGGGAAAGGGGAACATCCGGCGCGTCATCGTGTGTCAATCGCAACAATCTGAATATGACATCCGCAGCGTAACCATGGGACCGACACGTTCGCACGGTCGATCCTCAACCACAACCTGGACGCTTGAAGCGTCTGTCAGCATCTCTCTGACGAGCTCATCGGTATGGTGGCACCGACAAGCCCAGGTGCACAGACCCCCCCCCCCCCCCCCCCTTCAGGAAGATGACTTTCTGGGCGGGCACCCCCCCCCGCCGGGCGCGCGCCCCGCCCCCCCGCCCGAGCGCCCTCCACCCCCCCGCTCGTCCCTCCCCCCTCTTTGCCGCCTATCAAACCCAGCATACCATCCCCCTCCCCTATACCCATCTCTTCGGCCAGACCCGGTGAGATCGGTGTTCCCTGGATTATCACTGTTAAGGCTTTTTTGGACATGATGATGGTTGGGCTTCAGTGGTAGTCAGGAATGCACCTATCCCGGATCCACCTCGACACAGTGCCCCCGACGATCATCCACAAGGGGGACATCCTGCCTTGCAGTCGCCCGGTAGCGTCCATGTCTGTTACAACTACGACGGCTCCGTCTTGGCGGAAATATTGCCAGCACCCGTATACCCCTCACGCGGGGTTCACCGTTCAGGCCGACGCTTGTGTCAGCCTGATCAAATTTAACGCCCCGCGTGCTCTCCCAGTGAATCCCTGGATTCCTTCCTGGACTTCCTGGCAGCCTTCTTTTCTTTCGGTGTCATGGCAGCTTTCTTTTTATCTTCCCTGTTACTTCTACGTTCTTTCGACATAATGATTCTCCAGATATTTATATATGATATTCAAGCCAGCGACTGCCATATTCTGGCGGCTGTGCGGATCGGCAGGGTCGCAGCTGCCTGATCCCTCAAGGCAGAGTGCACTGACCCTGTTTCTTGCGGTAAGGGCGGTTGCATTCCCAATCGTTTCCGGAAGAATCAAGGTGAGCGTTCTCCGCCACACTCACAGCGATACAGGCCGCTTTGACCGCTCGATAGCCGCGATCGCACGCCCAACCAGACCCGTACGAAGAGTCCATCAGGTATCCGTTCGCCGGCACCTTGATGGCGATACAGGCCCCGTCGATCGCCCGATACCCGTACTCGCACGCCCAACCAGACCCGTGCGAGGAGTCCACTAGATAACCGTTCGACGGCACAGGAATGGCAACGCAGGTTTCATCGAACGCACGGTATCCACGATTGCATTTCCATGTATCTCCGGTGAAGCTCAGATAGGCATTCGGAGGTATCTTGATGGAAGGACAGGCCTCCTTGTCCTCCCGATAACCTCGACCACATTTCCAACCGTTCCCGTAAGGCGAATGTGTCGGGTATGCATTTGCAGGCACCCTGATGGCTGCGCAGGCCCCGTTGTCCTCTCGATATCCTCGCCCACACTCCCAGCCACTGCCGTAAGATGAATTTGTCAGGTATGCATTTGCAGGCACCCCAATGGCTGCGCAGGTCCCGTTATCCTCTCGATACCCTCGTTCACATTCCCAGCCGCCCCCGTAGCTCTTCGCACGTGCATTCCCGGGCAACTCGATGGAGTCGCTCTGGGCAAACACAAGGCCGTGCACAGCCGCCAGAAGTGTCAAAAGAATCAGCGAGCGAATGGAAATGGCGGGTGCTTGTCGAATTTTACTCATGTGTCATTCCTTAATTATGTTGTCACTTCAAGAAAGATTACCAACGCGAGGGAAAGCGTGGCTGACAGCAGCATCAGCAACCGCCAGGTGAGCCGGAAAGTTCTTTGTGTCATGACATCTGCGCCCCGGTGGCTCGTTAATATGGGTAGCCGGGAAGCAGCAATCAGCCAGCGTGGCTTTTGTTCCAAACCGGATTGTCGTGCTGTATGCACTCACCGGTCGGGATTTCTGTGGGAGCAAATAGAGAGAGGGAAGCACGGCTAACACTAGCACACTTACGAAGTGATGCTATGAATATATTTACTCACACCCTGAATGGAACGAAGAGTCCAGACTTTTCCGTTCACTGAATTATTGGACATAATCTATTCGAATACCCTGTTGCCTCCAAAACCCGGCACCAAAAACCAACCTGAGTTGAATATTGGTGCTGTTTTGTCCCGGCAGCGGGCGTGTTTAGTGAACGAGAATAATCAGAACACGCAGGTCAGGAACAACCGTGTGTCTGTGGCAGTTGTGTATTAACTCAAAGCACCTGCACTCGACGCTGGGGTACAATACATCGATTAATCAGGAAAAGGATCTTAACAACCAGTACATCACCGGCATCCGCCAGCAAAGAGCGACAATCTCCATGTTCGAAGACCTCAAGAAAAGTGCACTTGATTACCACCGCCACCCCAGGCCCGGGAAACTGGAAATCAAGGCGACCAAGCCGCTTGCCAACCAGCGGGATCTGGCGCTCGCTTACTCGCCCGGCGTTGCCTTTGCCTGCAGGGAGATCGAGGAAAACCCGGTAGCGGCGGCGGACTATACCGCCAGGGGTAACCTGGTTGCCGTTGTCACCAATGGCACAGCAGTTCTGGGACTGGGCAATATCGGCGCCCTGGCTTCCAAGCCGGTGATGGAGGGCAAGGCGGTACTGTTCAAGGAGTTTGCCAATATCGATGTTTTCGACATTGAAGTCGATGAGCAGGATCCGCAGAAATTCATCGAGACCGTGGCGCGACTCGAACCTTCTTTCGGTGGTATCAACCTGGAAGATATCAGGGCACCGGAGTGCTTTGTCATCGAGAAGGGATTGAAGGAGCGGATGAACATTCCTGTCTTTCATGATGACCAGCACGGTACGGCTATCGTTGTTGCCGCTGCCATCTACAATGGCCTGCGGGTCGTCGGCAAGAAGATCGACGAAGTCCGGCTGGTGACCTCGGGTGCGGGTGCCGCCGCACTCGCTTGCCTTGACCTGCTGGTCGAGATGGGGCTGAAAGCGGAGAATATCCTGGTCACGGATATCGCCGGTGTCGTCTACACGGGAAGGCAGGAGGCGATGGACCCCTACAAGGCACGCTATGCGGTCGAGACCGGTAAGCGCAGTCTGCGGGAAGTGTTGCCGGGAGCGGATATTTTCCTGGGTCTCTCCGCGGGTGGTGTCCTCAAGCCCGAATATCTCGCCGATATGGCGGAGCGCCCCCTGATCATGGCGCTGGCCAATCCCGTTCCCGAAATCATGCCTGACCAGGTGAAAGCGGTACGTCCTGATGCGGTGATTGGCACCGGACGCTCGGATTTCCCCAACCAGGTGAACAATGTGCTCTGCTTTCCCTTCCTCTTCCGTGGCGCCCTCGATGTGGGTGCAACCCGGATCAATGAGGCGATGAAGATGGCGGCGGTCAGGGCGATTGCGGATCTTGCCGTGGCGGGGACTTCTGACGAGGTGCGTTCTGCCTACAGCGGGCAGAACCTCCGGTTTGGCAGTGACTACCTGATCCCGAAGCCGTTTGATCTGCGCCTGATGGAGTGTGTTGCGCCGGCAGTGGCGCGGGCGGCCATGGAGTCCGGTGTGGCTGAACGACCGATCGAGGACCTCGAGGCCTATCAACGGCATTTGCATCACTCCGTCTTTCGCACCGGAATGACCATGAAACCGGTCTTTGACCTGGCGCGGGAAAACCCGCCCAGGGTGGTTTACGCCGGTGGAGAGGAGGAGAAGGTTCTGCAGGTGGCCCAGCAGGTGATCGACCAGGGCATTGCCCGTCCCATCCTGATCGGGAGGCGGTCCGTGGTCAGCGGCAGAATCGAGCACCTGGGGCTGTCGATCAGGATCGACAGGGATTTTCAGCTGGTGGATCCCCAGGATCACCCGCGCTACCAGGAGTACTGCGAGGCCTATTTTGCCCTGGTGGCACGTCGTGGTTATTCCCCTGTCGAGGCGAGGTCACTGGTGAGAACCAACAGCACGGTACTGGCGGCAATGATGGTCCGGCAGGGCCATGCGGATGCCATGTTGTGCGGCTTGCTGGGCCGCTATCAAAAGCACCTGCGGCACATCGAGGAGATTCTTGGCCTGGCAGACGGGGTAAAAAAGCTCACGTCTCTCAACGCCCTGGTTTTGCACAGCGGCACATTGTTCATTACCGATACCTATGTACAGGAGGACCCTGATGTTGATGATATTGTCGAAATTGTCCGCCTGACGACGGAAGAGGTACGCAGCTTCGGCATCGAGCCGAAAGTGGCGCTGGTCTCTCACTCCAATTTCGGCACCCATGACACGGCATCTTCACGCAAGATGCGTAATGCGCTGCAATTGATACGTACACGGCTGCCGGACCTGGAGGTGGAAGGTGAGATGCATGCTGACCTGGCGCTCTCCGAGGATATGCGCAACACCCGTTATCCCGGTCTTGCGTATTCCGGGGCAGCCAATCTGCTGGTGATGCCGAATCTGGATGCCGCCAATATTTCATTCAATATGCTGAAGGTCCTCGCAGATGGCATTGTCATCGGGCCTTTGCTGGTTGGTGTGGCCAAATCTGCAAATATCGTCACACCTTCGATCTCTGTGAGAGGACTGCTGAATATGACAGCGCTTGCCGCGGTCCGTGCAGTAGTCAGCTGAATTGAAAAGCGGGATGTGGTGTCCGCTTCACCGCCATTGAGGACTGCGCTGCGGTGCAGTTGATTGGCCACGGTGTACAGATAGCCCTCAGGGCCGAAGCCGAACGCATCCACCCGCGTTTTAACTGGATTCTGACTAGTTCGGCGATTATCCTTCGCCTGCGCCGTATACCGTGACGTCGTGAGGCTTCCCGGTTCAGCTGACTTCGCCCCTTTTTCGCGTCTGCAGCCGGGCGGCATTAGCGTAAAACAGACCATCCGCAACGGAGTGCAACATGGAACAGGTAAACCCACCTCTTAACCGCTGGCTCGTCGTGGGCGGCGCTATTCTGATTCAGCTGGCACTGGGTGCGATCTACGCCTGGTCGGTATTCACGGCCCGGCTGACGGATCCCGATGGCGTTTACGCCTTCACTGCAAGCGAGACGGCCTGGGTATTTTCTGCCGGCCTTGCCACGTTCGCCATCGTGATGGTGCTGGCGGGACGCCTGCTGCCGCGGACTGGACCACGGCTGCTGGCCGTCGGGGGTGGATTGCTGCTTGGTGCCGGCTACCTGGTGGGTGGCTTTCTCGGCGACAGCTTCTGGGCGCAGTTGCTGGGCATCGGCATTATCGGCGGTGCCGGTATCGGTCTTGGCTATGTCGTACCCATTGCGGTGGGCGTCAAGTGGTTTCCCGACAAGAAGGGCCTGATCACGGGTCTGGCCGTGGCCGGTTTCGGCTTCGGCGCCACCATCTGGGTCAAGCTCGCGGGTTCCTGGTTTGGCGGTCTGCTGAATACCACCAGTGTGTTCGGTCTGCCCGGTGTGCAGAGCGTCTTTGTCATATACGGGGTGACATTCACTCTCCTGGTCCTTGCTGGCAGCACGGTCATGGTCAACCCACCCGAGGGCTACAGGCCTGCAGGGTGGACACCGCCAGACCCGAACAGCGGCGTGCATGACGGGGCAGTGGACTTCTCGGCGCGGGAGATGCTGCGCACGCCACAGTTTTACATGCTCTGGTCGGTTTTTATTTTCTCAGCGCTGGCAGGACTGATGGTCATCTACTGCATTAAGCTGTTCGGCATCGATGCGCTGCAGCACCGCGGTGTTGTCGATGCAGGGGCCATCACCGGCACGGCCATGGCCTGGTACGCGATTTTCAACGGCATAGGCCGCGTCGCCTGGGGCAGTGTCTCGGACAAAATCGGCCGCAAGACGTCGATCACCATCATGGCCGCTCTTCAGGGTGTGATCATGTTGATGACCTACCACGTCTTTATCACATACGGGATGGTGAATGGCTTCATCATCGCCGCCGCCCTTATCGGCTTCAATTTCGGGGGTAATTTTGCGCTGTTCCCGGCAGCGACCGCCGATTTCTTCGGCAACCGGAATGTCGGCAGCAACTACGGCTGGGTATTCACCGCTTACGGTATCGCCGGCATTGCCGGCCCGCTCCTGGCCGGCTACTTCAAGGATACGGCGCAGGGTGATGCACAACCCGTTGTCTGGATGGCGCCTTTCATTGTTGCCGGCGCCGCATGCCTGCTGGGGGCGGTGATCATGGCGCTCACCACCCGGCCGCAACACGACTCACAACCCGGTGCGTTCAATACCGGTGGTGGACTGGCTGTCAAAACGACCTCAGCCAGTTAACAGCAAAAAAAAGGGGGCAGAGACGAAATGGTGCTTACTTAAGCAGTTTCATCAACATAGTAAATACAATTGGCCACGGAAGGACACGGAATCGTTTCTCCCAGGATAATTTATTTGGCTCTTCCCCAAATCGAGCGGGTAGATTACCGTCGTAGGGCCGAATTCATTCGGCCAACTGCCATTGGAGACAAGGAGGTCGCCATGTCCTGCGACTCATTGCGCAGGGGGCGTCATTCCCTGCACCATCAAGTCTATTGCATCACCACGGTTACCCCGCGGTCGTCATCCTTTGTTCACGGATATCACCGCAGCACGCCTGCTCGGATGAAACACCGCTGGTCGAATGAATTCGACCCTACAGGGCTGATTGAATGACGATGAAACACCGCTGGTCGAATGAATTCGACCCTACAGGGCGACGATGAAACACTGTTGGTCGAATGAATTCGACCCTACAGGTTTGATTGAGTAGGGCCGAATTCATTCGGCCAACAACCTTGCCACCAGAAAGAATGCGTCTCGTCTAAAATGTTTGCAGCGTGAACACCTTGTGCCCTTGTTGCCCCTCCCCGACTACAATAACACCCGCTCGATGCCGCCGGCGTTCGCGCTGGCGACGAACTCACGCTGCCAGTTTTCGCCGAGGTTGTGGTTGCACAGTTCCACCACGATGAAGTCGGTCTCCAGGCCTGTGTCGTCTGTGTAGCGTGAAAGGCCCTGCTGGCAGGCCGGGCACGAGGTCAGCAGTTTGACCTTTCCTTGCGTGGTTACATTCTTGCCGGTGAGTTGCACCAAATCCTGCTGTAGCTCCTGCCGTTTTCGATAGCGCAACTGCTCGGCGATGTCCGGGCGCGCGGTGCCCAGCGTGCCGGACTCGCCGCAGCAGCGATCCGACGGCAGCACATCCTGGCCGAGTAGTGTCGAAGCAACTTTCACCGGGTTGCAGGATTTCATCGGCGTGTGGCAGGGATCGTGGTACAGGTAGCGTGTGCTGTTTTCACCCTGCAGGCTGATACCCTGCTCCATCAGGTATTCGTGGATGTCGAGCAGGCGGCAGCCGGGGAATATTCTTTCGAATTCGTATTTCAGCAGCTGATCCATGCAGGTGCCACAACTGACGATCACGGTCTTGATGTCGAGGTAGTTCAATGTGGTCGCGACACGATGAAACAGCACGCGGTTCTCGGTCGTGATCGCATGGCCCTTGTCGGCGTCACCGGCGGCGTTCTGCGGATAGCCGCAGCACAGGTAACCCGGTGGCAATACGGTTTTCGCGCCGCTCTGGTACAGCATCGCCAGGGTCGCCAGCCCAATCTGGGTGAACAGGCGCTCTGAACCGCAGCCCGGAAAATAGAACACTGCATCCGATTCGTTCGTGGTTTTCTCCGGGTCGCGCACGATCACGACCTGGGTGGCGTCTTCGGCGCCGAGCAGTGCTCGCATCGGCTTCGACGGCACGTGCGCACGCATCGGTTTGCGTACCAGGTTGACCAGTTGTTGACTCACCGCGGTGTGTCCGGTGGTCGACGGCGGCACGCGGTTGCCACGACCGAGCAGGCCGGTCCGCTTCGCCAGCGCGTGCGCGATGTTGATGCCGGCGAAACCGAGCTGTGCCATGCCGATACGCAGCGCCCGGATCGTGCCTGGCTGTTTCACATTCAGGAACAGCATCGCCGCCCAGCTGCCGATGTTGAAATGTTTCTGCCCGCGCTGTTTCAGTATCTTGCGCATACGCATCGAGACATCACCGAAGTCGATGTTCACCGGGCACGGGTTGTGACACTTGTGGCATACGGTACAGTGGTCGGCGACGTCGTTAAGATCGCCAAAATGACGCACCGAGATACCACGCCGGGTCTGCTCCTCGTACAGGAAGGCCTCGATGATCAGGCCGGTAGCGAGAATCTTGTTGCGTGGCGAATACGACAGGTTCGCGCGTGGTACGTGGGTCATGCACACCGGCTTGCACTTGCCGCAACGCAGGCAGTGCTTTATATCGTCGTTCAGCAGGCCGAGTTCGCTCTGCTCCAGGATCAGCGCTTCCTGCTGCACCAGTGCCAGTGACGGCGTGTACGCGTCGCCGAGTCCGGAACCGGGCATCAGCTTGCCCTTGTTGAAATGCCCGTACGGATCGACCTGCTGCTTGTACTTGACGAAGGCGTCGATCCTGTCGGCGCCAAGGTAGCCGATTTTGGTCAGGCCGATGCCGTGCTCGCCGGAAATCACGCCGCCGAGGTCGATCGCGAGCCGCATAATGCGGTCGACCACGCGGTCGGCCTCGTGCAGCATGCGGTAATCATCCGAGTGCACCGGAATATTGGTGTGCACGTTGCCGTCACCGGCGTGCATGTGCAGTGCGACGAACAGGCGATGATTCTTCAGCGCGACGTGTTTCGCACGCAGTGCGTTGCGCAGCGGCTCCAGTTCCTGGCCGCGGAAGATTTCACGCAGGTGTTGCTTGATCTCATTGCGATAGGACACGCGCACGTCGCGGCGCAGCAGCAGATCCAGCAGGCGGTCGCCGGGACGGATCGAGTCCTGCTCTGCTTCGCTGAGAATGTCGGTGTGCGCGCTCGCGGCATCGTCCATGCGCTCCAGCAGGCGCGACCAGCGCGCGCCCACTCGCGCCAGATGTTCACGCGCGAGATCGAGCTTGGCCTGTAAAATCGCACGGCTTTCATCGCTGGTCTCGTAGTCGCCGGCCTGGCGCAACTCCTTTAGCTCACCGGCAAGATGCGCGCTGAACGCATCGATGCTCTCGATCTTGTTCGCGATCGACTGCTCGATGTTGATGCGCTCGATGCCGGTGTTGTATTCGACCAGCCGGTGCAGCGGGATCACCACGTCTTCGTTGATCTTGAACGCATTGGTGTGCGCCGAAATCGCCGCGGTGCGCGCGCGGTCGAGCCAGAAACGGCGGCGCGCCTCCGGGCTGACCGCGATGAAACCTTCGCCGTCGCGTGCATTCACGATCGCCACCAGATGTGATGCGACCTGTGCAACACTTGTCTCGTCGTCTCCGGCGACATCGGCGAGCAATACCATGCGCGGGCGTTCACGCCCCGGCGCCTTGGTCGCGTAACGCACCGCCTTCACATAGCGCTCATCCATGTGCTCCAGCCCGGCGAGCACGACGCCGTCACTGGCGTCGACATAATCCTTGACCTCGGCGATCGCCGGAATTGCGCGCGACAGCTCGGCACCGAAGAACTCCATGCAAACGGTACGGATATGCGCCGGCATGCGATGCAGCACGAAACGCGCCGAGGTGATGATACCGTCGCAGCCTTCCTTCTGGATCGCTGGCAGTCCGGACAGGAACTTGTCGGTGACGTCCTTGCCGAGGCCGGCACTGCGAAAAGCCGCGCCCGGCATCGTCAGTATCCGGGGTTCAGCAACGGCTGTTTTGCCGTCACGCTTGTAGCGGCTGATGCGGAAGCGCACTTCTTCCTGTTCGTGGATCTTGCCGAGGTTGTGGTCCAGGCGCTCGACCTCCAGCCAGTGCGCATCCGGCGTAACCATGCGCCACGACAGCAGATTGTCCAGCGTCGTACCCCACAGCACCGCTTTCTTGCCACCGGCGTTCATGGCGATATTGCCGCCGATGCAGGACGCATCCTGTGAGGTCGGGTCGACCGCGAACACCAGACCGTGTTTTTCGGCCAGCTCGGACACCCTGCGGGTGACCACGCCGGCGCCGCAGTGCACCGTCGGCGCCGTGGAGCCGACAGCGGGGAGCACGCTTTGCTCGACAGTACCCAGGGTTTCGAGTTTCTCGGTGTTGATCACGACCGAGCGCGCGTCCAGCGGCACCGCACCGCCGGTGTAACCTGTGCCACCGCCGCGCGGGATGATGGTCAGACCAAGATCTATGCAGGCCTGCACCACGTCGATGACCTCGTCTTCGGTGTCCGGCGAGATCACCACGAACGGGAATTCCACGCGCCAGTCAGTTGCGTCGGTCGCGTGCGACACACGCGCGAGCCCGCCGAAATCGACGTTGTCCCTGCGCGTCACGCGCCGGAAGCGCCGACGCAGCCGGTCGCGCAGCTTACGGTCGGCCTCAAACTGCGCGGCGAATCGGTCCACAGCCTTACCGGCGGCCGCATGCAGCTCCAGCGCCTTCGCGTTGCCGTTGGCCCGCAGTTCGATCTGGTGCAGCCGGTGGTGCATCGCCTCGACCAGCGCACGGTGGCGTCCGGCGTCTTCCAGCAGATCCTCCTGCAGATAGGGATTGCGCACGACCACCCACATATCGCCGAGTACTTCCAGCATCATGCGCGCCGAAATCCCTGTATTTCGCTCTACGCGCAGCTCATTGAACACACCCCAGATATCCTCGCCGAGAAAACGAATCACAATCTCACGGTCGGAAAAGGAGGTGTAGTTATACGGTATTTCGCGGATACGTTCGGACATCGGAATAATTGTCAGCCTGCAATCAGGCAATCGGGGTCAGACGGTGCGGGTCAATACAGCGGCTGGCCAGATGGGTTTCAGACCGCTATTTTACCTGTGTTTCACACTGAAATGGCGGCGTATCTTTAGTATTGATACAGACCAGAACCGGTAGAAGGCATTTAGCCAGGGTTATCAGGCGCCCACCCGTGCTGCACTACTGGTAGTGATAACATTGGACTCGAATTGATTTTGACCGATGCGAATATCGATGCGAGCTGTCATCGTACCCTGCAGGGTTCTAACTGGGTAGTTTACGCGGGTAAATCCGTTTTGATGATTTATAACTGACTGTTAACAATGACTAATACCAGGATAACCCCTTGAGTCACCAGACACGGAAAAGGTTCGGTCAGGACCGTTCCCCAGCATAGATTTACTGCGTTACTCAATCGAGTATATGCCCGTGTAACATGGTTGCTGCCACTTTTGCCGACAGTTGTTAGATACCAGCGATAATCCTCTCCCTCTGATTAACCACTGTTTTTCTCTTCACCATGCATTTCAAATCAAGTAAAGCTGATAGACAGCGTCATCGTATTAAAATAATTTGCAGAAGCCGCTGCAATAGTACGCCTCACAGATATCTGATCACGCAAAATCGATCACGGGGAACACCAGAAAAATTCACGCCCCCCGGGAACATCCGCCCGATAAAATTGATCCATTGCTTGATCTGGACGATCACCGCAGGCATCTTGCATATTGAAGCGGTGACATACTCAAAGGGAGGCAATGCCTCTCACGTTTCATGCATGACTTCCGGAGGCTGCCAATCATGAATCAACCCGAGCCCGTCTCGCAGCATAACGAATCGCGGCTACGCCTGGCTTCCTGGGTGGAGACCCCGCGCGTCCAGTACAGCATCGTCATGCTAATTGTCATCAACGCCATCACGCTGGGGCTGGAAACCTCAGCAACGGTGATGGCCCATGCCGGCTCCTGGCTGCTGGCACTGGACAACTTCGTCCTTGGTGTATTCGTTGTCGAGATCTCGGTCAAGCTGTACGCTCATCGCTGGCGCTTCTTTCACGATCCCTGGAATGTCTTTGACTTTATCATTATCGCCATTGCACTGATCCCTGAAAGCGGCCCGCTGGCAGTATTGAGAGCACTGCGGATTCTGCGTGTATTACGCCTGATCTCCATGGTACCCAGGCTGCGCTTCGTGGTTGAATCACTCCTGCATGCCATCCCGGGCATCGCCGCTATCGCCACACTGCTGGTGTTGCTCTACTACGTGTTCGCCGTCATGGCAACCGGGCTATTCGGCGCCGACCACCCGGCATGGTTTGGAACTATCGGCAAGTCCATGTATACACTGTTTCAGATCATGACACTGGAAAGCTGGTCGATGGGAATCGTACGCCCGGTGATGGCGACTCACCCATATGCCTGGCTATTTTTTATTCCGTTCATCCTGATCGCTACATTCACCATGCTGAACCTGTTCATCGCGATCATTGTCAATACCATGCAAACCATGCATGACAGCACACACAAGCAGGAACAGGCGGCTATCGAAGATGCGGTCCACAATGAAGGCAGCAATCTGGGAGAGCAACTGCAGGCGCTACGCGCGGAGCTGAGTGAGCTAAGGCAGTTACTTCGTGAGCGTGGCGATGTTCGATCGTGACCCCGGAGTTTGAGTCGGTGTTTTGCATTTCGACATTTGATCACTCGACCCCATATATCCGCCCAGTGGATCAGCGTATTTAATGAACATTGGGAATAAGCCAACTTGGAAAAAGTTCGCCTTGAGGTTTCACGTTACATCGTTATTTTGGATGCATTAATACAATCTATTCGAATATTCAATTCCATGCTCCGTCGCTAATATACAAACATGCTCTGCGGGCTATAGAACCCATCAACCCGAAGGTAACAATTCTGCCATGACAGACACTACCAAACTCAACCCGTTGATAGAACCGCTGATCACCCTGGCTATAGCCACGCTGATGCTGTTGAAACTGAGCGGCACGGAGCACCTCGGCGTCGTTCAGGCACTGTTGTTGACGCTGGCCTTTCCGCTGATGTGGGGCATGCATCGTGTGATTCGCCGCATAAAACCTAACCTCTTTGCCGTACCAGGAATGCTTAGCAGTCTGCTCACCAGCGGCGTCGGCAGTCTGCTACGCACTCGATTCAAACCACAGACTGAACCACAAACTGAGTATGCAATTGCAACCGGCTAACTGACACGACCATGTTTTCTCGAATGTTTGCACTTGCTCTTCTGGTGGTCGCCCTGTCAGGTTGCGCCGAGCCACCTTACAACAACCTGGATAATGAGCAGCTGCAAACCATGCTCGAACAAGGTACCCCGGTTTATGACATACGCCGCCCGGAAGAGTGGCACCAAACCGGTGTGGTTGCAGATAGCCAGCTACTCACCTTTGTGGATGATGGCGGGCGTGTGCTGCCCGATTTTATACACCGTTTCACCTCTGCTGTGGGCAAGGATGATCCGGTGGTCCTGATCTGCCGCACCGGTAACCGCACCAGTACGCTGGCACGCCATCTGGTCGAACACATGGGTTATACACAAGTCTACAACGTTCGTGATGGCATCACCCGCTGGATCAGGGATGGCCGGCCGGTCACACGCATGTAACCCTCCCAACCGAGAGACAGAGACACAGCATGACCGGGCTTGCGCTGGAAGAGATAGTCCGCCAAGAGACGACGCAGGACAAGGTATCGAAATAATCAGCTTCTGCAGTCAGCCTGCCAGCCACAGATCGCATCACTGGATATCCCGCGCCATGATAAATCCGATAAATGTCTCTGCCACAGTTCAACAAGTTATTGCCGGGATAACACAATTGCTGCCACTTTTGACAACAGTTGCTAGATACCAGCGGTAATTCTTTCCTTCTGATTAACGACTGTTTTTCTCTTCAATCTCTGTTCTTCAAATCAAATAATCCTGATGTAAGCTTCATCTTTTAATAGATGCCGAGTGAGCCGACTAACGGCAAGAGTCGACGTGCGCAAAAGCAGACATCCCAGGGACCAGGACTTGCCGTTCACAAGATTTATATGAACTTCCTAGTTGCAGCAACCTCGGTCATTCGTAACGATCAAGCCATACGGCAGCAAAGCCGTCCTCCGGCTTGGGCGCCTTGTTAGCTGTTATCCTCTTTTCTGTAGGGAAATCGAGTATGACCATATCTGATTACAAGGATAGCTAACGAGATAAGCAACACCGCACCAGCAACACCCAGCATTCTCCAGGTATCAAGGCTTTTCATGTCCAAAATCATGTAGCGCGCCAGTGCAACAATCGAGATATACAGAGGCATTCGAACTGGCAACTTACCAGAATCAAGATACATCGCCACCATTGCGAGCACCTCGAGATATATAAAGAGAAGCAGCAAATCCGCCAAGGTGACTGTCCTTGCTTCCAACATTGATGAAATTTCTATTCCAACCGCGATTACAGTAGAAATGGCAATAATTATTAGACCAACTACCTCTACCCATGAAATCGCTTTATGCCCAATTCTGCTAATGTCTCTCATAAAGTATATTTCCAGTTCTTTTTACGGCTTCATATTATATGGCCTAAAAGTTTTTACAAACCTGGCTCTACTGCATGGCAGTATCTCTTACGCCCAATCGATTTATATCCTTATGCACCTTCAACATAAGTAAGGACTAAACGGCTGTTTGGGTGGCTCCCGCTGTTTAGAGTTTTATATTTAGAATCAGCTCCTAAGTCTGGCATTGACCGGTAACTTGCCGTTCCCAGGTGGGACAGAGCCGATCACTGGTGCAACAGTGTACGGGGAACTCCGGCCATAATGCGAGATTCCCCGGATTTCGGGGAAGGTCTTAGTTACCGCAGAACTTGCCGTTCATGTCAGACGCCCCGTATTCCGACGTGCCCACAAGGCACACGCGCGGCTGACGACCACACCCAGCAGAGTCAGCGACAGTACGATCACTGCCCCCGACGGCAGGTCCAGCAGTGCCGACAGCAGCAGCCCAACTGCGTAGCCAGCCATACCCGTCAGCATCCCCAGCCACGCTGCACCCGTGATACAGCGGCGCACGGCAAGCGCTGGAATGATTAGACTGGCAAACACCAGATAGACACCAACCAGCTGCACCGAGGCCGTCACGGTCACTGCAAACAGCAGGTAGAAGAGTAGACGACTCTGCTCTCCGCGCAGCAACTGCCAGAGCAGCAGCACGACAACATAGATGACAGTGACATGTAGCAGCTGGTGGTAATCCACCCAGAGTATCTGACCAACCAGCAGTTCCTTGAGGTGTTCCCCCGCCTGTGGATTGCCGGAGAGCAACAGGACACCGACCGAGGCCGCCACCACGAACGCGCTGCCGATGATGGCCTCCTGCAAATCTGGCCAGTTGCGCTCGCAGCCATACAGCAGAATTGCCCCGGCCAGTGCCGCACCATAGGCGACCAGTTGTACCGCCAGTGCGTTGTCGGATAGATGCATCACGTGGGCTGCAAGTACACCGACTCCGGCAATCTGGGCGATCGCAAGGTCGATGAAGATGATGCCGCGGCGCAGCACCTCGCGTCCTAATGGCACATGAGTCGCCAACACCAGCAGCCCGGCTGCCATGGCCGGGCCGAGTATGGTGGGATCAAGACCTTCCAGTGTCATGACGTCACCGCCAGCAGGCGCTGCAGAATGTCGCTGAACAGGCTAAACAGGTCCTGTGCCTGAGCATTGCCCCCAACCGTAGCTGGCAACTCGACGACTGGCAAGCCGGTCCGTTGCGAGAGCCATTCTGCTGCTCTCATATTCTGGTAGGACGAAACAATGATGGCGGCGGCATCATGTTCCTGCAGCTGCTGCAGCAACTTGCTCAGGTGTGCACTGGTCGGTGGTACGCCGGGCTTTGGCTCCAACGTAGCGACGCGCTGCATTCCCAACCAACCGGCAAGATAGGGCCAGGAGTTGTGATGCACCACGATCTGAATGTCCTGCAGCGGCTGTGCCTGAATCTGCCAGTCGTCCATGGCAGACGCCCAGCGTTGCAGAAAGTCTGTCAGGCCAGCCTCATAGTCGCCGGCGTGCTGTGGGTCAATTTTTGCAAGGCGCCCGGCCATAGCCTGTGCAATCGGTGGGTAGTTACGCGGGTCGAGCTGGATATGGGGATTGCCCTGCGCATGCACGTCGCCCGCGGCCCGGTCGACCCGTGCCGGACGATCCAGCAGCTTGACATATTGCGTTGCCTCCAGGTAACCCACTGCACCCGTCTGCACTGCAGGATTGTTCGCACGCCTTTGCAGTACCGGCAGCCAGCCTGACTCCAGCCCCGCGCCCGTGCACACAAGCAAGTCGGCCTTGCGCAACTTCGCGATCAGGCTCGGTCTGGCCTGGATATGATGTACATCCTGCAGAGCGGTGGTGGCACTGCTGGCGCTGACATATTTGCCACCGATCTCCTGCGCCAGCGCAGCCCATTCCGGTTCGCAGGCAAACACGTTGACTTGCGCTGCGGCAAGCCGGCTCAGCAACAACAGGCAGACAAGCGGTAGTTGCTTGATTACGAATCTCATAGCCACCCCCTAGAATTCGTGCGCACCGTGTGCACCAAGGCTCATGATGTACTGCAGCGTCCATTGATTGTCGACGACCGGTTGCGACTTGTCGCGGTTGTACTGCAGGCGCAACCGGCTGAACTCGCTGGGCGACCAGTCGGCCATCAGGCTCCAGCGACTCGGATCGTAGCCGTCGCTGTTGAACACGGTCTCCTCGAGCACCTCGTCCGGATCGAGACCACCAGCATCGATAACGGCAAGGTCATTGTCCGATCCCATCCAGTCATAGCGCGCACCAATGCGCCAGCGTGGCATGAACTGGTAGACCATCTGCGCATAGAATCCCTGCTGCCGGCCATCGTAGTCGAGCAAAGCGCTGTCACCCCCCTCGGTAAACGTGTCCGTGCCATCCTCATGGCGATAGAAATACTCGGCCTGCAGTATCATGTTGCGATCGGTCGGGTTGCCGTTCGGTGCCCACTTCCACACGAGGTCGGCGATAGTCAGGTTGGAGTCGCCCGTGAAGGAATCACTGTCCTCCTCCCCTACATCACCATGGGTATGTCCGCTGCTGCTGCGATCAACGTCATTCACCCACATCTGCGATAGCCCGGCCTGCCAGCTGTGACTGCTGCCGATATCACCGCCAAGCTTGGCAAACACAGTCTGGATGTTCCCCAGCGTGTCCGTGGCCTCCCCCCCTGGAAAACGCGCGCCACGAAAGGTTTCGCCGCCGAGGCGCAGATACAGGTCGGTGGGTGCCACCCAGTTAAACTGCACACCGTCGTCGGTATACTGGCTGCCGAGCATGGCGCGGTACACCAGTGGCTGATCCCTGAAATCCCAGGCGTGCGAGTGCACCCGGTTCAGGTAACCGATGTCCGAATAAAAACGTCCGAAGCGCAGGCCGGTGCCAGCCGGCAGGGCTAGCGTATCGACAAAGGCCTCCTCGATCTCGACCTCGGTGCCATCGCCGTCATCGTGCAGCCCGATGGTGCTTCGAGCATAAAACAACTGGTCGACCGAGGCCGACATCACCAGCTCGGTCTCATCCAGCGTCAGGCCCTCGGCGGGCAGACCGGCCTCTCCGCCCAGCTGAAACCCCGGCAAGGCATAGTCGGCCGGGTCCTGCGAGTAGCTGTTCAGGCTGCCCTGCAGGATAAGCGAGATTGCGGGATTGAACGTGCTGGGCCGCTCCTGTTCAACGGGTACCGTCGTCGGTGCGGCAGCGACGGCTACCTTGGCGGCCTGTGCCTGGCTGCGTGCCTCGGCCGCCTCCATCTCCGCGGCATTCAGGCGCTCTTCCAGTGCACGGATACGGGCTTCATACTCCTGTTGCAAAGCGTCGATTTGCCGGCGAATCTCCGCCAGGTCGTCAGCAAGGGACACAGCCGGCATCACCAGCAGACATACGCTGACTGCCATATAAAACAGCTTCTTCATGATCACCTCCGGTATTCCGCCAGCCGGCTGTCATGTGGTGGCCGACGGATTAATATCTCGAATACAAACAGACTGTCTGGTTATTCAGGACTACCGGGGTGGGGCGCGGGACAGATAGCGAAAGTGCGTTGAAAGGTCCTGCCGCGCGAGGACGGGGACAAGAGTGCGTTCATGGGTAAGCAGCTTCGGGAGGCCGTAATTCGGACACGCCGATGCATGTTCGTGGGTCTGTGATGACAGGCAGATGTCGCAAGTACCGCCATCGTCATGGGCGGCAACATCACAGGCATGCACCAGCTGCGCCAGCTGACCAAGCAGCAGGCAGGCAAGCAGTAACAGGGTTAGCCGGCTGAAACGCTTCATAGGCAGGGGATTGTACGGTAAGCGCATGGCACGGTCGAGTTTGCCAGCCAGTCCTCAAGGTATGGCAACCGCGATAGTGCTGCATGCCGGAGCAATGACCCGATGTTGCGGCATGAAGGTGCACGGGCATGCTCGGATATAATTGAGCATAGTCAGGTACGGCAAGGACTGCTTTCAGTACAGATCGGAAGTCCCCGGCAATATGGGGAATGTCGTTTTCGGGTCGACTTTCACCGTTTAGCAAAAAATACAGAGAGTTAACCCAATCATTGCAAAAAATCTTACTGTAGGAGCGGCGTCTCGCCGCGATTCGCGCCGGGGACGGCGCTCCTACAGGACGTGTCAAAACCTCACTAGCGGTGAACTCCAGAATCAATTTAAAATATTCATTTCATCCTGTAAAACAGGTAGCGAAACCAGCTTTCAGAGCAGAAACTATGCAACTATCGGGTTAACCCTTTAACTTCCGGTGTCCGCCGCATTCCCGCCGTTCACAGCCAGGACGGAGTTATACCGCAACATTCTTGTGAAAGGGGAACTCCGGCCACATGCCGTTCCCGGATGACTTGCGAACGGCAACTGTCCCAAAAGCGGACCTTTACCTTACGCATACCTCAGTTCTGATAACACATCCCCGCATTTGGCCAGGTCACATGCAACAGATTCAGAATCGAGTCTTTTGCTTGCGGCGTAAATTGTGCTTCCGGACACAATGGGATGCCTGATACCCCAAATATCTGGAATTTCGTCTGACCAAACTGCCACAATCCAAAATGCAGGTGTGAAGAATCATTGGCCACCTTCAAGTAACCAATGGTATCGCCTTGAGTGATCGAGTTGCCTAGTGAGACAGAGATATTAGCCAGCTGATTTTGTCCCGCTTGCGGGTTGATGGACATGGTTTTAAAAACATACTTTGTTGTCAGTGGAATAAAATAACCACCGGCATCGGGATCAAACACATACTCATCGCAGGCAATAGCGACTTCCACCTGCCAGGTGTTATCCGTAATTGCCTGTTGTAATATCACGGCATCGACCACCCCGGAACACGCCGCCTGAAAACGTGAGAGATCACCTTGCGGGTAGACATCAATTCCGTCATTTACATAGTTCCATGGTGAATGACTGTATTGAGAACTAAACCCGGCAGTAATTTTCGACATCTCTGCCTCGCTGAAATAAGGCGTGATCAGCGGTGGTGGTGTTACGTCACCGCTCTTACACATGATGACTTCCTGATGGGCAACCGCGATTAAATTCAAAATTGAATCATGCGCTGCCTGAGTAAAGTGTGGTGCAGGACAAGTTGGTACGGCGTTTTTATATAGAGTGAAGTGCACATGAGCATCTTCCAGATTCTCAGCCGAATAGAGGTGTCCGATAACCTCGCCTTGCGCGACCAACTGCCCTTCCGTAACCAGAATGTTATCGTACTGGGCCTGTCCGGTATTCGGTGCCTGTGTTTCGAAGTTATAGCCGACAGTATAAGTAGAATCGCAATCAATCAGCAGCATTACTTGATCATCGAACTTATAAAGTTTTTTTACCCGCCCTGCACAAGCTGACTGAAAAGGTTTTAAATTACCATCGGGATCAATATCCAGCCCATCATGGATTCGGCCCCAGGGAGCTTCACTGTACTGTGCGTTAAAATAATCGTTAATCTCGCGCATGTCAGTTTCATTGACATACGGGGCAACCAGGATCGCGCTGGCTTGGTCTGTATCATCAAGCAGCAACACAGGTATCCAGGGCATGGACTTTCCTTTGGACAGCTTCGCGGTCGAGGCCTCGGCTGTGACGGTCCCTGCGTGCGTCTCTGGAAGGTAATCACTGGATACTAGAAGGGCACCTGCCACAATCCCTGCGGTCAGGAATAAAACCAGAAGGCGACTGGCTTTCACAACATGTCCTCGATGTCCGGTGTGTCAGACTATCTCAAGTGAGTGGTCTTTAAGGGCTGTATCCCACGCTGGTAATGGTCTGGATGACGTCACTCGTCGGCATGGTTTCTACCTCGATAATGACCTCCTTCTCCATGGAGGTGGCCGTTAATACCACCGCGAGTGCTTTATTCGTGCCGAGATCAGTACCCAGCAATACACCCTTGGCCTTGCCACTGAATCCATCTTCCTTCTCACCCGGCTTGAATAGAAGCACCACATCGCCTGTATCAGACGCCTGCGTAATCTTTTTGATGATGACCTTATAGGAGTCTGCATAGGCACCTGGAATAAGCGCCAGCGTCATCAGGAAAATGCCGAAAGCTTTTGCTATTTTTTTCATGAAATAGCCTCCCGCATAGGCTCGAAATTATCTCATTGAAAGTAAAACAGATGCGCCATCATCGTGCATTGATGCGCGTCAATGGAACACGAAATAAGGCATTGGAATATCATTCTGGCATCACCAGAACAACGATGAGGGGGATTGGCTAGCGAAGGCACAACGATGAACGTCCGTTTTTCTCCTTTCCAGACATTCAATCCAACAAACTGTACTTTTGTTTAGGGTCGATTCCCGCTGTTTAGTGAAATCTTATTTAGAATCAGTATCTAGGGCCGGAATCTGGCGGCAACCTGCCATTTACGGCGAGGACCGGGGCATCCCCTGGCGTTACTGCGTACGGTGACGTTCGGCCAACAGTTGCCGTTCATCGTGACCGCTTCCTCATGGCTGCAAGGAGGAAAAGACCATGCCGCTGAGTGAATGGACTTGGTTTGTGACGCCGAACATCAGACTCCTTTGGATCTGATCTACAAGTAAGGATGCAAGTCCTTTATAAGCCCCATCCAGTTCGCCACATAATGATGTGTCAAGCAACAGACGATAAACGTTGAATTGTGTATCAATAATTTTGAATTTACCATTGTACACACAGCCGTCTGTGTTACTGCCGAAAACCGTGCCATCCGGGTCAATGGTGAGTGTCAGTGTAAAAGTCAGGCCACTGGAGGATGCCTGACTAAATGTCCAGATACCTTGTAGCTTGTTAAGTTCAGATGGTTCCTCGTAGGTAGAAACATAGTTCAACACAAACCGCCCAAAATCCTGATCCCAAGCATAGCTCCCCCAGGCGCCATCCATAGTTGCAATTGTGCCGTCAAGCACAACCGGCGATGCCTGCGCATTACCACCAGAATAATCCTTAAGGGATGCAGTTAATTTATCAGCTGCAACATTCACCTTGCCAACTAATTGGGTGTACATCAGCGGAGTGCCAGTTGAGCCGAAAAAAAGAAATCTTGCCTCACTAGTATTTGCAATTATCACATTTACTGGGTTTTGTGCAGGATGCTCAGTTGCCTCAGAAACAAACATACTAGCAATTGACAAGTAAATCCCGGCAGCTGACTGGTCTTCTACAATGACAATGTCTTCAACAGGGGGAGACGATGAATCATCGTTGTCATGAAAACAACCTGTCATCAATGTGGCAACGAACAAGAACGACATGAATGCAATAATTCTCATCTAAATGAGCCTCATGTCATAAAAGATACCAACTTTCTCTCTATCTATATTTTTATGATAACCATCTGTGTGGAAACTGCCTTGATTGCTGTCAACATTGTGTCAAGTTATCCCTCTATTCTGTCAAAACACAAGTGCGACAATTTGTCAGCGTAGACAGTCGAGTCGAAAAATACGAACTGCAAGAAAAGGGCGATAGCGCGTGTTTAGCTGATGATACAGCCAATTATCTCAGGAACTTCTGGATTGGAGCGGATACCTGCCGTTCACTGAACTGATAGAGCCAGGAGCTGGTGTTGTTGTA